>JAEOTA010000044.1 GCA_016840085.1 Promethearchaeota archaeon
CAAAACTGTTTATCGCTGGAAATTAAGGTTCACTCTTTTATTTCGACTGGAAAACTATCAGAACAAAAGATTGAGATGCAAATTATGATCCAATCTTCTCACCAGCACTGAATTTTGCACCCACTCCTTTTTAATTATTTAAATACTATGGAGGATACTGTGACTGTGAGATTATTTTTAATGCGAAGATTAGTTCAATTAGGTTTCTTCAATCTAATTAAGCTTCTTAAAAAAAAATAGAAAGAAAAGATATTTGATTTAAACTTTAGGGCTATTTCTCACGCCAAATTATACCACACGCGCCACATGTATATTTTTTTCCATACATACGAGGGTAGTCGAGAATGATATTCCCTTTATCTACACTCTCATGAATCATATGAGGGTCATCTGTTCCGCACTCGGGACATTTCCTTCGACCCTCCATTTTTTCGATTGTTAAGATAGATTCATCAGTTCTACCGGGTATTCCCGGTGCAGCAGCAGAAGCTCTTACTTCTGAAATATCAGCTTTAACTTCTTCTGGAGTAACTTCTTTGACCTCAGATTTAAATTCGGGCTGAATTGCCGCAGCTATTCTATCATCCTCATCTTCGCCTTCTAATATGGATTCTGCTTTCAATTGCACAGCATCAGATTCTTTATAACCTTCACCTCTCTCTAAAGCAGTAAGAAATTCTGCGTCATCACCTTCCTCAAAGATTGTTTCTTGTTGTAATCCCGCCCTATCAGCATCTATAGAACGTGCCCATTGTCCAGCCCTTACTTTTTCAGTAGTAGTACATGCATTTCCTTGCCAAATATAGACCTTATTTCCTAAATCAGCAACAAAGCAATCTTCTGATTCTAATGATTCTTTTTTAAAGGGAACTTGAATCATTTTCATAGTATTAATATCTTCAAATTCCTCTGACGAAATACGGTACATAATGTTCCTCCATTCAGTAAAACCTGCGAAGTCACCAGTTGTTACATCTTTTAATAATGTTTTAGCATAATTTTTCTCCACAATTTTCATTGCTCCCATAGAAGAGATCACAGCTAAGAATTCCTTCGATTCCTGTCCTTGATCTACAGTAATGATTTTTGCTGCACCGCCTCTTTGTTGGTCCAGCGTTCTAGCCTGAGCTGCACCCGCCGTCTTTTCATCGACAGAACATTTATTACCAATCCAAACATATATTGTATTTTCAGCATCTAAGAGGTAAACGTCTCCAGAACTAAAAATGTTTTTATTAATTTCTTTCAATTCTCCCTTGTCAATTAGGTAAAGTTTCATACTTAATTTTCACTTTTACAATTTTTTTAAAAATAATATTTTTTAATTACTTTATAAAAATATTGTATTATAAAAATATCCTAAAAATTGTGCTTTATTAATATTTTGTATTATAAAAATATACTAAAAATCATTTAGAGCTAAATTAATCCTTTTTATTAATTCAGGTATTTCAGCAAGGTCTATTGAGCAATATGCAATACGAATTCCATTGATATTCTCGTCTAATTTTTCAATAGGGATTATACCAACCTTATATTTTGTCAATAAATAGTCTGCGAATTCATTTGCTCTATATTTTTTTGGATTTAAATTCATAAACAGAAAAAAACCACCCGAGTTTGGATCAATTGATATATTCGGATTATTTATTTTACCTACTTCAGCATTGATTTTTTTATATCTTTTTTCCAGTAATTGTTTTACTTTTTCTCTGGACTTGATAATATGCTCTACACCTTTATCACTAAATAATTTATGAGTGAGCGATTGATAAAAATGGTTACAATTCGATATTGTGGCTCGGTTAAACCCTTCCAATTTATTTTGAATTTCAGATTTTAACATTTCTAACTGTTCATCATTTTCTATCCAACTTGGTTTTATTCCAATGGTTATGAATCCAACTCTTCCACCATATATTAGTAATTCTTTAGTAATTCCATCTAATTTAATTGGTATTATATTTTCATCTAGTTGGTGTAGATCATAGAATAAAGATCTGTTTAAAACGTTTTTAGAATAGATAAAGGGTTCATATGCATCATCTATTATCACTATTATCGGCTTACCAGTGTTTCTTTGACTTTTTCTTAGTAAATTTACAATTTCTTTAGCTTCTTCATTTGTA
Source organism: Promethearchaeota archaeon (assembly GCA_016840085.1). GTDB lineage: Archaea > Asgardarchaeota > Lokiarchaeia > Sigyniarchaeales > SOKP01 > Loki-b32. The sequence goes on from JAEOTA010000044.1 coordinate 2,130, forward strand.
GGAACATATCCAGTAGGATTATTTGGAAAATTTAAGATAATAACAATTTTTTCTTGAATTTTTGCGGTTTCATTAATTGCCGTTTCTAATCCATTAATATTAATATGATTTTTTTCCAAGAAATCAAATGATTTAATCCTAGCACCGATAAATTTTGTAATAACATTGTCATAATTGCCCCATCTTTTATTTGGTGATATAATTATTTCATCAGGATTCAAAAACATAACACAACTCTGAAATATTCCATTTGTAACCCCTGCGGTTATAATTGGATTTGAGATATACTTCTCTAATCTGTATAACAAGCTTTTTTCTGATTTATCATCGTATAACGATTTTCTAATTATCCATTGTTTCCAAACTTCTCTGGTTTCATTTAATCCACCAATAGAAGCATATGGAATTATTTCTTTAACTGCTAAACTAGAATATTCTAAAATATCTTTGAGATAACATGGTATCCACTCAGAGCGTCCTCCATCAATGAAATCATGTTCATAAGCATAAGCAGAACCAATTGTTCCTATTAAATCTGCTTCTTTTTTTGCCCTTCCAGACCAATAGAAAATTCCGTCAGGTAAAAAAATTCTTTTCCCTATTTCTGAAAACGCATCATATAAAGGTGTTTTCTGAATATAATTAAATTTCATGAGATATTTAGAGATTATTTATAATGTATCTAAAACCTATCTATCAATAAGTAATTAAATTATGAAAATGTAAGAAATTTAGTGAATTTAAATAGTAAAAAAACTTTTAGATGAAATATGAGCAATGAAAATAATTTAAGGGAATCTGAAAAAGAAAAATCAGAAGAAAATCCTTTTGCAAAAGGATGGAAAAGCTTTGTCAATGGAATAAAAGGCGGATTTGATGACTTTCAAAACTCATTGAAAGGACAATCAATGAAGAATAAGGAATTATTTGAAGAAAATACTGAAAAAGTTAATAAATTCTTCAAAGATATGAAACAAGACTGGGATAATAAGATTAAAAAATGGAACGTTGAAATGGAAAAGAAACAAATAGAATCAAAAGAGCAATGGGAAACTCGGAAGAAAAAGATACAACAAGATATTCAAAGTTGGCAAGAACAGACACGAGAAGATTGGAGAGAAGGTGTTAAACAGGTTAGAAAAGGATTCTTAAAAGCATATTGGATGACAATTTTATTAATTATCCCTATTATTGTTATAATCATAGTCGTGTTAGCTTTAGTGGGTGGACTTTTAGATTGATTTGTTCATTTTAAATTAGAGAATAAATCATTAGATTCACACCAATAAATTATGCTTCAAATTTTACTTATTTCTTTTATTGTAGCTTTAACAGGTGCATTATCTCCTGGCCCGTTATTAACTTTTACAATCTATAAGTCCATAAAACAAAAGAGAGGATATTTAGCAGGAATCTTTATTGTTTTAGGGCATGCCACAATCGAGTTCATTTTAATTATTGCACTATTAGCGGGTGCAACACTTTTTTTTCAAAATGCATTATTTCTAACTATTATTGGAGTTATAGGCAGTCTTTTTTTAGTCATTTTTGGAGTTTTAGTTATTAAGAATCTATACAATACTGATTTTAATGTAGATTTTAATCTAGAAGAAAATAGCTTTAAAGGATATAAAGGTAATAGCTTTTTAGGAGGAATTATTGTTAGTGTAAGTAATCCTTATTGGGAGTTTTGGTGGGCAGTCATTGGTTTAAGCCTTATGATTTCCTTTAATATTAGTTTTAAAAATCCTATAGGAATACTCCTATTTTTTATTGGCCATGAATTAGGAGATATTGTCTGGTATTTACCAATCTCTACGTTTGTATATTTTGGAGGAAAGAGTTTAAACCCAAAAATCTATAAATACGTGTTAATAATTTGCGGAGGTTTTATGATAATATTTGGAATTTATTTAATAATTAGCATTATCATAGTTCCTCCTGTTGTATGATCTCAATATTATTAAGAAATTTTATTATGGTTCGTTTCCTAATCCTTAAAAAATAGGATCGCCATATTCGATAATATATATTTCCCTGATTTTTATGAGAGAAAAATTAACAGCTTCAAGAATTCGTCCAATTTTAATTCGAAAATTACTTACTATTTGTCCAGTGTGCAAAAAGAAAATTTATGGAAGAGATATCGATATTCTAAAAATAGATACATCGAAAATCACCCATTGGCCTTTAAGATATATCCATTGTCATACTAATAATGATGTCCCATTACACGCTCTAACAATATTTATAGATTCTAATTTTTCCGTTCGAGGAAATGAAGTATCAAGTTTTTTAAAAATAGAAAAATGAATGTTTAATTTCAAAATTTAATTATTATTGATTATCTTCACTTTCAAACATTCCAGAATAAGGTTCTAGAAAATTGTTTTGACACATCGGACATGAATTATGTTCAGAAAGCCAAAATGCTACACATAGATAATGATATGTACTAGCACAGAACGGGCAAGTAATTATCTTGTCTTTGGCAAAATCGATGTATTTATGACAAACTGTACATTGAACATCTGATCGGGATATACCTTTGCTCATACGCACTCGGTTTGACAAAATTTTATCTAATTTTGATAATTCCACTTGATAGAGCCCTAAAGAATTATTTAATTGGTTAATCTTTGATTGTAACTCAGAGATTCTCTCTTTTAATTCTTCCTCATTCAATTTCTCTGCTAAATAAGCAGATAATGCAAAATTTAAAGGTAATTGTTCAAAATTTTCAGTTTGCTCAGTAATTTCGGTAATTGTTGCAAATAAGATTCCTTCTTTATCAAGTAATTCTTTAAAACTTTTTAATAGTTTATTTATTAAAAGAGATATAAGAAAGGTTAATTGTTGCTTTTTACGGTTAAAATTATCCTCCCAACGTTTTATTACCTGATAAATATCAATATCATGCGTTTTAACCGAATCTAATTTCTTATAAACGTTTTCTTTTATTTGCTGAATTTTTCCACTATAATCATTTAAAATGTCCTTAATTGTTTTTAATTGAGGAAACTCTTCCTTAATAATTACTGATGCTTCATCTTCATAGTTTCTGATTAAATCATTAACCTCTGAAATTTTTTCATTAATAAATTTTCTAATATCTACTCTGATCTCTTCATCTTCAACAGTTTTGATAAATGTTAAATAATCATTTTTCCTACGGAGTATTTCGGAGTTTATACTTGAAAAGATCTTTCTATATGGATCTGTAATATTTTCATAAGGTTTAAGATAATTTTCTAATGATAATACCCAATCTTCGATCTCTTGGATTTTTGAATAAAATTCATCAATTTTCTCATAATAAAAGTTTGTAATTTTCTCAAACTCTTCTGATTCATCAATATCATGAATTTTCTCTTGGAATTTCTTTTCCAATCCCAGAACATAATAATCCACAATTTTTGGTAAAAAAATTCGAATTTTTTGGGTTTTAAGTGTATCAGCGTTAAGCTCTATTTCTTTCTCTCCAATCTCTAATTCATTAATTTCAATAAGAATATCGTGCAATTTATTCAAAATTAATTCTTTAAGTAAAGGTTTTATGAATCTCTTAAGATTTTCGATAACTTCTTTTCTTTCAAGTATATTTATAAATTCATCTCCTTGATATTTTTCGATGATCTTGTTTAGATCTAAGAGATAAATTAAATCAAAATAAAATCTAATGTCTTTTTCGTCCATCGATAAAAAATATTGATAGATTTCATCGAAATGAACTGTTAATAATAATTCCTTTTTATCTTTTTTTCTTCTCTTTAAACCTACTTCATGTAAGCTTTCTATAAACGTAAAAAATTCTTTAAATTCATCCCATTTTGTTAAATCATTCGGTAATTCATTTAATTTAAAATTAAGATTCTTGATTTTATTTATTTCAATCCATAAATATATCGAATCATCGTATACAGTGTTAACTTCTTTTAATGAATTTATTATATTAGAAGCTATTTCATTACTCTTCCGAAGTAGTTCTATCGTTCGTGATATTAAATCATTTAGATAAACATTACTGTTTTTTATAATTCTTTTAATATTCGAACAATTTGAATTCGCATTTTGTAGGTTTTGGATTATGTAATTTAGTTCTTTAAGTATTCCAGACTTTACATGGTAAAATAATTCTATATTATCTTTCGCTTCTGAATTAAATATATATAAATCTAGAAAATTACTTATTTTTTCTAAATACTCAGAATATAAATTTAAAACACTTGGTGGTAATTTTAAGTTTGATTCAATATATTCATGAATCTCTGATTCTTCAACTTTTTTTGATTTGAATTCCGTTAAAGTAGCTTTAATCTTTAAAATTTCATCTTTCGTAAAAGTGTTAATCTCTCTAGGGTCGTTGAACGAATTATTGGATAATTTCAAGATCATCTAACCTGTTATTGAGCCTCTAATCTATATAATGAGTAAGAATTCTTATAATAAATTATTAATGATTAAAAGGAAAACTGTTATTTTGCACTTCAAAAACAAGTCAAAAAAAAAAAATTATTCCCCAATTTCCTTTATTTCAAAGTATTTCTCTTCTGCTCCTTTTTCCGTTATTGTCAGAAGATCTAACCCATTACCAGACATGACATCCCGCTTAATTGCATTACGGATTGCTTTCTCAACCAGTTTTTCACCAACAGCTACTGTCATGTCAGGTTTATACTCTGCTTCTAAAATACCAATTGATAATAACATTCCAGTTCCGGTTGTTCCATAATCCTCAGGCATTAAACTTCCAAGAGCATCTAATGTATATAATTTTGGACCATCCTTATCCATACCCGCTACGACTAAGTTAGTTAATAATGGCATCATCTTACGAGAGTAAAGATAATTTGAGACCATCTTTCCCATGCTCTTAGTAGATATACGTTCTCCCGCATCTAATAAGTATAGGTTTGCTTGAGCACGTAAGATTTTCACTAATATTTGGAAATCACCAATCAATCCATAAGCTGTAAGACCAATATAATCAGTTATCTTAAAGACTTTCCTTGTCATTTTATTTGTCACAGTGTACCCCCAAACTGCTCTTCTATCATTTCCAAGCACGACACCATCCTTACATTTAATTGCAACCCCCGTCGCACCTGGAATCATTATCTGCTGTTCAGCCATTGAAATTACCTTTTCAAATTTAAATTATTGAATTATTAAGTTATTAAGTTTATTTTGATATTATAAATAAAAAGAATTAATTAAAATTTGTGTTTTAAATTATAAAATTTAACTCTTTGTGTTAAAACATACTGAAATTTTTTTTTCTTCATCAACAGCTTTAATTTTTCATATTACAATTACTTATATGATCTCTAGATTGAAATCAATTTTTACTTCTAATTTCACTCATGTCTTAATCTATATGATCACATCATTAATAATATGATACCTATATGGGGATGATTTTTTTCGATTAAACATTTTTTAATTCCTCATTGAATTATAATGAAACTAAGATTAAAGACCATTTACTCAATATTGGCATCCGAATAATTATGATATTACAAAAATTAATTCATCTTTTTTGAATGATTGACTATAATATGATCAGATAAGTGATGATAAGATATTCATTAAGGATAACTTTATTTAATTTTAATTTTAGTACTTCGCCATTGAATCATAGTGATACCAAGATAGAAAGCCATTTTACCTTAATGAATCTTTGAATTATTATCATCCTAAAAAAATTACCTCATTATTTTCGAATGATCAGCTATTGAATGATCATAGATGAAGACTCTTTAATTGAAACAAAAATTTTTTGTCGTAATTTTTTTTTCATTTCACTCTTCAGAGTCTTCTGATTTGCCATAACATTTAAATAACTCTTCAGATATTATATTATCTAAGAAACTCTAAAAATAAACTAAAAAAAAATTAAAAATCTAAATTCTTAAAAAATAAGTTAAAAAAATTGGAGGAATAAATTATGGCAAAGAAAAAACATTCTTTTGCTTGGAGCCCAATCCGTCGATTGATGAAGCAACAAGGTGCATCAATAGTAGCACGAAACGCAGTTGATTTATTAATCGATCATTTAGAAAAAACTGCTAGTGGATTAACCGAACAAGCAAGAACATTTACAATGCATGCGAATAGGAAGAAAATCACCAAGAATGACTTGCTCCTGGCTATTAAGTACATATAAAAAAATTTAGAGACAAAATAATAATTTAATTTTTTTTCTTTTTTTCCTTATTGTTCATTCTCATGAGTCTATTTTATTTAAACTTCTAGATTTCTTTCGAGAATAGGAAATAACGATATTGAATAATTCTCTTAAGCTTATTGGAGAGATTATTCCTCCCATATTTTCCAAGTCCACTTTTCATGACTGTTAATTTCAATTGATATAGTGAAATTCATTTCTATAATGTTCTTAAAGCAAGATTAATGCATTGATAATGGGGTTTAAAAATTTTAGTAAAAAACTACAATTAACCACAATGTATATTTTATTTCTATGATTATTTTAAATATACCACTAAGAATTGATAATTAATCAAAAATGACTGAAACTAACGAAATTATTGTAAATGGAAAAGCAAAGAAGATTCTTTTTAAATCTATGGAATTGATTATGAATAATATACAGGCTAACATAGCTCATTTAGACAAGAATTTCAAACATACACAAAAATTTATAGATTTATTACATGATGGGTTAATAAATCGACGTAGATTTTTCTTATTAGCCTCTGGTAGGAGTGCTTTTATATTACAATGTTTTGCGACACGATTAGTTCATTTAGGAGCTGAAGTTCATATAGTCACTAATTTAGCTTCAATGCCCGCATTAAGTAAGAATGATATCTTAGTTGTTCTTTCTGGTTCTGGTACTACTAGTATAGTTGTTAGTTTACTCAATAATTATGTGAATACAGTTAAACCATACGGAATTGTAACAATCACTTCACATCCTGAAACAGTTATAGGTCGGGTTGGAGACATAACCATTAAGCTTAAAGGAAGGAGCAAGCGAGATAAAGCATCTGGCGATACAGCGTCTCTTACACCCGAAGGAACCATGTTTGAACAAGCAGCTTTCTGTTATTTAGATGCAATAATAGCTGAATTAGCTATTAAAATGGGTAAAACTGATGAAGATTTACTTAAAAAGCACTCACAGGGTACTTAACTCTAAATTAAATTCATTAATTTGATGAAATACCTTTAAATAACTTTTTATTCCTATGATATTCACGTTTTAATTAAAAATGCGCCGATTTATAGTGTTTTTACTAGAATTTATATTCGATGAGTAGAAATCTCCAAATCGGCGCACACTTTATAAACAAAGAGCTCCGAGAGCGGCACAAAATTCTGAATTTTTTAAGAAAATTGTCTTATTCTTGTTGACTCTACAAATGAGGGATAGAATTTTGGTTATTATCTTATTTTCTCTTAAAAATCCTCCACAGAAGACAATGCTTGAAATATTATTATTAACAGCCATTAAGTTTGCTATCGTGCCAATATTTTCCCCGATCATGCAAATTATTGAATTTATAAAATCTTCTTTTTTCAAATTATGATAATTTTTAATTTACCTTCTTTTTTTAAATCTTCAATCACCTTTAAACTTTAATCCGACATTATTTTCTTATTTTCTTAAGTCAAATCAGTAATTTATATGAAGTTTTATGGAGTATTTGAGG
>JAEOTA010000045.1 GCA_016840085.1 Promethearchaeota archaeon
AAAACCAAAAATTTAATTATTTAGCTCTTTTTAAGAATTAATATAGAACCGGCATGTGATTCAAATATGGTTGATAAAATTATTCCTTTCTTAATTAATATCTCCGAAGTCATTTCTGCTCGTTCCAGAGCTACTTTACTGGATGAAATGGCGATGGCATTAATCGAATGTATAAACATTTATGGAAAAACTCTAAATAAACTAGGAAAAATAAATAGAATTTCTATTTGTTTCTGGCCAGTAAAGTTAGTACCTTTAAATGAAACTAGAGCATGCGTCTGCAGTTACTTACTAAATAAACAAGAGAAATTTAATTTTGGTAAATTTTCTCAAATGCCACCACCTCCCCAAAATGTAATAAAGGGTGCGGATCCAGTATCATTTCTAAGTGCTTTACAGTCATATAATAGCAGTTATTTAAAAAAAAGTAAATTTTTTAAAAGAGGTACAGTAATACAGGAAGCATTATTTAGTGCTGGTGAAGTCGAATATTTTAAGAACTTTTTCCTAAACCAATATGGTATCGGTTCTTTTGGAGAACCCTACTTTACTTTAGAGGGAGGGCCCATTCCAAAGAGTATTAATCAAGCAAAAATTGTACCAGAAATTTTAGAATACATTTCTCAAAAAGATGTTAGAATGCTTGATGACTATGGTACGAGTATTACAAAACTATGCGATGTATGGATTCAAAGAGGAGGCCAAGATGCTGATAAGATACGGGGTAAAAAAGTGGATACTAGTGAAGAAGAAAAGCAATTGGCCTTACTTAATAAGGAATTAGAGGCGGAAAAAGCAAGAAAAATAGAAACTTCCCCAGAAGAATTAGTAAAATCTGGTAAGTATAAAATTAATGATAAATCAAGTGATTTTTATAACAATAATAATGCAATTAAAACCAGTATTGATCGTATTAGAAATGCTATAAATAAAAATGATCTATTTGAAGTAGAAGAATCGGTTAAGGATTTAGATATCAAATATCAAGATTTAGGTAATTCAATAAGTAGATATAAAAGTGAACTTGCTCAATTAAGAAAAAATGTCCAGAAAGAAATAAGCGATTTAGAAAAAACTAAGCAACAAAAGATTAGAGAGTTAGAAAAAAAAATATCAGAAGTAAAAAGTAAAATTGACTCGAAGCATAGTGAATTAAGCAGTGATTTAACCAGTGCTGAAGATACTGTAGCTAAAATAAAAGTAGAAAAACAATCTTGCTTAGATAATCTCGAGAAGGTAAAAGATAGCGAGATGACAGGAGTTCAAGATTTTTTTAAGAATTATTCTATAGAAATTAAAACTCAAAATGTAGTTGTTGGTGTTCCAATGTTCATTTTTTACTTTATAGACCCAAATACACGTAGAACAACAGAGAGGGCTCCTGTATTACCTATGCTTATCGAAAAAGGTAAAATTCATAGAACCAAAGTTACAGATGCTTTTAGAACTAAATTGAGAGATTTAATGAACAAAGATAATGCTATGATAAACCTTGTTGAAAAAGGTGGAGAAACTGGTAATCTTATGGATATAAAAAATCTTGATACTCAACTTGATGAAGCTATTAATGATTTACGAATAAGGAAGGTACTAGGTAAAAAAGAAGCTGAGAGAACTAAAGACGTCATTAATAATTTAGTATGGTAGTTTTTTTTTAATCTTATTTTTATTATCATTTTTTTTATTGTGATTTTACTAATCTCCAAAATATTCCATTGTAATCCCGCAACATTCAGGAATAGGTTGATACCCACAAGTTTCTGTATTACAACAACATAGTAAGTATCCTTCTTTCACAATCATAGATTTATCGCAGCATGTAGGAACTTCATGCTCACTTCCACAAACTTTACAAACTAATTTTGGAATTTTTCCATCACCTTTTCTTGAAATTACCAAATTAAGAATAAAAAAGACGATACTAAAATACTTCTTTTATTTATTATAAAACAGAGGTATTATACCCCTTATGAAATTAAATTAATATCATCTAAACTTTTATGAGATATTAGATTCCCGATTTTAAGAAAAAATTCATTTAAAATATTTCAATTATTATATTTCTTACTTACGTGTTTTAAAGAAAAAAATGGAGAATTTTTATGGTTAATAGACTAAATTTAAAAAAGACATTTGAATTGTATGAAGAAGCGCTGAGCTTAATTCCAGGGGCAATATTAGGTATTCGTAGACCTTATAATTTTGTTGAGGGAGAATATCCTATATTTTTTGAAACCGCAAAAGGAGGAAAAGTGATTGACGTCGATGGAAATGAGTATATTGATATGCTCTGCGCATATGGCCCTATAATTATCGGCCATCAAGAGGAAGAGATTGATAGAGCTGTTATAGAACAAATAAAAAATAAAGGTTTTTGTATGTCATTAACCCAACCAATACAAAACCGATTAGCTAAAGTACTTAGAAATCTAATACCTTGCTGTGAAAAAATGGTATTAATGAAAATGGGCACTGATGCAACAACAGCAGCAATAAGAGTTGCACGAGCATATACGAAAAAGGAAAAAATTTTTAGCTGTGGATATCATGGTTGGTATGATGCCTTCAGTGAGGTCCATGGAATTGAGGCGGGAATACCTAAGAAGCTATTTGAAGATTTTTATGAATTTGAATTTAATCACTTAGAAGAAATCGAACAATTATTTAAAAATCATAAAGATAAAGTTGCAGCTATTATTGTGAATCCGATACATACACCAGGGGGTCGAGAAGTTGAGATACCCAAATTAGGTTTCTTGGAAGGAATACGTGAATTAGCAACTGACAATAATGCTTTATTAATTTATGATGAAATAAGAACAGGCTTTAGGGTAGACATGGGAGGAGCACAAAAAATGTATGGCGTCATTCCTGATCTTGCTGCATTTGGAAAAGCCATGGGAAATGGCTATCCAATAAGCACACTTGTAGGAAAAGCAGAATATATGGATGTCTTAGTAGAAAAAGTATTTTTAAGCTCAACTTTTTTCCCTAATAGCCTTGCTCAAATCGCATCCCTCAAAACAATTGAAATATTACAACGTGATAATGTGTTAAAAAACATTAGTGAGAAGGGTAACTATTTTGCTAAGCGAGTGAAAGAAAGTATTCAAGATTTTAATATTCCATGTATATATTCAGGACAACCATGGATGCCCTATATCACTTTTACTGCCGATCCTAATTTTCTATATAGAAAATTGAGAGAAGAGTTTTATCGACAACTTATCAGACGTAAAGTTTTCTTACAACCATTTCATCATGGTTATATCTGTTATCGGCATACATATGAGGATTTAGATTATGCCGCAGATATGATAGCAGAATCATTCGCAGAGATTAAAAAAATGTTATAAAATCATTATTTAAAATAAATTAATTGATGAAAAATTTATGGAAAAACTTATAATTACAGCAGCAATTTGTGGAGCAGAAGTAATTAAAGAACAAAATCCAAATGTCCCTTACACTGCCAAGGAAATCGGGAATGAGGCTGAAGCATCCTTTCTTGCTGGTGCTAGTATTATCCATTTACATGTACGAGAGAATGATGGAACTCCAACTCAAAGTAAGAAAAGATTTAGAGTATGTATCGAAGAAATTAAAAGAAGATGCCCAGATGTGATTGTTATGCCTTCAACAGGCGGAGCGATCGGTATGAGTAATGAAGAACGACTTCAACCAATATATTTAGAACCTCCTCCGGAAGTAGCTAGCTTAGATTGCGGGACTTTGAATTTTGGGGGCGATGAAATATTTGTTAATACAGAAACTACAATAAAATTCTTTGCTGAGGAGATGTATAAAAGAGAAATTAAACCAGAATTGGAGTGTTTTGATAAAGGAATGGTAGATATGGCATTAAGATTACGTAAGAAAGGATTTATTAAGGATCCAATGCACTTTAACTTAGTTTTAGGAGTAAACGGAGGAATTACTGCTTCAACAAGAGATTTAAATTTTTTAGTGGAAACTCTACCTTTAAATTCTACATACACAGTCACGGGGATTGGCAAACATGAATTTCCTATGGCTACATTGGCAATAGTTATGGGAGGTCATGTTAGAGTAGGACTTGAAGATAACCTTTATATCTCTAAAGGAAAATTGGCTGAATCTAATGCCCAATTAGTAGAGAAAGTAGTAAGAATCGCGAATGAGCTTGGTAGAGATATTGCATCTCCTTATGATACAAGAAAAATTTTAGGATTATAAGAATTCAATTAGGATTAGTAGTTGGTGATTAAACAATGAAAAAGGGAAATAAATATGGGACACATAGAGTAATTGAACCAATTGGTGCTTTACCACAATCAGCAAATAAAATATCAAATGATATGGAACTATACGATAATGAAATTCTAATCGATGTTGATTACTTAAATATAGACTCTGCTAGTTTTACACAATTAAAACAAGTAACAAAAGGCGATATTGAGAAAATTAAAGAATTAATAATTGCAATTGTCGATGAAAAAGGAAAAATGCAAAATCCAGTTACAGGTTCAGGAGGGATGTTAATTGGCAAAATTGAAGCAATTGGAGATGTTCTAAAAGATAAAATTGATTTGAAAGTTGGAGAAAAAATTGCTACATTAGTTTCTCTTTCTCTAACACCTCTTAGAATAGATAAAATCATTAAAATTTATCCAGAAATTGACCGTGTTGAAATTAAAGGTAAAGCAATATTATTTGAAAGTGGGATTTATGCTAAACTTCCTAAAAATATGGAAGATACTTTAGCTTTAGCAGCTCTTGATGTTGCTGGCGCTCCAGCTCAAGTAAAGAACCTTGTAAAAGAAGATAATACAATATTAATCCTTGGTGCTACTGGAAAATCAGGGCTAATGTGTTCCTATATGGCTAAAAAGATGGTTGGAAAAACAGGAAAAATTATTGGTCAAGCTAGAAATGAAAAAAGAGCCAAATTCCTCGAAATTACAGAATTTTGTGACGAAATAATTATAGCTGATGTTTTAAAGCCGGTAAATGTGTTAGAAGAAACATTAAAAGTAAATAATGGACAAGAGGTAGATATTTCGATAAACTGCTTAAGTATTCCTAATACTGAAATGTCAAGTATTTTACCAGTAAGAGATGGAGGAATTGTTTATTTCTTTTCTATGGCTACAAGCTTTACAAAAGCAGCATTAGGTGCTGAAGGAGTAGGTAAAGATGTGACAATGATAATTGGAAATGGGTATACAGTAAATCATGTAAAAACTACCCTAGATCTTTTAAATGAATCCGAGATACTAAAAAAAATATTTGAAGAGAAATATAGGTAATTTTAATCGAATTCTATAATAAGTTTCGAAAGATATTTGAACAAAAATATGTTTAATTAATTGTTAAGTTGAAGTAAAAAAATATTAAGAAAAATTATGAAAGTAAATAGACGTAAAGATTTATTTGGTCATATAAGTGATGATGATTGGAATGACTGGCGTTGGCAAGTTAAAAATAGGATAACAACATTAGAAGAACTTAAAAAGTACCTCAAATTAACCAAGGAAGAAGATGATCCTAGAATCCTACAAGAGTATAGAATGGCAATTACACCTTATTATCTATCATTAATCGATCCTAATGATCCTTATGATCCAATAAGAAAACAAGCAATTCCAACAATTCAAGAGTTGGAACGATATCTCGGTGATCTCGAAGATCCCCTTAGTGAAGATATCGATTCTCCTGTTGAAGGATTAACCCACCGTTATCCTGATAGGGTATTATTCTTAGTTACCGAAAATTGTTCCATGTATTGTAGGCATTGTACAAGAAGAAGATTTGCTGGTCATCATGATATGGCTCCACCCCAATCTCAAATAGATGCTTGTATAGAGTATATCAAAAATACTCCTACTGTTAGAGATGTGCTTTTATCTGGGGGAGATGCTTTAATAAGATCTGATAAAAACATAGAAGATATTTTAAAGAAATTAAAAGAAATTCCTCATGTTGAAATAATACGTATAGGATCTAGAGCACCAGTTACAAATCCTTTCCGTATTACTCCAGAATTATGTGAAATGTTAAAAAAATATCATCCTATTTGGTTTAATACACATTTTAATCATCCTAATGAAATCACAAAAGATTCTACAAGAGCGTGTGAAATGCTAGCAGATGCTGGAATGCCTCTTGGAAATCAATCTGTTTTATTGAGAGGTATTAATGATTGTATTCATGTTATGAAAAAATTAGTACAAGAATTAGTAAAAATAAGAGTTAGACCATATTATATTTACCAATGTGATCTTTCTATAGGATTAGGACACTTTAGAACTAGTGTCGCCCAAGGTATTGAAATAATTGAAGGTCTGAGAGGACATACATCAGGATTATGTGTACCCACATTCGTAGTAGATGCTCCTGGAGGGGGTGGAAAAATTCCTGTAATGCCAGATTACACAATTTCTCAAGGACATAAACGTGTAGTGCTACGGAATTTTGAAGGTGTTATTACAACTTATGAGGAACCAGAAGATTATATTCCTAATTGTCATTGTGAAGATTGTGAAAAACAAATTGGTGTTAGTGCATTATTGAGCGGTGAAAAAGTTACTATTGAACCCGCAGATCTAAAAAGAAAACTAAGAAGGAAAAAACTCACTAAATAATTCTAAAGTTTAAACAATTTAGTTTTATTTTTGTTATCATCATAAAAACTAATAGTTTTGGCGAGAAAATGGACTTTATGACTACTTTTCTTAATAATATTACGAAATTCTCCATTATTTCAATTATAGGGCTCGCTAAAAATGTTAGTAAGACGACCACATTAAATTATCTTATTTCAAATCTGGCAGAAAAATATAAGCTTGGTCTTACTTCCATCGGAAGGGATGGAGAAAAATATGATGTTATAACTCAATTACCTAAACCTCGAATTTTTATTAAAAAAGGTACTTATATAGCAACAGCAAGACAGTGTTTTGAAGAAAGTCAAATAAATTTCGAAATAATTAAACCTACAAAATTTAATACTCCATTAGGAGAAATATTAATTTTAAAGGCTTTAACAGGAGGATTTATTGAATTAGCTGGTCCTTCCATAAATAACTATTTACATCACATATGTTTAGAATTAAAAGATTTAGGGTGTGATCTAATTCTAATTGATGGAGCATTTGATAGAAGATCATATGCGACACCTTTAATCTCAGATGCTACTATACTCTCAACCGGAGCATCTGTTTCAGAAAATATGAAAGATGTCATAGATATAACAACACATATTATTGAATTATTAAGTTTAGTGAATGAGAAAAATCAGGAAATAGTAGATCTAGTCAATGATGTATTAAAAAAAACTAAAATTGGTATTATTGATATTGAAAATTCTGTTAAATTAATAGATGTATTAACATCCTTAGATTCTGCAAAAGATATTGCTGATAATTTAGAAAAAAATTCAAAATATGTCGTTATAAAAGGAGCTATCACCGATAAATTATTAGAAGACTTAATGCAAATTACTGAAAAGTATAAAGGAGTTACTTTTTTGGTAGAAAATGCTACAAAATTGTTTCTCAGTAAAAATATAATGAAAAAATTCCAAAAAAAGGGAGGTATTTTGAAAGTATTAACCCCTATAAATATAATTGCAGTAACAATAAATCCTACCTCTCCAGATGGATATGAATTTAATAAAGATAAGTTTTTAAAACAATTAAAGGAAAATCTAAATATTCCAGTTTATAATCTCGTAGAGGATAATTAAATTTTTTAAAAAAATCAAAAATTCATTGGTTAAAATGAATGATAAAGAGAAAAATATGAAAAGTAAGCTTAATTTGAATTTTTCAATAGTAGAAAAAGCTAGAAAAACAGCAAAAGCTATAGCGTTAGATACTCAAAACTTTATTGATCTAAATACAACTACTACAATTGAAAGAACGGTATGTAGATTATTTGGTATTAATGGAGTTGATGAATTTGATATTCCATTGCCGAATATTGTCGTAAATAATATAAAGAAAGGAAAAGGGCTTGAAAGGGGTGCAGCAATTTTTATTGGAAATGCTATATTACAAACAAATTTTACTCCACAAGAGATGGCAGAAAAAATAGCAAAAGAAGAATTAGATTTAACAACATTACCATTAAATAACCTTTCAGAAATTAAAGCAACTATAAATGTTATTGCTCAAGAAACTCTGATAAAAATAGCTCAAAATAAAAAAAAAAGAGATGAATTACTCAATAAATACGGTGATAAGGAAGGGCCATTAATCTATGTAATAGTAGCTACAGGAAATATTTATGAAGATATCATTCAAGCTCAAGCTGCAGCTAGACAAGGAGCAGATATAATTGCAGTTATTAGATCTACTGTTCAAAGTTTACTTGATTACGTTCCTTATGGAGCAACAATAGAGGGTTTTGGAGGAACTTATGCTACTCAAGAGAATTTCCGACTTATGAGGAATGCTTTAGATGAAGTTGGGGAAGAATTAGGGAGATATATAAGATTAACTAATTATTGCTCTGGATTATGTATGCCTGAGATTGCGATTATGGGCGCTTTTGAGAGGCTTGATGTAATGCTTAACGATGCGCTTTATGGGATACTTTTCCGTGATATTAATATGAAAAGAACAATCATTGATCAACATTTTTCAAGGATAATAAACGCTTATGCTGGTATAATAATCAATACAGGAGAAGACAATTATTTAACAACCGCAGACGCTTATGAAGCGGCTCATACCGTTCTAGCTTCTCAGTTTATTAATGAACAATTTGCTTTACTTGCTGGTTTAAAAGAAGAACAAATGGGGTTAGGCCATGCGTTTGAAATGAATCCGGATTTGAACAATGGTTTCTTATATGAACTTGCGCAAGCTCAAATGGCACGAGAAATATTTCCAAAAGCTCCCCTTAAATATATGCCCCCCACAAAATTTAAGACAGGGAATATATTCAAGGGTCATATTCAAGATGTTCTATTCAATATAATAACTATTATGACTAATCAAAAAATCCATCTACTTGGCATGTTAACAGAGGCTATCCATACGCCTTTTATGTCAGATAGAGCCTTATCAATAGAAAATGCAAAATATATTTTCAATAATATGGAATCCATAAGTGATGAAATAGAATTTAAAAACGGGGGTTTAATGGAAAAGAGAGCTAATGAAATATTAAGTAAAGCATATAATTTGTTAAAAGAAATTGAAAAAGAAGGATTGTTTAAGACGATTGAAAAAGGTATTTTTGCTAGTATTAAAAGGCCTATTGATGGAGGGAAGGGTTTGGATGGTGTAATTAAAAAGGAGAAAGACTATTATAATCCATTTATGGAACTTATGATAAATGAATTAAAGAAAGGGGGTAATTAAAATGGGAGGAGGATTGTATTCTACAGAACAAAAAGATTTTGATAAAACTCTTGATCTAACAAGAATCAAAGCTTATGGAGATACAATGAATGATGGTAAAGTTCAAATTAGTTTTACACTTCCAGTAGAAGATAGCGAAAAATCAATGGTAGCAGCAAAAATTTTAGCTTTGAAAATGGGTTTAGAGGATCCTACTGTAGTATATCATGCTTCATTGGATAAAGATTTCACATTTTTCGTTGTATATGGAAGTTTGATTCATACAATCGATTTCAGTAAAATTCAAGTAGAATCTATAGACGTTGAGGTTATGTCTAAAGAAGAAATTAATGAATATATAAAAGATAAAGTAAATAGAAAAGTAATTGTGCTTGGTGCATCAACAGGTTCAGATGCCCATACGGTAGGAATTGATGCAATCATGAATATGAAAGGTTTTGCTGGACATTATGGGCTTGAGGGATATGAAATGATTGAAACGTATAACCTTGGAAGCCAAGTAACAAATGAAGAATTTGTAAAAAGAGCTATTGAATTAAAAGCAGATGTGTTGCTTGTCTCTCAAACTGTTACTCAAAAAAATATCCATGTCAAAAACTTAACTAATTTAGTAGAACTTTTGGAAGCTGAAGGAATACGGGATCAAGTTATTTTAATATGTGGTGGAGCAAGAATAAATAATGAATTAGCAAAAGAACTTGGATATGATGCGGGATTTGGACCTGGTGCATATGCTGAAATTGTAGCGACTTATTTTATCAAAGAAGTTCAAATAAGAAAGAATATGAATAAAAAATAAGTATTGAAAATTAAATTTAACCCGATACTGTAAAACCATCAAATGCGATTGAAGGAACCTTTCCTTTATAAGTTAATTCAGTTTCATTACCTATGCCAATAATTTGATTAAAACCTTTATAAAAATTTCCTGCGATGGTTACTGGTTCTAAGGGAGTTGTAATTTCACCGTTTTCTATTTTATTACATGTTGGAGCCACAATAGAAAAATCTCCAGATACAAAATCAGAATGTCCTTCCCCCATCAAATAGCCTGTAACTAAAATCCCACTCTCAATTTCAGAAGCTAATTCCTCGATATTTTTATATCCAGGATTAACTGAAATAGTTGTAGGTGCTATCGAAGGCATTGATTCATAAGATTGAGGTCCTTGTCTATTAGCATTACCTGTATTATCTGCTGAATATATTTGACTGTAATAATGGTTAAAAATAAAAGATTTTAACTTTCCTTTTTCAATAATTAATGTTTTTTTACGCGGAAATCCTTCATCATCAATTGCTACCATTTTAGGATCTTCTGGGATCTGAGCATCATCATTGATAGTTAGAAAAGGTACACCAACTTGAGTATTAAGTTTATTAACAAAAGTGCTTCTTCCCTCAATAACACTTTTACCATTCACACTGTTTATTAAACTTGCATGTATCAGTTGAGATGCTGTTAAATTGTTAAAAAGTACATTCATTTGAGCTGTTTTATTAAGTGGATTAGATTTTAAGAATTTTAATGCTTCCTCAGCTCCAGCTCTTCCAAATCCTTCAAATTTCGGGATTCCACGTCCTATTGCAATATTTATTCCCGTTTTACTCTTATTTCCTTCTTTAGCTACAAACATAGCATCCATCATTCCAAATGAAGTTTTACTGGATTTTGAAAGATCTTCCGTATTTCCTACAGCAAATGCTCCATAACCAATTGTGATTTCACCTCTTACGGATGATATTCTGGAATCGTAATTTTTAGCTTCGTTGAAAATCAAATTAGCACCATTTACAATTTTTTCACTCTCAATTTCCAGAACAGATTCGTCTATAGCCCCTTCTTTACCTTTCTCTGAAGATTGGACAAAATTTTTCCATCGATCATCGTCCTTAGTTAATGTTTTGGAAATTTTTAATGCAGATTCAATAGCAAAATTTACAGCAGCATCAGTAATTCCCGATGCAGATGCAAATCCTACTTTTTTACCTATTACACAACGACAACCTACGCCAATATTTCCTCCCTTAGTTGCATCAATCATTCCACTTTTTATTTTAATATTTAGCGATTGGAAATTGGTGATATAAAGTTCAAGTGCGTTAATTCCTAAAGATAAACCAAATTTTAAACCTCGATCGATACGAGAAAGAAGATCTGATTCCCAATCATCAAAATCTATGATCATCTTTAGTCTTCACCCCCAAATCGAACATTATTGATTAACAGTTTTGGACCACCAAGCCCTACAGGAAGGGGTGATTGTCCATCTTTTCCACATCCACCAAAATAAGTAGAAAAAATAACTAAATCTTTCGTAGCACCCTCTACATTTTTAAGTAATTGAAGAATATTTCCAGTTAATGAAACATCTTTTAAAGGATATTGTTTCTCTCCATTTTCAACCCAATACCCTCTAACTGCCTTAAAAAAAAATGATCCATCCATGCCTACTTGTCCACCTAAAGTTTGAATAGCATAAATCCCTTTTCCTAATTGTTTTAAAGCTTCCTCTTCAGTAAGATCTCCTGGCATAAAATAGGTGTTTTTCATTCTTGGGATAGGGGCAAATGTAAAATTAACAGCTCTAGCATTACCTGTGGGTTTTACATTAAGCAATTTTGCTGTAGATCGTGAATGAAGAAATTCTTTTAAAACTCCATTTTCTATAAGAACATTATGTTCTGTTTTTATGCCCTCATCATCATAAGGTAGCCAAAATCCAGAAATATTTTCATCTCGTTTTGGTGTTCCCTCATCAATTATGGTTACATATTCAGAGCCTAGGGTTTCTCCTAATTTATCATGAATTGGAGTTCCTTTAGAAACCACAAAATCACCTTCAGTTAGATGACCAAAACTTTCATGAGCCAGAACTCCAACTAAGAAATTTTCGCAAAGTGCTCGAAAAATGCCCGCTGGTGCAGCTTTAGCAGTTATTTTTTCTTTTGCCCATTCAGCGGCATTTTTTCCCAAATCTTCAGGGGTAAAATTTTTCATTTTTAAGTGTTCTAAGCCTATTGAGCCTGATCGTTGATCTGAAGCATTTACAAGGTCTCCTTGGGATGTCTTGCTAGTGACTTCACATCTTACGTCTAATAAGTAAGGATGCCAATGAATCTCAGTCCCTTCGGAATTAGAAAATAATTTCTCTCCAGATAATTCACCATAAAGAGCTTTTAAAGATGCGATATCTTTACCATACTCTTTCATAGAGTCTTCCATTCGACTTAATATTTCCAATTTTTCGTCATTTTCCACTAACCAAGCTGGTTCTCTGATATTTGGTTTAAAATATTCATTTTTTATCGGTTCTAAGGGTTCTATTTCAGATTTAATACTAACCGCTGAAGCACTAGCTTTAGCTATACCTAAAGCGCTTATAGCTGACTGTTCAAGTATGGTTTTAGATAAATCCGCTGAAAAAGCATAACCCGTAGCCCCTTTATAATATACATTAAATCCGACACCAGCTCGTTTCATTGCTTTGCACTCTTGAATTCTCTCATTGTCTTTTATTATCGTTCTAAGTAATAACTCATCATAGCGTGCTTCTACAAAATCTGCCCCTTTAGCTTCGACTTTAGAAATTATTGTTTGTAATTCATCAAACATTTAATCACCTTTTTCGAGGATATTGTATAATTAAATTTTAATATAATTCTATATATTCACCTTACTGTTAAAAAAGTAACCAAAATAGGGATATTTTGATAAATCCCGCATTATTCCCTAATCTATAAAAAATCTAAAATTTTAATGGATATTTTCATATAATTAAATAGTAACTTAATTATCAAATTAGAAAAGTTGTATACAATGCCAACCACAAAAGAATTTATAGATATGGATCTTGAATATTGTGCTCATAATTATCATCCTATTCCTGTTGTTATATCAAGAGCAGAAGGCGTTTGGGTGTATGATCCTGAAGGAAGGAAATATTTAGATTGCTTATCAGCTTATTCTTCTCAAAATACAGGACACTGTCATCCAGAAATTATTGCTGCTCTAAAGGAACAAGCCGATATAGTTACTTTAACTTCTCGAGCGTTTCATAATGATAAGATGGGACCCTTTTTAAAAATGTTAGCTGAGGTTGTAGGACCACATATTAAGGATCCTCATAATTCGGGAATAATGTCAATACCTATGAATACAGGAACAGAAGCAGTTTCAACTGGTATTAAAATGGCAAGAGCATGGGGTTATATTAAGAAAAAAATCCCAAAAAATGAAGCTATAATAATTGTGTGTAGAAATAACTTTCACGGACGAACGATTACTATTGCAGGATTTAGTTCTGATATTTCAGCAGTTCGGTATTATGGAAATTTTGGACCATACACACCTGGGTTTATTATTATACCTTATGGAGATGCTGAAGAATTAGAAAATACAATTTTAGAAATAGGCCCTGAAAAAGTAGCTGCCTTTTTAGTAGAACCAATTCAAGGAGAAGCTGGTGTTAATGTTCCTCCAGAAGGATATTTGAGGGATATAAGAGAAATTTGCACAAGACATAATGTTTTAATGATATTAGATGAAATTCAAACTGGTTTATGCAGAACTGGAGAACTTTTTGCCTGCGACCATGAAAATGTGAAACCAGATATGTTATTATTGGGTAAAGCATTAGGCGGAGGGATTTATCCTGTGTCCGCATGCGTTACCACAAAAAAAGTTATTGGACCAGATGTAATTAAACCAGGAACACATGGAAGCACGTTTGGCGGAAATCCTTTAGGTGCTGCTATTGCTATGAAATCAATTGATATCCATTTGCGTGAGAATCTTGCTGAGCGCGCTAAAGAAATGGGTGCTTATTTTATTAAAAGACTTAAAGAAATTGGAGAAAAAAGAACCAAAATTCCAATAAAAGATATTAGAGGTAAAGGATTACTTATTGCTGTTGAATTTGCTGAGGATGCAAGGCAAATTGTCGAAGAACTCAAAGATAACGGAATCTTAGCTAAAGATACTCATTCAACAACTATACGTTTTGCGCCCCCTTTAGTAATTACTAGAGAAGAAATTGATTGGGCTATGGAAATAATTGAAAAAGTATTTGTAAAGCAATGAAAATTAGCCTTTCACACTAATTTTATAGAGTATTTTTGATTTATTTTTTACATAAATGAGCAAAAGTTTTTATAACAATAAATGCTTTAAGATTCAAAACAAGGTGAGGTCGATGTCCGACTCAAATACAAGAGAATTGATTCGTAAACCTATTTATAAGAAAGGATATGTGTGGATTTTTGTCCTGTGTATAATTTCAATAATAGTGGCTCTCTCAATAACGACTGCAATCCCTTTTATTCCTGATAAAGACTATGGGGAACCAGGTTACGAAGATTATATTAAATTAATGCAGAGACTTCCAGCATTGTCAACACTTTTTCAGAATATAGGTATAGCATTATTTTCAGCGGCTACTTTTCTAGGAGCAATATTAGATGAATCAATTTCAAGAGAAGTTAAAAGAGGAATGATAATTGCTTCAGGTATAGGAATGGTAGCTTTAGTACTTAGTAGAGTGGTTGTTTTATTAGGTTATGGCTATCCCTAACTAGATTCCAGCTAATTTAGCACTAGCAAGACATTTATCGATAACTGCTTCAACACTATACAATCTTTCCTTCTCTTTTATAGCATTTGAATAAAAGTTCTTTTAAAAAAATATTAAGATTTAATAATAAATTTTTTTTTTTCTTATATTATGAAATTTGGATATTTTGTAAGAAGTACGGTTTTTACTTATCCTGAAATAAGAGACTTATCAATTAAAGTAGATAAATTAGGTTTTGATTCGATTCATGTAAATGATCATTTCTTAGGCATGGATGCAAGGCAAGATAGAAGAGAACCGATGCTCGATGCGATGATGCTATTGACAGCATTGGCGGTGGAAACAAATAACGTAAAGCTTGGTCAAATAGTGTTATGTAATTCCTTTCGAAATCCAGCACATCTAGCTAAAATGATTTCAACATTGGATAATATTTCTAACGGAAGGGCTCTACTATGGATTGGTGCGGGATGGTTTCAGGAGGAATATAAAGCATATGGCTATCCTTTTCCTTCACCTAAGAGAAGAGTTGACGAATTAGAGGAATCTCTTACTATATATAAAAAAGTCTTTGCTGAAGAAGAGACAGACTTTAATGGCAGCTTTTGGACATTAAAACGCCACCGAAATTTTCCTAAACCAATTCAAAAACCGTATCCACAGATTGTAGTAGGAACTACAGGAAAGAGAATGATTGATATTGCCTGTAGAGAAGCTGATGGAGTAAATTTAGATTTATGGTATGCCCCCAATATTGAGGATCTCCCACCAAGAATTTCTTATATTAATGAGAGACTAGAGCTACATAACCGTGATCCTTCTGAATTTGAAATTTCCCTTTTTACTGCCATTACTATTGTAAAAAGCCAAGAAAAACTTAATGATCTAGTTGATAGGATAATAAAAAGAGTTCCTGGAGGTAAAAAACCAACCAAAGAACATATTTTAAAAAATCAATATATTGGCTTTCCAGAAGATATAAAAGAGAAAATAGCAAGGTTAGAGAATATGGGTATCAAAAAAATAGTTACTTGGATCAGAAGATCTGATCTTGAGGATCCTATAGAGATTTTTAGTAAAAAAGTTATGTGATTTTTTTTTTTTAAATTAAACTAAATTTAATTCAATTCTCCCTATATATATGAGTACCAGCTTTTCCAATTAATGCATCTTTAATCTTTTCAATTGAAGTTATATATGCTTGTTCTCCACCAGTTTCCAAAAAATTGACTACTGCTTGAATTTTAGGTCCCATACTTCCAGCTGGAAACTGACCTTCTCTTAAATATTTTTTTGCTTTGGGTACTGAAAGTTTGCTAAAATCTTTTTGGTTAGAGGTTTTATAATTTATAGCAACTTTCTCAACATCTGTTGCGATGAGAAGAATGTCTGCCTCTATTTGCTCAGCTAATTTAGCGCTAGCTAGGTCTTTATCGATTACGGCTTCAACTCCGTACAATTTTTTCTTTTCTTTTATAACTGGGATACCACCTCCTCCACAAGCTATAACAATCCAGCCTCCTAACTCCATTAATCTTTTAATTTCACGCCATTGATAGATCTTTATAGGTTTAGGAGATGGAACAACACGACGATATCCTTTTGCTGTTTTTACATATCCGGGTTTCGGAACAGAATAAGCTGGACCGATAGGTTTAGTTGGATTATAAAAAGCTGGATCTTCTGGATTAACTTTAACATATGTCAGTACTGTAAGAAAAAGTTTTTTTTCATCAAGCCCTATTCTCATCAATTCTTCATCTAAAGTTGATTCAATCATAAAGCCAATTTGACCTTGTGTTTCTGCCACTAAAATTTGTAAAGGTCTTTTTGTTACAGCCATTGTTGCTTCTTGTTGTAGTAAAAGATTTCCAACCTGAGGACCATTACCATGAGTTATAATTATATTATATTCTCTGGCTAACTCTGCAATTTGGCTAATTGGAACCTGTAAATTCCGAAATTGTTCTTCTGTTGTGCCTTCTTCGCCAAATCTAATTAAGGCATTTCCGCCGAGTGCTATTATTAATGTCTTCAATTAATAAACCTCTAGGTAAAATTACACAAAAGTAAATGAAAAATAAATAATATTAAGCTTATTATTTAAAACTTTTCTCGTTAAAACAGTTCTTTTCTCAAACCTTAATATTCTCAATTCTCATTATAATGTTGAATGATTTCAAATTATACCTAGTTTCTTCTAAAATACATAACTTAAATCTTTATCTCTTAATCAATGTATCTATATTGATATACTAGTCGGAGTAATTTTCTTGAAAGGTCCGATAGCATTTTCAGGCCATCCTGGGTTTATTTTCATAAGTGCGGCAAGATGAAATACTGCCCAAGCCCCACATAGATCGCAGTTGACATCATTACCATAACAACAAAATGGTCTCTCAAATCCTTCATTCCCTAGATACAATGAAAGCATATGGTTTTTAACAGGGCATTTATTTGTGATTTCTAAGGCATTTTGAGAGAACATAAGGTTCAAGACCATCAAATTATTAAGAATGAAATTCGGATATTTTTTCTTGAGATTCATAACATTTTTTATTATTAGATCTCGTTCTTCTAAAGATTCCCAACATAAACCAGTTCTATCTTTTTTTTTTGGTACATAGAAGGTGAAATTTACTCCCCTAATTGGTGTTTCTTTTTGCAAATCTTCAATAAACTCTTCAATAAATTCTTCATTCTTTTTAGAAATTACACAGTTGCATTGAAGATCACCTGTAAAATCTTCCGGTAAATTATTCAAATTTTTTAGAACTTTCTTAAAACAACCTTTACCTCTAATCTCATCATTAATTTCTTCAGGACCATCTAAAGAAATTACCCATTTTATCTTTGGTCCTAAGTTTATTAAGGGTAAAGTTCCATTTGTCGTAATCGTATTTTGAGGAAATAGTTTGACACCTAATTCTAATACATCTTTTCTTAAAAGTGGTTCTCCACCCATCCATACCATTCGAACTATCCCAAATTTTCTTCGATATTTTTTTATCTCTTTTATCATTTGTTCTGCAGGCATTTCATTCTTTTTAGTAGGAGTATGAGGAGTACCTTCTCGGTAAATAAAACAATGCTTGCACTTTAAAGTACATCTGTTTGTTATATTTATCATTGCAATAGGACGCAACTCTTTATTCAATGTTTCCACTTTTTATATTTAATATTTTCTAATCTCAAAATCTTCAATTCAATCAAAATGTTTTATAGTTTTTAATAGTATTTAATTAGATGAGTTTAATTCAATTCTAAAAAAGAATTTAATAGGAAAATATAGAATTAACTTATTTTTTCCACATTTTTTTTAGTTGATGTGCTGCCATTTTTGGTCTTCTATCCCTTGTAAAAACTCCTTTATAATTAATTCCTCCCATCCTTACAATACCCTGGGATGTCTTAAAATCACATAAATTCCAAACGTGTTGACCAACGATATATGATTTACTTTTTAAAAGATCAATGTATTTAGTTAGAAATTCTACTTGATATTCTTCACTGAACATCTCTGGAGGCTGTGCATGCCATCCAGGGATAGTATCTGTGCCAAACTCGCTTAAAATTATTGGTTTTTGGTATCGTCGAAAAATTTTATCGAGTTCCTCAGACAAATGCTCAATTCCCTTCTCAATTTGACCTTGATCAGTATACCATGCATAATACCTATTTAAACACACAATATCACAAAACTCAAAAGCCCGATTTTCTACGCCTTGGCTATTAACTAAAGTAATAAGGCGTGAAGGATCTAATTTTTTAGTAAACTTGTAAAGCTCATGAAAGAAATCTTTTGAGAGTGGGCTGGAACGTGGTTCATTTGCTAAGCTCCATATGATTACGCTGGGATGATTCTTATCACGTTCTACTAGTTCTTGAATGTATTGCTTACATAAAGTCAAGTGACGATCTAGATGTTTTTTAATAAATGTAAGCCCTACAGCAGGAATCTCATTAATTATTAAAAAGCCGAGACGATCAGCAAGGTTCATCATCTGTTCTGAATAGGGATAATGAGTAGTTCGAAAAGAATTTGCCCCAGTCCATTTCATTAAGGAAAAATCTTTAATTATTACAGCAGGGAGGTAACCCCTTCCTGTTACAGGAAAATCTTCATGACGTCCAAATCCATATAAGTAAAGCGGTTTACCATTTAAAAACAGTTGATCACCTTTAACTTCGATAGTCCTAATTCCAATTTTGATAGTATAAATATCAAATACTTCTCCGTTATTGAAAAGTTCCATCGTTAAATCATAAAGATAAGGATTTTCAGGGGTCCATAACTTAGGATTCTTTACTTCAAGCCTAGCTTCTATTAGTTTTCTTTTATTTGACTTTTCAGCTGTAATCTCGGTATCATCTACTTTTAATATCAATCGCGATTCTATTGGGTGTTCATTTGCTAAATTTATCTTTACTAAAACTATTCCTGAATCACTATCTATATTAGTTATTACAGTAATATCTTCTATACCTTCTTTAGGAATTGAATAAAGCAAAACTGGTCGATGAATACCACAAAATGGAAAGAAATCAAAATTAGTGTTAGGAAAGTTATATGGGCGTCCACTTGGGGGAACGCGTTCAGGTGAAAGGTGCCCATCCACACGTACTACAAGAAGATTTTTCTGATTTTTTACTAAGTTTGTAATATCAAATTCAAATGGTAAATGACCCCCTTCATGAGTCCCTATATGTTCTCCATTAAGCCAAACATCTGCTAAATAATTAACGGAACCAAATCGTAGAACGACTTTTTTATCATTCCAATCCCAAGGTATACTAAAGGTAGTTTGATACCATCCAGGTCCTAAAAAATCCCGATTTTCTGTGAATTGATCATTCCAACTTGCGGGAACAGCAATAGGATCTCCATTAGAAAAACCCTCATTCCAATTTTTTTCTATTCCCTGATTATCCAAATCAAATTGGAAATCCCAAAATCCAGAAAGATCAATATACTGACGATAATTATTTCTTATAGGATAAAGAATATGCAACACCTTCTTAAATTACTGTTCTTAAAATGTTATATTATAGGTATAAAAAAATCCATTATAAAATTAGTTAATGTGTTGTAAATACTATTAATTTTCGGTTAAAATGAAGGTAAATAATAATTTATTCCTTCAAAAATTCATATTTTTTTTAGTAGGATTATTTTAAATTTGATATTATTTACTTTTTGCTTTTTTATCAATTTATATTTTCTATTTCTCTGATTCTAAATCATTAATAGAAAGAAAAGTTTTTGTAAGCAATTCGTCTAGTGAAGGGTTATCTTTTAAATTAATTTCTTGGTGATATTTATAAAAATTTTTAAAAGCTTGCCATATAGAGGCATTATTTTGCATTTGTTCTTCAAAATAAAAAACTCAAAAATATAATAAAGAATTATAGATAGAAATAACATTTTATCATATTCATGCAATTCTGGATCCAAGAATTAGATTTAAATAGTGTTCCAAAAAAATGAAAAAAGGATTTTTTGTTTTTAAGGCAGTATTTATTTTTATTTTATTAATTCTTAGTTCTATAGTTCTTTATTATTTCTTTTACTATAATCAAAATTATGATTGGCAATCCATTGCTCTACGAGGTAATTGGATGGTTACTATTTTCTATTTTACGATATTTTTTTACGCTCTTTTTTTTTTGATCAATTTTAGATTATTTAACCTAATTTTTGTAATTATAATTACATTTGGAGCTATATTATGGCTTATAATTTACTTATTTGATCTTTTTAAGATTGAAATTGGTTTTTGGGATTGGTATACTATAAGAGATTCCACTACTATTGTCTCAATATGCATCCTATCTCCAGGATTTACTTTAAATCAAATAAAATTTATCAAAAACCATTCAAACCAAAATGAAAAAGGAAAGGTTTTTAGGAATTTCCACATTCATGAAGGCTTTGTTGGCATTATATTTGTTATATTAGCTATTATCTTGATGATTGCTTTTTATATTTTAATCCAATTTAAAATTATGAATAATAAATTAAAAATTATCTTAGCTATTACTATGATTTTGTTATATCTTTTTTTATTTAGTGGAAGCTTCCTCATTTTCCGAGATAGAAGAGATTTAATCAATTTAAAATTTATTGAAAAACGAAATCCTACAATTAATAATGATAGATCAACAGTATTTAATCCAATAACTCAAGATTCTATTCAATTTTTCAAATCTCCCCACTTGATTTTATATTCTTTTGGACTTCTACTTAATAGCTTTTCATTAAATATGCTTGTCCATGGAAAAGATTTCTTATTAGAAGAAATATTTAAACTTAAATATGGAATTGTGGTTTTTTTAGGCTTTATTTTTTGTTTTATTGGGGGAGCATTGATTGGTATAGACTGGTATCGCTTATTTGGAAAAATATATCCAACTGAGTATCAAGAGATTGAAAAAATTTTGAATAAGTTAAGAAATTAAGCTTAAAATTTATCTCGTAAAAATAACATAATCGCTTTCTGAATATGTAAACGATTTTCAGCCTGATCAAATACAATTGATTGAGGCCCATCAATGATCTCTGCTGTTTGTTCATATTCTCTCATCGCAGGTAAGCAATTCATAAATACCGCATCAGGTTTCGCAGCTTCCATAATTGATGATGTAACTTGAAAACGCATAAAAACTTTTTTCCGTTCTTCCTCTTGTTCTTGCGGTATTCCATAACTCATCCAGCTATCTGTATAAATTATATCCGATTCTCTTGCAGCTTCGAGTGCATCATGAACAATATTTACTTCAGCACCAGTTTTTTTGGAGATCTCTGAAGCTTCATCTATAATGATTTGTTCAGGTGAATATTCTGGAGCCTTAGGGCATGCAACATCCATTCTCCAACCAAACATTGCACAGATCCTCATTAAATCATAGGTAACATTATTATGAGCATCTCCAAAGTAGGAGAGTTTCATGTTCTCTAAATTATTCTTTTTTTCTTTAATGGTCTGAAAATCTCCTAGTATTTGGCATGGATGTGCGAAATCATCTAGCATATTTATTACGGGGACATTAGCATATTTAGCAAGATCCCAGATATCTTGGCGTTTAAAAACACGAGCTGCAATAATATTTACAAATCTAGAAGCAACTTTTGCTGTGTCAGAAATATTTTCCTTTTTACCTAAGGGAGAATCTTTTATCGAATAAAAAATAGCATGCCCACCTAATTGTTGCATCCCAGTTTCAAAAGATATCCGTGTTCTTAAAGATGGTTTTTCAAATAGCATTAAGAGTGTTTCTCCGTCTAAAGTTGAACTATATTTTTTAGGATTTTTCTTAATCTCAATTGATTTATTAATAACCTTCTCGCACTCTTCTTTTGAAAAATCTGAGACTTTTACTAGATGTCGAACCATTTTAACTACTTTAGAATTTTTAAGAATAATTAAATAGTAAAAAGAAAGGTTAGATATAAATCAGATGAGGTTATTTTTAAAAATTTTTATTTTAATTCTTCTTCCGCACCAAAATCACGAGTATACGAAAGAGAATCTAAAATTTCTTTATCTTGTAAATTTAATTTTCCTGTTAGAAGACGGCTTAAAAGTTCTCCTAAACCAGGTCCTGTCATAAATCCTTGACCACACATACCGACTGCATTAATATAACCCTCAATTTGATTATCTTGTCCGATAATTGGATTTCCATCAGGGGTCATTGGATATAAGCCGCGCCAAGTTCTTCTTACTTTAATATTTCTTAGGCGAGGTAATAGTTGTATCATTCTCTTTGAAATCTGAGGTAAAAAAGAACTAGTTTCGCGACGATCTACTCCTGGAATATTTGGTTCAGGAGTTATACAGAAAATTATTTTTCCTTCATTATTTTGATAAAAATAATAATTTTTAGAATCACCAAATTTTGGATCAGAATATGGTCTAATATCTACTATCATTGGTGAAAAGAAATTTTTTACTGGCTCAGTAATTCCAGCTTCATGTGATTCAGGTTCTACAGGGATAGGGATGCCCAACATATTACTAATATCTTTAGCGTGAGCTCCAGCAGCATTGATAACATTTTTTGCATTATATTGATCTTGTGTAGTTTTAACGCCAATTATTCTATCTTTTTTTGTCATAATATCAATTACTTTCTCATTGAAATGATATTCGGCACCATAATTTTTAGAATGTCTATAGAAAGCGTGTGAAGCTAATAAGGGGGAAGCATTTCCATCTTCAGGACTAAAAGTGCCACCTAATAACCCATTATCATTTATACCGGGGATAATCTGCTTAATTTTTTCAGCATCAACATAATTAATGTTTAAGCCATAACTTTTTTGAAGTTGAACTGTTTCTTGCAATAGTTTTTTATCATTTTCTGTGAAAGCTAAAAAAATATAACCTCCTTGATTCCACCATATATCATCACCAAATTTATCTTCCCAAGTAGAGAAAATTTCTATTGATCTTTGGCATAACCATATCTTTCCTTTGTGTGAATGAGTAGCTCGAATTCCACCAATTGCATGTTTATTATCGGCTTGAGCAACTGAAGGCAGTGAATCTATAACTAACGTTTTAAGTCCATCATTTGCCGTAGCCAAAGCAGTTGTAACTCCCACACTTCCAGCACCAATAATAATAACGTCATATTCAACCATTTAGAGTTCCTCCTTCTTATCTTTAGCACTAGCAAATATGCCCATGGGGACCTCAATAAATAAAGGGCGCTTTGTTCCTGGAATAATCTCTTCAGTTGATATTCCTTCTTCTCGAAATATTTTTTCAATTAAAGGAGTACATGTTTTACCCCCACAAGCTCCCATTCCTACTTTAGTTAAAGCTTTTAATTCATTAAAATCTCTTACTCCTGAACGTATCCACTTTCTGATTTCTCCAACAGATACACGTTCACATCTACATACAATTATATCATCGTCAGTATAAGACTTCTGATATAATTCTAAAGGCTCACTATATCTTCTTTTATATAATTTAATAGCTACAGCTTGTTTTGCTATTTCTGAAGGCAGTTGAACAGTTATTAATTGAGTTTTAGGAAACTCTTTTAATATTCGTGATCTATATACTCTAAATTCTCCCAATTCTCCCTTATTACCTACTACAATAACTTTTTCTTCTTTTTCTAATTTCTTATTTGTGAGTTCAAGGGGGAAAGTTACTAATGGTTTATCTTTATCGTTTCGATAATCCATTAATATAACTGCTAATCCAGGACAAACAGCTACACATTTTCCACACCCGATACATTCTTGCTCACCCTTGAAATATGGTAATTGCATAATTGAATTATTTATAGTTTCAATTTGTTCTTGAGGACAAACAGAAGTGCATGGGTTGCAAGGAATTTCTTGATCACAGTAAAAAACAGGATATATACCTTCTTCTTTAAACAAAATATCTGATTTAATAGGTTGAGGTGGTTTAGATTTCATTATATTAGCAAATTTCTGAAGCTCATCGAGATTTTCAGAAATTTCAAATCTCATTTCTTTTAGAATCTTTAATGCTTCAATTTTACCAGTAAAAATTGCTGCAGAAGCTTCTGCAATTTCCTGAGCATCCCCAGCTACCCAGACTTTAAATCCAAATTCTTTTGCTTTATGAAAAAATTCATCAACTGGATTTAATCCTACAGCAATTAAAATAGTATCGCATGGAAATGTTTTTTCAGTTCCAGAAATTATATTAAAATCATTATCAAGTTGACCAATAGTAATAGATTCTACTTTATTCATTCCATTCGCAGAAATTATTGTATGATTAGTATAAATCGGAACGCCTAATCGTCTTAATTTATCCTCATGAACTCTATAGCCACCACACTGAGGTAAAGCTTCAATAAGTCCTACTACTTCCATTCCTGCTTGGATTGCATGATATCCTGCAATTAATCCTACATTACCTCCTCCTATAATAAAAACATCATCTGCAGCTCTAACTAAATCTCGATTTACTAAAGTTTGAAATGCACCAGCACCATATACTCCGGGGAGAGTATTACCTGGAAAGACCAACATCTTCTCCCTTGCACCAGTTGCAATTAGTAAATAACTAGTTTTTACGAGAACATATTCCTTGTTATTTTTTAAAATTCCCACAAAACCATCACTAAAGACCGCTAAACAAACGCTATTTTTCCACACTTTAACATTTGATAAAGATCTTACTGAATCACCAAGAATCTTCGCAATTTCAATACCACGTTTACCAGCATAAACATCTTCTTCTGACCCAAAAAATTTATGCGTCTGAAGAACTAGTTTTCCCCCAAGTCTACTTTTATCATCTACTAAAATGACTTGGAGTTTTTGTGTCCCTAAAACTTTAGTTGCTGATAATCCTGCAGGACCTGCACCAATTACCAGAACTTCACTATCAATTATTTCTACATCTCCTACACTCACAGAATCATCAATTGGAGGTAATTCTGGTAATCCATTGCAACTTTTAATATTCATGCCCTTTTTAAGAGGGATCATACATGCTTTTACAGGAATACCATCTACAATTACATTACATTGAGCACATTGCCCATTTGCGCAAAACATACCCTGTGGACTATTATCCTTAACATGGTGGCCAAAAATCTTTATTTTATTCAGAAAAAGTGCCGAAGATATAACCATTCCTTCAAATCCAGTTAATACTTTTCCATCAAAAGTAAAAGTTATCTCCTTTTTTTTCTTTATCTCCAAAATTGGGTGTTTTGTTATATTATGCATCTAAGATCTTAAATTGAATAATTGAAAATAATATATCTTATTGATACAGATTGATTTACTTAATTTAATAAGCTTGTTAAATCTTTTTAAAGAGAAGACCTGCTTTTAATAGTAAAAAGCGAGAATAAAATGATTTTACAAAATAAGTTGTTTTGAATCTATTCTTTAATTAATCATATAAATTCTCAATTAATTATTGCATTTCTATTAGTACTTTATCTTTATCATATTTTTAAGAGTTATATCAAAGCATAGAGTTTATATTTATAATTTTATTGACAAATATATATTATAAACAAAATTATTAGAAATACAACAGAAATAACCTTTTTAAATTAAATAGACCTAATTATTAAAGGTGAAATACAAAATGGCGAATTTTTGTGAAGAATGTGGATTCAAACTTGAATCTTTTTGGAAAAATTGTCCTAAGTGTGGCGCCTCATTGAACTCTGCCCCGATACAAACTTTACCCTCTACTCCGATTATCCAATCATTAACTCCGGAAAAAATTGATCAACTATTAGTAAATAATTATACTTTTTCTTTTAAAGCCAAATTTACATACTGGTATTTTTTTTATATAATATTAGCATTAATCTTTGGTGGTGTAATCACATTTGTTTTGACCGCTTTCGTTAATCCATTTATGTTTGTGTTAGGGATA
Source organism: Promethearchaeota archaeon (assembly GCA_016840085.1). Classification (GTDB taxonomy): domain Archaea; phylum Asgardarchaeota; class Lokiarchaeia; order Sigyniarchaeales; family SOKP01; genus Loki-b32. The sequence goes on from JAEOTA010000045.1 coordinate 26,323, forward strand.
CTGATTATTATAATAGCAGAAACAATTATTGGACTCTGGATAAGATATGAAATGTCGTTTATGTTAGAAGTATCTCCTAAAGCTATTACATTATGGAAAAATAAGAATATAAATTTTCAATCAAATTTTTTAGATATTTATAATATTGAGTTCTTAATTCAGACAACAACTGTGGATAACGTATCAAGTAGAGAGAATAAATTTAAAATTATAACTAAAGCTGGATTAACTAAAAAAATAACTGCTGATTACTGGGATATTCACAGTCCATTACCTACTGATGCTGTGATTAAACAAATTCTTTCATATTATTATAGAAGAAGTAGAACTAATCCATAAATAAAAATAACGAATATTTAATTCAATTTTTTTTATTAATGTTTCCTGATATTAACTATACTTTTTGGTATGATATATTAAAATCTAGTACATCTTCATAATCAATTTAGAAAAAGTGCAGAAGATATAACCATTCCATTAAATCCAGTTAATTTCTATCCATTAAAATTAAAAGATATCTACTTCTTTCTGGTATCTCCAAAACAGGATGGTTTATTATATCTTCCATGTGGAATCTAATTTAAAATTATTGAGAATAAGAATAATCATTGATAAGGTTTTATGAATTTTGTCACATCATCAAAATCAATTCCTAATTCTTTGACTTTTTCAATAGTCGGACACCCATTCTGATTCCATCCTCTTTCTTTATATACAGCATCTTGAAGTTTGGAATATTGTTCTTCACGATGTTTTCGAAGAATTTTAATCTTTTCTTCTGTATCTTTATCAGATATGTCAAATCCTAATTTTTGAAGTTGAGTATCATATCTTTCTTCACGGCTTTCATATTCTAATGGCAAAACGGGCCCCATCGCCCTATAAGGCAAATTAGAGTCACCTGCACGTAATCCTTGCCCTAAGCGAATATTAAAAATTCTTTGAAAGTTGTAGACTCTTTCTGACATTTTGATAAGATCATCTGGAGTAGACATTCTTCCTGAAACTGCTGAAAAATATTTAGCATACCATTCAACATGTTCAGGAACTTTTGCTCGAACTAATTCTCCTGTCTGAGGATCTTTAATTGGGAAATCTGCTTGAGATTCTGGCTGAATATCGTTCCAAGGGAGCTTACAGAGTCCATTTAGCGAAAACCAAGTACGCCATAATGGAAACCAGCGAAGAGCTCTTGCTTTATCTTCAAAGCTAGGAATTGAATTACGAATAATATCCTCAAAGATTAACCAAGCTTCGTCATGTTGAGGTCCTTTATTAGTTAAGCCGTATCCGCCTTGTTGTGCTAAAGATTCTTTTGTCATATATTCAGAAAATTCTAAACCCTTGTGTTCCATTCCAATATCTTTCAAGAATTGGGGATCAGCGCCATAATTCTCAGCAAAAATTTTTTTCATTTTTCTGATTCCTTGACCTACTATGACTCCAAAACCTTCTCCCTTAGCCATTTGATGTATTAATTCTAATGCTGCTTCTGGATTCCCAAAATTAAGTTCTAGACCACCAGTTATTTCTTTATTTAATATTCCTTCTTCATAACATTCCATTACGAATGCAATACCTGTACCAACAGATATAGTGTCTAAGCCGTATGTATCACAATAAAAATTCGTTTCTAATACCCATTTTGGATCCCAAATCCCCCAATTAGAGCCACAACCTGCAATAGTTTCATATTCAGGTCCATCTACTATAACTTTCTTACCTTTAAAAGGACCTGTTAATACTATATGACCTTCAGCATAGTGAGAACAACTAACTGTACAACCAATCCAGCAACCATCACCCCCTTCTCTTCCAGAATAAATAGTTCTCATGATTTCATGGCTATAAGGAATATCTTTGCCACTTATTTCTTTATGCATTCCAAACCGAAAATTTTCGGTTGGTAAAAGATCAGTCACATTCATTATTTCTGGAAGATGTCCTGTCCCAACTCTCCGCATTTCATTTTGTTTTGGGTCAAGTTTCATAATTTCTTGACTATAATTTTTTCCTAATTCTCTAGCTGCTTCTAAATCTGCGCAATTATTTGAATTTACTGTAACTTTTGGAGAACTACATATCAAAGCTTTGAGATTCTTGTCTTTAAATACAGTTCCAATCCCTCCTCGACCTGCTTGTTTAAAAGAAGCCCAATTTCGCGCACGGACGAACCATGAGAAATTAAGCATTCCCCAATTAGTGCTTTTTGCGGCAAGTCCAGAGCTTACTACTGAAACACGTTGTTTTTCATTTTTATCTGGTGCATATTTTTCTGTTAGTTGCTGTGTAAGTTCATGAGAAAATTCTGAAAGCCTTTCAGATATATCAACTTTATTTATTTGGACAATTCCTCTTACTCCATCAATATAAATAATTACTTCATTTTTTGCTTTTCCTTGTATTTCTAATGCGTCAAATCCCGAAAATTTAAGGTATGGTCCGAAATAGCCTCCGACATTAGAATCTATAATAATTCCTGTTAAGGGAGAAATTGAAGTGATAATAGATTTACCAGAACCAGGATAAAATATACTACCTCCTAATGGTCCGGAAGAGATACAAATTTCATTTTCAGGATCATTCCACTTTACTATTCTGTCTTTAGAAAGAGAATTCCACATTAACCATAAATCGAAACCCTTACCACCTATGAACTTCTCTTTCATTTCATCAGAAACAGGTTTTATAGTAATCTCATTTTTGGAAAGATTAATATACAAGGTTCTATTAGTATAACCCTTTTGGACTTTGCGTAGTTCATATTTTTTTTCTGCTAAAATCAAATACATTCACTCAGATGCATAAAAAAAAATTTAATATATTTTAAAAGAGGGTATCCAAATCGTTTTTCTAATGCCTGTATTATCTTTATAAAAAATTTATTTTTTTAAAAATTTATTAATGAAATCATCAAGAACTTCTTCTATAGTCGGACTTTTGATTCCTTCGATATCGTAGCTAATTCTTACTATTGGCTTATTACTATTAATTAATTTTTCAAGATCTATTGGACTTCCATCAATAATGACTTCAGCATCCGCGTTATTTAATGTATCTTCCATATCCTTAATTTGTTGCTCATTATAACCCATTGCTGGAACTATTTCAGTAATTTGAGGAAATTCTTCAAACAGATTTTTCATTGATCCTGTAAGATAAGGTCGAGGATCAACAATTATTGCTTCATTATTTTTAGCAGCGACATATCCTGCTCCATATGACATATTTCCATGGGTTAAAGTTGGACCATCTTCTACTACGATTACTTTTTTATCTTTGATTTTATGAGTATTATCAACTGTAACTACTGAATTAGTGTAGATTTTAATTGCTTTTGGATTGAGTTCATTCAAATTATTTTCAACAATCTTAACATCTTCAGGTCTAGCACTATTCATTTTATTTATAACAAACGCATCAGCATATTTAGCATTTACTTCTCCAGGATGATATTTTACTTCATGCCCAGGTCTTAACGGATCGACCACAATAAATAGCAAATCAGTGATATAAAATGAAATTTCATTGTTTCCACCATCGAAAATTATAACATCTGCTTCCTTTTCCGCTTCTCTAATAATTTTTTCATAATCGACTCCAGAATAAATAACTAATCCTTGTTCAATATATGGTTCATATTCTTCACGTTCCTCAATAGTACAATCGTATTTATCTAAATCTTCATATTTTTCAAAACGCATTACATTCTGCTTAACTAAATCACCATAAGGCATTGGTTCTCGAATCGCAACAACTCGATAACCTTTACTTTTTAAATACCTGTAAGTAGCCCGTGAAACTTGACTTTTTCCACAACCCGTTCTTACGGCACATATAGCAACAACAGGTTTATTGGCTTTAAGTTGAGTAAATTTCCCAGAGATTAATCGATAATTAGCTCCTGCGCTTAGAACTCTTGATGCCTTATGCATAACCTCTTCATGAGAAACGTCTGAATAAGCAAATACCACTTCATCAACTTGATATTTTTTTATTATATCTTCAAGCAACTCTTCTGATACCATTGGAATTCCATTTGGATAGAGACTTCCTGCAAGTTCAGCAGGGAATGATCTTTCAGCACCTTCTATTGTACCAACATTTTGTTCTCCAGCAATAGTAAATGCGACGACATCATATTCTTCATTGTCCTTAAAAACAGTGTTATAGACATGAAAATCGTAACCTAATGCTCCAATGATAATAACTTTCTTTTTCATATTAAATACCTTGATATTATAACCTTAGTTGATCATCTTAATTAATTTGGGGCAAATTATTAAGATTATTAATTCTATAAAGGGAACGATAACCCACCACTAAACTTAAGCAGAAAAATGTAAAACTTGCCAAATCTTATTTGAAATAAAATATTTTTAAAATTCTGAAGGTCTTTTTCGTTTCATGCTACCATCATAGCTTTTTATCATTTTTTCAAAGAGTTCGACGCCTAAAGTTATTCTATATGCTGCTCTGTGGATAATTTCCCCCGTAAAGCCATCAACTACTCTATTTTTAGTTTTACGAACTGGATATTCAATTTGGAAGGCTCTTTTAATTTGTATTAATATTTCTTTATTAGAGGAATAAATTTCCGCACTGCAACCTCCAAACCAACTACCATCACCATCATAAAATCCTAACAGAAAAGCTAAAGCTAAATTTGAATTGTTAAGATTCCAAACAAAATTTGGTAAACCTCTATTACTCGCTGAAGTAGAAAGTCCATTCTTAAGAAGGTCTTGTAACATACTTCTAGATTTAAATTGAATATATGAAGATTTTTTAAGTTTTAATTCCTCATTCTTATCATAATACCATCGTTCTCTGTCCTTTATTCTCTCAACATCAAAACCTATGACTTTAGCAAATTTTATTAGACGTTCTCGATCGGAGGTATTGAGTTCTAGCCTAATCATATAACCATATTTTTTTCCAGTAATTTTCACGTCTGCACATAAAAAACCAAACCAGTATGCTTTTTTTTCACAATCTATCGTTTTAAAAAAATGAGGTTTTTTTATCGTTACTTTTTCATATAAATACTCCTTTAAATCCTGATTCAATTGTATATATTTATCAATATATGATAAACTATTTCTCGCTTTGTTCCTAAATATTACTATAAGATTTATCTTAAATTCTTTCAAGGTTTCCAAGTCGAATTTATAATTTGGATTATATCGCCTGTTATTTTGACTCAAAATATATTTTCTGATATGGTATATGTAATCTTTATGCCGACCAAGAATTAGTGCAAGTTCTCCATATGTTAGCTCAATATCGCTAGAAATTTTACCCAATTCTAACTCAATCAATCCAATAAAGGTTTTTAATGATATTTTAGAATCCTTATATTGTTTTATTAAATAATAACAATTTGAAGCTTGATTTCCAAAATTATATCTCAATTGTTCTTCTAATAAATATAAATCTTTTTCATCTAAAGCAAAATTTTCTTCATTCTCAGACTTAGCCATAAGCTTGGACACATAATTCATATGCTTTCCTCTACGTCAAAACAAAGAAAAATGTTTGTGAGAGTATTTATATCTATTAGGAAAAATCCTATGCAATACATTGGAATATTTTTGAAGTTCTTTTTTTAGATCCTCAATTAAATTCAAAGTAGAGTATTTAGATTCCTCAGATATAAATCTTTCATCACTAAATTCTGAAGAATAATTCTCACAATCATTATGAGGATTTCGGTTTCTGACCCTATTTGTACAAAAGAATTGATTATCTTTTTTGATTTTCTTATCTGTCATTCTTATGTCAAATTTTGTTATATATTCTATTTTAATTACAACGGGCTGTTTGATTTTTAATATATATAATTACTCAGTTATTTTAATCATTAAATTCTCTAACATATTCGATTTTTTTTAATTTATTTTTAATTTCCTTAAAAAAAACCACTGATATCTCTAAAATTTCATTGCGAACTTGCTCAATAGTTCTAATTTCGTATTTATTATCTGTTAAACTTTCTCTAAATTGTAATGACTCTGATAAATCATTTTTTATTTTTTCTATATTTTCAAGAAGGTTATCCCAAATGTAATAAAGTTTATAGTTTCTATATAGATTAAATCTAACCGCTTTAATTTCCTATATTTTTCTATCTCTATAAAATCGATCACAGTTCATTTCTGGAGAATTATCAATAATGTATTCTTCTTTCTTGACTTCAATAATGTTAAATTTTGGATTGAATCCTAAATCAATTAAACTAATATGATCATCTGGGTGGTATATTTCATTGTCGAGTCAAAACTCGGTTTCATCATACATATTTGTATTCAAATAATTCGCTAAATCAATGAGAGTGGAATTACTTTTTAAGTTTGAATTGATGAGTTTTTCATAACTCAAAAAATAAAATTTTTCGTGTTGTCTTAGAATATATTTATTATCTTTAAATCCTGTCATTATATCAATAATCACCACATATGAAAACTTTATATAAAATGATCTAACATAATAGATCCATGATAAATCCATTCTAGTATTAATGATTGATGGAAAGAACTAACCATATTATCTATGTTAACCTTTAAATACAAAGGTAAACTAATTTTTTTATATAATAACTTTCAATAAAATTGTTATACACTTATCTTTATAAATCTTTATTTTTTTTTTAAAAAAATTATAGTTCATACTGGTATGAACTATTCAAATATAACCAGAGGAATTTTTTGAAAAATATAAGGAAATCTCTTTATTATGCTAAAAATAGCCTATTCATGAATTTTTAAATTTAATTAATAAAAATTGAGGTTACGAAATATTTTCATTTTCGTTTTAATCAAGAAACATTCTAAAAAGGAAAGAAAAAGTCCGTAATTTACAAGAGAAAAAACCGTGCTTATTTATTAGGCAAGATTAAACAATTTTTTCGTTTTTTCAACTGTATCAGCATCAAATTTCCTAAATAAGGCGTAAGCAGCAATCGGTACTATACAACCGCAATTGTCACATAATAGTGGTGAATTTCCCATGACACAAAACTTTTGTGTTCCATCAGGATAGAAACTTTTTACTTGACCGGTTTTAAATATGCAATGTGGCACAAATTCTTTTGACAGGTATACCTCTAACATTTTTTTGGAATAGAAAATAAAATTCCCGTATTCACGTATTACTTTTAAAATGTCTCTTATTGTCTTTTTTAATATATTACCTTTTAATAAAAGTGGGTCGTTAGGATAACCTGTATACAATAAAAAAACAAATCCAGAAGCACCATTATCGTGAGCAATCTTAACAATATCTTCAATTTCCTTATAATTTAATGTCATGATGGTTGATGTAACAACCGGATTGCTTTCCCGAATATTTTGTATGACTTTATCAAAAACCTTTGCACCTCTTATCTTATCATGAGTTTCCTTAGTACCATCTATACTCACCCAGTATTTTGGTTGTTTATATCCATTAAATCGAGGTAATTTTATAACTCCATTTGATACAACTTGAACTGAGGGGAAAATTTTTATCGCTTCTTTTATAACATCCATTCTTAAAGTAGGTTCCCCACCGGTTAAAATAGCTATTTTTGTTCCTAATTTTCTATGGTATTTAAAAACGTTAATCCATTCTTCGTTGGATAATTCTGTTCTTTTACTTTTTAATTCCGTTGTTGATGAGAAAAAATAACAATGCTTACATTTTAAGTTACATTGCCAAGTTAAATCATAATTCACATAGAATGGAACATTTCTTACTATTGATTTTAAAAATGATGGTCCCATGGAAATAAAACTTATTATATTTCCCAAGCTAACTAGTCCCATTATTGTAGATAGAAGATTCGATGCTTTTTAAATTTTAAATTTTACATTACTATTTTAATTTACTTGATTCTTCATTGTCTCTGAAAATAGTGTTAAACAGGTGGAAATCGTAACCTAATGCACCAATAATAACAACCTTCTTTTTCTTCATAGATATAAACTATTCTGATAGCCTTCTTTATGTTATTATAATAAGTAATTTGGGATTTGTTATAATAATTATAGATAGTATTATGAGAATGACAACCCTCCTATAAGTTCAAGCATGAAAAATGTAAGAATAATAATAGTTTTATTATTATGAAATCATTTTTGGATATTTTTTATTAAAAACAAAAACTCTATTAATTTAATATTAATTTTTGAATATAACAATCAAGATTTTGATATTATCATCTATTTTGGTGAAATTTTTTTTATAGAGATTTGATAAAATATATATTTATTATTAATTCTTAATGATTTATTATATGATTTAAAGGATAAAGGTGATTAAAATGAAGGATAAAAAAAGAATTAAAATTAAAGACCTAAAAATTAAAGTGGCCCAAAAAATGTACGACATGTATCGAAATGATCCAAATCAAAAATTTTATGAAAAAGAATTTAAACAACTATTAAATGATGAATTAAAAGTTGAATATAATGATATCAATGTTCTAATGAAATATATGCTAGAAAAAGATTATATTGTTTATCATCAGGATAGAGTGGAAACATCTCATTATTTTTTAATAACAGCAAATTTAATAGATTTCGTAGAAAATTTACCGAATGAATAAGATAATTTTGGCGGGGAATTTTTCGAATCGAGAATGTTTAGAAAGAAAGCCTGAGTAGTGGGGATCTTTAAATAATTCCCTAATATGTTCTTTAGAATAACCTCCTTTATTTGATATATCATCATTTGATAAAACATAAAATCATCTTCATATAAAACGGTGCGTTCTACCTCAGTAAAACCTTTTTTTTTGTTCTCCTGCAATAGTAAATGCTACTACTTCATATTCGTCATTGTCTTTAAAAAAAGTGTTATAAACATGAAAATCAGAACCTAATGCACCTACAATTACAACTTTCTTTCTCTTCATAGATGTAAACCTATTTCATAGTATTCTTTCGTTCATCATATTATTTAATTTGAGATTTGTTATAATGTTTTTCGATAGTACTATGGGGATAATAACCCACTTTTATGTTTAGATAATGAATATTATTTTTTTCCTTTTTACAATATGATCCCTTCAATTATGAAACTGAAACATAAAATATTTTATGTTTTAATAGAAAATTCTGGAGGTCGTTTACGTTTCATACTATCATCATAGCTATTTATCATTTTTTCAAAAAGTTCAGCACCTAAAGTTATCCTATATATGGCCCTGTGTTTAGTTTCTCCTGTAAAGAAGGAGAAACTAAAAAGGAGGTAATATAAAATTATAAATTACTATTATAGAAATTACTCAATTACTAGTTCCTTAATCATCTTTCTTGAATTACTTACATCCAATAGTGCAGAAGAATTTTTAATGCTTAAGACATCTGACCAAATATTTAACTGTTGATAATTATATTCTGAGATCTCTTTAGACTCCTTTAAATCCCTATAATAGGTTTCCATTCTATTTACTTGGTATTGATTAGCGGTACCATTATTCTTCAAAGTTTTATAATCGTCGAAGGTAAGGCCCCATTTATGTTTTTCATAATCATTATTTTCTATTGAATTCTCCACAAGATAATTGTTCCATAACTTATTATCAATAGGTGGAACAACCATAATTGATATATTTCTATTTAATTTTCCATGAAGATTATCTCTTAGATAGTCTCCTATTGAGATTTCAAAACCAAATAGTGATATAAAAATAATCTGTGGAATTATCTTAGAATATTGTTTAAGCTCTTTTTTATGTAGTAATTGAGTATATTTCTTTACTTCAGCTGATAGTTTAAGCATCTGAATTAATTTTAACGGTTGTATTTTCTTATTGGTAAAAACAAAGGTAATTTTAAGATTATAATTTTCTTTTTCTATCTCATCAGAATATTGATCTTCGATTTTTTCCAATGGTTTATTCAAATTATTTCTTGAACTCTTAGAAACTGGATTAGAAACCTTTTCTTCAAGTTCACTAATAATTA
>JAEOTA010000046.1 GCA_016840085.1 Promethearchaeota archaeon
TCTAATCCGTATACCTGTCTTGGAGTAAGATATTCTGGGAATTTATCTATTAACGCTAAACGAGCAAGATAGCACATATGACATTCATCAACATATTTATCTTCATGTTTAATATCATATTCCTTAACTAATTGGGTAGGACCTCCTCTAATTAAAGGTCCACAGATTGGATGTGAATCAGCTTTATATTTCTTGATCAACTGTGATAAGGGTGTTTTCCACATATTACCTAAACTCAATCCTTGGCATAGATGGACATTTCCAAATGAATCGACGTGAACTCTCCCAGGATCTCTCAAATCTTCATAAGGGCATTTGTTAAATTCTTCCCACCATCTTAGAGGTAATCCTTCAATCAACTTTTCAACAGCTCTTCCTCTAAACATAGCACCTCCGCCGATAACCGGTGCTCCTTTTTCTTGTTCCTTGTTTATTTCAACTTCAACAGTAGGTTCCTCAATAGTTATTGAACTCACAGATAAATTAAGTTTTTTCCCAGCCGTGAAAGCTATTTTAGCAGGATTTTCCTTATCTTCTTTAAAATGATATAAGTCATCACTAACGCTGAAATCTGAAATTTCAAGATCTCGGATTGGCTTAAGCCAAAGTAAGGCATCTTCAATAGATGTTGCCCAATATGAATTTGTAACTATGCCAACCTTAAATCTTTTATTACGTGCAATTTTTATCCCCTCAACCATCAGCGGATAGTAAAGAAATGGTTCCCCACCTTCAAAATAAATCCATTCAATCGTTCCAATTTTGGTTGCCTCATCAAGAACGTTCCTTATTTGCTTAAGTGTAAATACTCCCTCAGAGTTCGATCTACAATATAAAAAGCAGTGATCACATTCAAAATTACAGGCATAGGTCAAAAGAAAATGAATTCCAGTTAACATAATACTCTTTCTTTTAGGGTCAATTTTTAATTTTTTTCAATATTATACTTTGAGAAATTATCATTAATAATTCATGATCCAAAATTATTAGTTATTAAAACCATTTCTTCGTATTTTTTTGTTAAATAATCGAGATATTTTTATTAACACAAATCGAAATACTCTAAGAATTTTTTTGATATGTGGTAATAATTTCCTCATCTCTGAACTATAAAGCATTCATTTAATATCGAATCAGATAAAAACACATAAATATAAAAAATAGCATATATAAATTAACTTTAAGTTAATTACTAAAAAAATGTGAAAATATCCACTTAAAAAATATAAAATTATAAAGCCAAAAATATATGTAATTTTATATTAAGTATAAAAATAAATATTAAATAAAAATAAATTGGTAAAATACAATGTCTGAAGAAGATTTTCTTTCCGCTAAAGCCTTGGTCGTAGATAATGGAACTGGCATTTCAAAGAATGGTTTTGCTGGAGAAGATCAGCCACGATCTGTGTTTCCAACGCTTATAGGATATCCTAAATATGAAAGTATAATGACAGATGTAGAGCACTATACTAGAGAGTATTATATTGGGGAAGAAGCATTACAACTCAAGGGTGTCCTCAAATTAATGTTTCCTGTCGAGCATGGTATTATTGAAGACTGGACCGCTATGGAAAAAATATGGCATTATACCTTTTATACTGATCTTCGTATCGATCCTAGCGAACATCCAGTGCTTTTAACCGAAGCACCATTAAACCCAAGACCGAATAGAGAAAAAATGGCTGAAATTATGTTTGAAACCTTTAATGTCCCTGCGTTATATGTTGCTATGCAAGCAGTGTTATCTCTTTACGCCTCTGGTCGTACCACTGGATGCGTTATAGATATTGGAGATGGTGTTTCACACGTTGTCCCAATATTCGAAGGATTCGCTTTAAGTCATGCAATTCAAAGAATTGACCTTGCAGGTAGAGATATTACTAATTACCTACAAAGATTATTAAGACAAAAAGGTTATGCATTTACAACTTCTGCTGAAAAAGAAATTGTACGAGACATTAAAGAGAAATTATGCTATGTAGCTGTCGATCCAGAAAAGGAAATGATGCTTTCCAAGAAAGTAGCAGGTATGGAAAAATCCTATATGTTACCCGATGGTGAAACAATTAATGTTGGAGTTGAGAGATTCCTTGCACCAGAATGTTTCTTTAATCCATCTGTAATTGGAAAAGAATTAGAACCTCTGGATGATATCATAGTGAGTTCAATTTCTGAATGTGATGTCGATTTAAGAAGAGATCTCTATGGAAATATCGTTCTTTCTGGTGGTTCTACAATGTATCCAGGGTTAAAAGAACGATTGACTAAGGAGATAAAAGAACAAATTCCTGAAAGCGTTGACGTTAAAATTATAGCTCCTCCAGAAAGAATGTATTCTGTATGGATTGGTGGCTCTATTCTTGCATCTCTTAAAACATTCCATAGAATGTGGGTAACTAGACGAGAATACAAGGAAATGGGGCCTCAAGTGATCCACAGGTGCTTCTAACATCGAGGAACTTAACAGAAATTAAAAACTCTTTTTTTTCTACCTTTTTTTATTTAAAAAACATCTTTAATAAATTAAATTTTTTTTAATTAATTTTATATTCTTTTAATGAATTTTTGAATAATCTCTTTGAATCTTTATTTATTTCTGTCAAATTGATGATAAAACATCTTAACCGATAATGAATTAGAAGAAATTTATAATTTTTTATTTAGTTTCTCAATTTTTTTTAAATGTGTAGGATAGCAATAAAATAAAAAAATAATCATATTACTAAAGAATATAGAGCCAAACATTTAATCAAAAAAAAAATAAAATAAGTTTGAGAATAAAAATGGCATATGATGGAGCTGAGATTAGGAAAGAGTTTAAAGCGTTATTTGAGAATTCCTTAGATTTAATTTATGCTCATGATTTAAAAGGAAATTTTATTGATGCAAATGACATTGCGTTAGAAACGCTTGGATATAAAAGAGAAGATATTCCAAATCTCTCA
>JAEOTA010000047.1 GCA_016840085.1 Promethearchaeota archaeon
CATTGAACCATTCTTTTCACCATCCCAAGCAGGGGAAACTGATATAATAGTCACAGGACCCACAACCCACCAGTCTCCAAGATAAAATTGCCCAACCTCGTAGTCTCCATCGAAAGTCCAGGTTATTTCGTGCGGGGTTACAGAGTTTGCAGCCTTCACACATCCAAGAAGTGAGATACTGGATAGAATAACTATCATAGATACCAAAATTATTTTCCTTCTCATTATTTTATATTTGTCCTTACTCATTTTGGTACGCCGGTCCTGCTTTTACAAAATCCAATCTATTAGGTTCTTTTTTAACATACGTTCCTTGTTTCAACTAAAGGATATGGAAATTATTCTATTAATTAATAAAAATAGGAGAAAAAACGGAGAGTAGTACTCTGCTTCATAGTACGCACTTTTTTCTTAAACCCTACTAAGAAATTCTTACATAGAGAAATTAAATTCAGAGACTCACTTAATATTCAATATTTTATCTAATTAGATGGGAAGCCATAAAGAGTCAATTTTAAGTAATTAATAAATCATGATTATTAAATATGTAATCGCATTATATTTCAAGCTTCAAAAGTTCTCCAAAAACGGCTTATCTGTACCGGCAGTGAATGCCAATACATACCCCTATATTTTTCGCTAACATATTGAAGGAATTTCAAATATAATTCAACCGGATATTCCTCTCTTTTCAGCTTTTCATTCATAAAATTCATTAAATTAGGATGTGTATTTAATAAGGCCATACCACCGCTTTCAACTATCCAATCTAATTTTTGTTTCCAAATATCTATATTAGTCTCCTTCATAATGATAAACAAAGTGAAGTCCTGAGGAAGTGTATATGGAAGCTCTATATACCCATCTTTATTAGAATCTCCTTTTACCCATAATGGAAAAATTGTGCCTATACCACTCGATTGCGGCTCAAAAGGATCCGTATCAAAAGTCGAGGCATCGTATTCTATATTTAAATCATGAAGCCAATCCAGATTATGATGCATTGCCGGAGAGCGAAAACCAACTGCCCCCCACTCTTTTAAATATTTATTAATACTAACAGCCCTATTCTGAAATGTTTTGTAATTTTTATAAAGTTTACCATCATGTTTTAAACCATGAATCCCTACTTCAAAACCATTATTAACGAGATAATGACGCAGCTCATCTGGAACTTTATATTTACCTGGAATGAAATTGAATGAAGACTGAAACTCGAACTCTTTTTCAATTTCAACTAATTGAATACATCTCGCCAACCCCTTTTCGGCGTCAACATCATGGGTTAATATGAAAGCAAACTTTTTACTCTCTGGCCATCCATGCCATTTTTCAGGTAGCTTGTTTGCTTGTTTGTTGATAGGCCAACAACTTTGATATTTCTTAATTTTTATGGTAGCAATTTTTCTTCGCAGGATAATTTGTACAAATCGTGGAATGAGTGGTTTTAAAAAATAATAAATTTTTCTCATTTTATATTTATAATTGTTTAATCCAAATAAACATACACCATAAAGTTCTATACCGTTTATTTAATGAAAAAATGAATAATCAGGGTTTTTCAATATTAACTTATCCCAATCTGGATAGTGAATTGGATTTACAATTTCTAATTTCATTTTTAGTATTATTTATTGGGAAGATTATCAAATAATTTTAAATATATTCCCTCTTTCATATTCCAATTGTTCATTTTTACATAATTAAGCGCATTCAAAACAAGTCGGTCCTGTAATTTTCGATCTTCATACAGAGTAATAATCTTCCTTGCAAGATCCTCTTCATCTCCTGATCTAAAAAAAAGTACCAAATTTTCATTAAAATAATATCTATCAATTTTGGTATCAGCAACTATTAAAGGCACTCCCACAGCCATAAATTCTAATATCTTTGTACTGAATGCCTCCCCCCCAAATAAACCATCTCTTTTAGGTACTATTCCCAGATCAGTATTCGCCATTATTTCTGTTATTTGTGTAACAGGTACCGCCTCCTTAATAAAAACTCTGTTTATTAATTCAAGCTCTCTTATTAGCATTTTTATTGATTGCATTTCAGGCCCATTACCATATATGTGAAATTCTGCTGATGGAATCTTGTCTCTAATTATATATAATGCTTTTATTGCAATATCAATTCCTTGATGTTTATTAATTGTTCCAGGGTAGAGTATCATAAACTTATTATTTTCTCTGGTTTTTGGTTTTCTATAAAAGATATGAGTATCAGGATAATTTAAGATTACCGTTATTTTATTTTTATCCACAGAACGGTTAATCAGCGTTTTTTCCCAGAGATGATTTGAAATAATTACATGATCTGAAAATTTAATTGAAATTTTTTCAACAAAGCATAACAGCTTAAAAATTAGAGATTTTTTAGATACATTAAATTTACTCACATAAAATTCGGGTACTATGTCATGAATATCCAAAAATATTTTTGATTCAGTTAATTTAGCTATCCATACTGCAAAAACTTCGAAATCTGGAATAGAATGAATATGTATTACTTTGTATGTATGCTGTAAATGTTTATATGTAAAAAACAATGAGGATTTGATTAGGAATTTTAAAAGTCTACAAAAATAGTGTATTCTTCCTTTCTTTTCAAATAACGATCGTTTCTGAATCCGGTATACGTTTACGCCATTTAGTATCTCAAAACGAGATTGTTGTTCTACTCTTAGAGCAATTACATCAACATGATAACCCTGTCTTACCAGTGTTTCCCCATACCGTCTTACACGAGCATCACTCTCATAAAATGTGTAAGCAATCATACAAACATTCATAAAATTTTCTTTCATCTTTCCGACACAATATTAGAATTAGTAAAATCTGTTTTATTAGATACCCTACTTATAATCTATAATTAAAAGTCTTTTATTATTTTAAACCCCATTTTTGGTAACAATACTATTGATAAATCTAGGGAGGATTTAATCAAATCATGTGAACTTTTCGCAGATTCTGCATCTATTTGATTTTTCTTAGGACATTCCAGGATGTACATCTACTTGAAGTCCATAAAACCATAATTATAAAAGATTAAATGTATTTAGAAGCAATCTCAGATTTTACTGGCTGATGCTTACCAGAATTTGAAGTTTTTATATAATCAACAAATTTGTATTTAATGTTTAATCTATCACCTGATAAATCTTTGATTCTATTAAGAATATAGTCCAGTTCGGTTTGATCAAAATGCATATTTTTTACTATTAATATATCTATTTTACCTTTTTGCTTTTGATAAATCTTAAATTTATCAATACCTTTTGAAAACTCAAATATGTCGGTAAAGAAACCAAAATTTATCAAATTTTCTTCTTCATCTACAATAAAATCTGTTACGCGTCCTTCAAGATTTATTAACTTAAGAGAGGTTCGGCCACATGAACACATACCCGAACACAGCTCGCCAATATCATCAAGAATATATCGAATGAAAGGCATTGCATAGTTGATGAGTGAGGTGACTACCAATCTTCCTTTCTTCTGACCCAAACTATTTATTTTTTCTATTTCAAAAATATGGTGAGTTTCATCTAAATGAAAACCATTGTGACATTCACACTCAGATCCCAATGTGCCAATTTCTTGACACCCATATAACGAAAAAACTTTACAATTAAAATATTTTTCTATTAATTCTCTCTGATATTTATATAGTTTCTCAGCGGTAGTGAGAACAGTAATTGGTTTATATAATATGAAATTATTCTTAAACAGGAATTTAACAAAAAAATAAATTGAAGATGGGAAACCATATATTATATACTCTTTATAATTGGATAACTTACGATAATAATCATACATTACATCCTCATTTATCATATAACTGTTAAAGTATAAAATATTATCTATAAAGTTCTTAACTTTGCCCTTAATTTTTCTTGCCCTTTTAAAATCTTCAGCATGTCCCCAAAAATATGCATTAACAACACCTCTTTCATATCCTGCATAATGATAAAAACGTTGATCGCTTGCATAGTGCTTATATTCATCTTTGCGATCCCAGTAAAATTGTAAACTTCTCCCTGATGTACCACTTGTAGCCCTTAAATCGCAGCGATTGTAGTTGTTCAATTTGAATAGTTTCAGATCTGCACTAATGATATCTTTAGTTAAATAGGGAAGTTGTTTTAATATTTTTATACTATCATGTTTATAAGGGTCAAGGTGCAATTTTCCAAAAAGTGTTCGATAGTAGGGTATGTTTTTGTAGCTATGGATAAACAGTTCCTTTAATTTTTTTGTTTGGTAATTTATTACCTTATCTCTTTCACAGTATTCAAAATTTATTAAATATTTCTCATATTTTTTTTGCTTCAATACACTATTACCTACTAATCCATAACATATTGGAGCCAATATATTCCTTTTAATGTTTGTTGTTATATTCATGATTTAACTCTTATAAAATTACAAATATAATTTTTGCTGCGGCTTGTTTCTTAATTATTTTCCGTTTTTCGATTTAATTAAACTACACATTTTTCTTTTTGTCGACAAGATCTCATGATAATTTCTCTGAGATCTTTCCCTGTTTATTCTAATCCTTTCCTCTAGTACCTTCACTTTCCTCCTTTCTCGCTCAGCAATAATGGCCTTATCTAATCCTCGGTGCTTCTGATCAGGTGTTACGTAACCTATCTGACCATGATATTTCTCATTATTGTACCAGTCAAAATACCGAGCAAAATAAATTACCGCATCCATCACATCAACAAAACCACCAGGATAGTTGGGATCACCCTTAATAATGGCAAATGCTGATTCAACAAAGGGATTATCATTCGGGGTCCTTGGCCGTGAAAATATCTGGCTCATCCCTAAATCCTTTAACATCTGTTTGAAACTCTTAGCCTTCATCTGCACCCCCCGATCATTATACAGATCAGGCAACTCTACATCTCCTCCATCCAATCCTTCTTTTTCTAACCCATCATCTATGAGCTCCATCCCCTCTTTGTGGGTTAAATACCAACTCACTCGCCAAGCTATCACTTTCCGAGAGTATTCATCTAATAAAACATAGAGATATAAAAATATCCCTTTCACCAGAGTCGGAAGATAACTTATATCCCAACACCACCTTTGATTCGGGCAAGTAAGTTCAGGACGTTCAGGCTTTTTGCTCTTCCCATTCCTCACACTTCTCCCTGATCTGTCAGTGGTTAACCCATTTTTCCTCAATTCCCTATACACACTCGATGCACTGGCTTGAAATAACCCCTCATCAGAGGCTTTTACTGCTAATATCCTATGTGAATCATCTACATACTCTTCATTTACTGCCATAGCTCGTATTGCTTCCCTTTCCTCTTCTAAAAGTGCATGAGACGCGTTTATAGGACCAGGTTTCTTATCTTCAAGATCCTCCTTCACCTTCCAGGCGCGAACCCTCCTCGGTGAAATCTGCAATAGCTCACACACTCTCTTTTCTGTAAATCCTTTCTCCTTCCCTTTCTGAATTGTACTTAAAATCTCCTGCTTCATTTCCTTCGGCAGCCTCTCTTGCTTGATAGGTCCACTTATTCCCCATTCACTTTTTTTTTAAGTATCATGTGCTCTACAGTAAGATCAGCAAGTGCTTTCTCTTTTCTCTCTAATTCCGCTTTAATTCTCTCATACTCCTCTATGGGTACTTCCTTGGTCTTCTTCCTGCCTGGTACCGAATTCTTTAACTCCTTTATTGCTCCTTCTCTTGCTGCCTCTTCATACCGCAGCAGATCGGAACTATAAAGCCCTTCACGACGAAGTATTTCACCTTTCTTATCCGGGTGTGCTTTAATTTCTTCAAGGATCTGATACTTTTTTTCAGCTGAGAGCATCCGCCGTTTTCTTGCTGGATGTTGTTTATTCTCTAAATCTGACAATTTTAGCCCCCTTTTCGATTTTTATCTCCATGGGCTCCAGTCGGCCTACGGCCTCCCTCCACCCATGGAGATTGCCATGCCTCAGGTGTAGTTTAATTATACCAAGAAAAACGGGGGTGGATTCAGAAACTTTGGGGCTGATTAAATTAATTTCTTATATATGACATAGAACGGTAATAAGAATATTATCTTGTCTTTGAAATTCAAGAATTATATCATACCCAGATTCTGCAATATAAGTTGCGAAAATAGTCACCGGCCATGAATCGAACCGTTTGCATTTCACAGACTAATGAGAATTAGATGATTTTTAAATCTTTGACTTATGAATATCAACATAGAACGA
>JAEOTA010000008.1 GCA_016840085.1 Promethearchaeota archaeon
ACACCAAATATCTTTACAGGAGGAGAATTATTTCACTCTAGAAAAGAATATATCCCTACTTTAGCTTTACAAAAAGCAGCTGAAGTTTTAATATATTTAGGTTACCTATGGACACAATAAAAGTAATTTTATAATGAAATTTGGAAAAAATTCAAAAAAGACAATTCCCCATTCTTGTGCGGTTTTCCATTAGGGAAAAATTTCGTTAAAAAACTTTTTATTTTAGAATTTAAAACTAATGAGTTTATAAGATTAAAGCTTGAAGATGAAAAGATTCGTATTTACGTTAAAAAAGAGAGATTAGGGAATTTTTGTGAAAAATTAATTTTGATTGTAGATGTTAATGAAAAAGATGATTTCAATTTTGTAATTACATCGATGAGATTAAGGAGCATTACAAAATCAAATAATTAATGAAGTAAATCTTTATGGGGGATACATTTGGGATAATTTAGGTTAGAGAATAGAAAATCCAATTTGGAGTTATAAATAATTTTTTTGATCATTTTATTATGATGATTTATTTTGAAGCAAGAAGCTATTTTCTATCTCTTTATCAGTTAAAAATTTATTCTTAATCTCTTAATAAAAACTTCATATCTTTAATATGAAAATTTAAAGAATAATCATCGTTTCACGATGATAATAAATTTATAATCACCTTTAATTATAACGCATCTTATTATGTTTTTTATAGAAGAGATTTTCTGTTAAAACTTGATGTTTTTGAATGGAAAAGCTAAAATAATAAATAAGTTTTTTAAGCTTAGTGAAGATAAGGCATAGTAAAGATAAGGTAAACTTTAGAATGGTCTGATAAATAACATGGTTTCTCAAATTGAAAAGTATAAAGAAAAAATTTTAGCGAAATTAAAAGAGCATGGGGTTAAAAGAGCCTCCTTATTTGGATCTATTGTAAGAGAAGAAATGACTGATGAAAGCGATATCGATTTATTAATAGAATTTAAAGGAACTAAAAGTTTATTGGATTTAGCAAGGTTAAAAATAGAACTTGAGGACGTGTTAAAATGTAAAGTAGATGTGCTGACCTATAATTCTCTCCATCCGTTATTAAAAAATCAAATTTTAGCTGAACAGGTTAAAATTCTATGAAAAAAAATGTGAAAATATTTTTAGAGCATATTCTAGAAGCAATTGATTTAATTGAAGAATATATTAAAGATAAGGGGAAATCAGATTTCCTAAAATCTATACAATTACAGAACTCTGTAATTAGAAGGATAGAAATTATAGGGGAAACTATTAAAAACATTCCTAGTGGGTTTAAAGGCATTCATGAGGATATTCTCTGGAAAGCAATTACAGGTATGAGAGATATTCTAATCCATCAATACTTCGGTGTAGATTTAGAACTTACGTGGGAAGTTATTAAAGTAGACTTGCCGAAATTGAAGAAATCAATTATTTCTATAATAAATGAATCATAAAATTTATAAAATTAATCGTGAAAACTTAAACTACTTACAGATTAGATAAGAATTATTATAATAAAGGTGTATGAAAAAGTTAGATGAAAAAGAAATTGAAAAAATTAAAAAAGATATTGAACTCGAATTTCCAAATGATAATGCATTGCAACAAATTCATATTGCAAGAAAAATTATTGCTAAAGAAGCAGAAAATAAAGGCTTGAAATATCTTGATTATATTAAGTTAATTACCAAAGATATTGAAACAGTTCAATAAATCTATTTATTAAAATAATTAACTTTTTTATTATTCAAAAAATTTAACTCTTTCCTCATTTTATTATTATCATTAATGATCTAAATCTAAAGGTTTGATTTAACACTAAAGACTAAATTACTCTAAAAATCAAATTTATAGGATATAAAAAATTTACTTCACTACAACTCAATTAAATTGTATTCTTTTAGGAATTAATTTTTCTTACTAAAATAAACTCAGTTATTAACAACGAAAATATTCATTCAAATACATTGAAAATGCTAAAATCTAATAACGGGGAAGAAGCGGAATCAAAAATAACTCCCGATTTTGTTCCGATGATTAGAATTGTCTTCTGGAATAGTTTAGGATTCTTTTTCTTTCAATTTTTAATTCCTTATGTTACGGCTCAACTTCTTGAAGCCTCAGGTACCGAAATGGGATTAACATTTGCAAGTCAAACAATTGGTGGTTTAATAAGTACCCCAATTGTTGGTTATCTTACTGATAGAGTATCTAAAAAGCTTTTGGTATTAATAGGGAGTTTTGGGAGGGCTGCATGTTATATTCTATTGTACGTTGGAATTATTTTTTCTTCCTTAATTATATTTGCAATAGGATTATTTGTACTAGGATTCTTCCTAGGATTTTTTTGGAGTCCCTTAAATGCATTAATATCAGAAAAATCACATAAAACGTTCCGTTCTTCTGCATTTGGGAAGCAAGGGGGAATGCTAGGTAAGGGTAATTTTGTTGGATCTATATTTAGTTTTTTAATTTTTGGAATAGCAAATTACTATGTGCCAAATAATAGAATTATAGTATATTGTCCATTAATTTTATTTACAATTTCTAATATCTATGCGGGAATTACTTTTCATAGAAAAGTAGATGAAAACTTAACATATGATATTCATATGAACTTCACAAATGAGGTTTCAATGGATTCTGAATTAGAAACGAATCATACATCCTTAACGTTAACTATAGGATTTATGATTGGTTTTATACTATTAATAACTGCTTTTATGACAAGTAGCACTAACCAAACCATCGCTCCACCCTTTTTCCAAGTATATTTAATAAACGAATTAAATGTAATTAACCCAACACTGGTAATGTTTATTTATTTTCCTAGTCAAATAATATCATTATTGCTTGCTCCAAGAATGGGTAAACTTGCTGATAGAATTAAACCCCAATTAGCTATTATGATCATATGCGGATTTGGAGCTCTGGTAACCTGGCTAATAGTTAATAGTACATCTGGATTAATGTTTGGAATTATTCTGGTATTTGACGTCACATTAGCATGGGCTAGTTCTTTAGTGCTACAAAATGTGCTTAGTCGCATTTCTAAGGGCCATCGAGGTAAAATTTTTGGAGTCGTTCAGTGGATGAGTTTCTTAGGAGCTATCGTAGGTCCTATTGTAGGAGGCCTAGCGTGGGATCATTTAGGATTTCAAGCACCATTCATAATCTCTATATTTATAGAATTATCATTAATTCCTTTATATATTATAGCAATAAGTATATTGAAACCTTATATGGCAGAAAAAATAGAAATGGATTTTAAAAAAGTTGGGGGTAAAGAGATATAGTAATGAGACCGCACCATAAAAAAGCTATAGAAAGATTGGTGGAAAATATTAAAAGAGACGATAGGTTCTTAGCCCTTATTATTGGTGGATCAGTTGCAAAAGGTATGGAAAGGGAAGATTCGGATATTGATGTCATTCTTGTTGCTACTGATGGGGAATTCGAAAAAAGGAAGAAAAAGAGCATGTTTTTATATTACGAACAGAAGTTCTGCGATTATCCTGGAGGTTATGTAGATGGTAAGGTTGTAGACCTTCAGTTTTTAAGAACTGTAGCTGATAGAGGGAGTGAACCGGCTAGAGATGCATTTAGAGATTCTTACCTTGCTTATTCAAAAATTCCTGAACTTGAGAATATCTTAAAAAGAATTCCTATCTTTCAGAAAAATGAAAAACTCAAAAAAATTAGAAAATTTTATGCGCAATTCGAAACTGCTAATTGGATTATTAAAGAAGCAGAAAGAAGAAATGATGATTATTTATTAACACGAGGGATTACAGACCTTATCTTATTTGGTGGGAGATTAATCCTAGAACATAATGAGATCTTATATCCCTTTCATAAACTATTTATGACAACATTAGAAAAAGCTCCTGACAAGCCAAAGAATCTAATGACCTTAATTAAAACTCTTTTAAATGATAGAAACTCCAAAAATGCTGATGCTCTTTATGAAACTATTAAAAATTTTAGAAAATGGGAAATCCAAGCATTTTGGGCAATTAGGTTTCTACTTGATACTGAATGGGCGTGGATGGAGGGAAAACCATATGTGGGAGATATTTGACTCTACAAATTGAACTATATTGGGGATATTATCCTATTCTCCCTTGAAGAGTGATAAGCATGATCTATAATTTCATGTGCTCTATAACCAATTTCTAATCCCGGAGATGGTTTTTCTTTCTTAACAATAGATTTTAAAAAATGTAGATTTTCGTATAGATAGGGACCTGTTCGTGGATAAAACTGAGGATAATTATGTGCTTTTTGATATTCATCAACTATCTCATCAAAGTTAAGACTTTTTCTCTTCCTTCCTATTATATATTCACATTTTTTAAAAGAAAATATAGTATAACCATCTAGAACTAAATACCCATTTTCGAAGAAAACTTCAAGATGTCGCTCGTCCATTTTTGCTTTATTCCATATGCTAATTAAATTACCCACAAATCCATCTTCACATTCAAATTCTATTGCAGCCACATCTTCAAGTCTTTTTTGAGATATAGGTGACACATATCTTACTTTAGCAAATAATTTTGATAGGTTTGAATCATCTGTAAAAAGATATTCAACTAAGTCAACATCATGGATGCCATGTTCAAAAAGACAGCCTGCGTGGGCTAGGGCTGGATCTTCTCTCCACTTAGAAGGATGAGTACGGGATTCAATTGGCCATTCTTGAGTATCTCTAAAGATAAATGATAATCTTACACCAAAAGAGTTTTCATTATTCAATAAGATCTGTTTTATTTTCCAAAAAACAGGGCAATGTCGTAATACGAGTCCTACATGAGTTAATATTCCGTGTTTTTTTCAATTGAAATCATTTCTCTGATATCTTCTAAAGAAAACGCGAGTGGTTTTTCACAAAAAATATTTTTACCTTCTTCAGCAGCTTGTATATAATAGTCTTTATGGAATTTCGTAGGACATGTTATATATATGATATCTATTCCTTTATCTTTAATAATTTCAGTAGGATCTGATGTAAAATATTCTATATTAAATGGATTGTTTATTTTTAAAATTTTTAATTTATTTTCATCAATATCTGCTACTCCTCGTACTTTTATATTAACTCCATTCTCAGAAAGGAGATTTTCTTTATGAATTTGTTTGAGCGAACCTAAATGTAAAGATCCAACAATGCCAGTTCCAATCATACCAATATTTAAATTCATCAAAATCACTCTATATTTTGAAATTTAATTTATTATATACTCAGAATAAACAAACTTGAATCAAAATATGAAGAGGAGTTATAAAAAACTTCTTTTTTTAAGCAATCTAATTTATTAAAACTTTGCCTTATATTCTTTTTTTGAATTAGATCTATTTATTTGGTTAAATTTTATGTTTAATTTTTAAGTATATACCTTATACAACCCTAAAATAATAAAATTTAATTATTTGGGAATGTTATAAAATATAACTTAAATTGGGGTCGTGGATTAGTGGAAGATCGTTCGCTTGGCATGCGAAAGGCCGCGGGTTCAATTCCCGCCGACTCCATTACATATTTTTAGATTTGGCTAAAGTTCTTGAAGAACGCGAGCAAAGTGAATCAGATTTCTCAAGTCTTTAATTTATGAAAAATAAAGGCAAGCTTCCTCATTAAAAGAAAATATAATTTATAATTTTCAAAATTCTTTAAGTTAAAATATTTATGTTTAAATAAGTGTTCTTATTTTCATAACCTATGACTAAAATTAAAAAAAAATACAATAGATTAGTTATTACGCTAATTTTTTTTAGCTTATTTATTACACCTATTTTTGGAATAGGATTTTTTCATAATACCATTGCTGATTTAAATAAAGATTCAATATCGAATTTAGATCTATTGTCATCATCACTAAAAGACCGATTAAAAACAGATGATCAAGATTTGGAACTCCAATTAGATAATAGTAATTCTAAATTCGATGAAGTTCTTAAAGAATATTTATATAATCTCACGATCTCGAATCAAATAAACCAAAAGAACATGAAAATAATAGTTCTTTTTGATTCTAAGATAAATAAGGGACAAAGAATTGAGATTTTGGATTCAGTTTTTGAAGATTATATATTATTGACTCATTACGATATAATTCCAGGTGTTTATATAAAAGTAAGCCCAAACCAACTCATTGGAGAAGAGAAAGCTATAGAGGGAGTTCAATCTATAAAAAAAGTCTATAAATCTAAAATTTATCAAAATCCTTATATTTCAGATGATTCACTTCGACTGAGTGCGTTAAATAAAGAATCTTATCCTAATTGGTGGCTTTCTGCTATTGGTGCTGAAAATCTAGCTTATGATGGCAGTAATGTAAGAGTTGCAGTTATTGATACTGGCATATATGATCATCCTGCCTTAAATATTGTTGAAAATAAAAATTTCGTTACAAATGAAAGCACTTCAAACTATAATGATGATGTAGGTCATGGAACCCATGTTGGGGGGATTATCGCGGGTGATGGAACAGGTACAGATGGAGAATATCGGGGTGTTGCCCCTGGAGCATTATTAATCAATGCAAGAGCAGGAAATGCAAGTGGATTGGAGGAAGCTGATATTATAAGCGCTATTGAATGGAGTTCAGAGCCAGAAGGATTAGGTGGTGCGGGTGCAGACATAATATCAATGAGTTTTGGTGGAGGATATCCTTATATTTCAGATTTAATAACACAAGCTGTATCAAAAGCAAAGGAAGATTACGGAGTTATTTTTGTAGCATCAGCGGGTAATGAAGGACCAGATTATTTTACAGGATCTACACCAGCTGCGGGAGTAGATGTAATTTCTGTAGGCGCAACTGATAAAAATGATGGATTGGCATCTTTTAGTAGTTGGGGCCCTACATTTGGGTATATAGGTTATCCAGATGTTGTTGCTCCTGGAGTTAATATTATTTCAACAGAAGCGAAAGATTCAATTATATCATTTCAAGAGCGTTATAAAGATAATTATTTTGATTTTACTGGAGATGCAGATTATATCCCTTTAAGTGGTACAAGCATGTCGGCTCCTATGGTTGCTGGAGCTTTAGTTATTTTAAAAGACGCTTTTCCTAATCTCACGCCAGAAACTGCCAGGATAGCTTTGTTGGAAGGCGCAAGTAAGCTTCTTGATGAACAAGATGAGGAGGTTCTTAAATCTGGAGCAGGGTTAATAAATGTTTCGGCATCATTAATCTATTTAGATAATCAAAAACCAGATTATAATGGTGTTGCTAAAATTTTTCCGGATAATTTGCCTGTTAAACCATTTAACGTATTAAATTTTCCAGGCGATCATCTAAAATTTAATTTAACAATAATTTCTGGTGCCAATAACACATACAATATTAATATACCATCTAGTATACAAGGTGTATCGTTTTCAATAGATAAACCAAGCATTACTTTTAGTGAGAGTAGTATCGATTTTGTTGAATTAGATATAAAGATCGATAATAATGCGATTCCCGGTATAAGAAACTTTCAATTAAACATATCAGTAGGGGAACAGATATATGATAGTGTAGACATTACTTTAGATATCCGCTTACCAGAATATCGTATTTTAATGGAATCTTATCATGGTGTAAATGATTGGTTTCCTGACTTTTCATTTAATCAAATGGGATTTTTGGAAGCTATGAATGATCTTGCTGAAATGAATATCTCAATTGATTATCGAATGGAATATTGGACTCCAGACTATAACAAATACACGAATAATTCAATTTTAACAGAAGAAAAATTAGCACAGTATGATATAGTGTTTTTACAGACACCAATCTTGCCTTATAGCCCTTTAGAAATAAATAATCTCAAAAATTATTTTGATAAGGGAGGAAATTTAGTATTTTTAGGAACGAGATATCAGGATATGGCAATAGAAAACTTAAATTACCTATTCTCTCGATTAGAGTTAGATATTCAAATAAATGAAGAAAATATAATGAATGCTAATTGGCTAGGAATAGGTGCTAGTGTGGACTCTCAAAGTGTTTACGATTTTGACAATGACTATATTTTCAAAAATGTAAGTAGGTTCTTTTGGGGGTATGGGAATAGTTTTAGTGTCTTTAATAAGGCAGAATCTATTGCCACCGTTAGTAATGCAACAGTTGCAGCCTTTTACAACGGAACATCTGAAGATAAGGGACAATTTTTAGCGTTTGGAGATCTACATTGGATTTATAATAAATATGATTCACAAAATTACATTCAAGATCATACAACATTACTAAAAAACATAATAAAGTCTTTCATATCTAAAGATGAAGTATCAATTAATATTGAGCTAATATCAGAGCGTACTTCTACTTCTCAAATTGGTATTTCTCTTTATTTAAAAAACCAAGCAACAGAATCTCCAATTACTACCTATAATGACTTAGAAGTAACTATTAAAAATGATGCTTACTCGAAATCAATTATACTCGATGCTAGTTTGAAAAGTGAAGGAATTTATTTCAATAATTCTTTTTCTTTACCCTCTCCAAGTTATACTCCTTATTTTATTATCGCTGATTTAACTATAGATGCAAAACATTATAATAAAACGACAAAAATCCTTTATTATGATCAAAGTAAAGTTCCAAAGATAATTAACGTCACAACTAGCCAATCTTCTGTATCAAGAGAAGGTGGAAATACAATAAATCTGACTGCTCAATTAGATAACACGAATTATGATATTTTTGAAGGTTTTTTATCGATTTATTCATATTCTTTTTACAATTCTAAGACGACGGTTAATAAAACTCTAACATTTAATCCTATTGTCTCCTTAAATAGATACATAGAAACTTTTGATCCAGATGTTACTGATCCCTCTGGACAAGCTATTTTCTACATAATTCCTTCAAATGGTAACTATATTAATCCAAAATCGCCTAGACACACTTTTCTGATTGAAAACAATCCTCCAGAAATTTTGGAATCAAGCTCTACTTTCAATATTGATGGAAATCAAGATGAAACGTTTGAAGATACTGAATCAGATGAAGGTACTATGGTTTACAGTGCTTCTCAAGGAAGTAAAGTAAATTTCGTAGTAGATGCTGAAGACTCAGTCGACTATGAAGATAGTATTTCAGAAATGCGAGTATTCGTTAATCTAATAATTGCTACGGTATCGCAGGACGGATACTTGATATTTATTTTTCCAAGTGATATCATAGTTGATGAATTGCTTTTTCAATCTGCTTCTAGTAAATATGAAGGAACTTTTAAAATCCCAAATACCATGGAATATGATTCACTTTCAGGAACTAAATCAATATCAACCGTTACAAATTTCGATAGTTCTACTAATAAAGGATATTTAGGAATACTATACATTACTGTTTCTGATAGTGAAGGAGAGTATGATGATTTTATAATAATTCTAAGTATTTCTGGTAAACAAATGGATATGTCTATGATCCTCTTAATTTTATTACCAATTATAGCTGTTATTGGTATAGGAGGAATGTTAATTTATTATTCAAGAAGACGTAAAATAAGAAAAGTTTCACAAACTCAATCAGGATATCGAGATTACTATTATCAGCCTTCTTATGAGCCCCAAGAACAAGTATATGTTACTCCTGAATCTCCATCTGAATTAGGACCTGGGATGTATTGTCCGTTCTGTGGAGGATTAATAAAAACACCTAAAAAATTCTGTCCAAATTGTGGAGAATCACTTGAGTTCGATCAGGAAAAAGAGTAAAAATAAAACCAAGTTTCATAAATTTTTTTTCTAATTTTTATATTATTTTTTTTCCAAAACTATAACCTCGCCCTTTTCGGTTCCTATATATGCTTTAGAGGTTATATTAATAAATAAACCTGTATCAACAACACCAGGAATTTTTAAAATCTTTTGATCGAGCTCTGCAGGATTTTTAATTTCACCAAAATCTGTATCAATAATAAAATTACCATTATCAGTTATTAAGGGTCCACTTTTCGATTTAGCCATTCTAAGAACTGGTTTTCCATCTAGTTTCATTAGTTTTTTCATTATTGGAAAATAAGCCATAGGAATAACTTCAATGGGTACTCCATTTTTCCAGTTTGTGCCTAATATCTCGGACTTTTTTCTATAATCCGCAATAATAACTAATTCTTTTGAATTAGAAGCTAAAATTTTTTCTTGTACTAAGCAACCTCCTCCTCCTTTAATTAAATTAAGATTTTTATCTATCTCATCAGCGCCGTCAATATCTAAGTCGATCTCTGGAAATTGTTCTAAAGAAGCTAAATCTAAATCATTTTCAATAATTAATTGATATGATTGAAATGAACTCGGAATGCATTTTAAGTTCAATGACCTTTTTTGATTCATTCTTGCAATGTGTTGCACCGCATAAACGATGGTTGAACCACTTCCTATTCCTATAACCATGTTCTTTTTTACATTTTCCTCTACAGCTCTTTCTGCTGCTAATCTCTTTCCTTTTTCAATTAAATTTTCAGTCATGGGATCACCATACAATTATAATTTTAGTAAATTTAGAATTCTAATTGCTAAATACGCTGCATTATCACTGCTATCAATTCCAACACTCGCGACTGGAACTCCAGGAGGCATTTGCACAATTGATAATAATGCGTCTAATCCCCCTAATTTAGTGCTAACAGGGACTCCTATTACTGGTTTATCTACTTTAGATGCGATTACTCCAGGTAAAGCTGCTGATAAGCCTGCAACAGCTATAAATACTAAAGATTCACATTTTTCTAAGTAACTATTCAATTTTTCTGGATTTCTATGAGCGGAAATAATTTGTAGATCATATGTTATATTATTTTCTTTTAAAACTTTTTCAACTTTTTCATAAACTTCTTTATCAGAAGTACTACCCGCAAGAATTGATACTAGTGGTCTTTCAGACATAATTAATCTAGCAATTCTAATAATAAAAATGATATTAATTGTTTCTTAATATCCCCAGAAATTTTTAAGAAAGATACAGTATAATTATCAAAACCTTTAATTTTAGTTTTTAATTCCATATTATACCATTTAAATTAATAATTATAATAAAAAAAAAGGTAAATTTCATGGTTGAATTAAACGAAGTTTGGTTAATAGATTATGCCAGAACAGCATTTTCACGT
The DNA here is from genome assembly GCA_016840085.1 of Promethearchaeota archaeon. Lineage (GTDB taxonomy): Archaea > Asgardarchaeota > Lokiarchaeia > Sigyniarchaeales > SOKP01 > Loki-b32. Next base: position 11,104 of record JAEOTA010000008.1, read on the forward strand.
TCTAGACCACGACAGCCAGAACGGGATGTATTTGGTGAAGTTAGAGGCGACGAACTTCTTGCGACTTTATTAATGAAATTCTTTGATGAAAAACTCGCAGACAAAGGAATAACAAAGGAAGAGGTTGATGAGTTCACTGTCGGAAGTGCGATGGGCGTCTATGAAGCATGGACTTATGGAGGGAGAATTCCACTATTTATGGCAAACTTTCCTGTTACTACACCAGGGTTGTTTGTGGATAGACAATGCGGTTCTGCAGGAAGTGGTATGCATGTTGGTATCATGGAAATTATGACAGGTCATAGTAAAGTCTGCTTAGCAGGGGGAGTAGAACATATGACACGTGTTCCAATGCAAAATGATTGGATAAGACCTAACTTGAATATAATTAATAGCAAAAGTGAATGGTATCGCCCATTATATGATTTTATGACAACAAGTAATATGATTCAAACAGCTCAAAAACTTTATGAGCAAGAAGTTCCAGCTTTTACAAAAGAAGATTTAGATAAATTTGGGGTACGCGCTCATAATTTAACGGTAAAAAATACCGAAGAAGGTTGGTATAAAGGTGAGATCATGCCCATAGAAGGGCATGTTGAGGGTAATGTCGAAGAGAAAATGATGGTGGATAGGGATATGGCAGCACGAAAATCCACGTTAGAGGGCGTTGCTGGATTACGACGATTATCCAGACCATTTTTCCTAGAAAAAAATGGAGGGAAAGAAGGGTATGAAAAAAGAGAGGGGACTAAAGAAGGAGTAATAACTGCCGGAAATTCTTCTCCATTAAATGCGGGTGCTACTACTTGTTTAGTGATGGATGCGAAAGAAGCAGAAAAACGAGGAATTAAGCCAATGGCTAGGATAGTGTCAATTGGCTGGGCAGCTGTAGATCCAACTGTTATGGGTCGAGGCCCAGTTCCAGCGACTGAAAAGGCATTAAAAATTGCGGGTTTAACTGTAGACGATATAGATTATTGGGAAATAAATGAAGCATTTACAATTGTAACCCTTAACTGTATGAAGCATTTTAACATCCCTGAAGAAAAAGTTAATATCATGGGAGGTTCTACTGCAATTGGACACCCCTTAGGGGCAACAATGATAAGATTACCAGGCACTCTTGCTCGAATCCTAAAAGATAAAAAAGCTAAATACGGTGTTGCGAACGCTTGTTGTGGTGGTGGACAAGGAGTTGCAACAGTATTAGAAAACCTCGATGCATAAAAAAATCTTTAATTAATTTTACTTCTTTTTAATTTTTTTTAGTTTCTTTTAATTTTTTAGACTTTTGAATTATAATATCTAATCACTTTAGAATCATTTGCTTTCTGAGTAATATTTAAATATTAACCTATAACAAATTAACTTACATACACATTAAATTTTAAGTGAAATCAAAATGACCGTTTATAAAAGTATACAGTTAGTTGGAACATCAGATAAAAATTGGGCTGACGCCGTTAAAAATTGTTATGACGAAGCCAAAAAGACCCTACGCGGAATTAGAAATATCCAGATAATTGAATCTGATGTGAAAGTTAAAGAGGACGTGGACAAGCTTATATATAGATGCCGTGTGCAAGTTAATTTCCAATTAGAGAGATAAATTTCAAAAATTATTTAATTTTTTTTCCTATTTTCTATTTTTCATGAAAGCTTGAAGAAAAGCTTAAATTTAAAGAGATTTTAATAAACAAACAGAAAACCTTAAAAAAGTTAAGTATTAAATTTTAAATATTTTGGAGATCTATTTAGATTTTATACATTCTAGGATTAATTTGATATGACTCTTTTAGACATAATTTCTGAATTACTTTCAAATCCAGTGGTTTTGCGATATATTATTGGCGGAATCATTTTGATTGTTGTTATCATTATCTGCTATGCTATCCATAATAAGTTAATAAAATAATTGCTATTATTTCAAAGATTCTTATTGAAGAGTTATCACTTATTCTAAGGATTGAAATCCTCCAAATATTTTAGTAATTCAGGTAATGTTTTTTTATTTAAGGTGAGAAAGTCGCCATCGATATTAACATGAAATTTTTCCCCCAAATCAATTAATAACTCATATAATTTTGTTTTATCGATATCTAATAAGTTTTGAATTATATCAATCTTAATTCGATTGGACATTTTAAGTAAAGAGATTAATTGTGAACGATCTTGTTTTCGGTTGATTTCAGTTTTAGCTTCCTTGAGTTCATCTAAACTTTTTCGAATATGGGTTCTAGCTTGAAGTGCATATGTGAATTTTGAATCGATTTTTAAGGCTTTTTCATAGTGTATCAAAGCTTTATGTAAATCACCAATAGTTTCATAAAGTAAACCTAAGTTATAAATACAGTGCTTATAGTCCGGTTTTAGACTAAGTGCCTTCTCATATGATTGTTTAGCTTTTTCTATTTCATTTAAGTTAAAATAAGCGATTCCCTTGTTATAGTATGCTCTATAGTTATTTGGGTCGATTTCAATAATCTTGTTAAAGATATTCTTAGCCTTCTTAAATTCTAATGTGTAATCATCGTTAAGATATCCTCCATAAGATAATAACGTATCTATAAAAGTCTCTTTTACTTTTTCGGAATCAGTGTCAGTTTTGTATAACTCTTCCAAAAGTTCCAGAGCGTCTTCAAATTTTTCTTGATTTCTTAGATTTATTGCTTTTTTAATAAGATCTTCGAGATTAGTCAAACTTTTCATCAACTTGTTAAATAATTATAAATATAATAAGAAAAAATTAGTATATGACTATATATCATATTCATACCAGATGTATTTAGATTTTTTTACTCCTAACTTTATGAGTAAACTCCGGAGAGCAGAATCGGAATCGGGACAAATATAATAGACCTTATCAATTTTCAGGGTTCTTTTTATATATAATTGTAATTCTCGAACTATTTTTTCTTCAATTCCTTTTTTAAAAGATTCTTCTTTTTTTGTTAAAACTTGATGAATTACAACTCTATCATTACCTAAATAGTCTCGAAATAATGTATAGGTTCCAAAACCTATGATTTTTCCCTCTTCTTTTGCTACAACCATTGAATTTCTATATTGAAGGTCAAGACTCCTTCGATTCAATTCTTCCTCAAATTTATTCCAATGGGAGAAGAAATAAGATTTGTTTTCTATAAAATCTTCAAATATTTCTTTTAATGCTTCTTTATCACTTCTAGGGTCATATCTATCAATAACAATCAAAATTTTCACCAGTAGAAATATTATTTATTTTTAAATTGTTTAAATGAATAATAATTTTATAAGATTGTTTTCTTTACAGATTTAATTAGTCTTTAATAAGCATCTTTTTTTAAAAATTTAGAATATATAAGATTGATCTATAATGAGTCTGGACAATAAAAATTCAGATAAGAATCAAGAAAAGATATTAGTCCCCATTAAAAAATTGAGGAAAGATGTAGAGATTCCTAATCCATCAAAACCGGGTGATGCTGGTGCAGATGCGAGAATTACAGGATTTAAAAAAGCAATTAAAAAAGAAGATAAAAGAGAATTAATAGAAATCAATACAGATTTTTATACTCTAAAACCATTAGAGCGAATTGGGTGCCAATTGGGTTTTGCGACGGCAATTCCTGAAGGATACTATTTTAAAGTTGTGCCTAGAAGCGGGTTGGCTTTATGGGAAGGAATCTCTATTGTCAATAGTCCTGGAACTATAGATTCTGGATTTAGGCACGAATGGATGGCAATAGTGGTAAATCTCTCTAATGAACAAGCTACTCTTAAGAAAGGTGATAGAATTTGTCAAATTATTTTTTCTAAGATGAATGATTATGAATTTATTGAAACTGACAAGTTGCCTGACTCTGAACGGGGAAAAGGGGGTTTTGGGAGTACAGGTAAGAAATAATTTTAAATTAAGTATTAATATTTTAATGCGATACGATTAAATATGTCAGAATTAACTTATGAAGAAAAATTTATAATTGAAAAGCTTAAAGAAAATGAGAGTAAGCTTAATTACAAGGAATTACAAATATTATGCCAAGATGAATTCGAAGGAGTAAGATTAATTTTAAAAAAACTAAAAGAGAAAGGAATTGTTGAATATCAGGGAATGATTCCGGGATTTTCCGCTGAAATTGAGTTAGTGAAATAAATTTAGTAATAAAAATCAACTAATAATAAAGCTCTTATTGTTTTCTATATTTTCTTTTTTAATATTTTAGTTTTAAGGATATTATGAGTGAACTCAATAAAGAATCAATTAAAGAAAATTTTATTGAAGATTTTTTAAATCCGAAGAGTATTGCCGTCTTTGGAGCGAATAATAATTTACTTGGCACAATGGGTTCTATGCAACTTCGCAATATTATTGCTGGTGGTGGATTTGAAGAAAATATTTTTCCTGTTCATCCACGATTAGAGAAAGTTCAAGGTTTTAAAGCATATAAATCTGTATTTGATATCCCAATAATTCCCGATTTAGCTTTTTTAATATTACCAACCCGGATAGTGCCAGAAGTTATGGAACAATGCGGTCAAAAAGGCATCAAACGGTTAATTATAACTTCGGGTGGATTTAGAGAAAGTGGTTCAAATGGACTTGAATTATCGCGGAAAATTGATGAAGTTGCAAATAAATATAATATGAGATTTATCGGGCCTAATTGTTTAGGAGTTTTTAATGGATGGTTTCGCTATCCAGAGAAAAATAATGCATATTTTAATACATTTTGGATTTATCTTCCCCATAAAAGAGGTAATATATCAATTGTGAGTCAATCAGGCACAATTGCAGCCCAAACAGCTTGGTATACAAATGATATGGGTGTAAAAATTGGTAAATCTATATCAGTTGGTAATGAGAGAAATATTGATATTGTGGATTTATTAGAGTATTTTAAGGATGATCCTCAAACTGGTGTAATAGGACTCTATATTGAAGAAATAAAGCGTGGAAAAGAATTCAGAAAATTAGTAAAAGAAATTACACCTAAAAAGCCAATTGTAGCAATATATGCTGGAGGAACTGAAGCAGCTGCAAGATCCATTATGTCACATACAGGTTCTATTAGTGGTGATGATAAAATTTATGATGCTGTGTTCAAAGAAACGGGTATAATTTCTACTAATTCTATTTCAGATTTTTTATATTACCTTAGAACGTTATCTCAAGCACAGTCTTATAATGTATATCCTAAGGGCAAACGCGTCGGAATAATTACAGATTCGGGAGGTCCAGGGGCAATGATGACAAAAACTGCAGAACTATATGGATTAGAGGTTCCAGAATTTTCTAAATCATTACAAGAAGAAATTGCTAAAGAATTGCCGACAACAGCAAGTGCTACTAATCCTATAGATGTCACGTTTCATGAGAACTTTTTAAATATGCTAATTAAGTTCCCAAAAATGTTAGTAAAATCTAAAGAGGTTGACAACATAATTGCTTTTGGTATTTATGATTTTGATGAAATTATGGAGGTTATTAAGAGTTCAGGTGGAGAAATTGATGAGAGGATGAAAGAATTAGAAAACCTAATTGAACCTGTTGTAATAAAGCCAATAAAAAAGTTAATGAAAAAATACTCAATTCCTGTGTTTTATGCTGGACCCGTTCCTTACAGAACTTCTTTGATGGAAAAATTCAGTTCTTCAGACATCCCCGTTTTTTCGCTATGGGATCAACCGACAAAGTGTTTGGCAATGTTAATAAACTATTCTGAATTTCGAAATGAGCATAATAAAGCTTTATAATATTAATTTGGTTTTTTATTATAAGTCATTTTTATAGGATTAAATGAAATCCTAATATTTTTTTTATTGGAATAAATTTAAATAATGGTTCTTAATATTAAATTAATTGAAGATTAGATTCAAATCTCTTTAAAAATAATACAATTCGATTAGAAGAATGAATTCTAATAGGAAGAATTATATTAGAATTTATTCTACATTTCCTGTTATTAATATAGATTTAATGGAGTAAATTATAGTTTATAATAGGTGTTATTAATTTCAAAAGATATAAGTAAAAATAAAATTGATAAACAGATTCTAAGAAAGCTAGAAGGGGTATATCGGAAATTATTTGAATCTTCACCAAATATGATTATTTTAATTGATAGTAATGCAGAAATAATAGATATTAATACTCAAACTTTAGAATTTTTAAATCTAGAAAAAGATATTATTATTGGGAAGGATATAAGTGAGTTATCCTTTATTCCAGCTGAAATACTACAAAATTTAAAAAAAAAATTCAGAAAACTACTAAATAACGGTTATATAAATTCAATCGAATTAAAACTTGAAAGCCTACGAAATGAGACAAAATGGATGAATATCCAAGGATCAATTGTACAAGTAAAAAATAAGACTCTTATTCAGCTTATAATTCAAGATATTACCACTAGAAAGAAGGCTGAATTTCTAATTAGAAAAGAAGTAAAAAAACTTAAAGATTTAGATCAGAAAAAAACTGATTTTGTAAATCGTGCGTCTCATGAATTAAAAACTCCGATTTCTTCGATATATGGGGCATGCCAATTGCTTTATAAATTATATAAGGATGAATTGAATGAAGAAGCTTCAGAATTATTAAAGATTGCATTAAGAAGCGGAGCTAGACTTAAAAATTTAATCTATAATTTATTTGATGTGTCAAAAATAGATTCTTATAATTTTAAATTAACTAAACATAGAATTGATTTAACCAAAATATTTAGGGATTGTATAGAAGATTTATCTTACCTTATTAACAATAATCGATTAAAAGTTTCATTAGATTGTCCAAAAGAAATATTTATAGTAGTGGATCAATTTAAAATAGAAGAAGTAATTTCAAATATTCTCATGAATTCAATTAAAAATACTCCATCTGGAGGGAAGATATTTTGCAATTTGAAAAGAAAAGACAATTATATTGAAGTTTCTATTAAAGATACGGGCATTGGAATTACAAAAGAAGAAATGAAAAAATTATTTACAAAATTCGGAAAAATTGAGAGGCGTAGTTTAAACGTTGAAATTGATAATGAAGGTTCAGGTCTAGGGCTATACCTATCAAAAAAAATTATTACTTTACATGAAGGTCAAATATGGGCTGAATCAGAAGGTAGGAACAAAGGTACTAAAATTATTTTTACTTTACCATTAAATTAAGGTTATTTTAAATATTAGAAGATCTTATTGTTTTAATAATTCTTATACTTATTAATCATCTTGAGAAGTGATAAAGAAATGAAAACAGATTATATTTTCAAAATTTGTATATTAGGACAAAGTGAAGTTGGAAAAACTTGTTTTGCTAGAAGACTTTGTTATAATACTTTTGATGCAAATATAAAAGAAACCTTAGGTCTTGATTTTTATTCTTATGATCTCATATTAACTATTCAAGAAAAAGAAGTAGTTGTAAAACTCTCAATCTGGGATTTTGGATCACAGGAACATTTTAAAAAATTATTTAGGTATTATATAACAGGGGTTAATGGGCTTTTTTTAGCTTTTGATCTTGTAAATGTTCAAAGTTTATTAAATCTAAAATGGTGGTATGATAAATTACTCGAATATAATCATGAAAATATCCCAATAATACTTTTGGGCACAAAAAATGATTTAACCTCTAATTCACCTATAAAAAATATTGTCGATGAAAATACAATATTCTCAACTCTAAACGAATTTAAGATCAGGAACTTCATACGAACTTCGTCGAAAGAGAATTATAATATCCTTAACAGTTTTAAAAAATTGGTAAAAGAAATCTTAGTATATTATGAATTGTAATACAATAAAATTTGTCCAAAAATTTATCCTCCAATGATTAATTCTTAATCAAATCCACCACTAATTATTTATATATATTATTTCTATAATCAATTGAAAAAGAGTATTAAAAACTGAAATTAATTCATTTTAATTTCTGGGTTTAAAGTGTGTTGATAGTGCCGATAGAATTTTATAAGCCACCATTAGCGATACTAGCATCTGGATCAAAATTAGGAGTTGAGCTTGGAGGTTCAAAGTGTATTCTAAGTATTGATAGTTTTCATAATTTATACTCTGAGAGAATTATTTATAGCGAGTTAAGTTGGGGGTCCTTTTATCAAGAAGAGGGATTAGAAGATCAAATCGACACATTTGAAACTAAGCAATATGATTCTGTGCGTGAGAACCCTGAAGCTTTAGTTAATACTATAATAGAAAGTATTTACAATATAATTAACAACGGAAAACTCTTTTATGGAATTGCTGATTTTGAAGTAGATGCATTTCTCAATCAGAATACAATCATTCCAGGATTAAAATTGGACTATGAAATTATAAATAAGCTACTAAAGGCTCATAAAAAGACGAGAGATGAAGAATTATTCCCAAAAATATTATCTGATGCAAAAGGAAGTCATAAAATCAAGGTAGAATTTCAAGGGAGTAAGAAAAAGAATCTTCATCTTTTAGGGACAAAACTAGAAGATTTTGCAGATAAGTTAAGGTTAGCTAAGGGTTTCGCCACTGGAATCGTGTGCACTTCCCGAGGTGCTGCTAATCTTTATATTATGAGTGATAATATCGTATTTAAAGATGATGTATTTCCGGAGCTTTACATTGATGAGGAAAATCTTCAAATAATCGATTTAGGGATTGAAAGAGAATTATTATTTCCTATTAGCTGGTTCAGAATTGACCTTGGTATTAAATCATTAGAAACATTAGAACTTTGGGATGACATTAAAGATGATCCAAAATTACAGAAAGCGTTTGAATATTATGACCGATATATCACTGGATTAGTATATAAGAAGTTTCAAGTTTTAGCTTCTACTGAAAAAATAGGAAGAGATGGAGAGGACGATTTTGATATTCTTACCACCGAAGAAAGAAGGCAAGCGCTTAGAGATATGGCTCAAGCAATAAGGAAATTGACAGATGAATACAAGAAATAGAATTTTCTTATTCTTTTAGAATTCTAGGAGCCTTGAAAAACCCATCTTTTTTGTGTTGAGCGTTTTTTAAGGCTTCTTCATTTGAAAGGGATTTCCAAGGAATATCTTCGCGGAAAACATTCTTCAAACCATCTATAGGATGGGTGGTAGGTTTTACATTAGTAGTATCTAAATCATCTAATTTCTTAAAATAATTTAAGATATCACCTAATTGATTAGAAAGTTTTTCTTGTTCCTCCTCTGTTAAATCTAATAACGCTAATTTTGAGATGTGCTCTATAGTTTCCTTCGAAAATTCTTCTTTTTTAGACATACTGAATTCAATAAAGTATAGTTGTAAATTATAATTAAGCTTAATCATCTTAGGATTGTTAAAAATAATTATTTATAATAAAAAGAGTTATTTAGTATCTTCCTTTTATTCGAAATATGAATGATAAAGAAGACTTATGGCTTGAAATTCCAAGTTATGCTTATATCTCTCTTGCTCGTAGGGGTATGGAAAAAATTTCATTAGATCAATGTTTTTTGAAAGGATGTGATAATGAAGACCTTAAATTATTAGAACCTTTTAAGAAGGAAGAATATGAGGAGGAAAACAAGCAAATTAAAAAAATCCATATCAAATGTAAAAAATGTGGAGGCATATTTATTTTAAAGTTAGTAACTTTGAAAAAAGTAGCAAAATCTACTAAAGATGAGAATGAAGAACCTCTCTCAATGGGTATAGTCTACTCATTAGACGAAAAAGAAAATTCACTTGGTCATATTGGCTATTTTTAAAAAGAAATTTTGTATACTTTATAATTTTTTATGGATGAAAATATCTGTAAGAAGGAGTTTGAGTGGAGGATTTTGCTTCAATTCTATAGTTTGATGAGATCTATAAAAACTATTAAAAATTTGATTTGATTTCTTTATATAACTTATGAATTTTGATTTTTATTTATTTGATTTAGATGGTACTTTGCTCCACCTTGGCAATATTAGGGCTTATGCAGAAAAAATCTTGGTGGAAACTTTAGATAGACTAAAAGCAAAATATCCTCCAATGAGGAATGAAAGATTTAAACTTTGGACTTCTGAAGATGGTTATCTTAATGTTTTGGAAGAATGGGGGGTTGAAAAACCACAAAATTTTTGGAAATTTTTCGATGAAATCGATTTTAATAAGAGGAAAATTCTTATTAAAAAAAAGAAAGCTTTTTTATATCAAGATGTAAAGTATGTGTTAGAAAAACTTTACCATCATAAAGATAGCAAAAAACTAGCAATTGTTACAAACACTGCCTATTATATATGTGAATATATTTTAAATAAATTTAATATCAGTAAATTTTTTCATGAAACCTTTAGTTTGGGTTATTATCTTAATGATCAAAAATTAGCTAAACCATCTCCAAACGGAATTCTCACTATATTGGATAAATTTGAATATGATCCAAAAGAATCGAAAGCTATCTTAATAGGAGATTCCAAATTGGATATAATTGCAGCCAAAAAAGCTAGCATTTATGCATGTTTAATAAGAAGAGATATAGATACACGTAATAGACATTATAAGAATTGGGATATCCAACCCGATTTTGTTATAGAAGGATTAGAAGAACTTCTGTACTTATAATACTAAAAAGTTCAGAAATTATTTATCTAATCCCTCGAAGTTAATGAAATAATACAAATTGAATGAATAATATTAAATAATCACACTGATTTTTATTTAATATTGAAAATCTTAAGAGACTAGTCCAAATGTCGACAAAATTAGGAGAAGAAGATTTACTAAGGAAAAAAGTATGGAAAATCGTCAATCTAACTCAAGCAAATCAATTATTTGTACATTCTAAGGATTTAACTATTAAGCATTTTGATGAGAAAAGCAAAAAAGTAAAAACCCAAATTTTACCGAAAATATTATCTCTATGCGTATTAAATGCGTTAGTGCCTAATTCTGCGATGTTATTAATTGGGGGTCATGGTGGAGGTAAAACAACACTAGTAAAATTATTAGGAAGGATGTTTACTGCCAATTCTCTTAACGAAATTGAGAACTCAATTATAAGAGGTCATCCTCAATTAACCGAAGAAAAACTTATAGGTACACTAAAACTTGGGAAATTGATGAAAGATGGTGAGGAAGAAGTTGTATGGCGACAATTTGTAACGAACTTCTGGAAAATTATTGATGAAGTAAACCGTCTAACACCATATGCTCAGGATATATTACTCTCCCTGCTTGCTGAAGGCACTGTTAAATACTACGATACAATAACTACAATAAATAAATATTGTTTATTTGCTACAATAAATCCTCATGATGTGGGTACTTTTGAATTATCTAAACCTTTTTTGGATAGATTTGGAATTTCTGTTCCGATTACGATGCCTGCGAGTCATGATTTGCAACTAATCTTAACAGGGAAAGATGAAAAGTACAGTGGACGAGATGAATTAACAGAAGTACCAAAAATTTTAACTATTGATGATCTGATGGAAGTATGGTATTATGTCAACAGAATGCCCTTCTCATCCGATGTAAACAATTATATTCATGCTATTATTAGAGAATTTACATTATGTGCTAGAGTTGATAAGGGAAATACTGAAGATCTTAAACCAAGCACGGGTTTATGCTCAGGCTGTCATTTCAACACTGCTCAGAATATTTGTAATAAGATAGATTCAATATTAAGTGTAAGAGTAGCGAAGGATCTTCTTCGATACTCAAAAGCAGTTGCTTGGTTGTTAAATTTACCCATAGTTGACATTAATGTTGTTAGTACTATTGCGAATTATGTTATTTCACACAGAACAGAATATGTCAAGAGAGAATTAGATAAATCTCCTTATTATGGGAATAAGTATGAATTTTCTAAGAATATATTAAGTTTGGTTAAAAAACGGTTTAAAAACCGTGAAATTTGTTATGAAATTGCTGAAAGATTTCGGGAGGGAAATCCTAAAGAAATTGATCTTACTGAATTAAAAAAATTTGAAAAGAATGATTTAATAGTTAAATTTGATTTAATCCCATTTGTAAAATCAGTTGATAATAAAACATATCCCCCTCTTGCTCAACAAATAAGTGAGGCTGCTAAAAAAGGAATTATCAATAAACTCGCTGAATTACGAAACCAATTAATGGAAAACATAGAGTTTCCAAATAGAGGAGATTTAATTGAATGGTGTAATCGAGAACTTTACAAACAAACAGTTACGGATTACATCATTAAATATTCATATTGGAAGGAAGTGTGGGCTGATGTTGCAGCTGAATTTCCAAATTTAGATCAACCTTTGAAAGAAGCATTTAACCAAAGACAAACAAAACAAATACGTACAGAAGATTTATTAATTGAAATTAATGTTACAGGAACCAAAGATGATTCGCTGGTAAATATTCAAATTTCAGGGGGATCAGAAGCTTTAAAATTAAAATATATTTTAGATAGTCTTGACTATATCCAGAAACAAGAGTAAAAGGATTTATTAGAGTAATGGTACAATCAAAAAGAAGAAGAAAATCGAAAGAGAAGAAGGAAGAATTAACATTAAAGCAAGAAAAAATAATAGAATTAGCTAAGATTGCTTGGGCTAAAACTTTAAAAGAATTTTATTATCCTCCTCTAAACGATCCAAATTATATTTTTGATTATACTCATTTAGAAGGCTTTTATATCGATCCAGAACATAGATGGCAGATTACAATGAATTTAGCAAATACTCCATTGTTTAAAGATGATGAAGAATATGTTGATTATTTCCATATAATATCACTACATGAAGTTTCACATTATCAAATCATTCCATATGACGGTATTATTAATGCTAAATTACTTAGAGCCGCAATGACAAAAGTAAATCAAAATTTTGCTCCTATTGTTGTTAACATATTTGCTGATCTGGTAATTGATACAATACTATACCAAAAATATCCTCAACTAATAATATGGGAGGTGAAAATTACTTATGATTATATTAGAAATAAGGGATCAGTTAGTAATTTCACAAAATTTTTATTTAGGACTTATGAAAAAATGTGGAATCTAGATATTCTAAAAGACAATTCACTTATAGAATTGGATCCCTTAGCAGAGAGAGTGACTAAAACAATATTAAAAGAATTTGAAGATGAATCAACGTGGGAAAAGAAAGTAGCACTGATAGCTGGTTATTTGAAAAATTTGATTAATGACACATTTACGTTAATAGGACCTGGTGGAATTTCTGACAAAGATAAAGAAAAAAGGAAGAGTCCTGGAGGAGCGATTGTAGAAATCCCTAAAGATGTTTTGGAAATTATGGAAAATCCGCTAGAAAACAAAAACTCTGATAAACTAAAAGAAGGTAATGAAGATGAATTAAGGCAAAAAGCAGAGGAGTTTGCGAAGGATATTCCTTACTCGGAATTTGGAGGTCCCGCTCGACAAGCAGGAATTCTAATCGATGGAAATCCATTATCTACTTGGTATAGAGGACTGGCAAAAAATCTTATCGAGATCAAAATCTTTGAAGAAAAACAAGGAGGTCAGTTGCCAGTTTATCCTGAAGTTTGGCGAATTGGAGATAGAATGGAAGAGTTAGATATTGTACAAACTTTGTTAACTAACCCTGTAATCATTCCAAACATGACAACACGGAAATGGGCGTTTAGAGAAGGTTCTGGGCGCTTAGTAGAAAAAGAAATCCCAGATCTCTTAATTGTATTAGATTCTTCAGGTTCAATGGGTTGGAATTATACTTCAAGAACAAAAAGGGGAAAAGGACCATATCATACAGCACTAGTAGCAGCATTTGCCTCTTTACATTATGCCGCAAGTAAGGGCGCTAAATTTAGCATAGTGAACTTTTCAAATAGAGCAGATGTTTGTCAATGGACCTCTGATTATAAAAAAGCTGAAAAAGTTTTATTAAGATATCAAGGAGGAGGAACATTTTTACCAATAAAAGAAATTGCTCAGCAGTGCGAAAAAGCAGATAGAAATGTGCTTGTATTTATCATTACTGATTTTGGTATTTATAATTGGAGTAAAGCTAAAAAAATTATGACAAACTTAGCTCAAAAAGGGCATAAAATAGTAGGATTTTTTATAGGGTCAAAGAGAATACCACAAGATAAATTTAAGAACTTGCTTGATAAAGTAACATTCTATGGTATAGGAAATCCTAAAGATTTAATTAATCTAGTTGTACAAGAAGTTAGAAAGTATTATTTATAATCTAAGGTTTGTTAATTTCACGTAAGTAAAGCTTCATAAAATAACGTTGACTTTGACAATAAAGAAGCTTATCCTTCTGTGTTAAATGTCTACATTTTAGTAATACATTTGAAATATCTGATAATAGTTTAAAATTGTCATACTTTGTCTTGTTGGGTATCTCTTCTACCCGTTGATTAAATGTATCATTAACTATTTTTATTTCATAGAACAAATCTTTAAGATTTAGAACAGGTTCTGAATCCTCTAATCTTAAATCCTTCATTGTTTTTATTTTTTCCTCACGGTTCATTAAATTATCATTAGTAAAATTTTCGGATTTGTTTTCAAAGAATTCATTGCAAATCCCTTTATGCCTATATCTACAATTATCGCAAGCACTAGAACCTCGAGCAGATATGATTCGACAAGTTTTAGGGGATTTTTTGAGAAAATGTTCCGATTCACTTAAATTTGAAATCATCATTTTCTTAGTTCTTAATTATTATTGGTTATAATTTTTATTGTATTTCTCTTAGACTTCTCCGATATTAGCAGAGAAATATCCACATATATATTAAAAACATATAATTTTATCTTTTGAAAGTAAGTGATATCTTGGTAATATCCTCCATTAATTAAATATAGATTAGTTATTTAGAAGTTGAAAAATAATGATAAAGTTTTCTTTTAATGATAAAATAATAGTAATGAGTAATATGGAGTTAAAAATGAACATTGAAGAAATAGAAGTATATAGAACATTACAGGAGCATCTTGATAAATTACCCATTGGTTTTCCTTCTACTAAATCTGGTGTTGACTTAAAACTTTTACAATATTTATTTACACCTGAAGAAGCGAAAGTAGCTACTAAGCTGAGTTTCACATACGAACCAATAATTGTGATATATAAGCGGATTAATGATCTTAATATTTCACTTGAAGATTTAGAAAAAATATTAGAGAATAGTGTGAAAAAAGGGGCTATCCATTATAAAAAAAAAGGAGAGGAAAAACTTTATGCTAATGCGATGCTAATTATAGGCATTTTTGAGTATCAAGTGAATAAGCTTACGATGGAATTTATGGATCTGATGAAACAATACGGACAGGAAGTGTTTGATGTTGAATTATTCCGTACCAAAATATCCCAGACTCGCGTTATTCCTGTGGAAAAAAGCATAACTCACGAGAATTCTGTATTGATTTATAATAATGGAAGAAATTTGATTGATAATGCAGAAGAGCCTATAGCTGTTGCAGAATGTGTTTGTCGTCAAAAGCAAGATACTCGCAGAGAAAGAGACCCATGTAAACTTACAGACAGATATGAGACATGCATTGGATTTGGACCTATGGCACAGATGTATATTGATCAAGGCTGGGCTCGTGAAATAACAAAAGAAGAAGCGTTAAAAATCTTGGATAAAAATGAAGAAACAGGGTTAGTACTGCAACCAGGTAATGCTCAACGACCTAATTTCATATGTAGTTGTTGTGGATGTTGTTGTGGGATATTAAGAGACCTGAAAAAGATGAACAACCCAGCAAGACTCATAAAAACTAATTATTATATCGAGATTGACTCTGAATTATGTAATGGTTGTGGAATATGTGTAGAACGCTGCCAAATGGATGCTTTAACTCTAGTTGATGATATCTCCACTGTGAATCGAAAAAAGTGTTTAGGTTGTGGTCTTTGTGTTGTAACATGTTCTGCAGAAGCAATTAAATTAAAGAATAAGGAGAAAGAAATAACTCCACCTAAAACTACTGATGATTTAAATGCAATGATTTTGAATAAAAAAAAAGAATTAATTGAAAAATATAATAAATCAAGAGGTTAAATTAAAGGGACTTAATAGGTATAAAATTAGAGTACAGCAAGTAAGTTATCAATATCAAGCCATCCTTTTAAAGCATGGATAATAATACCTTGCTCACTAATGACAAACTGACCAGGCCCTTGTTTTTCCCATCCTTCATACTCACCATGTTTAAAACCATATTTTTGAGCATCTTTTAATTTAGCAGGAATTTGTTGAACTGCTTCATTTGTCATTACTCCCAAGCCATATTTAGCATATAGATCGTCTTTAGAGCTTGGAATAACAGGAAAATCAATTTTTTCCTTTTCAATATACTTTTTTGCTACAACTTCTCCTGATTGGGTAATATATAATATTTTAGCACCTTTTCCCTGAATTTCAGATTTTCTTTTCATAAGGGTATTGAGATCTACTAGACAAATTGGGCAACCAAAATATCTTGAAAAAATTAAAACAATTTTTTGTTTTCCTAATAATTCTGCCAAATCAATTTCTCCCGCATTGAAGGATTCTAATTTAAATAACAGGGCTTTATCTCCTTCCTTTATATCTTTTTTTTCCATAATTTCCCACATTTCAAATATAATATTTTTTTAAATTTTTTTTTTCATAAAAAATTTATTGAAATTTTTTATTAACTTACTTTATTCTTGTCTTTCTTCAACAGACATTACAACAAACCCAATCAAAATTGGAGTAAGTGAGAGTAAAAACAAAAAATACCAGATGAAATACAGGTAAATGACCTCTTGAAAGTGCCAAGGTGCCCATCCATGATAAGATACCATAAGAAGAAAAAATCCAACCCCTACTAATTTAGGTCCGGTTTCTTTAGCTTTGTACCCATAGTAAGCGAAAATATATGCCATAGTAAAGCAAATTGGAATCCAAATTGTATGAAGGAAAAGATACATAGTAACTTCAATTGGATTTTCAGAAGGAATAATGAATAAACCCAAAATCAGCCATAGAAAACCAAGAATAAGCGTTAAAAAGGTAGGAATTTTCTGTAACTTTTTATTTTCTGTTAGAATTATTAAAATTCCATATAATATTCCTGCAGAAAAACAAGGCATTACCCATCTCCAAGCAAAAAAATGCAGTGGGGACAAATTCTCATTTGCAATGGGAAATCCTAAAGCTCTAAATATATGGGCTAAAAAAGTTATACTATACACAAAAAAAGAAATACTCCAAATAATTAAAGAAGGATTAATTCTATTTGTTCTGAACCACCTTATTAATAAATATCCTCCTATTGTCCATAATAATATTGTACTATTTAAACCAAGACCAAATAAAAAGAAACTTGATTCCAAGACAAGAATAGGTGCCCCATGAGGTAGGTAAATTAACACATAAGTAGAAATGATAGAAATAAGTATAAGTCCTGCAATATAAAGTAAATGAGTTTTTTCCATAGGAATTACCATTCAAATTTTTTAAATTTCTTTACAATTTTCTCGTTCTCAATTTTACTTTTTAACTTGTCTTCTAAATGATTATAACAGTCTACTAGAATATTGTGTAATTCCTCTTTTTTTGAATCGATCTCAGGATCCTCCTCTTTTAAAAAACCCTTTGTATAAAAACTCTTTTATATATTTACTGTTGACACTATCTTATAGGAATAATCTTTCAATATATCGTAAAATAATTCACTTTTGTGATTTTTATCTGTTATTACTGAAAACATTACCATTTCTTTATTCCCACGAGCCCAACATGATGTAAGTTCGAAATATAAGTTTGTCAATTTTAGATCTTCTTCGATTAAAGACACTTCGAAAAATTGATCTGTCATATCCAAATCAAAAAATCCTAACATTTTTTTACTAATTTTTTCTAAAACTGGATTTGGATAAGAAAAGAAGATTTCTGGTCCCATTATTGAATTAAAATACAATAAAGCTAATTGTATTATATTGATACGATTAACTTTTATTATTTAATTTATTATTTATCTCGCTAATTATTTTAATAATTCTTCTCGATCCAATCTTCAAATTTAATTTTTCTAAGTTGTTCTGCCCATAATACTTTTATATTAGGTTTGTCAGGAATTAATTTTTCACTTTTAAGAACCTCATACAATTTCTCAACAGATTTTTCAATCAATACTTCAAATATCACTCCCTTATCTTTAATCTCTCTAATTTTGTCCTGTATTTGATCCTTTAATTGTTGAATAATCTTAATCCAATTTTCTGTAAATTTCACAATATATTCTTCAAGTTTAACTGATTCTTCAATCGACAATATTGGAATGGTTAACTGATATTTATTATTACTTAATTTGATTAGATTATACCATTCCAAATTCATAAGATGATTTTGAACTGTCTCTTTTGTCCATTGGTAAGAAATCTTACAATCATATTCTTCTTTTGTAATTAATAAGGGTTTAGGTGAGAAATTAATCTTCTGATAGAGCTCTTGAAAGGTTTTTGGACCTTTAATAAGCTTAATTAGGATTTCCCGTCTTACTTTATTATCTAAAATCCATGGAATTTCAGGGTCATCCCAGGGTTTCGCAGTAGCAAAATCAAACCAAGGTTGTATTTCATCTACATTTATTTTTCCTACAAATCTATAATCATGATATTTAGTTATTTCCTTCATTTTCTTTTCCCCTTTTCAATCGATTTTTATTTACTTTATTAATTGTTCTTCTTGAAGCATTGCTTCAATGAGAATTTGAGTAGCTTCTTCTTCAGTTAAACCTTTAGCTTGGAGTTCGTCAAGCCATTTTTGTGGAAATCTTCCTAAAGATGCTTCATGTGACACACTTGATGTAGGATCAATTGCCCTAATAAAAGGGCGTGCTCTACATATGGAACCTTTTCCTAGTACAATTTCACTGCATTCTACATGTCCATTACATCGTGGAGCATTTCCTTCAGTAACTCCATACATTAAAACTTCACCACCATCTTTTGCTGCTGCTTTCATTTTAATTACGCTCCTCGCATTTTCTCCCTCAAGAAAAACAGAATCGCGAATTCTAATAGAATCTTTCTTGCATTTTCCAAACGCTCTAATATTAGATTTAATCACACTATTTTTCATTGCATAAATATCAATCATGATTTTTACTTGTCCAGGTGTTCCTCTTGTAAGATTAAAATTATTTTCAAAAACACTATTCTCACCAACATACATATAGCCAACTGGTGCAACCAAGGCTCCTGAATTTTCACCATGATAATGAGTCTCACTGTAAGTAAAATTACAATTCTTTCCAATATAAAAATGCCCAAACATTTTATGAATAAGTCCATTTGCTTTTGGAAAGCTACAATGTGCTTGCACAGTCACATCTGTATTATCTTCAGCAATAATTCTTGGAAAAATTTCTTGAACTCCAGTTTCTTTATTTACGCCAAAACACAAATGAACTGGTTCTTCAATTTTAGTTCCTTCTTTTATTATAATATCTGCTACTATTCCATTTTCAATCTCTCTTCCTTTTAATATAACACCATCTACTTGCTCCATTCCACTAATCTTATTAAAATTTAAAAGAAGTTTAGCACCTTTCCCGTGACCAGGCATGAAATCTCTAATATCAATGTTATAGTCTTCAAGACTTTCTAATATTTCCTCTGGATATTCAATCTTACTCATGAATTGTTCTCCTCCTCAAAAATTCTGTTGATATAATCTTCATCAAAGCAAAATCCTTCCTGTTGGAACAGTTTTCGGTGACAAAACTCTTTTAATCCTGCCTTAGCACAATATCTTAACATGACATTCGGGAATACATCTGTTAATAAAGAATCACCTCTCCATATAAGAGTCCCGTAATCTGCTATCATTCCAATATCTTCTCTATGAGTAATCAGTAAAATTGTCATATTCAATTTTTTAATTTTTTCAAATATATTCATAAAATCCTCAATTACAATAAAATCTAAACCAGAATCTGGTTCATCTAAGAGTATTAATCTAGGTCTCATAGCAATTGTTGCGGCTAATTCTACTCTTTTTCTCTCACCTCCACTCAACGACTCATCTATAGTTCGATTTAAATATCTTTCTGGTTCCAGATTTACAATTTTAAGAGCTTCAATAACTTTATCCTTGAGTTTTGCTTTATCCTTAATACCAAGAGAGACATATTTATACACAGACAAGCCCTCAATTCTTGCTGGTTCTTGCCAGGCCAATGTAATTCCCAACTTCGCTCTTTCTGTGATACTCATTTCAGTAATATCAATCCCCTCAAAATAAATCTTGCCTCCAGAGGGTTTATAATTATCTAAACCCATTATAGTATATGCCAGTGTTGATTTTCCGCTTCCATTAGGTCCTATAATTGCGTGTATTGAACCCTCCTTGACACCAAATGATACATTATTCACAATTACACATTTTTGGTCCATTGTTGGAATGGTAAGATCTTTAACTTCTAAAATCAATTATATCACTAAACTTATTTTCTTATAAATAGAAAACTCAACATAGGTATTAAAACATTTTTTTATTAAGACATAAATTATCTCTAAATTCAAATTATTAGGGAATAAATGATATTAACTCTATACATGAATTATAGTGAATAACTTAAAAAAGACATTTCATATTATATATCTTAAATACCAATTATACATAATTAAAATAATACTCAAAAAAGTGAGAATAATGGTAAAGAAGGAGTATATCTGTGAGAAAGGTAAAAAGAGTTCTGTTGTAATAGAGGATCTTTCTGTTGAAATTAAAGAAGGGGCAACGCTCATATTAGGTTTTGCGGGCATTGGACTTATTGGACCAATTGTGGCTAATACTTTGATAGAACAATTATCAGATGTAAAAGAGATAGGGTTTGTTACAAGTGAGTATCTCCCACCAATAAGCGTTTTCTATGCTGGTGTTTTAAAGCATCCTTTTAGATTACTTTATTCCTATCAACATAACTTAATTATCGGTGTGTGCGAAGTTCCGTTCCAAATTACATCTGCCTACAATGATCTTTCTAAAACTATATGTAATTGGGCTTTATCCCAAGATGTGAAAGCAAATGAGTTAGTTATTTTTCAAGGGATACCCCAGAGAGGTATTGTTGACGAATATCCTGTGTATTATGCAGCTGAGGAAGTTATGATAGATCATCTTGAAACGTTTGGAATTAATAAAGTTGAGAAAGGAATCATAGTAGGACCGGAAGCAACCATATTGAACGAAGCTTTGACTAACAGATTGAATGCTTATGCTTTATTTACACCTGTATTAGAACTTCCTACTCCTGAAGGCGCTGCCAGTATTTTAGAAGTATTAAATAAGATATATGAATTAAAGATCGATACAACCTCACTTATAGAACAAGGAAAAGATATTAAAGCGAAAATGCTGGAATTAGCACAGAAAGCTCAAGAATATCAAAAACAACAAGCACTCCCTGGCGCAACTGGCAAAGAATATACAGGTTACTTTCAGTAATTAAAAAAAAAATTTAATTTTCATTTTTTTAACACACTTCTTAAAATGATAGTATTTTTTAAATTCTTTCTTTATGAGACAGACCAAGTATTATTTATATATTCCAATAATAAAATGAAAGAACAAGATTAAAGAATCAAGAAATATAAGTACTATTATGATATATAACAAGCAACATGCTGCCGTATGTGGTCTTTTTTGTCCAGCTTGCACCATATTCATTGCTACACAGGAAGATCCAGAACGTCTTAAATTTCTTGCTAACCAATTTGAGATAGATCTTGAAGAAATGAAGTGCAATGGATGTAGATCAGATAAACGTATTCCTTATTGTGATACTTGTAAACTTTATCCGTGTGCTCAAGAAAAAGGAATAGATTTCTGTGGTGAATGCGATGAATATCCGTGCGATGAATTAAAAGAATTCCAAACTGCTGGAGCTCATCGGTTCGAGTTATGGGAAGCACAAGAACATTTAATAAAGGAAGGATACGAGAAATGGATGGAAGAAATGACAAATTATTATTCCTGTCCTAAATGTGGAACAATTAATTCTGCTTATGACTTTAAATGCAGATCATGTGAAAATACACCAAGTAATCAATACACTAAAAAACATGGTAAAAGGATAATAGAATTCTTGCGAAAGCAACAAACTCGATTAAAAAAGGATTAAAACTTTTTTTTAGAAAGAAAGAAATTGTTTTAATTGATATTTTATAAAAATGAAGTTTAAAACATCCTTATTTTTATACAAATTTGAGTATAATCTTTTTTTTTTATTAGATTTGAACATGTGGTAAAATTTGGGGAAATTTAAAGAGAAATTTGTTCCAGTTCAGATAAATCAGGAATTGTGCTTAAGATGTGAACGATGTTTACGCGCTTGTAAGGCTAAGGCTATATATTTTGAGCATGGGGTTAGACTGGTTGATTATAACAAATGTAGAGGATGTTTAAACTGTGTTCAAGTCTGTCCTCGAAATGCAATTGAGGTTACATCTGGTTTAAGGGTAGATCAAGTAGTAAGTATAAAAATTGATCATGAAATATGTTCTATGTGTAAAGAATGCTTAGATGACAATGGTAAATTCTGTCCTAAAAATCTTTTTTATAAAGGTAAAGTAAAGAATAAAGAAAATGAAGAAATTGAGGGTATTAGATTTAAATTCAGAGAGATAGCTAAATGTCAAGGATGCTTAAAATGTGTTGATCTTTGTCCTGAAAATGCGATTAAACCAGTTAAATACAAGGCTTAACCTTCTAATTCTTTAATTTTCTTTATTAGATCATTTAAATATAGATTTCCCATTCCTAATTTAACGATTTCGGAAAAAAATAATACTATAGCAAATCTCATATCCTTTATGTCAATATAATACGAGCAAATTTTATGATTATTTTCTAATTCGAGATACATTTTTCTTAGATTACTAAGTTTTTTCTCACTTCTTACTTCAAATTCTTTAATGATCGAAAATAATGTATTACTTGGCAGTGAAGAATATAAAACGTGTCCATTGACATTAAATAATCCAGTTCCTAAAATTTCTTTATTATCTACATAACTTCTTAGAAGCCTAATAATCTTTTGGAACAATGGTTGTGTTGTTAGATCAGCTGTTTGGATTTGTTGTTCTACATCACCACCTCCTTCATAAAATTCCATTTTAGCAAATTCGAAGTCAACTTTTTGATATCCACGAACTTTGAAATTTTTATCTACAAAAGACTGAAAAGAATGCTCACATACAGTTCCAGATGGAATTGAGATAGTGGTCAATTGTTTACTTTGGTTTATAATTTTAGTAGGTATCTTTAGCTCTTTTCTTGCTTTACATGTAGGGCAGACTACGGTAATTTCTTCATATAATTCCTTAGCTCCAATATCGTCTGACTCAATCATATACATCTTCTATCTTCTTTTTATCGTAATTCTATCTCTATAGAATATTAATTTGATTCTATAAATTTATCTTCTTACTTACTTATTGATAACACTTTTATAAAATTTTTTCTAATCCTTTATGAAAAGAGATTTCAAGTGATTATCATTTTTTATTTATAATCTAAATCCCTGATCAACCCAACCAAGAGTGGAAAATGCCTCTGCTCTCTTAGAACAACAAGAGCATTTTCCACAAGGTTCTTCTCCATCGCTATAGCAACTCCATGTCCATTTAAAAGGAACATCAAGTTCTTTAGCTAATTTTAAAACATCCTTTTTTTCCATCTTGATCAATGGAAATAATAATTGGATAGTGCTCATATCTTTCGAATGTTTTCCTTTATTGATCAATTTTTCAAGTGAATTAAAAAAATGAGAATCCGCATCAGGAAACCTTATAGTATCAGTCAATATGTGCCCTCCTATTATATAATTGCAGCCATAAACTTCTGCATAATAAGCTGCGATGGAATAAAATACGAGGTTTCGAGTTGGAATGAATCCTTCAGGAGCATGAATAGCAGTTGGAATAGGGAATCCTTCTATTCTTAAATCTATACTTTCTTTTAAATAATCTATTGGAACCTCAATTATTTTTACTCGCAAAGCTTCAGCTAACCTTTTGGCTGCCAATTTCTCTTTTTCTGGTCGAAATTGATAATTAAAGGATAGTGCATACAACTCATAGCCTTGATGATGTGCCCAAAATAAAGCAGTAGCAGAATCAAGTCCACCAGATAATAATATAATCGCTCTTTTTTCAACTTTTTTTTCTTTTGGGACCAATTTTGCTGCTACAGCTTCTTTAATAGCCTTATTTATATCTGATAAAGTAAAACCTAACGCATTAGCTGTTTTATTACCATCTGAAGTAATATCACATCTCATAACATCAATCATTTCTTTACAAATTCCTAGGCTTTCTGGAGCTTCTTCAAAACTTATATTATTGATTCGTGGTTGAGGGATATTGAAACCTAATTCGATCATATTCTTAACAACCATTTCGATTAATTCAAGCATATTAGTAATTTTGGGGCCCACAAGATCGTATATTTGCTTATCTTGGCCAATACCATCCGCAGCTGCTAAAAATGCTGCAACTGCATCATTTACAAAAATTGGTTGCATAGGAATTTTTCCACTTCCAGCAACCAGAACAATTCCATTTCCAATTTGTTCAATAATATCTGGAATCAATTCATCATTAGGTCCTAAAATGTAAGAAGGTCTAAAAATTACATAAGGTACTTTCTCTTGTATAATTATTTGCTCAGCAACATTTTTTGAACGGAAATATTCATTATTAGCCCATTCTATTGTTCCATACTTATCAACTCCCAAACCAGAAGGAAAAATTATCCTAGAAATTCCAGCCTCTAAAGCTGCATTAAGTACGGTACGAATTCCCTCAATATTAACCTTTTCAAAAGTTTCCTTAGAGCCACACACTACCCCTCGGAAATGTATAACTGCTTTACACCTAATGAAAGCATCCCGTAAAGATTTATGATTAAAATCTTTTATAATAATTGCTTCTGCTCCAATAGATTCCACTTCTTTAGCGGCTTCTTCTCTTCGCACAATACCAATAACTTGCCATCCCTTTTTAATAGCATATTTTATAGTATGTATCCCTAAATAGCCGTTAGCACCTGTTATTGCTAATTTCTTATGTTCCATTGTGTGAGCATCCTTTAATTTGTCATGAAAAGTAAAACTCATAACAATTTCTAGACATTGATTATTAATTAATGAAATTATCTTTCTGAAATAATATGTATTATTGTTTTAAATCATAAACTATAAAAATATCAAATAGCTTCTACTATACAAAAATAATAAAACCTAATGAGAGTAAGAGGGGAGCAGTTAAAATATGGGATATAAAGTAGTGTTAGATTCAACAGAAATTAAATTTAGTGCGTGTCACTTTTTAAAAGAACCAAATCAATGTTCAAGGCTCCATGGTCATAACTATTATGTTTCTGTTGAGATCAGTGATGATTTAAATGAAAACTACTTTGTTGTAGATTTTATTGATCTTAAGGAGAAATTAGTCTCGATAATTAAGCCTATGGACCATTACATTTTAATACCAACACAGTCATCTGATTTAACAATTCGAGAAGATGAGGATTCAATAGAAATTATTGCTTCTAATAAAAGATATGTATTCCCCCGAGCTGATGTATTGTTTCTCCCATTACCTGCAACTACCAGTGAGCTTTTAGCTAAATATATCCATGGTAAATTAAAAGAATTATTAAAGAATAAAGAAATTACAGTAAAAGTAGGCGAAAGTAAAAGTACTATGGCAATATATGAGGCCTAAGCGCTATCCTTTTAAAATCTTGAAATTGAACATGTTCAGCTAAATAATTAAATGTTTTATAAATTATTAAAAATACAAATAAAAACCTTCATTTGTTCCATTCTAATGTTGAGTCAGAATAATTATAAAATAGGAATATTTTATGGGGTTGGTCCAGATACAGAGATGCTCGCGCAAAAATTTGCAGGCAATCTCATAAATAATGAAGAATTCTGTAAAGCTTGTGAAGATTTAGAACAAAATGTAAAATGTGATAAATGTAGGGAACATTTAAAGAGTTTTGCGAGCTCTATTTACTTTTACGAGAAAATTGGTGAAGATATTCCTGAGTTTGTTGAAGACTCAACGGAATATCTACCAAAAAATTTGCCACCTGTCGATTTTTTGTTGGTTGTAGGTATCCATCAAGATTTACTTTTAGACCTTCCTAATTATCTCAAGGATAAAGGTATTAAAGCAGTTATAGTTCCAATTGAAGATCCTAAATGGGTGCCTTCAGGACTGCAATCAATGATCTTAGAAGAATTCGAGAAATATGGCATCCAAGCAGCATTTCCTAAACCATTTTGTGCATTAAGTAAGGACTTAAATGAATATAATAATATTGGTTTTCATCTCACTAAAGAACGTCATTATATTAATGAATTCATAGATTATTTCAAAATAGGCGTTCCAATTATCTCTTTATTACTAAGTAAAGACGGGGAATCAATTGAAGATAACTGCGTACTACAATCAGCCCCATGTGGGAGCAGTTATTATGTTTGCCAACAACTCAAATCAAAGTATTTCAAAAATGATAAAAATGGAGAATTATCATTAAATGAAAGAATTAGTAAAGCTCATCATGCATATCCTTGTAATGCTTCAATGGATCAAGATAATATATTGAAAGATTCAATTCTTCATGTCGGAGGGTATTTGATTAGAAATGCAATTAGAAGAGAGTTAAACCTCGAAGAACAAGAAGGTCAAAAACTTGTATACGTAATAAAGTGAAGTTATACCTATTTTTTGATATATTTTTTGAAATCTTGAGCGTACAAGGGCACTCAAGCACAAAAGTTCTCGGTTGGGACATAATGCGGTGGAGTTGATCTCTACTGAGAAGGTGATAGAACTGAAAAAAGTCCAATCATCATCAATAAGAACGATTTTTTTCCCCGGAAATTTACCATACTCTCTTCAAAGCAACACCTTATTATTGAAAATTTAGATTCCTATAAGATAAAATTAGAATACAGCATGAGCACGTTTTTTAAGTTTTTCTTTTAACATGTTTATAACAAAAATTGGTCTACGGAAGAAACTTATTCAAATTAATTTTGATTATAAATATGAATGAATCTATAAAAGAAGAAGCACAAATAATATATTCAGATCCTAATCAATTCAATGAGAATAAATATTCAACTGAATTTATCATCAAAGTTCAAGATCTAGAAAAGTCGTTCAATAGTATTAAAGCAGTTGATGGTATTAGTCTTAAAGTTCGTAAAGGTGAATTATTTTCACTTTTAGGTCCTAATGGAGCGGGGAAATCTACAACAATTAGAATGCTTACCACTGTATTAAAACCCTCCAATGGAGATGCAAGAATCACGGATTATAGCCTAATAAAAGAAAAAAATAAAATTAAACCACTTATTGGCGTATGTCCTCAAGAAAATGTTGTTTTTGAAGCCTTAACAGCAGAGGATAATGTGGAATTTGTTGGTCGTATGCATGGAATGGATCCTGCTGACATAAAAAAACGCACAAAAACTTTGTTAGAGAAAATGAATATTGCAGGACGAAAAAAGTCAGCAAAATCCTTTTCTGGGGGAATGAAAAAACGATTAAATATTGTAATGAGCCTTATTCATCAACCACAGATTCTATTTCTTGATGAACCAAGCGCCGGGTTAGATCCTCAAGCAAGACGCCTTGTATGGGATTTTATCAAGGATCTTAAAAATACAGGAATGACAATCATCCTTACTACCCATGATATGGTAGAGGCTGATGTGTTAAGTGATCATATTGCAATCATAGATCATGGTAAAATCATTGCTTCTGGAACCTTAGAAGAACTAAAAAGGAGTTCGCATAACGGAAATATTCTTGAATTTAGTTTCTCTTCCAAAGAAGAGCTCATTCAAGCAAAAAACAAGTTAGAACAACTAGATAAAGTGAAAAAAATCACAGAAATGGAGAACAATAAATTAATTATCTCCTTTACTGGAGGAGTTAAGACTTTTAAACGAGAAATTTTACGCGAGATAGAATCGTTTAAAACCTTACACTTTAGGGAAGATTCTCTTGAAGATATATTTTTAAAATTAACAGGTAGGGGGTTACGTGATCAATGAACACGATTGATTTAAAAGCGTGGTATATCGCCAAGAAGAATGTAAAAGAAAAACTTAAGAATTTTGGCTCGATGTTTTGGACTATTGCATTTCCAATCATGATGTTGATTGTCTACAAGTTAGCCTTCAGCGAAAGTGGAGATTACATGATAAATGGATTAACAACTTTTGACGTAGAATTTCCAGGAATAGTTGTATATACGATTGGCATGTCCACAGTAACAAGTGCAGTTATGTTCTCAATGAGTAAAAAAGATGGAACATTAGAGCGTATAGATTCAATGCCTGTGAGTCGTGGAAATTTATTTTTAGGAGCTGTAATATCTGAGACCATTTTCATGAATCTCCAACTCATTTTAATATTTGGATTTGGATATGGGGTTTTAGGGGCTCATTTTGAACTCGCATTGATGCCGCTTGGATACCTGATTGCAATGATTTATGGTGTTGCAGCAATCGGATTGGGTCTTATTATTGCGAGTTTTCTTAATACTCCTGAAGGAGCGAATGGATTTGCAATGTTGGCTCACATGTCCTTAATGTTTGTATCAGGGTCATTTTTCCCCTTGGATAATGGGGGCGTGTTTTTTACACCACAATATTGGGTCAAACAAGTCTATCTCCAATTGACAGTAGTTGGGGATTCCTTCTCTGATTTGTTGTATAGTGGTACTATAATTACTCCCACTTCTGAAGCCACCTGCATTCCCATATGGGGTGGAATCCTGATGATATTAGCATTCACTGCCACACTTATTATTTTAGGAGTTAAAATCTTTCAGAAAAAGACTACACTTTAAATTCTTTATCTTTTTTTTCTTTTTTTTAAACTATTTTATTATTTCAATATTTTTTTAACTTTTTTTATATTTTTATACTTTCTAAACAGTTAAAATCGAAATATTTCAAGAATGGTAAAAGTGGTGAACTTTCATTGAATGAAAGAATAAGTAAAGCACATCATGCATATCCTTGTAATGCCCCAATGGATCAAGATAATATATTGAAAGATTCAATTCTTCATGTCGGGAGGTATTTGATTAGAAATGCAATTAGAAGAGAGTTAAATCTTGAAGAGGAAGAAGGAGAAAAACTAGTTTATGTTATTAAATGATTTTTTGGTATAACTTATTATTTTAAATGCATATTTTTCCAGTTTTTTATGAAAAACAGTCGATTAAAGATTTTTTAAACCTTAAACATTTTTTCACTATATAATTTTATTCAACTATAGTATCTTTAAATTTTAAAAAATTTATCATCATTAGATAGGATGAAAACGTGTCTAGTCATATTATTAATTCAGAAGAAATTAAAGAAAAGATTTCTTTAGATAAAATTCACTCCATTCAGGGTAAAAATAGAATTTTCACGGATTTTTCAACATACCTTATGGATGAAAGTAAACTAAATGGAGTTGCAGATTGGCTATTTTTTCCAAAATCTGAGGCAGAAATTGTTTCAATATTAAAATTCTTACTAAAAAATAAAATCAGGACGTATATCAGTGCAGCTCGAACAGGAATTGTGGGTGCATGTGTCCCCTCTTCCGGCACTGTTTTATCAACCGAGAAGATGAATAAAATTATTGGAATTGGTTTAGATAATAATAAAGGGAATTATTTCATTCGTGTTGAACCAGGAGTTACTCTGAACGAAATAAATGATACCTTGAAAAAGAAGGAAATTGAAAATGTTGAAGAACTAACTCCCCGTGCTAAAAAAAAGTTTAAAGAGTCAAATAAAGAATTCCATTATCCTGTTGATCCAACAGAGATGTCTGCAACAATTGGTGGAACTGTAGCGACGAATGCCTCGGGGGCTAGAACCTTGAAGTATGGTCCTACAAGAGAATGGATTAAGGGATTAAGAGTTATTTTATCTTCCGGTGATATTTTAGATATTCAACGTGGAAAGTATTTTGCTTCAAATAAAGGTTATTTTGGTATAAGTAAATCGGATGGAAACAAATTGCAATTTAGGATTCCAAATTATATATTCAACACAATAGTGAAAAATGCTGCTGGAATTTATTCTAAACCGAATATGGATTTTATTGATTTATTTATTGGAAGCGAAGGAATCTTAGGTGTCATTACACAGATTGATATTTGGATTATTGAAAAACACCCTTTAATATATAATATTTTATTCTTTAATTCTGAAGAAGAAGCAATAAGCTTTGGTGAATTTATCCGAAATAATAAGATTCTATCTCCGGAATTCATAGAATTTTTTTCAGGTGAAGCATTAGATCTTTTGAAAAAGGTTCAAAATGAAGATCCTAGTTCAATAGGTATGCCTCAAATTCCAATACATGCTAAATCAGCAATATTCTTTGATTTGCCATATTCTGAAGAAAAAATAGATAAGGTTTTTAGTGAATTAAATAGTATAGCAGAAAAATATAAAATTAATTTATCAGATGGCTGGTCAGGCTATGAAAATCAAGATTTTGCTCGATTTAAACATTTTAGACATGCATTACCTGAAAATATTAATGCAATAATTGCTCAACGCAAACAAGAATTTCCCCAACTACATAAATTAGGAACTGATATGAGTGTTCCTGAAAAATACTTTAGAGAAATGATGAAATATTATCATTCTGTTTTACAAAATGCAAATTTAAAATATCTTATTTTTGGTCATATAGGAGATAATCACGTGCACGTTAATATTCTCCCAAAAAATATGCAAGAATTAAGATTAGGGGAAAAAATCTATGAAAAATTTGCAAAAAAAGCAGTAGAATACGGGGGAAGTATATCTGCAGAACATGGGATTGGAAAGATAAAGAGAGAATATTTAAAAATCATGTATAGTCAGAAAGAACTCGATGAAATGCGTCTAATTAAAAAAACACTCGATCCATCTTTAACTTTAAATTATGGTAATATTATTAGTTTTGACGCGGAGGAGGAATAGAAAAATCATTGAATTTGACAAAAAATCTATATAAAATAAAAAATTTTTAGAAATCTCCTTAATAGATATCATTCTTAAAGCATTGATTTTATAGTACATAAATGTTATGTTCTAATGTGAGGAAATATATCTTTCATTTAGGTGATTGGTAATTACTATTATAGAATGTTCAACATCTTTTTGTGAAGAAAATGAGGAGGAATCAGAGGAAGAATCTTTTTTTGAAGAGAATTTTTGGTATTTCTTAATTCCTGCTGGAATTTTGCTTGGAATTTCAATCTTTTTAGAAATTGTATTTGAAGAAGTTTTAATATCTCAAATATTAGCTTTCTCTTCAATTTTCCTTTCTGGTTCAGGTGTTGTAAAAGAAGCAATCGAAGATATTAGAGATAAGAAAATTACTGCAAATCTATTAATGATGATTGCTGCGATAGCCTCATTTTTCATTTTACATGGACAAGAAGGAGCAACAGCTTTATTTTTATATGCAATAGCAGAGAGATTAGAAGAGATAACCAGTGATAAATCAAGGAATGCAATAAAAGAATTGCTTGAATTAGCTCCTGATTATGCTTTACTTAAATCTGAAAATAAATATAAAAATGTTCCATCACAAGAAGTTAAAATTGGAGATATAGTTGGGATAAAGCCAGGGATGAAAGTTCCATTAGATGGAAAAATAGTAAAGGGTAGTTCATACTTTGATGAAAGTGCAATAACAGGCGAATCTGTTCCAGTATTTAAGAAAGAAGGTGAAGAGATATTTGCAGCAAGTTTAAATACAGATAGTTTTGTTGATATCGAAGTAGTAAGAGAAAGTTCGAATACAATTGTAGCTCAAATCGCTCAGAGTGTGAAAATTGCTCAACAAAATAAAAGTGAACATGAAAAATTTATTGAAAAATTTGCTAAATACTATACTCCAATAATTCTTATCTCATCTATTTTAGTAATGGTTATCCCTCCTCTGTTTGGATTAGACTTTTATAATTGGTTCTATCGTGGATTAATCTTATTAGTAGTTTCTTGTCCTTGCGCTCTCACATTATCTACACCCTTAGCAAATATTGCTTCTTTAACTAAGCAAGCTAAAGAGGGGATACTTGTTAAAGGAAATAAATTTATAGAAAAATTACAAGATATTGAAGTTTTTGCATTTGATAAGACCGGAACACTTACTGAAGGTAAACTAAAAGTTTTTGATATATATGCATATAATGGCGCAATTAAGTCAGAGATAATAAGCATAGCCGCTAGTTTAGAGGCTCTTTCAGAACATCCTATTGGAAAGGCAATAGTCAAACAAGCAAAAGAGATGGATTTACCTTTTCATAGTGTTGATAATTTTGAAATAGTAAAAGGGAGAGGAATAAAAGGAAAAATTGATAATGAAATGTTTTATGTTGGTAGTCAAAAATTCTTTGAAAATTTGAATTATGAAATTCCAATTCATGACATTATTAAGGTTGAAAATTTAGGAACTATTCCAATTTTATTAGGAAATGAGAATCAACTATTAGGAATTATTACGATTAGAGATGTATTAAGAGTTACAGCCCCTGTCTTAATAAATGGTTTAAAAAAAAGAGGTTATGAAACTGTGTTAATATCTGGTGATAATCAGAAAATATGTGATTCAATAGGGGCATGTTTAGATATAGATCATGCTTATGGTGAACATTTGCCTGACCAAAAACTACAAGAAATCCAAGAATTAAAACATCAATACAAAGGAGTCGCAATGGTCGGAGATGGAATCAATGATGCCCCTGCTTTAGCTCTTTCTGATTTAGGAATCGCAATTGGAGCTTCAGCTACAGATATTACGTTGGAAACCGCAGATATCATCATTATTGGAGATGATTTAAACAAGTTACTTACTTATGTTGACATTGCTAAAAAAACAAATAAAAAAATAAAACAGAATATCTGGACCTCTATTATAGTAAAGATTTCATTTGCTATTCTAACGGTTCTTGGCTTCATGACCCTCTGGCTTGCGGTGGGAATCGGAGACATGGGGGTCTCAATCCTTGTCCTCTTTAATAGTCTGGCAATCTTTAGATATAAATTCCTATACAAGGAACTCTCGAATGAACAATTAGAAAGTGAAGCAAAATTGATTATTTGTCAGAATTGTGAAACTAAAGACATTATACCGCAACATCATGGACGAGATATGGTTAAGAAAGGAGATAAATTAGTTTGTTGGAAGAACATCCTTAGCAGTGAAGAATTGGAGACCTGCGATGAGGAACTCCCGCTTCACTGTCCCTATTGTCAAGAAAAATTAGAATTAAAATAAAATTTACATCTCACTGTCAATTTCGATAATATATATAAAATCTTAAAAGATTTTATACAAAGAGTAATCCATTTATTTCTATATATCGTAATATATATTTTTTAAGGATTTCAATTTCAGCTCTTTTTGTTATTTTAGTTTTTAGATTTAATTTAATTTTATAGGATACTTATAAATAAATAAGAAATTAATAAAAAAATAAAAAGCAAATAAAAAAATAGAAAATAAAACATTTTACAAGAGGAAACAAAAAAATGGAGACAATTAGAGAACCAGCAAGAAATATTCCCGTCCGTGATAAAGTAGATGTGATAGTTGTTGGAGGAGGGCCAGCAGGAATAGGAGCAGCTTTAGCTTCTGCTCGGATTGGTGCTAAAACTGTTCTAATAGAACGTTTTGGTGCCCTGGGTGGCCAACAAACACAGGGTTTAAATTCAGTTTTCTCGCGCGTTGATCCAGAATTACATAATGGAATTGTGCAAGAAATACTCCAGCGCCTTATGAATGGTGGTGCTATGAGAAAACCGGATGAAAGACGAATGCGTCAGAATCCTATGAGAACACACTTTATTGCTCGCTATGGTGAAGAACACATACCAAAACGACTACTTAACACGAATGTAGGATGGTGGGGAGGAGAAAAGATCTTTGACCTCGAATATTATAAATATCTCCTCGATACCATGATGCAAGAAGCTGGAGTTAGGATGTATCTTCATTCATTTGCTGCTAGTACGATAAGAGATGGAAATACACTTAAGGGGATCATTACGGAGGGAAAAGAAGGCAGGCGTGCAATTCTAGGTAAAGCTATAATTGATACTACTGGTGATGGGGATATTGCATGGAAATGCGGAGCACCAGTAATGGATGACACAATACCTTTAGGTCGACGTAAGGGTCGTCATATGGGATCATTAACAGCGTTCTACCTTGGTGGTGTAGATCTTGGAAAATGGTTGGAATACAGGAAAGCTCATATGGATGAATGGGGTCAAATGTATGGGGGGCATAGAATGGTTAGAGAAGCTCGAAAGAAAGGGGCATACATCAGAGGAGACAGTATCATCCTCTCTCCGTTGCATAGTGTTCATGGTGGTGGAAGGATATGGGTGATGAATCCAATGTATGGTCCAAGAGAAGATAATCATTTATGGATGGCTGAAGAGCAAACTAACCTTGAAGTAAGCCTTAGGAAACAGGCTTTTGCTGTTCAGAATGTATTAAAACAGCAAATCCCAGGCTTTGAAAAATGTTTTGTTGAAAAAACCGCTAATTACCCAGTAACAACTATGCACAGAATTATAGGAGATCATGTTTTAACAGTAGCTGAAATGCGTGAGGGTAAAACTTTTGAGGATTCAATTGCTATAAATAACCAACCTCCGGATATCTGGGAAGTTGCAGGCAGGTTTGGTTATGAGATTCTACCTCATGACATTCCTTATCGTTGCATAGTATCAAAAGAAGTGGATAATCTTCTAGCAGCTGGCACAACAATTTCATGCGGCCTTTTCACCAATGGTGGCTTGAGATATTGCACTCCGAGTATGTGTAACGGCCAAGCAGCAGGCACAGCGGCTGCTTTAGCTGCTAAAAATAATATAAGCCCTAAAGATCTAGATGTAAACTTGTTGAGAGATACTCTTCGTGAACAAAGTGCGCATGTTAGCGTTAATGATGTACCAGAAGAAGCCATCGAGCCTTATAAGTTCATGAAAAAGATATCAAAAGTAAATAAGAAGAATTCAGAGGTCAACATAGATGAAGAAGAAATAGGCAAATATTAAATAACTAAAACTACTACTGTCTAGAAAAATTAGACTTGATATAATATTTTTGAAAATCAAATATTATCTATAATCTGTCATAAAATTATAATTTTAAACTCATTACCAATTCATCACCTATTTCACTCCCAGTATAATCGAAACCAAATTTTTTATAAAATACTCCAGCATTTCCATCTAATTTAGAATGACTTAAAAGAAGTTCCTTTGCGTTTGGTCTACTTCTTACATGATTAATTATTAATTTCATTGCTTTTTTTCCATAACCCTTTCCTTGATATTTGGCATCTATCATAAATCTCCAAAGAAAATATGATGGACGGTGATTTGGATTAGATTTATACCTTAATAAGGAGTCACTTATCATAACAAAACCAATTGGCTTATTATCTGCATAGATCGCTCGGAACCAAGCATCTTTATTAAAATGAGCTTGTGCTATTGATATAGCATTAGGAGCGACTAAATTTCTCTGCTCTGGTTTGACATCTAATTGTAGAATTGACATTAAATTAATTTTTGTAATCTTTTTTAAAGATATTCTTAGAATTTCATTCACCCGTTTAACTCTTTCAATTCTTTCAACTCTTTCAATTCTTTCAATTCTCTAAGATTATCAAATTTTTTATCTGATACGGCTCTTTGAATATATATTTTATCAAGCTCAATTACTTTTCCTAATAGTTCCAAAGCACTCGTGTGATTATTTATCTCATTGATAATAGAAATCATATTCATCTTTTTTTCTATCCAAAGGTTAGATATTTAGCTGAGGTGATATGAGGTAGTCTTGAGAGTTGGGCGAGTACATCATCAGGTACAAAATTATCCACATTGATAAGCGATATAGCAATACCGCCTAGTTCTTTACGACCCAGCTGAAATCCTGCAATGTTAATATCTTTTTCGCCAAGAAATGTTCCCACTCGACCAACAACGCCAGGGACATCCTGATTTTCTAGCATTAACATTCCTCCTGACAATTCAGCCTCAATTGGAAAAAGATTGATTTTTATGATCTTTGAGATCTTCCCAAAAATGGTTCCCGATACTGATGTTTTACCTTTTTCAGTGATAGTAATTACACGAATTAAACTCATATAATTTTCTGCTTTCTTTGACTTTGTCTCTGTTATCTTTATTCCCCGTTCCTCAGCTATCATACGCGCATTAACTAAGTTGACCTCTTCAGTCTGGTGTTGAAGAATTCCCTTTAAGACCGAGATAGTGAGTGGAGCAATCGTAAGGTTTGAGGCATCACCTAGATACTCCACACGGAGTTCATTGAGTGGATTGTCGAGAAGTTGTCCATGAAATGATCCTAATTTTTCACAAAGAGAGAGGTAAGGTTGCAGTATTGGGAGTAATTCCGCTGCCACAGAAGGAAAGTTAATTGAATTGCGTATTATGCCTTTTTTAAGAAAATCACTAATTTGTTCTGCAATTAATACAGCAACCTTTTTTTGAGCTTCATTGGTAGAAGCACCCAGATGAGGAGTAAGA
This sequence comes from Promethearchaeota archaeon, assembly GCA_016840085.1. Taxonomy (GTDB): domain Archaea; phylum Asgardarchaeota; class Lokiarchaeia; order Sigyniarchaeales; family SOKP01; genus Loki-b32. The sequence goes on from JAEOTA010000008.1 coordinate 47,663, forward strand.
ATTACATTAGGATGTTTATATAAAAAAGTATCTGAGGGGGGTGGTTCTACCGGGAAAACATCAAGTGCAACTCCTTTAACATGATCAGATTCAAGGGCATTTAATAGATCAGACTCATTAATCAATGCACCTCGTGCACAATTTATAATATAAACCCCTTTTTTCATCAGTGCAATTGTTTCAGCATTTATCATACCCTTAGTCTCAGGTGTGAGAGGTGTATGATATGTAATGAAATCAGATCGAGCATAAATTTCATCTAGGTTGACTGGTTCTACCCTTAATTTTAATAAATCTTCCTTGGAAACATACGGATCATATCCTAAAACAACCATTTTAAGACCTAAGGCACGATCAGCAACTATTTTTCCAATTCTTCCAATACCGATGATCCCCAGAACTTTATCAGTGAGTTCAGTTCCTACAAAATTTTTCTTCTCCCATTTCCCCTCCTTCATAGAAGCAGTAGCTTGGGGTACTTGACGTGCTAGAGCAAACATTAAAGCAATCGTGTGTTCTCCTGTAGTGATGGTATTACCTCCTGGGGTGTTCATCACAACAACACCACTTTTTGTAGCAGATTTTATATCAATATTGTCTGTACCAGACCCAGCACGACCTATTACTTTCAAATGAGAAATTTTATTAAACATTTTGGCAGTTACTTTGGTAGCTCCTCGGAGAGCAATACCATCATAATGATCAATAATAGTAGCTAATTCTTCTGGAGTTAATTTCCCTTTAGCATCCACTTGAATTCCCTCTCGAGTGAATACCTCATCCCCCGCTTTATGAAGATTATCGAGAATAAGTATTTTTAAGTTTTCCATTTCCTCTCCTTTTTTCTGTTTTAAATCCCAATTTAAATAAGTACTATTTATAATTTACTGTATATCTAAATCCTAATGATTGATAGAATAAAATTTGTTCATTTAAATTTATTACTACAAGAAGGATTAGAAATCAATTTTTTAAGAATTATATAGGTGATTTAATTGCCTCTTTTGTAAAGAAGAACAGAGCTAAACTCAGTAGTTTAGATTTCATTTACTTATTAATTCTTTAAATTCTTTTAAGTCTTTTATATTATCAAATTTTTTATCTGATAATGCTCTTTGAATATAAGTTTTATCAAGTTCAATTACTTTTCCTAATAGTTCCAAAGCACTCGTGTGATTATTTTTTAGTGATTCAAGACAGGCAATATTATAAAATATTTCACTATTAGTAGGGTCAGCTTTCAGTGATTTATTAAGATAGTGTTCAGCTTTTTCCAAATTTTCTAAATTCATAAATAAGTTGCCAAGATTGTTCTGAACATCAGCAACATTGTATAAATAGGTTGTAGGGTCCTGTTTTGCATATATTTTAAAGATTTTTAGTGCTCCAAGAAACATTTTCTCTGCCTCCTCAAATTTCTGTAATCTGAGGTAGACATTTCCAAGACAATTGGTTATTATAGCAACATTATGCATATATATTTGTGGATTTTGTTCTGCTAATCGTTTGGAAATTTTTAATGCTTTCTGGTACCTCGGTTCTGCCTCCTCAAATTTGTTTATACTTGCATACAAGTCTCCAAGATCTAATAGAGTAAGGACTAACTCAGGTAAAACTTGATCGGGATATTTTTTAGCAATATTTTTTTTAATTTTTAATGCTTCGAGATGCATCTTTTCAGCATCTTCAAATTTACTTAATTCGCTATATATCATTCCAAGATTACTCTGAGTCTTAGCGATATCAACTAAATACATGTCGTAACACATTTTTGCTAATTTTCTATAACTATCTAGAGAATCAAGGGATCCATCTTGAATATCTTCCAATAAGTCTAAATCAATGCAGACGTTTCCCAAATCACTAGTGATTGAGGGCTCTTCAGGTAAGTATACATCGTAGTATTGTTTTAATACCTCGTTATACGTCTTTAAATCATCAAGATATGACTTTTCTGGATCTTCATATTCTTTTAAATCAAAGTCAGGAGAATGCAGATCATAATATTGTTTCTTTAACTCTTTATAGGCATTCAAAGCATCAAGATAATTCTTTTCTGCATCTTCAAATCGCTTTAAGTCAATATATAGTGTTCCGAGGTTTTTTTGAGTCGCAGCTACATAGGGTAAATATATTCTATAATATTGTTTAGCCAATTTTTTATATATGTTTAAAGCGTTAAGGTAAATCTTCTCTGCTTCCTCAGATCTGCCTATGGAAGAAAATAGATTTCCAAGTGCTATTAAAATTGGCGCTTTATATTTATCTTCAAGTACCATTAATGTTTCTGCAATATCAATTAATCTTTTATATCGATAATCAACTTGATCTATTTTATTAACAACTATAAGAAATTCATTAACCAACTTCTCAGAAGGATTTAATTTTGAGTTATGAAAAAGAATCTCAATATCGTCAGAAAGATTATCTCCATATTTTTTTTTCTTTATCTCATAATATAATATTGCTTTTTCATGAGATTCTTCATCTGTTAAACTTTCTAAAAAATTTTGAATTTGTAAAGATATGAATTGGTATATTTCTTTTTTTTTCCTTTTTTTCTTATGTATTATACCAGTATTTACTATATCGTTGAAAATTTCCACAATATTTGGCAATATATAGCTGGTTTCAACAATTTTCCTATCAATATTAGTTTCCACATCTGTATTTATCACAGATAATTTCTTAAGTAATTCTAATGCGTCTGAATTTGATGAGAAAATCTCCTCAATAACTTTCTTATAAAGATTGTGTACTTCTGGTTCATCAAAAGGCTTTAATTTATCGAAATTTATACTTTGGTAATTTTTTCTAATTATTTTTATAATATCAGAATATTCCTCAGGAATCTTTTTTATAAATTCTAATACTTTATTTGGTAGTCTTGGCATAAATCACTTCTTCAAATTCTATTTATTAATGTTGAAGTTCACACGTTAATATTTAAATGTACTTGATCAATAAAAAATAGAAGGAGAATATTCAAACTCTAATTTGTTATTTTCAAAATTGAAATTCTAACATATATTTAAATATGACAATATAATCTATAACTTTATATCAAATAACAAGGTTGATATTGTAATTATGATGAAATCTAATTTACCCAGAAAATTTTTAATTTTTTTGATAATCTTTACTGTTTTTGTTGGAAATGTGCAAATTAGGACATATACAAAAGTTGATACTCTTAATTCAGCAGAAGTTAAGTCTTCAGCTATGCAAATAAATTTAGCTGCATGGATTATAATAGCTGGTGATAGAGAATCTGATCATGCAGCAGTTACGCAAATAAAACAAGGAAGTGATACTGCTTATTTTATATTAGCGAGTCGAGGTTTTTCCACCAATGATATAATGTATTTGGGACCTGCTTGGGATACTCAACTAATATATCATTCTTTTTTACAAGATGATGTTGCTACTTGTGAGAATATTGAATGGGCTATTAAAACTTGGGCACCAACTAGAGGAGTAGACGCCACTCATGGACTAGGAATCTATCTATTTGATCATGGTGGAACTAATAGTATGGCTATAACTGGCCCAAATCTTGCTGATTCTTCATTAAATACTTGGTTAGATGAGCTAGAGGCTAGTTCTGGTTGTAATCGTATGGTTATAATCTATGAGGCTTGTCATGCTGGCTCATTTATTGATCCTATTAGCAAACATAATCGTATTGTAATAACCTCAACAGATAGTGCAGGTAGTGCATATGCAAGCTCTAGTTGGGCTTATTTCTCTGAAAAATTTTTTTCATCAATAATAGCATGCAAGACAATTGGAGAGTGTTTTGAAGATGCTGTAGCATATGTAGAAGCTTTGGATGTTACAGAATATCCTATGATTGATGATAACCATGATGAAACAGGACATCAAGTAGATGCATGGGGAAATTTACCAAATGGTGGAGACGGTTCAGATGCATTAAATTATTGGATAGGGACGGGGAGTAATTGTCCGATAACGCTCATACAGTGGTTACCACTAAAATGTTACGTAAGTATACAAGCTCCTATTGCTCCTATGTGGGCAGTTGTAAAAAATGATTCTGCAATTAAGAAAGTTTATGTGAGAGTAATTCCGCCAGATTGGGTGCCCCCAGTTCCTCCACAACCTGATGATGACGGTATAAAAATGATTCCTGATGGGATATTACCGCAGTATTTACACGATACTTATGGTGATGGAAATTATACTGGATTTCTTTATACACGTGATTTCAAGACTAAGAAAGGTGATTATAAAGTAACACTTCATGCAGAGAGTGAAGATGGCTCTGTTGCAGATATAGAATCAACTTATATTACCTTAAATGATGATGGAACAACACCTGCTGATACTACTCCTCCAACAATTTCCATTACTCATCCGAGTAATGGTGCTAATATTAGTGGTATTGTGGAGGTTACTGCTGAAGGCGATGATGATCAAGCTCTTGATAAAATTCAGATTTATATTGATGGTGTAAAAGTAAAAAAAGAAGCCATGCCATCATATTATCCTTATCCAGAAGTTAGTTATAGTCTAAATACAAACAAATATGTAAATGGAACACATAACATTACCGCAACTGCTATAGATAAAGCAAACAATACGAAGTCGACCTCAATAACTGCAGATTTTGGTATAGTAGAAGAAAAAGAAGAAGGCTGGTTAGAAAGAATACCTGGTTATAACATTTATACTCTATATACTGGAACTTTGCTCGGAGTTATTATTGTGTTTACTAGATACCGAAAAAGACGCCACTATAGGAAACATAACTAAAAATTTTAATCCTTATCTTATTTTCTTTTTTTTTTATAGAATCAGTATCTAATGAAGTATTTATTTATCTTTAATTTTTTATTTTTTTTATTCCGACATTAATCTCACTTTAACTGTTATATATCATTCATTTTTGGAAAGATGTGAAAAATGTCTCCACTAGCATA
>JAEOTA010000009.1 GCA_016840085.1 Promethearchaeota archaeon
CTTCATATTCTTCAAAATACACCGTGAGCGTAGGATCATGTCTAAGTTTTTCTCCGCTCCATATAGGGTAATTTTGTGTTTCTAACCTGAATAGACTATCAGCTATGTTAAATGAAGGATCTTGTTTTACAATATCAATGAGTGTTGATTACATTGAAGAAATTAGGAAAAATTGGTCCAGATATGGAGAAATCAATAATTTATAGCCGAAAATGCTATTAGAAATTATTCTACACCATCCCAACAATAAGTACATATTTTTTCCTTGGGCAATCCTATAGCTTTAATCAAATCTGCAAGCTTCTGATATTTTAAAGAAGTTAACCCAAGTTTTTTACGGATAACATCAACCATAGATTTATATTTATCTGATTCAGTGTCAGTATATTCAGCAGGATCTTCAATATTCTTTCCAATTAACTCTTTTATAGCCCATCGTCCCGCTAAATCCAACTCAGAATGAGATCGGGAGAAATTAAGAAATTTACAGTTATTAACAAGCGGAGGGCATGCAGGTCTCATATGAACTTCTTTAGCCCCAAAATCATATAGCCTTTGAATGGTTTTGCGTAGCTGGGTCCCGCGGACAATGGAATCTTCACAGAAAAGTAAACGTTTATCATCAATGAGTTCTTTAATTGGGATGAGTTTCATCTTTGCAACTTCGTCTCTTATGACTTGATCTTGAGGCATAAAGCTCCGAGGCCAAGTTGGAGTGTATTTTACAAATGGTCGTGAGAATGGAATTTTAGCTTCGCTTGCATAACCTAATCCGTGCCCTGTACCTGAATCTGGAATACCTGCAACAAGATCGATCCTCACATCATCATTTTTGGCCAAGGAAGAACCACATTTATAACGAACGATTTCCACATTAATATTCTCATAATTAGATGCTGGATATCCATAATATACCCATAAAAAACCACAAATCTGCATCCGATTACCAGGTGCGATTTTCTGTTCAATTCCATTTTTACTTATAAAAATAACTTCACCTGGTCCAAGATATTTTGTTATTTTATATTTGAGGTTTGGAAATGCACAAGTTTCCATAGTAACAGCATAAGAACCAGGTTTCTCTCCTATGATGAGAGGTGTTCTACCAAGCTTATCTCTTGCCGCATAAATTCCCTCATTTGTTAGGATAAGCATAGTACATGAGCCATCAATTATATCCTGGACTTTTTGAATTCCTTCTTCAAAGGTAGCGCCTTGACTAATTATTGTTGCAACCATTTCTGTTGGGTTAATCTCTCCGCCATGCATTTCTGAAAAATGAGATCCATTTTGCAATGCATTCTCTGCCAAAATTTTTAAATTGTTAATTTTTCCAACAGTACAAATTGCGAAAACACCTAAATGAGAGTTGATTATTAAGGGTTGATCATCAAAATCACTGATCACACCAATCCCCTTATTTCCATGCATCTTTTTAATATCTTTCTCAAATTTTGACCTGAATTGACTGGTTGAAATATTTTTAATGTATCTTTGAAAACCATCCGCGTTTTTTACGGCTAAACCGCCCCTAACCGTTCCTAGATGGGAATGATAATCAGTACCATAAAAAAGATCTTCAATACAATTATTATTTGAAAAGACTCCGAAGAGACCACCCATAAAAAATTCACTATGTCTTTAATTTGTACAATAATTATTAAAGAAAATTATTAATCTACTAAGATTTGAATCTTATTTTTTACAAAAATCTATAAAATTCTGGTAAATCTTTATACCATATTTACTAGATTTCTCTGGGTGGAATTGCGTAGCAAAAATATTATCATTTGAGATCATTGAACAAAATTCAATTTCCCCATATCGCGTCAAACCTAATATGTTTTTTTTATTATCAGGTACACTATAAAAACTATGTACAAAGTAAAAATATGAATTATTTGGAATTCCTTGGACTAAAAAATGATCTTTATCTTGAAAATCCACGCTATTCCATCCTATTTGTGGAACTTTATTCACTTTATTAATATCAAAAGAGACAATATCTCCTTTAATTAACTCTAATCCCTTAAAATCTCCCATTTCAGAGCTTTTAGAAAATAAGAGTTGAAGACCTAAACAAATTCCGAGTAATGGTTTTCCTTCATTCACAACTTGATATATAGTCTTAATAAGGTTCTTTTCCTTTAGCTGTTTCATAGCGTCACCAAACCCTCCCACTCCCGGTAAAATCACTCCATTTGAGTTTAATATAATTTCAGCTTTGGACGTTATTGAACTAGCAACCCCTAAGTATTTTAAGCATTTATGGACGCTTTTAAGATTTCCCATTTCATAGTCAAGAATAGCAATATAAAACGACATTTCTTTATAACCTCATTGATATTCCTGCTTTTTTACACTCATTTTTTACAAATTCTATAGAATATTCATTATAGTGAAAAATTGAAGCCGCTAATGCTGCATCAGCTTTACCCAGTTTGAATACATCAATAATATGCTGAGGATTTCCTGCGCCACCAGAAGCAATTATTGGAACGTCTAATTTTTTGCTAAAAATTCTTGTTAATTCTAAATCATATCCATTTTTAGTTCCATCACAATCCATAGAAGTTAATAGAATTTCACCACTACCTAAATTGGTTGCTTCTTTTCCCCAAAGAATAGCATCTCTCCCTGTGGGTGTTCGACCTCCATTTATGTAGACTTCCCACCAACATAATTTATTATTAACTTCTATTAGAATTTTATTTTTTGCTTCTGGAGATGAATTAACATATACTCTTTTAGCATCGATTGCAGTAACTATGCATTGTGAACCAAATATTTTAGCTCCTTCTTTTATCAAATCAGGATTCTGAACCGCAGCAGTGTTCAAAGAAATTTTATCTGCCCCCGCTCTCAAAATTTCCTTAATATCCTTAACTGTTCTTAAACCTCCTCCCACAGTAAAGGGAATAAAGACTTGATCTCCAGTCTTTTCTACTAAATCAATTATTATTTTTCTTTTATCAGATGAAGCTGTAATATCTAAAAAAACTAGTTCATCTGCTCCCTGTTCGTCATATAATTTTGCTAATTCTACAGCATCGCCTACATCTTTTAAATTTATGAACTTTGTACCTTTTACTACTTTACCTTGAATAACATCTAAGCACGGGATAATTCGTTTGGTTAAAACCATTATTATAAGGATAATTTTAGACGTTTAATTAAAACAAATTTACTTATAGTTTAAATTTATTCTTTATTTGAATTATAATTTCTGAATATACCTCCAATTAACTGCCCAGTGCTTACTCCAGCATCACCAGATGGAATTAGTTCATGTTCTAAGAATTGATATCCAGATTGATTAATTTGATCTTTTATCGATTTAGAAAAAGAATAATTATAAGCAACTCCTCCTGTTAAACCAATTTTATTTATGTTATGCTTTTTTGCAAGTTTAATCGCAATATCAGCAAATGATCTCCCTATCTCAATTTGGAATTTAGCTGCAATATCCTCTTTTTTATATTTACCATTTTCCAATAGCTCTATTATATCTGCTATTAATTCTGACGTTTTTAATTGATATTTTCCATTCTTTTTAATAGATTTAATTTCTAATGGTACATTATCTGCGTTCCCTCTTGAAGCCATCCCTTCAAGTCGCATAGCAGGTTCACCTCTATAGGTCTTAATTCTTGAAGCCTCTAATAAATATGAAACTGAATCAAAGATTCTACCGGTTGAACTAGTCAGAGGGATATTCTGAGATGGAAAGTGGTTTTTTCCCTGCTCAAATTGGGATATTAAAATCTCTAATTCTGTGTTTTTATATTCAAGATCAAGATATAATTTTAATTTTTCAAATTCTTTTTTAGATTCTTCCAATTCTAAAGCATTTAAAATAATAGACGCTACCATACGAGCAGGATATTTTGTACAACGATCTCCTCCTATCATAGGTTGATATTCTAAGTGAGCTAAACGTTCATAATCATAATATGAAGATAATAATATTTCACCTCCCCAAATATTACCATCATCACCATACCCAACCCCATCTGAAGTTATACAAATGATTTTTTCATCGATATCTACCTTATTTTCAGCCATCAATGCTAAAGCATGCGCATAATGATGTTGTATCTTGTAAATATTGCATTCGAACTGATTACTAAGTTCTCTGGCTAATTTAGATGTAATAAATTCTGGATGAGCATCGCAAGCAATGAATTTTATTTCAGAATCTGTAACTTGAAGGAGAGACTTCATATGAAATAAGGCATCCTTTAGAAATTGATATGTTTCAAGATGAGAAACATTCCCAATATGTTGTGTAGGGAAAATCCTATTTCTTCTTAAAATAGCTCCAGTTGTTGATAATAATGGGCCTGTAGCAATTGCACCAGGAATATCTACTTTAAAAGGTAAAGGTATATACTCTGGCACATAACCTCTAGAGCGCCTAATTAGTTTCGGTTTATTATTATGAATTCTTAAAACACTATCATCAGCTCTTTGATAAATCGATCTGTTATGAAGAAGAAAAATGTCTGCAAGTTCTGTTAACTGCTCAAATATTTCCACATTATCAATAGCCATAGGAATATAAGACTTGTTCCCGCTGGTATAAACTAATGGTTTCTCTCCTATATAATCAAATAATAAATAATGTATCCCTGAATAGGGGAGCATTATGCCAACATTATTTAATCCCGGAGCTACTTGCTTACTAATTATTGAATGATCATTTGAATTATTTCTTTCTAAGAGAACTATTGGCCTTCGAAATGAATTGAGAATCTCTCTTTCTTTCTTAGAGACTTTTAGGGTATTTTCAATAATTTTCAAATTTGGTACCATTACAGCAAATGGTTTATATTTTCTTTCACCTTTTCTTTCACGTAATTTGCTGATAACATCGTCATTGTTAGCTAAACAAATTAAATGAACTCCTCCTATACCTTTAACTGCAGCTATGGCCCCCTTATTTATTCTTTTAGCTGTTTCAATTAATATTTCATCTATTGAATTATCTTTAATGATTTCTCGCTGGTTGTCATAAAGTTTATAATGCGGTCCACACACTTTACACACAAATGTTTGAGCGTGAAATCGTCTATTATTAAAATCTGAAAACTCCTGGATGCAAGATTCAGGTTCAGCCTGTTTGCAAAAAGGAAACTCAACCATAGTACTGCGTTCTCTATCGTAAGGCAGATCAATTACCGTAGTGAATCTAGGGCCACACACGGCACACGCGATAAAAGGATATTTATAGTACTTCGGAATATCTGGGTTTCTCATATCAGCTAAGCATTTATCACAAATGGCAATATCTGGAGGTAGTGTTAAACTAATGCCTCTGCCTTGCTCACTTTTTTCTATTTTTAAATTATCATATATTATATCTGTGTAAATTGCTTTTTGTGTTATAGTCTCAATGAAAGATATTTCAGGCTTCTTTTCTTTAACTTGTTTAACAAATTTTTTAATGTTTGTATTATCTCCCTGTAACATTAATCGTACTCCAGCATTTCCACGATTTAAAATATATCCATTTAAATTGTTGTCTTTTGCTAAATTAAATAAGAAAGGTCTAAAGCCTACGCCCTGAACTATACCTGTAATATTGATTTCTATGGTTTTTATAGTCATTCAAATAAATTAAAATTCGAAAATAATATAAATCAAATGATTATTAAAATAAAATCTAAAAATAAAAATAAAAAAAAGGATATTAATCTCGTTTCTTAAAAATTCTTCTTATCAAGACTATTAATATGACACCAAATAGACCACTTACAAGATAAATATTAAATCCTGGAATTCCCTTTTTACCGCAATCATTATTCTCTATAATATTACCAATGCAATTTTCATCTACTTCAATGCATTTCCTATTACCGCGTAATATATTACCAATAATTCGATTATAATCACTAGCCTCAAGGTCAATTCCTGTTGCATCATTATTTCTAATGGTATTATCTGTAATATTGTTATAATCACTGCCGGTCAGTGATATTCCCTCATCACCGTTATGATCTACTATATTATTAGTAACATTATTATGATCACAAGAAGTCAAACTTATTCCAGTTTCACCGTTATTATCTACTATATTTTCTGAAACGTCACAATAGCTAGTGGCAGCTAATGTTATTCCACACCAATCTTCGACATGCCCATTCGAAGATACATTATTATTTGAAATAAGAATTTTTGTAGAATCATCTACAGATATCCCAGAATAGTTGTTAAAACAAATGATATTGTCTTTTATTTCGCTATTATGAGTATCAAGTACCCATAAACCTCTATAATTATACATGACTGTATTGTTACTAATTGTAATATAATAATTAGGAATATCAAGTCCAGGCGCCATACGAGATGACATAATTCCTTCATAATGATTACCTATGATTATATTTTCAGATATTAGAGTATTATTACATTTAGCATTTCTAATTCCAATTCCGGCATTACTTTTTACTAGATTATCTGAAATAGTTGTAGAATTGCAGAATTCTAAATGAATTCCATCAAAATCAAAATCATCAAACTCAGACTCTACAAGATTTTTACAATTTTGTTCTATTGAGTTTTCGGAAAGTAATATATCAAAGCAATATGCTAAATGAATCCCATGATCGTCATTATTATTAATAGTATTTCCAATAATAGTATAATTCCAGCAATATTTCAGATTTATTCCAGACCCATAATTATTATTAAAAGTATTATCAGAAATAATATTATCAGAAATAACAGTAAAAGAAAAAGAAATTCCAATTTCACTATATAAACCATACTGAGCATTATTATTTGCAGTATTTCCAGTAACAGTACAATTCTGAGAATGATATAGAAAAATTCCAGTTTTACAATTAGAAAAGTCGTTATCGATTAATGTTCCGTTATTTGCCCAATATAACCAAATCCCATATATATCTTTATTTCGATCAGAAGTAAAAACTGTACAGTTTTTTATGACAAAATAATCATCGTAAAACCAATAAAAATTCCAGATTGGAACTCAGAATCAGGAAGTGGATCTAAAACGGGGGCATTAGTAGCATTGATAATGACATTTTCAATAGTATAAGGATTAGAAAATGAACCATCACCACTACACCAATCTTCCGCGACCGTTGCAGACCAATTATCAACTATATGAATATATGATAATTTATGCACTGCACTAGTGGAGGGCATTTTTACCTCATTATTGGTTTCTGGAGTTAGTGGAGTTATTCGGTGGCTATAAAAGGATATACCTATTATAACAGGGATTAAAACCCATATTCCCCAAAGAATTATTACTACATTTTGTTTACTTATGGATTTCATTTTTAAATATAATTATAATTTTAATGATTATAATTAAGTTTTGATATATTTAAAGATAATACAAATTTGGATAAATAATATTAACAAAGTGTAATATTGTTAATCTATTTTTGATAGTTTTGTAAAAAAAGTCTTTATTCATGATATTTATAATAAATACTGCAAGTCCCTTCCATAGAAACCATACATGGTCCAATGGGATTTAGAGGTGTGCATTCCTTTCTAAAAAGCTTGCATTCAAAAGGATATAATTTTCCAACCATTACTAGATGACAAGAACAGCCAGGAGGGATATCTTGAGAGTTTTCAATTTGAATATCGAATTTTTTATCCGCATCGAATTCTTGATATCTTTCCCTTATGGCTAATCCTCCCTCAGATATTCTTCCTATCCCTCTCCATGGTGACGAGACAGGTTTAAAAACTTTATCAATTATATTTTGAGCCACTTTATTTCCTTCAGGCTTTACAACTCGAGAATATTCATTTAATGTATCATATTTTTTATCTCTCACTTGCTTTAAAAGCATTAAGAGGGATAATAAAACATCATTAGGTTCAAATCCTGATATAACGTTGGGTATTCTATAACCTTGTGAAAAAATTTCATATGGTTTTAGTCCAATAATCGTAGAAACATGACCTGGAGAAATAAAACCGTCTATATTTAATAGTGATTGACTCATTAAAAGTTCTAAGGCCGCTGGAATTAATTTATGAGCACATATTACTGAAAAATTTGAGGGAGGATCAGATTTAAGTTCAAAACCAGTTAAAGGAGCAGTAGTTTCAAATCCTATAGCAAAAAATATGACTTCTTTATTAGGATTTTTTCTAGCAATCTTAACAGCATCATTCGGTCCATAAACAATACGAACATCAGCACCTTTAGCTTTGAGTTCAGCTAAAGAAATATTTGTAGAAGGAACCCGTATCATATCTCCGAATGTTGTTATAATTGTATCTTTCCTTTTTCCAAGCTCGATTGTTTTGTCAATATCAGCAGCAGGACATATACATACAGGACATCCAGGACCAGATAAGATTTCTATTTCTTTAGGTAAAAGAGTTCTTAATCCATACTTAGAAATTGTATGTTCATGGGTTCCGCAAACGTGCATAAATTTAACTGGTCTGTTAATCTCCTTAACAATCGAATTTATTGCTTTTATGAGTTTTTTTGTAAATTCTTTACTTCTTAAAATTTTTATTTCAGGGAGGTCCATCTTGAGCAATTGAAATATTAAATCATAATCTAGACCAATAAATAAATATAATTATTCAATATAATATTAATTAATTAAATCTACTTTAGAAATATTAAGAAGCAATAAAAATTATCCTAATACAAAAAATAATTTCATAGCTATGAGTAATAATCGAAGATTAACAGAAGATATTCGTAAAAAAGTTATTGAATTCCTTAAAAAACATGGAGCAAAAAAAATATCCATTTTTGGATCCTATATTAGAGGGGATGCAACACCAGAGAGTGATTTGGATGTTATCGTTGAATTTAATGAACCAAAAGGACTTATTAAATTTGTCAGCATAGAAAATGAATTATCAGAAATTTTAGGAATAAAAGTAGATTTATTAACTGAGAAAGCTATAAGCACTTATCTTATTAACGATATTAAAAAAGAAGCAATTGTGATATATGGATGAAAAAAGATAATCAGGTTTATTTAGAACATATTCTAGATGCGATAAACCAGATCAAAACATATATCAAAGATGTGGATTATAAAAGCTTTACTAATTCTCGACTTATTCAAGATGCCGTTATTCGAGAACTCGAAATAGTTGGTGAAGCAACTAAAAATCTGTCTGAAGAAGTTAGGAAAAAATATCCCAATATCCCATGGAAAGATATTGCGGGGATGCGAGAAAAATTAATCCATGGTTATATGGGTGTGAATTTAGAAGATGTCTGGAAAACAGCTAAAGAAGAAATATCAGATTTAGAAAAACAGCTTAAAAATTTGCTTAAGGTATTTAAATCTAAGAATTAACATATTCTAGGAATAGGTTCACCTAAAGGCATATCAACAATCCGAGTACCTCCGACTATTGTCTTTAAAAGCACTCGCTTTGGATTGTCTGCTTTAACTTCACCAATAATTTGGGCATCCTTCCCTATATTTGTTTTTCTAATTTTATTTAATATAATTTCAGCTTTATTTGGATCTACTGCTAAGAGAGCTCTCCCTTCACACGCAATATTATAAGGATCCAGACCTAACATATCACATATCGCACTAACTTCCTTTTTAACTGGGACTTTTTCTTCGTCAATCCAAATACTCACATATGATTTTTTTGCCCAATCATTTAAAGCAGCAGCAATGCCTCCACGTGTCGGATCTTTCATAGCATGAATATAATTACTTTTAATTTCAGATTTAACTTCTTCATATACTTCAAGTAAAAGTGAAATATCTGATTTTAAGTCTGTAGAAATGTTTAATCCTTCTCGAGAAGCCATCAGAGCGGTACCATGATCGCCAATACTACCAGTTATAATAATTTGATCTCCTACTTTTAGATTGCTATCTAAAATAGTTATGTTTTTATCCTTTATTCCAATACCAGTAGTCGCTATAACTATTTCATTCAATGTTCCTCGAGGCATTACTTTTGTATCTCCCGCAATTATTGCAATATTCGCTTTTTTTGCCATATTATTCATCGAACCTATTATTTTTTCTAATTTATTAAATCCAAAACCCTCTTCAATGATTATCATAGATGTTAAAGCTAATGGTTCAGCGCCCATCATTAAAAGATCATTAACAGTTCCACAAATGCTTAAAATACCTAAATCTCCTCCAGGAAAAAAAAGAGGATAAATTGTATGACCGTCTGCAGTAATAACGATTTCTTTATCATAATTATTTAAGGGAATAGTAGCTCCATCGTCTAACTCTTTAACACCAATACCGTTATTAACATTTTTAAAGGGGATGTTCTTTGTAATAAAGTCAATTAATTCTTCCTGTAAAATTCCACCAGCCCCATGAGCCAAACGGATAACCTTAGAGCTCTCTTTTTTTTCACTCATGATTGTAAAATAGAAACAAAAATTAAAAGAATTTAGGTTATAAAAGCAATGTTTAAAAATTTTAACGTTTAAAATTAATAATTCAAGAATTTTAAGCAAAATAGATTAAAATAAGAATCAAATTGATTTATTATAAAAATATAAAATTACCAAAAATGATACTTGTTTTTATTTAGAGTTAATGCTTCAATAATATAGAATATAAAAAAAAAGAAATTTTTTTCTTGATTTGTTTTAACTTTTTGATTACATATTTATAATCGCATCATTTTCGAATATTAAATCAATAACTTCATCAGAAGTAACTAATTTAATTTTATCAGAGATGAAATTACCTAATCCACGTAGATCTATATGTTCTTTACATGCAACTACTGTTTTATTTTGATTAAATGCTTGTGAAACCGCTTTATTAGATTTATTCGCGAAATATACAGCATTTTGGAGTAAGAAAATGGTTACGTCATCTTCATCAGTATGTTCCATTGCAAGTTCTACACCTGTAATATCCTCACTTGTAATAAAATACAAAACTTTTTTACCCATTATTATCTAACCTCCTAAAATGGTATTGTTACGGTTGAATTCTCAATCATTTTCAATATTTCCCCATGTTCTTTGACTTCAACTTGATCAATTAAATCATCTTTTGTAAGACCACGCTCATCAAGTGATTTCTTATCAACATAAATATCTAAATCTATGTTTTTGAATAATTATTCATATCAATTATTTAAAAAACTTGTATTAGATAATCAAAATGAATCAGAACCTTTTAATAAAGTTATGAATACACTATCTCAACTAAATATTTTAAAATTAAATTAGCTAATTTTAAAGAAAAAAATAAAAAAAATTTGATATAAAATGGCAGTAAAAGTAGCATTCTGGCAAAATTCTGATTGCTGGGGTTGCCATCAATCCTTATTAAATGCACATTTAGGGTTGTTGCCAATACTTCCAGCGTTAGATATCGTCTATTGGCCAGCTGTGGTCGATTTTAAATTTGATTCATTGAAGAATAGAAATAACGGTGAAATTTTAGTAGGCTTTATCGAAGGGACAATTCGTACAAAAGAAGATGAAGAAGGCGTCAAATTAATGAGACAAAAATGTGCACTAATTATAGCCTTTGGAAGCTGTGCTTGCTATGGAAATGTTCATGGTTTAGCTAATCAATGGAATAAAGATGATTTGGTCAAAAGGAAATTTTCTGAAGTTGAAAGCATAGCAGATGGAAGTGGTGGTGAACCTTCTCAACATATGCCTGGTTTCTCTGAAAAAGTAGTGAATGTTGATGATATTATACCCGTTGATGCCTATATCGCAGGATGTCCTCCAAAACCAGAGCAAATAATTAGTGCTGTAGCTTTCTTATTAGGGCAAAAGCCATTTCCAATGAATGATTTAGCATTCTGTAATGACTGCACTATAAAGGATAATTGCTTATTAGATGCTGGAAAGTTATGTTTTGGTTCAATTACCAGTATTGGTTGTAGTTTAAAATGCACAAGTCAAGGTAATCCTTGTGTAGGATGTTTTGGACCAGCAAAAACAGTAGATTCTAGAGCGGATAAGTTAAACGATATGACAAAGAATCTCGAAACCCTAAGATCTGGAAACAAGAAAAATTTATACGAATTTTTATCATTATTCTTGAATGTCCCATTAATGGCAGGATTTGATCTTGCGGGAGATATTCTGAAACAGGTTAAAAAGACAGGAAGTCAAAAAACTCCATTAGCAAACCTTCCTCCTGATACAGAACAAATTGCTAATAATATTATGCGATACTTAAGGGATCATCGAGAGTTTCATGAAGTTTCAAATGTATGTGATACGTGCGATAGAATTATTGGAAGCAAATCTACTATGATAAGAGTCAAGAGAGATTATGAAGGTCTTCCTAACTTAGAGGATTGTTTAATAGAGCAAGGTTATATCTGTATGGGCCCTATTACCAGAGCTGGTTGTGGTGGTTTATGCATTAAGGTAAATGCTCCATGTACAGGATGTTATGGTCACACCAAATGGGGTGTCGACCAAGCAGAACGATTTGCTGATGAAGTAACAAAAGGCTTTAATGTAAATATTTCAAAAGAAGAATTACTTGGACAAGTAAAAGATCATATTGGAACTTTTGAAAAATTTACTTTAGCTTCAAATCGAACATATAAAGGAGGGGTATAGAAAAATGGTTAAAGAAATAGAAGTAGAACCTATTACTCGATTAGAAGGGCATGGAGGATTGAGGCTTGTTTTAGGTGATGATGGAAAAGTTCAAGATGTTCAATTTAATATTACTTCTACAAGATTTTTTGAGAAATTTGTAGAAGGCAGATATTGTGAACATATTCCTCGTATTACACCACGGATTTGTGGTATTTGTCCGATACCTCATCATCTAACACCCACAAAAGCTGTTGAAGATGCGTGGGGCGTTGAAATTCCTCCTGCTGCATATAAGTTGCGACAACTATTACAAAACGCAAAACAATATTCTTCACATCTATTACATTTTTATGCATTAGCAGCGCCAGATTTCTTGTTAGGCCCTTTTGCAGATCCCGCATTAAGAAACGTAGTACATGTAATTAATAAAATGCCTGATGTCGGAGCAATGGCTCTTAAAATGATGGATTTTGGCCAAAAACTATGTGCAGCAATAGGAGGTAAGTCAGTTCATCCTATCAGCGCAATAGTAGGAGGTATGAAAAAACCTCTAGATGAAGATGTCCGTGATAAATTTTTAAAAGAGATTGATGACCAAATTGAATTTACTAAAAAAACAGTTGATATCGGATTAAAAGTAGTAGAAGATTATTGGGATGTCGTTGCAAATGTAGGAGTAGTTCCTACGTACTATGTTGGTATGACTAAAAATGGCGTTCATGATATTTATGATGGGGATATTCGTATAGTAACCCCTGATGGAAAAAAGATAGATTATACTCCTCAAAAGTATTTGGATGCTTTAGGAGAACATATTCCAGAACATTCATACGCAACTCATATGTATTATAAGCCCGCAGGATATCCAGAAGGGATATATCGAGCAAATACATTGGCAATGATCAATGCTGCAGATAAAATGGCAACACCATTGGCGGATGAGGCTTTAAAAGCCTTTAGAGCCAAAATAGGACCAATTTCACATCATACATTTGCATATCATTGGGCTAGATTAATTGAAACAGTTGAATCAATTGAAGTTATCGCAACATTACTTAAAGACCCTGATATTGTAAATCCAGATTGTAAAACTTTGGATGTAGAACCAAGAGAGGGTGATGGTGTTGGTATTACAGAAGCACCGAGAGGATTATTGCTCTACCATATCTGGTCAGATGCAGAAGGAATCTGTAAAAAAGCTAATCTCTTAGTCGCAACAAATCATAATATCGCAGGTATTGAAAAGTCTTTGATGCATGTTGCAAAACAAGTATTTGAAGATAAGGCATTAGATGGTCTAAAATTACCAGACCCTTGGATCAAATAAATATATTGAAATTAAAGGAAAAAGTGAATAAAAAAATGAGTGATGTACCTGAAGGTGTGGTAAATCTCTTAGAAATGGTAGTTCGCTGTTTTGATTGCTGACTATCGTGTGCTGCCCACATCACAGTAGTTGATGAGGAAGGCACTGAGATTTACTCTCGAAAATTGAACGTAGGCTTAGGTTGATTGTTCAATAAAAATATTAGATTGAACATGACTGCCCACGCAAGGGTTAAAGCCTATAAATTTAAAAAACAAAGATGAAAAAATACAAAAAAAAGGAGAAATGAGAAATGGAAATAAATTTTGAGTTTAGAAAACTGGTAATGGACCATCATATTGAGCCTGATTTAATAAAATATTGTTATCAATGCAGTCGATGTGCCGATAATTGTCCTGTAACAGCAGTAACAGAGGATTTCTATGGTACGACAGGATATAATCCTAGAACAAACATTCTTAGGGCTCTTTTAGGGTATAAAAATTTACTTCTTGAACAAGATGATTTGGTAATATGGGGTTGTACTGTATGTGATACATGTGATGAAGTGTGCCCTCAGAATATTGAGCTTACAGAGATCTTTACATTCTTGAAAAATCAAAGTATTGATTTAGGGAAGGGTCCAGATTTCATTTATTCGCAAGCACAAGCGGTTTTCGACAGTGCTAAAGCAATTCCTTCACAACCGGCAATTGAAAGAAGGAGAGATCAGCTAGGTTTACCAAAAGTAGTAGCACCAGATGTAGAGGAAATACAAACATTACTAAAAAATATTGGAGCAAATAAAAAATTAAAATAATTCGAGGGTAAGATAAAAAATGACCGAATATAAAATGTTTGAAGGATGTACAATTGGTAATAGAATTCCCTTTATTGAAGCTGCTTCAAGAAAAGTATTTGATAAACTTGGTGTAGAAACATCTGAAGCACCATTTTCATGTTGTCCAGATCCAACTGGGGTAAAAAGTTTTGATAATGATGCTTGGTTAGTAATTGGAGCTCGAAATCTTTGTCTAGCTGAAGCAGAGGGGAAGAATATTGTATCTTTATGTAATGGTTGTGCTAATACTTTAAGAGGCGTGAAACATCAATTAGAGCATAATAACTTGATAAAAGAAAAGGTTAATTCAGAGCTGGCAAAAATCGGAAAGGAATTTAAAGGTTCTATAGATGTGAAACATTTTGTTGATGTACTAAAAGATGAAGTGGGTATGGATAAGATCAAAGGGGCTATTACTAAACCATTAAATAGTATAAAAGTAGCTTGTCATCCAGGATGCCATTACATGCGTCCAGCAGAATGGATGGAATCTGATGATCCTATGAGACCTGAAAATCTAAAAAAACTGGTTGCTGCAACTGGTGCTACAGTTGTTGATTATGATGAATTAGCTCTTTGTTGTGGCTCAGCTGTCACAAACGCTTATGAAGAATATGGTTTGGCAAATTTAAAGAAGAAGATGGATAGTATTAAAAAAACTGGTGCGGATGTTATTGTTGTAAATTGTCCTTCATGTTTCCAGCAATTTGATACTATGCAACGTGACCTAGGTAAGAAATTCGATACTGAATATGGCATACCAGTGTTATATTTAACAGAGTTGTATGCTTTAGCTATGGGATTTAATCCTGATGAATTAGGATTAAAGTTCCACAGAGTTCGATTATCAGGAATTCTAGAAAAGCTTGGAATATAGATAAAACAATCTTAAAACTTTTTTATTTTTTTTATTTTTATTATCATAAACATATTTTTTACGGTTGTAAACTTTAAATATTAAAGAATTATTTAATAAATTGGAAAACCTTAGATATTTAACTAAGGGATTATAAGAATATAATAAGAACACCTTAATATACAACAGAGATGGTAATGTATAATTTAAAGCGTGAACCTCCTTGGTTCTTCCATCAAATTGAAAATTATTATCATATATTTTTAGACATAAGATTTAATAATAAAAATTATCATGATGAAATGATAAATTTTTCAATAGAGTTAGATGTACAAGGGTTTGAAGGATTATTATTCTATATGTATAAACCAGATGTTAGAAAACTTAGATTTGGGCTATACAATCATTCTATTGATCAAATACATGATATCTCAGATCTTACTTACAAATTAAATGGGGGTTCGCTTAAGAATCTGGATTTTGTTATAATTCCTTTTGGTTATTTCAAAGATGAGCATAAGTTTAGATTATTTATTAAAACTAAGAAGTTAGAACCAAGTTATGATATCCATGCATGGACACCATCTTATCTTTTTAAAAATATCAAATCTGTTATAAAAATTGCCAATCAATATTCAGAGCTAATTCCAATTGATGATATTAAAGGGTATTATTACCAAGTAGATAGAGCTTTTAAAGGAAATGAAACGGGACGACTCTTCGATTTAATTAATTTTCTTGTCGAACTAGATAAGAGTGTAGATGAGATTTCAAATGAATCTCTTTTTGAACCTATGGATCGAGATATAAAAGCATTAGTAACTAAAAGTAATGAATTCCTATTTGAACTCAGTCAAAAATCTGTACCGTTGGGATTGAAAAATATATTAAGAGAGTTAGAAAGATTAAAATTTAACGTAGATAGTTTATCTAAGGAAGAAATATTCAATTGGCTTGACAATTTAATCGAATTTTATTCAGAAAAACCCTAAAACACGAAGTAACGAAATATTAGTCATAGCATCAAGAAAATTAAAAAAAAATTTAGATTATTCATTTCGTTTTTTAATCTTGTTTAATAAGAATAGAATTGATGCTATAGCGAAATAAATAATTCCAACAAATAAAAGAATAAATTTCATTGTTGCAAAAAGTGATGCAGCAAAAGCATTTGAAGCAGCTACGGATGTTGGTGTATCAAGCATTAGAAGAAGATTAACATTTTCTATTACATCAAAGATTCCTGTGAGAATTGTAGTTATTGACATATACAGCCCGATTTGTTGGACTTTTTCACCTGATCTTCGTGATATTAACACTATTAAACAAAAAGCTAGTGGAGCATAACCAACTATAAATAAGAAGTCCCAATAAATTGCTATTGCTTGATTATTCATCCCCTCAACCCCCCAAGCAGTAAAAATTGTCTCTACTTTATTTTGTGTCCATGCAAATTCGAAGTCCAAAATTCCATACGTTGAAGCTTCAATAGGCATAAAAACCAAAAATTCAATTAATAGAACTATTAAAAGACAAATTAATGCGGTTATAATTAGAAATTTATCTTTTGGAGTTTCTTTCAATTTATTTAGGATCATTTTATATTTTCACTTATCAAAATCTTGAATTTATAAGGCGTATTAAATTAATTGATTTTAATTCTATAATTCTTAATATTAAAAACTTCTCTTTTGACAAGTAATCATTAATTTTATTTATCTCATAATATTACTATAAATAATTAGTTCTAAATTGCTAAAATATTATAATGTGCCTAGCAATCCCCGGAAAAATTTTAGAAATAAATGAAAATTCAGCATTAGTAGATTTCGATGGCATTAAACAAAAAGTAATTATCGCATTAATTCAAAATCCAGAGATAGGAAAATTTGTTATAGTGCATGCGGGGTATGCAATCGAAATGATGAATGAAAAAGACGCATTAGATGCAATAGAACAATGGAAAGAGATGTCCGAAGAACTCGGAATGGATATTGAAGATATATTATAAATCAAACAACTCATCTTTTAACTGCTTTAATTTTAAATAAAGCGATTTTATCGCACCTAATCCTTTTGAATCAGGATTAAAATCTATTGGAGATTCACCATTTAAATCGGCTTTTCCTATCTCAGAATCAAAAGGAATCGTGTGATAAAGGGGAACTCCCCAATCTTGAACTCTTTGATTTATTATTTCTAATTGTGAATCATCAAAAACCTTGTTTGCAATCAAAAAAATGTTAATTATTCCTAATTTTTTTGACAAATCAATTATCTTGGAGCATAGGTCTAATGATTTTTGAGAAGGTTCAGTTATTACTAACATTACATCTATACCTTTTGCAGTTCCTCTCCCGAGATGTTCTAATCCCGCTTCAAAATCCACAATTATAACTTCATCTCTTTTAACAAATAAGTTATATAATAGTGTTCTTATTAGCGCATTTTCAGGACATAAACATCCCGTAGCAGGTTCTTCAATAGAGCCAAGTACTAAAAGCTGTATACCATCTGGGCCCGTAACCTTATATTTATCTGGAATATCAGAAACTTCGGGGTTAATATTATAAATTCCGGGTCCCCCTCCTTTTACAGAAACTCTCTCTTCAATGAGATTCTTCATTTCAGAAATAGGTATGATTTTCTCTTTTAATTCTTTATCAATTCCTAAAGTATAACTCAGATTCATAGCAGAATCATTATCTATTGCCAAAACATTGAATCCTTCCTTGGCAAATAACCTTGCTAAAGTTCCAGCTATTAAAGTTTTTCCAACGCCACCTTTTCCTGAAACAGCTATTTTCATTGGTATCAAAAATGAAATTTTTTGCTTAATTCATTTAGGAATTTCTTAGATATGAATTTCACGATTAATATTCAGAACTAGATTCTTTAAAATTATAACAATAATAGATTTATCAACCTAAATAATTTTTAAAAGTGTAGAACATAATTTATACATATCATATATCGATTAATTATCTAATATTAAACTCCAAGATTATTAATTATTATGACAGAATCAAGAAATAGAGGGATTAGTCCTAAAAATGAAGTGGAACACGCATATTTCAGCGGTATGATTATCCAACGTGTGCGAGATTTCGTTAAAAATGATAATGTTAAAGAACTTATCAATTGGGGCTATGGACCACGAAGCAAATCAACACTTGATCCTAAAACAGTAAAGATTAGAGGAGATATGGGTACAAACGGTATTTTTGCAGCATTTACTCCTACAAATATTGATCTTTACCAATCATTCTTACCGAAACATCTCCTAATGCCTGAGCAACCTACTGTTTCCTTAGTTACAGTTGATTATAACACGGGAAATTCAGTGACTCGCTATAATGAAGGTATGGTAATGATCAAGGGTAGATGCCCTAATGATGAAGAAACCTATTTTGTATTGGACATGCCAGTTGAGACATGGTTAATGATGGAGATGGAAGTTGATTGGGGATTTCCAAAGCGAATTTTTGATATTAAGGTCACACGAGAAAAAACTTTAGCTTTTGATAAAGGAATTACACATTTGGCACTTGAACTAGACCCAAATTCCCGTGAAAAAGATAGTGATATTATTATACCTCCAGGAAACGCATGGGGAATTAATAACATGGCTGTTGTTCATCCTATTAGAAAAGATGTATTGCTTATATTTTCCTATGGTCCAATAAATGTTCAAGAAAGGATTCAAGGAATGGTTAAAGTTGATGCTGATCGAAAGCAACCCTGGGCAGGATTGATTCCTGAAGGATTACGTATTCTTGGAGTGTTCCAAAGATATGTACCTTTAGGAGATTCAGTAATAAAGAAGGTCTATTTAAATCGGTGAAGTAATTATTTCAAAGCCTCTGAAGATAGGGTTAGTAGGTACAGGAGCAATTGCTTATGCTCACTTACCGGCTTATCTTAATTTTCCTGAGAAAGTTCGATTGGTTTCTGTCTGTGATATTAATGCGAAATCAATGAAATTATATGCAAAAAGAGCAAAAGTTGGATCTGTTTATACTGATTTCGAAAAAATGTTGAAAGAAGAAGATATTGATGCCGTGGATATATGTACTATACACGATCAACATAAAATTCAAACAATCATGGCAGCGGAAACTGGAAGACATATATTGCTAGAGAAACCAATGGCTTGTACATTACAGGATTGTCGGGATATAGTTAGAGCTACTGAAAAAGCAGGGGTTACTTTTATGATAGCACTAGTGCTACGATATCTACCATCTTCTCAAGCAGTATTAGAACTAATACAAAATGAAGAACTCGGTTCAATTCGTGCCGTACGAGGTGATTCTATTCTTAAGCAGTCAATCATATTACCACACGACCACTGGATGTTTGATGGTAATCGTGCTGGCGGAGGAGTTTTAATTACTCTTTCAAACCATATAATAGATCTTTTACGGTATTTTTTAGGGGATGTGAAAAGAGTGAGTTGCATCTGTAAAACTATGAACTCTTTATTTATAAACGGTGCTGAAGATTTCGCTAGTGCTAGTTTAGAATTTAAAACAGGGGCGATTGGTAATATTTTCTCTAGTTTTTCAATAGGAAGGACTCCTTGGAATATAAAATACATAATCTATGGCGAATCAGGTACTATTTATTCAAATCCACCGCCAATTGAAAAATCACACCAGCAAATTGGAAATGCGGTCATATCATCAAGAACACATGATAAAGATGGTATCACCTCTAAGAAAGGAGAATTTACACCGATAAAACCGAATTATAAGTATATAGTAGGAGATGATCCCTTTGCAAACGAAATTATTCTTTTTGTTGATTGTTGTCAAACTTACAAAACACCTATTAGTAATGGAAAAGATAATCTTGATACAATGAAAATTATTTTTGGTCTCTATAAATCCTCAGATTCAAATAAAGCCATCGATTTGAGTAATTTGTGAAAAATAAATAAAAAATGTAATTAATAATTTTATTATTTCTTAATATAAATCCGACCTTTGTTTTAGAATGCCAATTATACATGAGTTATTAAAAGAAAACTACTCATTTGAGGAGGCAGAGTTACTACAGGTTAAGTATTGTAATATAATTAAAAATCTGTCAGAGAATACTCAAATAAATACAATTAAGATATTCAAAACAGTTGCAGGAGTAGACATTTCATATTATATTCAAAAAAATAAGGAATACGGTGTTGCTTGCGCAGTACTCTGGGATATAAGAGCAGAAAAAGTTATAACCCATTGCTTTGCTAGTGGAGGCATCAAATTTCCTTATAAACCGGGATTCTTAGGATTTCGAGAATGTAGGTTGCTATCACAGGCTATTTTCCAATTACCAAAGAGACCAGATCTTATAATGTGCGATGGTCATGGGAAAATTCACCCTAAAAGGTTTGGAGAAGCAGTCCACCTTGGTTTAGCTCTAAATATTCCTAGTATAGGCATAGCTAAAAATCCATTTATTGGATTTTCTAAGTGGAATGAAATTGAGAAATTTAAAGGTAATAAAGCTCCAATCTGGGCTAAAAACCCAAAATTTACTCTTAATAAAAATTCAAATGAACTATTAGGATACACAATATGTTTAAACGATTATTCTAAACCGATTATGATAAGTGAAGGTTATAAAGTTACTCTTGATACTGCTTTAAAAGTTTGTTTGAATGCAACTAAAGGGCACCGACAACCAGAACCATTATATTTAGCAGATTATCTTTCTAGGAATAAAGTGAAGAAGTTTGTGCCATAACGTTTAATGTCTCAAATAAAGTTTGAGTTTAAAACGAAATGAAATTAAAGTTATTGAGTGATATCATTTAACATCTTAACAGCTAGTTCCCTAACATCTACATCTATATCTTTAGAGAGTTTTTTCATTAATTCTTTAAATTTCTCATCTTTTATTTCAAATTTACTAAGAGCTTTAATTAAATTGTATCTAACTAACCAATCTTGATCGTGAATCATTTCAAGAAATGCTTCATAAACCCTATCATCTTTTATTTCACTTAATATTTTTATAGCAAATCTTTTAATATCGCTGTTATTACTATTTAAATCTTTAATAAGTAAACTAATTATCGATTCTTTATCATTCTCCTCTAAAAGATAATACATTTGTTTTAAAAGAGATATCTGAAAATAATTTGGAAAATGATGAGCTATAGGTAATTTAGATTTTTCTTCTTGAAATTTTATTGAAATATTGTTTCTTAATTTGAGAACCAGATCATTGAACCGTTTATTCTCCTCTTTATATCTCGACAATTTATTTTTTAATTCTTTTAATTCTTCCTCATCAGACACTAATTTTTTAGATAAATCGTTGCTAACATCTAATTCTTCTTTTAATTTGAGAACTAAATTATTGAGCTGCTTATTCTCATCTTGATATTGTAACAATGTTTCCTTTAAAACTTGCAATTCCTCTTCATTAGACGCTATTTCATTGGTTAAGTCATTGCTTGCTTTTAATTCTTCTTGTAAATATTTCACAAATGTCTCAGAATCTTCTAACTCTGAAGTTAATTGTTCAATTTTTTTATTTGCTAATTTCAATTCATGTAGATTTTTTACTTCGTTACCTTCTTGGAGTTGAGTTTTTAAAGATTCAATTTCAACGCGTAACAAACCATTCTCTTCCATCAATTGAAAGTTTAGTTTTTTAACATAGACTAATTCTTCATTTTCTTCTTTTGGGGTGTCATTAATTGGTACTTCTTGTAATTCTTCTACTTCAGCTTGTAATTTTTCAATTTTTAATTTTAACTCTTCGACTTGACTTTTATCTTGTTCACTTTCTTCAGTTAATTGAATTATAAGCTTTTGAGCATTGATTAATTCTTCTTTATTTGTAGAGATTTGATCTCCTTCTTCAAATCCTTCTAAATGTTCAGTTAATTCATCTATTCTTTCATTTAATACGTTAATTTCATCATCTCTTCTTGTTAATTCTTCCCTCTGAAAAATTATGGTATCTTTTAATATTTCAACTTCACTTGGTAAATTATCTTGATCAGTTTTTATTTGACCTTGTTGATCTTCTATTAATATTTGTTGTTCTTTTATTGTAAAATTCAATTTATTTATTTTCTCTTTTAAAGAAGTAATAGTTTCTTCTAATTCAGCCCGTGATTTTGTTTTTTCTTCAACAGAATCTATTAAATCTTTTAAATCTCTACTCATGTCCTAATTATTCAATTAATTTAATTTTGCAAGATAAATACGAACTTCTATTATATTAATATCAATAATATCTATAAATATTTAATTTCCTTATTGAACTCTGATTAACATAAAAAAAATTCTATAAAATTATATAGAAAGAAAAGAGAGTAAAAATAACTTCAAACTTAATATCTACATGGGTTTTATTTCAAGAATTTTGTCTCCTTGCCTGATTGAATTAACAATATCTTGGTCTGATGCACTTATTACTTCTCCAAAAATCGTATGGGCATTGTTAAGATGCGGTGTAGGTACATGAGTAATGAAAATCTGGGATCCATTTGTATTCGGTCCTGCATTTGCCATCGCTAAGATCCCTGGCTTATCAAATTTTCTTCCGCTTTGAAATTCATCGCCAAAAGGATAATTAATTTGTTGTCCTTGATAAGGAAAAGAACTAATACCTTTATCTCTCGGGCCACCTGTTCCACGACCTAAAGGGCAGCCGACTTGAATCATGAAGTCTTTTATAACACGATGAAACACGATTCCATTATAAAACCCTTGATTGACTAAATGCAGAAAACTTGCAACTGTCATCGGTGCGTCATCATCAAACAAATTAAGATTGATTTCCCCGTTATTTGTAACCATAATAATTCGCGTCATACAAGAGAAAAAGATGAAATTATTTTAATTGTTTCGCTTTTGAAATTCCCTTTTTGAATCTATTTTTCAAGCATGAAAAATTTAAAAATAATTATAACAATAAAATTTTATAAACGTTATAAACGACAATTTATTTCAGATATAAAAATGGCTAATAACGATATCTCATTTTTTTTCAATCCTAAGAGCATCGCAGTCATTGGTGCTAGTTCTACGAAAGGTAAAGTTGGTAATACTGTTTTAAACAATATAATAAACTCCGGATACAAAGGGAAGGTTTTCCCTATAAATCCAAGGGCAGATATAATTTTTGATCTTCCCTGTTTCGATAGTGTATTAAATGTTCCAGAGGATATCGATATAGCTATTTTTGTTATACCTAGTAAGTTTGTAAATGACGCAGCAGAAGATTGTGGTAAGAAAGGAGTAAAAGGATTAATTATTATATCTGCAGGTTTTAAAGAGATTGGTGGAGAAGGAGTAAAAAGAGAAGAGCAACTTATTAAAATCAGCAAAAAATACAATATGCGAATTTTAGGCCCTAACTGCTTAGGATTTATAGGGCTTAATTATAACGGTTCATTCGCCGTTGAAACTCCAAAGAAAGGAGAAATTGCGATGATTTCGCAGTCTGGCGCAATGCTTACAGGGATGATGGATTATTCAATGACCCAAACGTTTGGATTTTCGTGTAATATAAGTTTAGGGAATAAAGCGGATTTAGGGGCAGTAGATTTTATAAAATATTTAGCAAATGATGAAAACACTAAAGTAATTCTCTGTTATTTAGAAAATATTAAGGATGGAGATTGGTTTTTAGAAATTTTACCAGAGGCAACTCGAAAAAAACCAATAATAATATTGAAATCTGGTGTAAGTGAAGCTGGTGCGAGAGCAGCATCAAGCCACACTGGAGCATTAGCAGGTGCAGATATTGCCTATGATCTGGCATTTGAAAAATGTGGAGTTATACGAGCTAAAACTATTGAAGACCTATTCGATTATGGTGAAGTATTTTTATACCAACCTATTCCGAAAGATAACTCTTTCGCAATAATCACTAATGCTGGAGGTCCTGGAATAGTTGCTACTGATGCTTTTGAACGTGAGAAATTAAAGTTTGCTAGTTTTTCTGAACCGATTCTTCATTTATTAAGAGGAAATTTACCTATAGAAGCAGCTATCTTTAATCCTATTGATATTGTAGGAGATGCTACTCCTGCTCGGTATGAATTTACAATTAAAACAATTTTTGGAATAGATGCTGGACAAGATTTCGGGGAGATTAGAACACAGGGTGCTTTAATTATATTAACCCCACAAGCTCAAACCCAACCAACAGAAATCGCTAAGCTTGTACATAGTATTTCAAAAAATTATTTAAATGGGAAACCAGTTGTATGTTCTTTTATAGGAGGAAAAAATATATCAGAAGGTCGAGATTATTTAAAACAGAACCACATCCCTTGTTATCACTTTCCAGACCGAGCTGCTCATGCATTAAAAACTTTAGTAAAACGACGTGAGTTTCTAACATCAACACCTTTGAATGAATTAGAAATTCCTTCATTCAAAGTAAATAAAAAAAGAGTAAAAGAAATTTTTTCTAATGTTCGCAATGATGAAAGAACTGTTTTATTAAGCTATGAAACAAGTGAAATTTTTGATTGTTACGGTATAAAATCCCCAAAATCTCGATTGGCTCAGACTCCTAAACAGGCAATGAAATTACAATCTGAAATTGGAAAGGCTGTAATGAAGATAGTTAGTCCGCAAATAATCCACAAAACTGATGTGGGAGGAATCCTATTAAATATTGAAACTGAACAAGACGCGTTTGAAGCTTATATACAAATAGTAAATAATACGAAAAAATTTGGTCCCCAAAATGCTAAAATTTACGGTGTAGAAGTGCAAGAGATGATAAATTTTAAAGCTAAACCAAAAGTGAATGAGATTATTATAGGGATGTCTCGGGATCCTCAATTTGGACCTCTTTTAATGTTTGGAACTGGAGGAATTTACGCAAATTTCATTCAGGATGTTGGTTTTGCCTTATCTTATAAGTTTACCAGAGATGATGCAAAGCAATTAATTGAAAGTACTAAAATCAATAGTTTGTTGGAAGGTGTTAGAGGAGAAGCGCCTTCTGATAAACAAGCGATAATAGATGTTCTTTTGAGACTTGCACAACTGGTAAATAATTTTCCAGAAATAGTTGAATTAGATATTAATCCACTTTTAGCTTTCGTTAAAGGCTATAGTGCTGTGGATATTAAAATTACAATAAAAAGATAAAAAAATTATAGTCATACAATAAAAAAAATTTTAAAAAAAATAAATAAAATTAAGAAAAAGTGAAAAAAATGGTTAAAACATTTTATTTGTGTTCTTTGGAAGAAATAGCGGGGAAAAGTTTTCTATCAATAGGTTTTATTCAAAAATTAAAAAAAGAAGGAAAGAAATTCGTATATTTTAAGCCGATTGGCATTCCTAAAAGTGCGTTTACAAATAAAGCAGATCCAGATGTAGGCTTCATCCTGAATACAGTTTATAAGACAGATTATCCGTATGATTTTATTTCTCCTGTATCAATTCCAGATGTATATTATGTAGATTTAATTGATGCCAATAAAAAAGAAGAATTTTTACAAAAGATCAAGAACGCTTATGAAAAAATTACTAAAGATGTTGATTATGCCATAATTGAGGGTAATCCAAGTATTAGAAAGTTTGTTAGAGTAGGAATTGATGATGTCAGTATTGCACAAACTCTAGGAATAAATGAATTGATTTATGTTTCTACAGAATCATCAGATCGAGGAATAGACAATTTCTTTTTTACTAAAAATTATTTTGAGTTTAGGAATATTAAGATTATGGGTATCCTCTTCAACAAGATTGATTATGAATATATTACAAGGATTAAAGAGCTTACAGAAGACCATATAAGTCGCTATAATATCCCTATTTTAGGTATTATTGAAAAAAGTGTTGAGTTATTTTCACCTCGAGTAAATGAAATAAAAGAACAAATTGGAGGTGAATTAATAAATGAGCAAGCAGTAGCAGGTTTAAGTAATATTGTTGAAACATATCTTATCGGAGCTATGAATGCTCAAGCTGCATTAAAGTATTTAAGACAAGTTAAACGAGCAGCAGTTATTACAGGAGGAGATCGCACAGATTTAGCTATGGCTGCACTTGACCAAGAGGTTTCAACGTTGATTTTAACAGGTTTTATTCAGCCTGATATGGGGGTAATAACTGCAGCAAATGAAAAGGGAATCCCAATAATATTAAGTCCTTCTGATACGTATACTACAATGAGAAATTTAGAGCGGATACGACCAGGGATTCAAGAAGATGAAATGGAAAAAGTTCTCAATCTGATTGAAAAAGATATAAATTGGGATTTATTATTATAAAATTAAACTTGAAGTTATATCAAAATTCGTTTTCTAAAATTTTAATTTAACCTACTCAATATTAAAAATTCAATCTAATTTACTCCCCATTATTTCCCCTCTCTTACATGGAGTAAATTAAATAAATTTATTTAAAATAATCATAGAATTCATTATCGCGTACATCAATATTTAATTAGTAAGATTAATTTTATTCCAAAGTTTTATCAAAATATAGATTCAATTTTTTATATAATATAAGAGTTTTGAATAAGAAATGATAATTGGAACCCCTAAAGAAATTAAACTTGGTGAAGGTAGGGTAAGTCTAACGCCTTACAATGTTGAAGAGTTAATTCATTTAGGACATGAAGTAATTATTGAAGATAATGCTGGGAATAATGCAGGTTTTACTAATGATCAATATATTGAAGCTGGAGCTAAAATTTATGACAGCAAGAAAAAAATCTATACAGATTCGGATATTCTTGTTAAAGTTAAAGAACCTGTTTTAGAAGAATTAAACTATTTTAATCAAGGACCAATATTATTCTCATTTTTACACTTATCTGCAGTTAGAGAATTAACAAATATTTTTATGAAAGGTAAAGCAACTGCTATTGCTTTTGAATCAGTTGAATTAGATAATGGACATTTGCCTATTTTAATACCTATGTCTGAAATCGCCGGAAGGATGGCATTAATCAAAGGTGCAAATTTACTTACTTTCCATAATAAAGGAAAAGGAGTATTATTAGGAGGAACTGCGGGAACATATAAAGGTAATGTTGTAGTATTAGGGGGAGGTACCGCAGGTTTAAATGCAGCAATGGCCGGATATGGATTAGGTGCTCATGTAATAATATTAGAAAGAAATATTGAGAGAATCAGATATTTAAAAGAGACTTTACCAACTGGAATAGATATTAGAATGTCTAATATTCGAAATATTAGAGAAAGTGTTAAACATGCTGATATTTTAATTGGTACCGTTTTAATTCCAAATGCAAAAGCTCCAAGAATTGTATCAAAAGAAATGGTTAAATCGATGAAACCAGGGTCTGTTATAGCAGATGTTTCTATTGATCAAGGAGGATGTATAGAAACTAGTAGACCAACAACTCATGAAGATCCAATATATATTGAAGAAGATATCATTCATTATTGTGTTACAAATATGCCAGGTGCTTATCCAAGAACCGCTACAGAAGCTTTATCTGAAAGTTTATTCCCATATTTATTGAATTTGATATCAGATGAAGATATTATAAACATTCTTAAAAATTATCCTCCTTTAAGAAGAGGAGTAAATGTTTTTAGGGGAAATATAACTATAAAAGAAATTGCAGACACCTTTAATTTTCCATATAGCCCGATAGAAGATCTAATTTAAATATTCTTTTCATTAAGTTATTCAATACAACAAAAAGTGAACTAAGTGTCAAAAAGAGCAAGAGACGAAGTAAAAAGTGAGAGAATAAGACTCTATTTTGATTTAACATGCTTAGGAATTTATTATAGGATAAAGAGAAGTATTTCGACGAACAAAAACCAAAAAAGGATTTTAAACATCTAATTATATAATATTTTTACTTAAGGAAACATGAAAAGATTACAAGTTTTTGAATATGCGATTCGTGAGATTGCTACCGTTGCAGAGAAAGTTGCTAAAAGTGGTAAAAGAGTTTATCATTTGAATATTGGAGATCCTGCAAAATATGATTTTAAGACGCCTAAAAATTTTTCGCAAGCCTTAGCTGATGCTTCCTTTGAAGGAAAAAATTTTTATGCTAATTCGTTAGGTGTTCCAGAACTTAGAGTGGAATTAAGCAATAATTTAAAACAGTTATACAATATTGATGTAAGTGCTGACAATATATTAGTGACCACAGGGGTCAGTGAAGCAATTTTCTTTCTTCTCGCAGGACTCATTGAAAATAAAAATGAAATACTTATACCAGGCCCTAGTTATCCCTTATATATAAATTATGCAAAATTCTTTGATGGAGTTCCTGTTGAATATGAATTAGATGAAGAAAATGATTGGGAACCTAATACAGATGATTTGAGGAAGAAAATATCAAATAAAACACAAGCTATTCTAATATGTTCTCCTAATAATCCAACAGGTGTAATGTATAGTGAAAAGATGATAAAAGGTATTATTGATATTGCTGGAGAATATAATTTACCCGTTTTATCTGATGAAATTTATGATCAAATCGTATATGATAAACCTTTTACATGTCCTGCTTCACTCAGTAAGGATGTTCCATTAATCGGTTTGAATGGGTTTTCAAAAGCTCACCTTGCTACAGGATGGAGATTAGGATATATGTATTATCATGATCCTGAAAATAAACTAGAAGAATTAAAGGAAGGAATTGCAAAACTAGCACGAGCAAGAATTTCTGCTAGTTCAATAGCACAATATGCAGCTTTAGAAATCCTACGAAATCCAGGAACACATACAAATGAAATGGTTAAAAAATTAAAGGAAAGGCGAGATTACTCATACGATAGACTAAGAAAAATTGAAGGTATTACTTGTGTCAAACCTAATGGAGCTTTTTATTTATTTCCAAAATTTAATTTTAAAGAATTGGGAGAATGGAAGGATGATAAAGAATTTGCTATAGATTTGCTTGAAAAAACAGGTGTTTGTGGTGTATATGGATCGGGATTTGGTGAATATGGAAAAGAACATGTAAGATTTACATTTTTAGCGAATAAAGAAATATTAGAAACTGTCTATAATCTCCTTGAAGATTTTATAAAAAAGTAGTAAACATACAAATTCATATACTTAAAAATTAGGTGATATTAATAGCTTTAAAAGATGAAGCGAAACAAGAAAGAAAAAAACTCTATTTTGATTTAATCTGCGGTACAGTCAGTGCAATATTAGCAATAGCAGGTATCATATTTTTTGCAATAGCATATGGAATTACAAATTGGGCTGGTTTTCTTACAGGACTTATTTTTTGGATATTGTATTTATTTCTTTCACTATTTCTAATTGGAGTCGGTTTATATACTAAACAACAAGAAAGAAAATATGGTATTTATACAAAAAAAAAGAAAAAAAAAGAGATAAAACCTCCTATAGTGTAATAATAAAATAAAAAAAATTAAATTTTTATCTATCTGGAGCTTTTCTTCCTAACCACTTCTCATAAAACGTATCTATATCAGGTAAAAAGTTGAATATTGTTGGATATCCTGGCGGAACAGCTTCAGTATCTAATAATGTAAAACAGTCAGGGCAATAATATTCTCTTAGTTCTTCCCATTCTGGATCTGATCCCATGTATTTAGGATAGAGCTCTTCAATCGCTTCACTTGTATCTCTAACTCTTACACGGCATTTAGTTTTCCAATTTTCTTGATAATCTCCAAATTCAAATCCACAATCGCATTTCACAGTTCTTTGCTCATTCTTTGATACAATATAAAGGTGTTCATGTAAAGGTAAAATTATCTTTTCTTTCCACGGAACTTTTTCTTGAAGAATTTCTAACACTTTTTCAAATCTGTCAGGGTCTTTTCTTCCACTAATTATCGGTTTTAACTCATTCCAAGTTAAATCTCCATCAATTAATCTTTCTATAGTTTTTTTATCATATTTTGCCATTTATTTCACCTCCATTTTAAAATCTTCAGGGAATTTCCAAAATTCTCGAAATTCTTTCGCCCATTTATCAGATAATTCCAAACTTTCTGAATACATTGCATTTACATGTTCACTCAATCTATTATCTGTAATTTTTGATCTTTCTTGTTTCCAAAATTCTTCAAAAGTCATTGACTTTTCTTTTCTTTCATTTCGTAATTCTTCACGACATGTTTGAGTAGCAGTCTCATCTATAATCCATTCTCCTTTACTCTCATCATATTCTGCTACAACACCATACACTTTAAATACGATATCTTTAGTATAAATTTCATCGTCTAAGTCTTTCTTAATTAATTCAGTTTTTCTTTCTAATGGATCTCCATAACCCGGACCACCACTTTGCATATAGTAAAAAATATCAGAATTTTCAAGATTTACAGGGTAAATTGTACAATAGGGTTTACGTGTAATATCACCTTGCAAGTATTTTTCAAATTCACCATTCTCAGGGTAAGGATCTCCCAACGGATATTCTCGTCGATTTTTAATAATCTCCTCCATATTAGTATTTTTAGCATATAAACGATAACCAGTAGCATTTGGATATCCACCATGCATACCTGCCGCACCATGAAAAACTAAACCATCTCTTGCTCCAAAAAAATCAACCTCTTTTGAATACGCTACTAAACCTATCCCTGCAAATGCAGATCCCCCTCGATATTTACCGAAACCAGCTGTATTCGGTTTTATCTTTCTTGCTAAGTAAGGAACACCTCCCTGAAAAAGCTCCCAAGTTTCTACATCACCTAGATCCGCCTCAGGATTCCACATCGCATAGCCATAATTTAATCCATCTTTCACAGCACTTGCACCCAAACCTTGCCCACTTATTTCAAATGTTGATAATGACCATCTTTGCCCTTCAAGTGGTCCTTCAATAAAAATTCCTCCTCCTTGAATAGCATCTCCAGTTAAACCATATCCTGTAACAACTTCTTCTCGATATCCACGCGAATATACTCCATATGATAAACACTTCATCATGCCGGTGTAAGCAGGTATTAAATTTCCCCAAGGGGTCTGATATGATAAATATGGATCTCCAGGGTTTGCCCAAGTTCCCAATGGATAATTTTTTTCAACAGCAAAATATGCTCCATCGTTTACTTTGTCACCATAGATTAAAACTTGCGTTAGCAACACCCATTGTCCACCCTCCATAGCCCCTTTACCACAATTGTATGCATTATGTTTAGCGGCATTAGCACCATCAAAAGATAAAGAAAGAGTACCATCTTCCTTAACAATAAATTCTAAGGGTTGGTTGCTAATTGCATTTATTTTGGCGATTGGTTGCCAAGCTTGTTCTTTAAAAGGAGCATCAATAAAGGATGCGGCTCTATATCTCCCAGGTATTAATCTTTCTTTCACACGTTCTAGGAAAACTCTCCTTCCCTCTTCAATCGCTTCTCTAATAAACCTTTTATAGTAATCAATTCCTTCTCTTTTAATGAAATCTATGATAGCGTCTCGTATCATTAGATCACCAGCTAATCTACATTTTTCATCTAATTCCCAATACATTGGAGTTCTGACTGATCTTCTAGCATTTATCATATGATCTTTCCAAATTTTATCATTAGAACCAATTTTTCTACAAGTGTAATAAACACCATCGTCAAAACGTTGAATAGCCGCCACTAAGTCATGTCCAGGAGTAATTCCTCCGGTATCAATTTGATGGGTTACACCCCCTGCCCACCCAATTACTTCATCTTCCCAGAAAATAGGGATGAGTGTTTGAACATCAGTAGTATGGACATTACCACAATCTGGATCGTTATTTAGAAAAATATCACCAGGATTTATTACAGGATCATCTTCATATTCTTCACGGATCATGAATTTAACAGCCTCACTCATGGTATGAACGTGGACTAATATCCCTGTTGATACTACTATCGAATCACCTTCAGGAGTATATAATGCAAAACATAATTCTCCTATTTCTTTTACAATTGGCGAAGCTGCAACATGTAATGCTGTCTCTCTGGCGGAAACGAGTGCCCCTCTTAACGAAGCATAATTACGTTCAAATCTAAAAGGATCTTCTTCTTTTAGTGTTAACTTTTCAATAGCATAATAACGTCCTGTCTCTTGAAACAATCTCTCACTTTCTTCTAACATTTCTTTTAATCTTTTTCCATTCCATCCTAATGTTTTTTCCATTTTTATATTCCCTCCATATGGAAAATTCTATGTTTATCAAGTTTTACTCTAAAACCTGGAGGTACAACTAAAGTTGTAGCCGGTGCTTCAATAATAGCGGGACCTTGTACATGATTTCCTGAATTCAATAATTCCATCTCCCAGATTGAAGCTTCATACCACTTATTATCCCAAAACATATTCCTTACTCCTTTAGAGGCATTACCTTTTGGATTTTTTCCACTTAGTTCATGTTGTGGTAATTTAGGTTTGGGAACAGGCACTATTCCAGTACCTATTGCTTTTGTAATATGATATCCTAGTTCAGGACTTTTTGTACCTCTTTTAAAAATTAGTTCAAAAAGATCATCATATTTCTTAGTAATTTCGTTTAACTCTGGTGAATCATAACGTTCAAGGTCAGGTGAATAGTCAATAGTTAGTTCTTCAACTGGAGATTGGACCTCTAAGTCATCTAACATACCAAAATATTGTAATCGCAGAGAAGGTTTGAAAATCATTTCATTAGGATCTCTCCCTTCAGCCTTAAATTCTTTAATAATATTTTCTTTTAATCCTTTCCAAGTGGAACTGAGTATAGAAGACACAAATGCGATCATACTTCCATCAGGGGGAATAACTAGATCAACTGATTTTTCATGTCTGTATGAATGGTCTGCACATGCACATCCGAATGCAGAAAATGCAGGAGCCCATTCTGGTATTAGAATATTCTGAAAGTTTAACCCTCTTGAATAACCAGCAACGTGGAGTGGACCCCCACCACCAAATGAAATCAGAGTATAGTTTTTAGGAGAATATCCTAATCCCTGAATCATCCCATTTAGATGGTTTTTCATGTTAATTTCAATTAGATCTAAAGCTCCTCTAGCTGTTTTATAGGGATCAGTATTTAGAGGTTCAGCTAATTGATTTTCAATGTATCTCAAAGCCCGATCTTTATTTAATGGAATTTTTCCTCCTAGAAAGTAATCTGGATTAAGATATCCTAATATTAAACTACAATCAGTCATAGTAACAGTTTCAACACCAGACTGTTCATTACAAACTCCGATTTTATAACCAGCACTCTCAGGTCCAAATTCAAGTCGCCCTGAAATTTCA
The DNA here is from genome assembly GCA_016840085.1 of Promethearchaeota archaeon. GTDB lineage: Archaea > Asgardarchaeota > Lokiarchaeia > Sigyniarchaeales > SOKP01 > Loki-b32. The sequence continues at coordinate 33,736 of JAEOTA010000009.1, forward strand.
TTATATCTTACATACATCCCCGTTCCAGCACCAATGCTGTCTAAAGCAATAGCAGGAATGTTCAAAATAAACCTTCCAAGTGAACTTTCCCATTTTGTTGGTACATATCTTTCCATCACCAACCCTACATCGAAACTAGTCCCACCTACATCAGAAGAAACTAAATTAGTTATTCCATATTTCTCAGCGATAAATTTTGTACCTATTAAACCTCCAATGGGACCAGATACCATTGTTGGTATAAGGGTTTTATGATATGGCGAGATTGTCCCTCCATATGTAGTTAAAATTCTTAAGGGAGCCGGTATACCTTTATCTTTTAACGTTTCAGCAATCCCAATTAACTGCTTCCTTGAAGGCTCTGCTGCATATTGTTCAATTACGAGTGCATTTAACCTTGGTGTTTCACCTCGAACAGGATTATGTTCACTTGATAAAATAATAGGGATTTTATTGCCTCTTTCTTCCATTATTTGTTCAGCAATCATTCTTACTTGCAATTCGTGACTATCATTCATATATGAACATAAAAGACAAACACATATACTATCTACTCCCATATCGAGAAGTTCTTTAACAGCTTTATTAGCCTCATCTCTATAAAGAGGGATCAACTCATCACCCCAAAAATTTATCCTTCCTCTTACACCTTTTATTTGTTTCCGTGGGATAAGTGGTTCTGGATGTTCATGTTCTCTTGCATGCAATCTCCCTCCATAATCAAGCCAAATCCAACATTGTAAAGCTCGACCGAGTCTAAGTAAGTCTTCAAATCCTGCATTAATAATTACTCCTATATTGCTATTACCCTGCCGTTCTAACAGTCTGTTTACCATTGCAGTACCAGAATAGACTAATGCTTCGATAGAATGCCCTGATTTTTCAATATTCGTATCCCATTGTTCTAAAGCGTCACTAATTGAATTTGTAATTCCTTCTGACTCATTTTCAGGAGTTGTTTGTGCTTTTCCTATTATAAAGATCCCTTCTTCATCAATAATGAACGTATCTGACATCGTTCCTCCTGTATCAAAGGCCATAGCAACTAAATTTTTTGATTTTGACAAAATATCATCATCAATTTTAGTTTTTTTAAAATGTTTGATAAGTCTATTTTTTTTTAAGAGTTAATAAACCTTTTTACAATAGAATTTCGATTTATGAAAGAAATTTGAATGAAATCCGTGATGATTTTCTTAAACTCCTCAAAACCAGCCTTTTTTAAATTAAAATTCAAATTTATTTAAAATGATTTTTATCTTAAGAAGAAATGTAATAAATATGATTAACGAATTTTATGAAAAATTAGCAAACATAGCAGTAAAATATTCACTTCGCGTAAAAAAAGGACAAAGAGTATTTATTACTGGCCCCGCATTAGCAAAAGAGCTTTTCCAGGTAATGTATATTGAAATCCTTAAAGCTGGAGGACATCCTTTCCTTCTTCCGCAAATTGAAGGTGTACCAGAATTATATTATAAATATGCTTCTGAAGATCAATTATTATACGTAGATAAGGTCCAAAAAATGGTTATCAAGGAATTTGACCATTACATTGTAATATTGGGAGATTACAATACTCGTAAATTAAGTCAAATTAATCCTGAAATCATTTCTAAATCTCAAGGATCACCAGATAGAAGAGAACTTTTTGAAATGTTGGAAGAAAGAATGAGTAAAAAAGAGTTGGGATATCTTGTAATTCCGTTTCCAAGTAATTCTCTTGCTCAAGAAGCAAATATGGATCTATTTTCTTACATTGATTTCATAAAAAAAGCACTATTTTTAGAAAAAGTGAACCCTATTGAAGAGTGGAACAAATTACAAAAAAAACAGGATAGAATTATAGAACATCTAAATCGTATAAAAGAAATTCATGTTATTGGAGAAGACACAGATCTTACTTTTTCTGTTGAGGGACGTATATGGAAGAATAGTGCAGGGAATGCAAATTTACCTGATGGTGAAGTATATACAAGCCCACATGAAGATTCAGCTAATGGCCATATTAGATTTACCTATCCTGGGATATTTCAAGGAAAAGAAATTGAAAATATATTCTTGAGGTTTAAAGAAGGAAAAGTTATTGAAGCAAAGGCACAAAAGGGCGAAGATTTACTTCAAGAAATCCTTAAAATTGAAAATGCAAATAAAATTGGGGAATTCGCTGTTGGCAACAACTATGGTATCACCAAATTTACTAAAAATATGTTATTTGATGAAAAAATTGGGGGAACATTACATTTCGCTCTAGGTTTGGGTTTTATAGAATGTGGTTCTGAAAATAAATCAGCAATTCATTGGGATATTTTGAAAGATATGAAACAACCAGGATCTAAAATTTTAGCTGATGGAAAAGTCATTTATGAAGAGGGACAATGGAAAATTTAACAATCTTTCGATTATATAAAAAAAAGTATCGCATAACCATTATATAAAAAAAGGAAAAGTTTTATATACACTTTTGTCTTATTATTTCTCTGCAGTTATAATTGTTTTCCCCTAAAAAATGGGGTGATATATAGACCAGAACGTATATTCACTGTATTGAAGAGGTAAATGGATGCATTGACCTTAAAAATTAGTACATGTGATACACGAAACGGGAAAAACATCTGTTATTCCATTAAAAAAATTATTCTATTATCACCCCTCCTAAACCAATATTTTTGTTTTGATTTTGAATTTTTATATGAATTATGTTATTTAAGAACTTTTCCAGTCTCAGAATACCATAAAAATAAGTCTAATTCATCTAAATTTAGGTTTAGTTTTTTTCCAATAGTCCTTAAAATATTTTCTATTTCTAAATATTTCCTTTTAGTAAGGGTTTTCGGCTTTTCAATTATTTTGAAATTTACTAAAGTATCAATAATATGAAAATCTAGTATAGCATAATCGGTATATCCGATATTTCTTAAGAAATGACTTGCCTCCTTATATCCAAGTCCTTTAATATTTTTAACAATCCACTCCCTCAGTTCATTTGTGCCTATATTATCTTTTATCATTATATCTAAATCTTCTTTATGTTTTCTCGCTTCTAAAATATATTTTGCACGAATATTTGGAAAACGATATTTATTTTCCTTGAATTCCCGTGCCAATTGCTCTTCAGATAAAGTTAAAAATCCATCATCTATTATCTCATGGACCTCGATACATCTCTCAGCACTACAATTCGCCGTCATGATACAAAAACACATCTCTTTGTAGATGCTATCAATTGACCCCTGCTGTAGTGTTTTAAATTCATGTAATCGTTGTGAAATTAATTCACTTATGGGACTATTCTTAAGGTGTTCAATAGTATTGAGTAAAGTTTGCATATGTTCTTAAAAAAGTACGATTACTTATATTTGAAATGCTTAATTTTTCTAAGGGTAAATCAAGTTAAAATCTTTAATTTAGTCAAAATTGTAAAATCGCTATTTCTATCAACAAGAAGGTAAACTACCTTCTTAGATTTTTAACTTTTCTAAATGTAATGATATCTACATATTATAATAGAAAATAATATACATAAAAAAATTATAAACCAATTATCAAAAAAATTTTACACACAAATATCAATCTTTAAAAAGAATTTGATTTATAGGCTTTACGGGTATCTTATTATAAAGAAAACATATAAATGTGCGGAATACCATAACAAAAAATCGGTTAAATCAACGAATTTAAAAATAAATTTTTAGTTTAAATAATTAGGGTTTAAAAATTAGTCAACACGAAGATGAAAATTAATAATAAATGCGATGAATTTGAATTAGATTGTTATCTAAAAATTATAGATTTTTTTCAAAATAAAAACGTTAATAAAGAGAAAACAGAAATCTGGAAAAGTCATTCATTAATAGAATTGATGAACTTTTTGGACCGTTCAAAAAATAAGAATTTAGTTGCTAATGCAATAGTTTTAATTTTATCGTTATTTGAAGATATCCCTCCGGATACTTATAATAATCGTGGGGTTGATATTAATCGGATAAATGAAAAAGATCGAAGATCTTTGATCTCAGAATTAAAGGATGAATTCTTACCTAATTAAAATAGTAATTTTGTCGTATATTTGGTCTTATCTATTTTTAACTCTTTTAAAATGTCACAATTATTTAAATTCATGAAATTTCATTTCTAATACATAGGTATGGGATTTAAAGAAACCGGTTCGAAAAATCAATCAGCAATTCATTGGGATATTTTTGATCATAAAATAATTATACCATTCAATTTATAACTTCTCTCCTGTTTCAACCCAAATTATATTAAATTTTTTTTTCTCAATGGAAAAGAAAAAAGATTTTAGGTTTGAATGTATTCGATGTGGAAAATGTTGCACAGATAAGAATACTTTAGTAAATCTCACATATTTGGATATATTAAGAATCAAAAACGGTTTAAATTTAGATTTAAAGGAAGTTCTTGAAATTGTAGGATTCTATATCTATGAGAAAAAATTAACCACTAAAGAATTAAATAGGATGGTTATTTCGCCATTAGAAACTGAAAGGGGTCCCGCTTTCATAGGGCTTATTAAAGATAAAAGAGGTTTTTGTTGTTTTTATGACGAAAAAAATAGTAAATGTTTAATATATGCTTTAAGACCACTGTTTTGTAGAACGTTCCCTTTTTCATTTACATATTCCTCAAATGAAGAAATTAAGGAAATAGAACTATTTTATACTGAAAAAGGGAAACAGTATTGTCCAGGTATTGGCTCTGAAGCGCCTATTATCAATCTAGATGATTGGATTGAATTAGGCAATAAAACAATTAAAGAATTAAATAAAAATTATATATTTATTGCAAAATGGAATAAATCTGTTAAAAATAGGCAGATTATTCCCTCTATTAAAACTTTTCTTCTAAATATCTTAAATTAGAAAACTAAGTTTTTTCAAAATTTAAAGGAAAATAACGGGAACATGCAAATAAAGCGTAAAAAAGCATTTTTAATTCTATCTTGTATGCAAGTTTATCAGTACGCCAATTAAAATCTTGATTAGCATTTTCTAATTCAAAGAACTGGGAAGAGTTCATAATAGAATCTAATAGTTGACTACACAAAACAGCTTCTTGTTCTTTTAACTCCAACAAGTCAAAAATTAATAAAGATTTTGCCATAGTTGTTATTAGAACACTTGTTGTTTCTTTCGAAGTTAAATTTCTTTTTAATTCAGCTACATATGGTTCAATTATCCTTGTAATATTCAAAGTATCATCTAATAATTTAATTGAGGTTAGCTTATGAAATATGTCCAAAATTGGTTTAAATTTTTCCAAGTTAGCTAATTTTAGATTTAAAATAGAACTTAATAATAATTCTTTTTTATCACCAATAACGTCAAATTTTCCTAATAATTTTAAGCATAAAAGCGAATAGAAATTTAATTCTAATTTTTCTGGTACGAATAGTTCTAGCTCAGATTTAATAAATTTTTCAATATTAAAAAGATCTATAATACTTGTATTTTTTAATAGATTTAATTCTGAGATAACGGAAAGACCATAAAAATTATTGATAGGATCCGGAATATTATTCTTAGAAGAACTAAATATCGTATTATTGACATAATTCTTAATAATTTCTAAGATTTCAATTGAAGTAAAAGGAGAATCAATATTTAACATTTTTAAGATAGAGACATAATAAAATAGGCATTCTAAATCGATAAAATCAGGATTTTTAACTCTTGAGTTAGTGAAGTTTATAGTATTTATTTTGAATTTGTTAATTAAATCAGGATGAATAGAAGGGAAATTTCCAAAGTAATCTAAAAAAGTTTTTATATTAATATCAGTTTTTTTGAGATGAATCGAAGATTTTTGTTCATGAGTTTTAATATCAGGCCGTTTTATTTTTTCAAATGATTTTTCTAATGGAATAAGTGACGGTTTCATAAATTCTTTTTTTGGTACTTTAAGAGTTTCAATAATATCCTCTTTTGCTGTTCTTAATTGAGCTAAAATGTCTGATTGTGTACCAACTTGTTCTTTGGGAATACCTGAACTTACCTTGGGGGGGATTGTTGGCTTTCCTCTATCTTTTTTAATAGAAACGTTTGAAAAATCTATTAAGGATTCTAAGTTTGTTTTCTTCAATTCTTCTTTAATTTCTTTTGATGTTAAATATTTCTCTTTAAAATTGTTTAAACTTGTTATAACATTCTGAGGTAATAATTCAAATAAATTTAAGGTTTCAATTTTTTTTGTATTCACATCAATTAAATATTCGATTAAAATCTCAAATAAAATTTTATCAAGATAAAGTTCTTTATATAAATTAAAATAAGACTCATAATTCTGAAGATGCTCCCTTTTACTACTTACTGTTTTCATAAAGTATTTTTGAGTTTTTGATAATGTTTTCATTGATACTCCTATGGTATTCAAACCTGTTTTTATAGCCTTTACCATTCTTTCAAGTGTATCTTTAATCGTTGCCTCGTTTTCAGTTGAAATTGTTTTATTTAAATTAATATTCTTATACGAGATAAGATCTTTTAGATAAAAATAAGTATTGTTATAGTACTCTAAAATATCCTCTTTCAATATAGATACAAATTCAGTTAATAGATTTAAGGCATCTTCCATGTTTCTATATTCTTAATTAATCAATAATATATATTGAAAGTTATATATCAATATTATTATTATTATTTTATATTTTATAATCAATATTATATGTATTATTTTTTTTTCCGGTTATGGAGGGTTATAATTTTAATAAAATTGCCAAAGATTACCATTCAAAAAGAAGAAAACCTTGGAGACCGCTTGAATTTTTTCTAAACCATTTGATAAAAAGGGGGCATTTATTTACAGGAATTAATTTAGATTTAGGATGCGCAAATGGGAGAAATTTTAAAATTTTAGGAACACACCCGAGAAAACTAATTGGAATAGACCTTTCTCTTGAATTTTTGAAAATAGCTCAAGAGAGTTTAATAGATAAAAGCCAATATTCTAAGTCAGAATCAAATTTTATTCAAATAATATTAGGGGATATCAAATATTTGCCAGTAAGGTTTAATTCTATTGATAATATATTTTCAATCGCAACAATCCATCATATCAAAAATAAATTTGAGAGAAAAAAAACATTGATGCAATTCAACAAATCCATGAAAAAAAAAGGGTATTTAATAATAACTGTATGGCGTAAATGGCAAAAAGAATATAGGGGTTATTTTTTTTTAGATTGGTTAAAAAGAAATCTTAGTCGAAAACATAAAAGAGAAAAAAAAAATAATGGTTTAGACGAGTATGGAGATAAATATGTTCCATGGACCGATTCACAAGAAAAGGAAACTTACAATAGATTTTATCACTTTTTTTCTAAACATGAAATAAAAAAATTATTAAAGATTTTTGAAATTAAAGATTTTAAAATAATGGGAGGGCCAGGAAACCGCGATAACTTTTTCATACTTGCTCAAAAAAGAAATTCTTAATGACAAATTATAGAATTATATGATTTTAAAATAAATGGCTTAAAGTTTTCATAGAATTCTGCTAACATATTAGTATGAAAATTAAATAATTTTTCAGAGACATCACAATAAAAAATACAATGAATTGCTCTTTCAGTATAAAATCTTTTCCTTATCATTTTATTTCGATGTCCATACCAGAAGACAATTTCGTGGCTCATTAACCAATCTTTTTCTTTTTCTGTCACAACAAGACCAATTGCGTTATATACATCAATACTATTTTGTGCTTCTTTATAAAATAAGAGATTTAACCTATCTTTCTTTTCCCAATTTATCTCCATTTTAGAGTTTGGACCCCAAATTTCATCATATTCATCTTCAGAATGTAAGATTATAGATCCTTGGTCCTCATCGCCTTCGTATTCTATTTCCCTTAACCAAATTGGCATTTTATTAATTGTTATATTGCATTCTGGCTTGTTATAAATGTAATAATTGTATTCCATATTATACCGTGCCCTTTTTAATTTTATTTAAATCAAGGAGAGTTATTTCTAAAATAAATTTAATATATTTAAAAGTTCTGATATAAAAAAAAGAAAGAATATTGAATTAATATAAAGTAATAAGCTAATTTTAGAAGATATTGAATTATTTAAGTATTTCTTTCCCTTCTTCAATCCATTTCTTAAGTCTTGAAACTGAAACTCCCTTAATTAAAGCAGCTAATTCATCAGGATTTTCTTTGCATAATTCTTCTACATTATTTACCCCCAATTCAACAAACTTTTTTGCTGTGGTAGCGCCTAATCCAGATAATTCTATTAGGGGTATTCCTTTTTCTTCAATTTTAACTTTCTCAATTTTTTCAAGTTTCACTTCTTTCTTCTTTATTGCTTTTGGCTTTTTTGGGGCTGGTGTAACTGGTACTTTTTTAGCAGCTTTTTCAATAATCTTACGGGGCTTAACTCTTGGTTTCTCTTTCTTAGGTTTAAAAGGCGTTTTCTTTCTCTCTTTTTTAACAAAAGGTTCTCTTTTTTTTCCTTTTTTCTTAGGAACTTCAATTTTTTTCAATTTTTCAATGTTTTCAGTATATACAGATTTTCTGAAATAGTCGATTTTAATATTCAAATCCTTCAATAACTTAACTGTTATTCCCGCTTGTTTAATCTCATTTAAAGAAAAACCTTCACTTTCTCTTAAATGAGCATCCTTTGAGGGACTTTTTACTATAGCAATGAGTTTTTCTTTGCTTTCCATGATAGAATCATTTAATTTTAAAGTGTAATTTTGATAGATCTTTAAAACATTTAATTTTTTCTATTTAGAGGGATAATTTTTAATTTACCTTCATCGACAAAAATATTTATAGCTTTTGGAGGCTTAATTAAATCACGTTTTTTCTAAACGACAGACTTAAATTCGCCTAATCCTCTATTTTAATTAATGAATTAATTAAATATAAAGGAGGAGTTATATGATAGTAGATTTTTATCCAGTCCAAGTGGGCTGGGGAGACGAGGTTTCGAC
>JAEOTA010000048.1 GCA_016840085.1 Promethearchaeota archaeon
AGTTTAAAAGGCTTGATGCATGGTTTGGAAATTACATGGAAGTCTGGAGTCAATACTTTGCAATTCTTTAAAAAATAAGGTTTTCAAAAGATTTAAATATAAGCACTATCATTTGCACCTACCCAAAGACCTAGTATAACGTCTGTAAGTATCATGAAATAGGATCAAAATTTGAAAATTCAATTCCTTCTTGAACCAGTGAAAAATTGAAACTATTCTGTGGTCACTCTATACAAGAACAGAAAAATATAGTTTTAAATTAAATGAGAATAAATTTCATTATATTCTCCTTCATATTTCTTTATTGAATCTCTCAAAAGACAAGAATAATCTCGAACTGATTCTTATGACCCAATTGAATAACAGATCTCTGAGAATTAACTGTCTACAAATTTTCATAGATTAGGCAGAAAGGCTACAAAATTGAAGATTAAAAATTTAAATTTACAAAAATGAAAAAATTATAAATATAGTTGAATATTTTATATTTGATAAAAATCTTTTTGGCTAATTAGAAAAATTAATTATCTTTTCGAGAAGAAGTGTTTTGGAACTAAAAAAAAGCCTTGTGACACGAATTAAAGAAGTTTTTTCTTCATCGAGATATTTGATACCACTTATCGCCATATTTTTCGGATTTTTTATCTGGCTTGAGTGGGCGAATATATTTATTACCTGGGAACATACCTACATATATTCTCTCGCTTTATGCATTTTTTGGTTTTTTTCTCTTTGCTACCTCTTTATAAAGTTTAGAAGAATTAGACTGTCATCGAAAATTTTAGTACTTTTAATAGCTTTATCTATTTCATTGGAATTTTACGTAATAATTCGGTATAACCAAATTGGTTCAGAAGTGTGTTTCCATTATTTACTCTTCCCCAAGGATATATTTATAATATTATCCTTTAGTATAGTTTCCATTCTAGGAGTATTGGCAATAGTTTGTGCGATCTTAATACCTCGTTTCGAGACAGAATTGACCTATTTAACCAATCTCCTTCGTGTTAAAAATCGAGAATCTCCAAGAAGTCACAGATTTCTTGAAATTTTGTCATCATTTCCGGTTTTTATTGGAATTCACTATACATTTTTCTTATTATTTGGTATTAATAATATTAATTCCTGTAATATATTACCCATTAATTACGTGATTATAATTGCTTCACCATGGATAATTTTAATGGGTTTTTATATTATTTATTGTTTTATTGGTGGAATTAAATCGGGCGAATAAAGTGGCAGGAATACGAGTTCGAGTTTATTTTTTTTGATTTCTAAAAATGGTTCTAACTCTTTTGAATGATGCACTCGATTATTATCTAAGACCAGAAGGAATTTTCGAGACTTTCTAGTTGATAAAAAACGGATAAAATAAAGTTTATTAAGTTTTGTGAAAATTATCAGCGGATCTGAAATAAGTACATGGCAATATATTAAAAAAATAAGGTAGAAAAGGATTTAAATCCCATTACAGGATATTGTAACTACCCAAATATTTATATGCTCATAAAAACGAAGAAATATATCTATTAAAAAATTAGACAAAAATTTCAAAAACTTAAAGAGGTGTCTTAAATTCAAAGAAAGAAAAAAATAGTATACATTTTAATTTTCAGTCTACAATTAACTTTATTAACGTTAGTTGTGGTCATGAGGAATGTTTATGCAACACCAAGCCTCTCAAACATATTCAATTATAATGGAGATACTATTTCAGATAATAGACTTAAAAAAGAAATAACATATGATAAAACAGTATCTGTTTCTAAAAATTCGCAGGAGTTTTTACTTGGATATTCCGATTTATCTGAAAAAGATAAAGTTATAGCATGGTTAATTAATAATTTAAATGCCAAAATAGTCTCAATATCAAATTACACCCCATTAATACAATTTAAAACCAATGAAATCAAAGGATTTGAAGTACATTCACACATAAATGCTCAGAAGTATTTCAATGTAAGATATCTCCAAGATAATATAGAAGTTGAATTTCTTTATACTCCAAATGATCCATATTTAGGATATCAATGGTATATAAATAAAATTGAAGCAAAACAAGCTTGGGATATTGAAAGAGGAGGGTTTGAGATACGTGTAGCCGTAATAGATACAGGTTGCGATATGGATCATCCTGACCTTGTTGATCATATTGATACTGTTCATGATTGGGATTATGTAGGCAACGATCCTAACCCAAATGCTTTGCAAGGTTCGGGGGCTAACGCAGGAAATTCACATGGTACAAAATGTGCTGGCATAATTGCTGCAGTTCAAAATAATAATAAGGGTATTGCCGGACTTGCCCGTATTAAACTAGTGAATATGCGTGTTGGATGGTATGATTTTTTTGGGTTTCCACATGGTAGTATAACTGATGTAATTGATGCCATTTATAAGGCTGTTAACGAAGCAAGTGTTGATGTCATTTCAATGTCATTAGCCACTTATACTTATAATGCGGATCTTTATTGGGCCTGTAAATGGGCAGAAGTGGTAGGGGTTTTAATCGTAGCTTCTGCTGGAAATGATAATAAGGATTTAGATTCAACAAGTTACAATGTATATCCTGCTGAATTTGATTGTGTAATGTGTGTTGCTGCTACTGATCAAAATGATGTTAAATGTTCGTTTTCAAATTATGGAGATTCAACAGTTGATATTTGTGCACCAGGACAAGATGACTATACAACAACTTGGAGGGGGAAATATAATTATTTCTCAGGGACATCTGCCTCAGCTCCAGTCGTCGCTGGAGTTGCTGCTCTAATCGTAAGCAGATATCATTGTTCTCTTGATGAACTTTGGTATAGATTAGAGTACTATGGTGATTATATAGGTAACATTCAAATCAAGAGAAGAGTTAATGCTTACCAATCCGTGGCGTGGGCCTATTAAATCCATAGAAGAGTTAATGCTTATAACTCCATGGTTTGAATATCAATGCCCTTTAAATTACCATTAATACCCAACATTATAGGTTTTCTTTGGAGATTGTTTATTTTATTAAAATAAATGAGTAAATAATTTAAATCAATTTTTTTTTTCCTTAATATTGTGAATTTAATAAAAGGATATACTTACACCTTATTTTGGCATATTTGGTAATAACCTACAATTCAATAATCTGAAAGAAGTATTAGGCGATGGAATTAAATATATTTACGTTGTAGAAACAGGATTAAGCGATGATCCCTTAATGACAAGGAGTATTTCAGAATTAGATAATATTTCTATTATCTCTAACTCAGATAGTCATTCTATAAATTTTCATAGAGTAGACAGAGAGGCTACAATATTGAATATCAATAATTTAAATTTACAAAAATGAAAAAGTTATAAATATAGTTGCATATTTTATATTTGATAAAAATCTTTTTGGTTAATTAGAAAAATTAATTATCTTTTCGAGAAGAAGAGTTTTGGAAATAAAAAAAAGCCTTTTGACACAAATTAAAGAAGTCTTTTCTTCATCGAGATATTGGATACCAATTATTACCATATTATTCGGATTTTTTATCTGGCTTGAGTGGGCTCATATTTTTATTACCTGGGAACATACTTACATATATGCTATTGTTTTATGCATTTTTTGGCTTTTTTCTCTTTGCTACCTCTTTATAAAGTTTAGAAGAATTAGACTGTCATCGAAAATTTTAGTACTTTTAATAGCTTTATCTGTTTCATTGGAATTTTATGTATTAATTTGGTATAACCACATCGGTGAAGAAATATGTATTCCTTATTTGCTCTCTCCTAAGGATATATTTATAATATCGTCCTTTAGTATAGTCTCCATTTTAGGAGTATTGGCGATAGTTTTTGCGATCTTAATGCCTCGTTTCGAGACTGAATTAACCTATTTAACCAACCTCCTCCGTGTTAAAAATCGAGAATCTCCAAGAAGTCGCAGATTTCTTGAAATTTTGTCATCATTTCCAGTTTTTATTGGAATTCACTATACATTTTTCTTAATATTTGGTATTAATCATATTAATTCCTGTAATCCATTACCCATTAATTACGTGATTATAATTGCTTCACCATGGATAATTTTAATGGGTTTTTATATTATTTATTGTTTTATTGTTGGAATTAAATCGGGCGAATAAAGTGGCAGGAATACGAGTTCGAGTTTATCTTTATTTATTTCTAAAAATGGTTCTAACACTTTTGAATAATGCACTCGAGCATTATCTAAGACCAGAAGGAATTTTCCAGAGTTTCTGGTTGATAAAAACTTTAATCTTATTTATAAAAGGAATAATTGGGATTAAAAAATGTTTCTAATCATATATAATGATATATATTCTTCATTTTTTTATTTTTTGATATTTTTTTTTCTACCTATATATAAGTATATGTATCATAATAAATGATGAAGATGAAATTGAAGATTAAACCTGTTTGCAATGAGTTTCAAAAAAAGAAAGCATCATAGGCGATGCGTTGATAAAAAAATCTGGAAGACTTTAGATACTCATATATTCCTCAGAACTACTGGAAGTATAGGTCGATGTCCATAATAATAAAGGTGTGAAAAGAAAAAATTTGCACTTTTGGCAAAAATATAAATAATGTTCTTTTATGAAGAACATGATCTTTTTCCTGCATATATATATTTGAACATAAAAGAAATTTTTATCGTACTCGATATTATATGATTGATTTTAGGCATATTTATCCATTGAGATGTGATAAAATAATTAGAGATGAAAATCATTAAATAATTCTTAGATCAAAATGCTTAGAATTAACTGTTTTTACGAGAGAAAAATTAAGAAGTAAATTATCATATTATTATGGAAGGTCTGCTCCTGAGGATGAGGTAATTCTATCTTCAACCTAAATATGCCTTTTATTGTTTTCAATTAAATAGAAATTTCTAATGTATTCTTTATTAATGATTATAAAGAGAAAAATAAATTAATAAATTTCCTAGATATTCCATTAACAAAGAGGTATTCGAAGCATAATACAAATCAATAATAAGGAATATTCATAAAAGATTAAATATTAATTCTTAAATTATATATATAGTAATAACCAAATTACTTTTTTAATTTTGAATAAAATGTAAGAGGTTCTCTCTCCTTGACTAATTACAATAAATTGTTAGACTACTTTAAAAACCAGATGTTTCTGTTAAAAGAGAAATCTAAGTTTAGAAAGGAAGAAGATGTTGTTGAATTTAAAGTATCAAGAGAAGAATATAATCATTATATCGATGAAATATGCGAAGAAGCATGCAAAATTTTTTCTGATATAATCGAAGAAATTTTCAAGTCAAACGGAATAGGTCAAAAAATTAAAGAATCTGATGATTACTTTCAACTTATCACAGAAAATGCTAATGATTTGATTGCAGTTCATAATGATAAATTTGAATATGAGTATATCAATGAACCAGTATTTAAAAAAATCTTAGGATACACTAATGAAGACTTAATTGGCTATACTAATTTAAGTTTAATTCATCCTGATGATCTTAAGAAAACTATATTAACCTCTGGTAAAATTCTTAGAAAAGGAGAGGGTTTTCACGAGCTAAGATTTCAGAAGAAAAATGGGAATTATAAATGGCTTGAAGTTACAGCTAGAAACTTCTTCAATAAAAGGAATGAAAAGAAAATAATAACTGTTTTAAGAGATATAACTGAACGGAAACAAGTAGAACAAAAACTAAAGGAATCTGAAGAAAATAATCGTCTAATTACAGAAAATATAAACGATTTAATTGCGATTATTAATCCAGAATTTAAGTGTGAATATATTAACGAAGAAATTCTGCAAAAATTATTAGGGTACAAAAGTAGGGATATAATTGGGAAATACATTTTAAACTTTGTTCATCCCGAGGATATTAAAGAATCTATCAAAGCATTAAGAGAAGGTGAAAAAATCGGAGAGGGAATATATACATTAAGATGTAAGCATAAAAATGGATATTGGGTTTGGTTAGAAATCAAAGGAAAAACTTTTACGAATGAAAGTGGAGAATTAAAAGGATTATTAATCGCAAGAGATATTACTGAACGAAAACAAACTGAGTACAAATTAAAGGAATCAGAGAAAAAGTTTCGAAGAATATTCGAGTCTATTCCAGATATCTTCTTCTTAGTTTCAGATGATAGCACTATTTTAGATTATAATGTGAAGGAGAAGGATTTCTGTATATCTCCTGAAAAACCCTTAGGAAAGCGTTTGAAAAATGTATTACCAGAAAAGCTAGGAAATTATACTTTAAATGCGATTAAAAAAACAATAAATTCTCACCTTCCTACCACGATCGAATATAGTCTTCCAATTAAAGACAAACTAAGATATTTTGAAGCTAGGTGTCTTTATTTCTCATATGATCGCGTTGCAATTTTCATAAAGGACATCACAGAACGAGAAAAAGCGAATCTTATCATTAGAGAGGAATTCAAAAGGTTAAAACAACTAGATGAAATCAGGAAGAACTTCGTTATAAGAGCATCACATGAGTTAAAAACTCCCTTAGTGTCGATTAATGGTGCAACTGATTATCTTTTAAATTTTTATCAAGGCTATTATGATGACGAAGTTAGATCTCTTATTGAAACTATTTATAGAGGTGGAAAAAGATTGAATGATCTAATCAAAAAGCTAATCGATGTTTCACGACTAGAATCTGGTAATTTAAAATTGAAAAAACAAAAAGAGAACATAAAAGATGTTATAAATAAAAGCGTTAATGAGATTTTCTTTTTAATAAAAAAACGAGATCTGCATTTGGAACTTAATATTCATGAAAATCTTTATTTAATGGTTGATAAAATTCAAATCAAGCAAGTTATAATAAATATATTAGTAAATGCGATAAAAAATACACCTCCAAAGGGTAAAATTTCTATTAATTTAACGAAACATAATAATTTTGCAGAAATTGTTATAAAAGATACTGGAGTAGGATTAACTAACGATGAAAAAAAGATAATTTTTCAAAAATTTGGAAAGATTGAAAGATATGGTCTAGGAATGGACATTGATACAGAAGGTACAGGCCTAGGGTTATATATTTCAAAAGAAATCGTTGATTTACATGGTGGGCAGATCTTAGTAGAATCTAAAGGACGAAATGAAGGATCAACTTTTCTTATAAAACTTCCATTTACTAACACAAATTAATTGTTTATTTGATCAAAAATTAAATTCCTATTGCCAAATAATTGACAATGGTGCTTTCCCTAAATATACAAATCTAACACTTATCATTCTCTTAAATCAAGATCTTTAAGAAAGTAATTATTAAACGAAATATCTCCTAAAATTTCTATAGGCTTTTCAAGATATTGAACCATTTTATAATTATTATCTTTATGAGAACTCTACTTAGTTTTCTTTGTCTCAAATAATGCGATATTAATTTATGTCCAAACAGCATGTCAAAATTAGTTTTAATACAAATTTTCTAAGTTGGGTTGCATTTTTATGTTTCTTCAGGAATTAATATTACAAAATTAGGAAATATATGTGGTTTAATTCACATTATACTTATCATTTTTACACCATTAAATATGGGTTCTATTGAATTCATAATAGGAACAATAATCTTAAGTTGGAACCTAGAGCCGCCACCAATATATTTTTTCTTAAAGTCCTGGGATATTTAGATTGGGGCGATTATCATATAAATCGGGATAAGATCTTAGAATTACTTAATAATGAAGCTAAAAAAACTTAGAATGAATCTGGAAAATCTGGTGTGTTATACCGAAATTAATTACCCCATTTTTGAGATAAAATCATCGTAAACCTACTTGGAAATTCAGATGTCCTTTATTGTCATACTTCTCTTTTTTTTTATTTTTGATACATTATGAATAAAAATTCTGAACTTTTTCATAAAAATTTTTAGTAATTGGATTTATATTGTTATAAAAATAATTTTAAATGTAAGACCATAGACCTTATCTTTATTAATAAGAATGATGAATATTCTTAAAGTCTTTAATAATAGAGAGGTTGCGTATTTTAATTATCTAATCAATCTCAATAATTTAAAATCTATTCTAATATATGATACCATTAGACCTCGAAATTTTTTAGAATCTCGGGGAATAGAATTTTATGATATAAGTATTGAAGAATATTAAAAAAATCGATGTGATAATTTTCGCTTATTCTTTCTAGATGAAGATATTCATCTTCATCGAAGAGGGTCATTTGTTGATAACGAAGTTGTTTCCATTTGCAGAAGAAATATGGTGAAGAATAGTAATTAGATACCCAAAGTCTCCTCTGATTTAAATTGTCTTAATGTAATTTTAGACTTTATGACGATATTAAACGAAGAAACTAAACTCAAAAGAGAACGTTTTGTTGAACAAATTCTGGATTTACAGGTAAGAAAAATTGGACCTATTATCTATGTGGTCAAAGAAGATTATGGAGATGAGCTTAAAATTTTTTGTTTTGCTCGTGATGGAACTTATATTACAGATTGCACTAAAGAGCCTACGCCTAAATTCTTAAAGGAATTAAACAAATTAACTACATATGAGACTCAATTTCCTAAAAAAGAAATAAAGAAAATTGAAGATATCACCGCTCAGACACAAATAAAGTTAAACAAAATTCATCATCGATTAGATCATTTATTAGGGTTAAATATAGATTATTCCTATACGATTATCGCAGATTCTTCTTTAAAGTATAGTAATAATAGATTGTTTGGATGTAAAATAACGGGTAACATTATTAAAATACCATCAAATCTTCTTTCAGGTGATTTTTTTTCTAATTTTAATGATAATTCAAAATCAAAACGAAATTCTTTAATAAAAGCTTTCAATTAATTTCTCTAATTCATTATGAAATTCTTCTTCAGCTTTTAATTCTTTTTCAAATAAATCTGCTTTAGAACTCACGATTATTGCTTCAAGAACCACATTTATAAACTCTAAGAGATATTTTTTTAGGTCTAATTGCCAAAGTGGGTCAATTGCCTCAATTCCCAATTCTCCACAAACATTTTCGACCCATTCTTTATGTTTTTGAATTCTAGTTCTTGTTCAAACGATTCCATTTTATTTTCTTTTGTACGAGAGGTAGACCAATTGATTCTGCCTGTAATTGAATTTATCTGCCCTGTGTTCATAAGAATTTATTATTTTATTTTCTTTGGATATAAAGTTAACTAAATGAGATAGTTTATAACCTTCATGATTCACCTTATAGCAGGCAAAATAAATATCTTTATCGTCACTCCAAGATACAATATAGTTCATAAATTTAACACTTTTTATAGTATTTTGTTATAATTATTTTTAATTATATATATCCAGATATCACACCCTTTTCTAAATAAAAATGGGGATAATATCTCCATGTTACCCCTCAAAGTCATCCCTCACCTGAAAAGAGAAGAG
>JAEOTA010000010.1 GCA_016840085.1 Promethearchaeota archaeon
AAGGGCCATAGACTTTTTAATCGTACAAGTCCCACCTTATATCCTTTTTGGCGTGCTTGCTCAACGACTTCTGGCACCCCTCTTGCATTAATTCCATAGGCTAAGATAACAATATCAGCATCGTCTAAATGTTTTTCCTCCCAATCATTAATTTGAGGTCTTGCTCTCCTAATTTTTTCACAAAGCCGTGTAATGAGAATTTCTGCTGCTTCTGGTGTCGATTGTGGATTACCCTCTATATCATGAGTTAAACCTGAAACATAAAAAGAATAGTTCGTTCCTGCTATTGCCATTCCAGGCACAAGATCATCATCAAAAGCTTCAAAAGGTTTATATTTCTCAGGTGGAACTTGAGGTTTTTTACGCTCTATCAATTCAATATTTGAATGTATATTAACAATTTCCATCATTTGTCCTAAAATTCCGTCCGAAGCGACAATTACAGGTATACGATATTTCTCAGATAAATTAAATGCATGTATGGTTAAATCGTACATTTCTTGAACTGTAGATGGGGCTAATACAATTATTTCATAATCTCCATGAGAAGCATATCTCGTTTGATATACATCAGATTGAGATGCATTTGTAGGTTGTCCTGTACTAGGCCCTCCTCTCATTATTGTGACGATAACTGCTGGTGCTTCTAACATCATTCCCAAACCTATACTTTCAGCCATAAGTGAAAAACCTGGCCCTGAAGTTGCAGTCATAGCTTTCTTTCCAGCATAAGAAGCTCCAAAACAACTGGTGATTGAAGCCAGCTCATCTTCCATTTGAACAAATGTTCCATTAACTTGAGGAAGACGTCTTGACATGTAAGCAGCAATTTCTGAGGATGGTGTGATAGGATAACCCGCAAAATATAAACATCCTGCTGTAATCGCACCTTCTGCGCATGCAGAATTTCCCGTAGTTAGGATTCTTTTTTCTTGGAAGTTTGCATTACTCATTGTTTATAACCTCCTTAATATCTTTTTCTAAAATATATAATGAAACAGTAGGACATAACCGTTCACATTGTCCGCATCCTGCACACTCTTCAGGTTTAACCACGATCGCGTAGTGGAGCATGCGACTATTGAACTTATCTTCACTTATTTCTATTATTTCTTTTGGACAGAATGACAAACATAATTCACAACCATCGCATTGTTCAGAATCTATTATTATTTCATATTTTTTCTCGGAGGGAGGAGGTGGCAAAATGGGTGTCCGTTTAGATTTTAACATTTTTTAATCCTCTTGTATACATACACTTCTAACTATATTTTTTTCTCTTATGCTTTAGAATAGTAGGTTCTCTTTTAAATTTGTTTTTTCAAAGTATAAGCAACTCACTAAATCGCGATTTCTTCTTATGAAATTACCTTTTTGAGAAATTAAAAGTCTAATCTTATAAGGTTTTATAGAAAACAAATACATTTTATTGAGATTTATTTATTATTTCCTGATAGAGCGCTTGACCAAGTTGATAACTGTGAATATTAAGGTCTCTAAACCGTTTTGGCATACTATTTAAAACTTGGTCATAATATTCTTCTTTTAAATCAATTTTTCCACTCTCTTTAAGATATTGAGAAAGGAATCCTAAACAAAGAATATTCGCGCTCTTGGGCATTTTATTTTCATCGGCTCGTCTTGTAATTGGAACACGGTGGATTGTACCTTTCTGGATGATTTCTTCGGCGTTGGCAATTGTATGTTCATCGATAAAAGAGAGAGTATTTTCATATATACATTCAGAGGCGCGTTCGAATCCTTTTTGATCTATAGCAATAAAAATATTAGCATCTTTATCGCAGAATGGATATGAAATAGGAGTAGAGCTCAGAATAACATCACAAAAAATAGGTCCCCCTCTAACGGAAGGTGTATAGTCTACTGTGAGTGTTGCATAATAATCAGCAACCATTGCAACTCGAACTAATACACTTCCTAAGAATTTGATACCTTGTCCGCCGCGACCAGAAAATCGCAATTTTAATTTCATGAATATCTCTAATAATAGATGTAACTTGAAATTGTTTATAGTAAATAATTATAATTAATTTAACTAATTTTTTTACAAAATATGCATCATTGATATATAATTCTTCTGCAAGAAAAGGTCCATTCGCAAAACGTACACCTTCTCCCCTTTCTTGCATTCACTCTTTATTAAACTTAATATTACTTTTTAGTTCCATATTCTCCCCATTTGCCATCTCGATCAGAAAAAGCTTTCTTTAGACCTTCTTTATATATTTGTATAAAAAATTCGCTTATTGTTTTAAAATATCTGAGGAGACTGATATTCTCCAAATACATCTCGTAGGACATCACAAATTTCTTGTACAGTAGCATAGGTTTTAACTGTCTCAATCATAATCGGCATAATATTTTCAGAAGAATTAGCAACTTTTTTTAATTGATTTAATTTTTCTCTAACAAGGTTTTCATTTCGGTGTTCCTTTAAATTTTTTAGAGCTTCTTTGATTCTTTTCTCAGAGTCTTTATCATGTTTGAATGTATCTATTTTACATTCCTCATCAATACAAAAAATATTTACTCCGATTACTTTATTAACACCCTCATCGATTCGGATTTGTTCCCTATATGCGTTATTTATAATTTCCTGTTGAATATATGCTTTTTCAATGGCTATTGGCATACCCCCCATTTTGTCTATTTTTTCAATATATTCAATAGCTTTTTCCTCTAGTTTATTTGTTAAATATTCAATATAATAAGAACCCCCTAATGGATCAGCAACATCAGCTACTCCAGTCTCATAAGCAAGCACTTGTTGCGTTCTTAATGATAATCTAGCTGAATCTTCAGTTGGTATTGCTAGTGCTTCATCTGCTCCACAGGTATGAAGAGATTGTGTACCACCCAGAATTGCCGCTAAAGCCTGGATTGCAACTCTAATAATATTAACTTGAGGTTGTTGGACTGTGAGTGTACCTCCTGCGGTGTGTGTGTGGAATCTTAATCTAAGGGAATTAGGATTCTTAGCGTTAAACCGGTTTTTCATAATTGTGGCCCATAATCTCCTTGCAACTCTTAATTTCGCAATTTCTTCAAAAAAATTGTTATGTGTAGTAAAAAAGAATGATAATCTTGGAGCAAAATCATCAATATCTATCCCTCTTTTAAGGACTTCTTCAACGTAAGAAATACCATCAGCTAGAGTAAACGCAATCTCTTGGACAGCATTACCTCCTGCGGCACGCATATGGTAACCACATATGCTAATCGTATTAAATAGTGGTAAATAATTAGAGCAATATTCAATTATATCTGCCACCAATCTTAAGGATGGTTTTGGAGGGAATATATATGCACCTCTTGCCACAAATTCTTTCAAAATATCATTTTGAACTGTACCCATTAACTTTTCTGACTCAACACCATGCTTTTCTCCAACTGCGATATACATTGCTAAAAGAATTGCTGTTGGAGCATTTATAGTCATGCTGGTTGAGACTTTATCTAAAGGTATCCCTTCAAATACTTTTTCGAAATCCTTCAAAGAATTTACGGTGACACCAATTCTCCCTACTTCGCCTAAACATATTTTATTATCAGAATCATATCCCATCTGAGTAGGCAGGTCAAATGCTATAGAAAGTCCTTTTTGACCTTGAGATATTAAATATTTAAATCTCTCATTTGTCTTATCGGCATCAGCAAAACCGCCATATTGCCTCATGGTCCAAATTCTACCACGATACATATTTGGATATACTCCTCTAGTAAAGGGTGGAGTTCCCGGAAACCCTAAATCTTCAACGAAGTCTAGATTTTCGATATCTTCTGGACCGTAAACATGTTTTAAAGGAATTCCTGAAGGAGTTTCAAATTTTTCCTTAATTTCCCCTCTTTCAGTAAATTTCGATAAAATATTTTCTTCCCATTCCAATCTTTTATCTACTATTTTTTTGAGTATTTCATTAGGAATCATTATATCAATTCTCTCATTATTTCTTTTATATAGTAAATTTAAATTTAAGAGTATTTTTTTCTTTGTCGTCTAAATAATTAAATATCTTTTGATAAATATTTTTTTTAAATTTTCATATTGAATAAAGAATTCTCCAATAATTTAAATACCTAATTTGAATATTTCCGTTTTGAAGAAAAATATAACTATAGAAGAATCAATAATAACAATAGTTATCTAATAATTCATAGTGTACGGATATAAACTCTTAAATATACCATCAAAAAATATATTTTTGGCTGTTAATACACAATTTTCAATAAATAATGCAATGAAAACTTTTATTCATTGTTAATTTGGCTCAAAAATATAAGCACTTACTTTTTTACTTTCTAAATCATTAAAAATTTACTATTATTGAAGTTTTACTCCCAAAATTTAAGAAAAAAATTATAGAAATTATTCAAAAATATCTTTTTCATGTCGACATTTAATGAGAAATTAGAAATCATTACATTTTTCATTAACAAAAGTTTTTAAAAAGAAAAAATTTAAGAGCATCTTATTTTATATAAAATTCTGAAGAGTTTATTTCACATACAAATTTTAATTATTCAAATTAAATACTTCTATTTAATGAAACATGATATTTAAAGAGAAATTTAGTTTAATTACGTCAAAAATAGATTATAGATCTATTTTTAAGTTAATTCCTACTCCCATTTATCTTTGGCAGAAAGTAGATGATGAGTTAGTTTTAATTAATTTTAATAATGCTGCTAAAGAAATCACTGACGGTAAAATTAAAAGCTTTTTAGGGATCAAAGCTTCAGAATTACATAAAGAACAACCACAAATTTTAGAGGAACTCTACCAATGTATGAATGAACATAAATATATCTCAAGAGAAATGTTATATCATTATCAATCTACAAACCAGGATAAAGTTCTCTTTGTAATTTATGATTTTATCCCACCAAATTTAGTACTAGTTCATACAAAAGATATTACAGAACAAAAAACAATAGAAGAAAAATTACGGGAAAATGAAATACGTTATCGTACCATTGTAGAAAACTCTCATGATGGAATTCTTATTGTAGATGATAATTATAAATTCACCTATATAAATAATACACTGTGTAAAATTTTAGGATACTCTTATGATGAGATAGTTGGTCAAGATTTTCGAAATTTTCTAGACGAAAAAAGTAGAAAACTTGTAGGGGATCGTTATGTTCGTAGACAAAGAGGGGAAAAGGTACCCCCGAGATATGAATTTAACGTAATAAGAAGTAATGGCGAAAAAAGGCGCGTAGAAATAATTTCTACTGTAAATACAGAGTTAAGTGGGGGAATTAAGACCATTGCTCAAATCTTAGATATTACAGAGCGTAAAAAAATAGAAAAAAAATTAAAAAATTCAGAAAAAAAATTTCGGAGGATATTTGAAGATTCACCTTTTTCTATAGTCTTATTCGATTTAAATGGAACAATTGTTGATTGCAATCCAGCAACAGAAAAATACAGTGGACATAAAAAGGATGAATTATTAGGTAAAAATTTCAGAGATCTTTCATTTATTCATCCAGACTATTCACCATTACTTATAAATCTCTTTAATCGATTTTTGAAAGGAGAAAAAACTTATAATATAGATCTTCAAATGTATAAAAAAAATGGAGATTTGGTTTGGATAGATTTACAAGCTTCTCGAATTAAATTAAATGGAAAAATTTTTTTCCAAACTATGATACATGATATTACTAAACGAAAAAAAGCAGATCTTCTTGTAAGAGAGCAAATTAGAAGACTAAAAGAAATAACTCAAATTCAAAAAGAATTTATTACTAGAGCTTCTCACGAATTAAAAACTCCTTTAATGTCAATAAGTGGAGCGAGTGAATTTCTAATTGATGTTTATAATGATAAAATAGATAAGAATGCTTTAGAAATGCTTGAAATAATAGATAGAAATAAAAAGCGATTAGAATACCTCATTAATAACTTACTTGATATTACTCGTATGGATAATAATAAACTCAAATTAAATAGACAATCATATAACATATGTGAAATAATCAGAGACATTTCGAATGAGATGATGTATCTTTTTAAGAAACGTAAAATCAATTTAGAATTAGAACTTCCTCTGAGTATAATGGTACAGGTAGATAAAATACGATTTGAACAAGTAGTTACAAATTTACTTTCAAATGCTATTAAAAACACACCTCCTAATAATCAGATTAACATTTTAGTCAGACATAAAGGAAAAAGCGTTGAGATGTCTATTAATGACACAGGAATAGGCTTAACTAACGAAGAAATTAATAAAATCTTTACCAAATTTGGTAAAATAGAAAGATTCGATAAAGATTTAGAATTTCTTGATATCCAAGGTTCTGGTCTTGGATTATATATCTCAAAAGAAATTATCGAATTACATGGGGGTCATATTAGTGCAGAATCCGCTGGAAGAAATATGGGCGCAAAATTTACAGTTGAATTACCAATAAATAAACCTATCTCTTAAAAAATTTAAAACCACTTCTGTTGATAAAAATTTTAGATTCCAAGAGGGATTAAGAGATTAAATATACTTTTAAGAGATAACGGGATTTAATCTCTAAAAATCATTAAAATGGTTCAAAAACATATGTATAAACTTTTTTTCCATCCAAATTATCACAGATTTTAGTATAGATAGGTTTTAATTTCATTCCTGTTTTTAAATTTTCTTTTGTTATTATTTGTCCAAGTGCTTTAATTCCATTTTTAAACTCTACAACTCCAAGAGCATAAGAATTTTGATCACGAAATTCAGCAGGAGGTGCTTTTAAAATAGTATAAGTTAATAATTTGCAAGTTTCTGAGGCTTCGATTAAAGAGAATTCAGTGTGTTTACAATTTAAACATCTTAAATGTGATTTATGTTGTAAAAATCCGCAATTATTGCATTTATTCCACTCAATTTTTTCTTCGCTATTCATTAAGATCATATACTCTTATCTTAAACTCATTTATAGAAGAAATTGTAGATATAAAAAAAATTTTCGTTCCACTTAGTTTTACAATTACTAATCTATTTGATTTGAAAAAATATCCAAGTCTAGACTTTTTTTTATAAAAATTTCCACTATTAGCGATTTAAGTGAAGGGATATCTTTTAATTCAACATTTCGGCTTGACTTATAGAATTTATTTAATGTCTCCCATATAGAGGTAGTATTTTGTATATGTTCTTTAAATGCAATTAATTTTCGACTTGCTAGATATGTTTGCCCTTTGAATAAATAACATATTGAAAACGTCTCAACTGATTGCATGAGTATAGTATATTCGCCAAATTTAGCCCTATCAAGTCCCTTAGAAAAGAGTTCCCCACTAAAAGAATTAAAAGCACTTAAAAATCCACTTATAAGATCATCTTCAAAAGCCCATTTTTCTGCAAATTGGTTAGAAAATAAAGGAAAACCACCCTCTCCTATAATTAAAAGTAGCACAGGAACTTCAGGGGTTAATTTAGGGAGTTCAACTGCCTGTTTTCCTTGCATACGATCTATAACCCCATCAAAGGAGGCTAATTTTATGCGTTCAGACATAGGGGCATTTATTTTTTTAAGATTATCCCAATCATTTAATTGTTCCAATAAATTATCATGTTCACTAGAAATCTTTATAGCTAACAATTTAAGACCATGTAGCTCAGCAATACGTTGAGCGTGTGTTAATAATTGTTTAGCTTCTACAATATCCATTTGGATTAATGCCAGCTTTGCTTGTAACAATTTTGTCTCAGTTAACCATAAATAAGCATGTTGATTCTCCGCTATCGTAGACATTCTATTAATTAGTGGATTAATTTCATCCAACACTTCTGGATTATTAGTCATGAATAATTCATCTAAAAAAAGATCACATAAATTAACTATGGCCTGGAGATATAATCGAGGAGTAATAGGTTCACTATCAACTATTTGTTTAAGTAATAGTTCGGCTTCGGAATGATTTCGAATTCGACCTTTTATTTTCAACATTAATGCTTTCGCTATCTTGTAAGCTTGGGTGGGGGCTTTGCTTTCCATTTGTTGAGAAACTTGCTCTAATTGCGTTAAGTATATTTGAGCTTGCTCAAGAGAATTTTTATCTAGATTTGTTAGAACTAAATAAAAAAGTGAGGAGTATATACCATGCGGTAAATTGAGTTTTTCTGAAAGTGTCAAACTACGCTTAAGATAATCTATAGCTTTGTAAAAATCTCCTTTCATTCTATAAGTAGACCCTATTCCCATTAAATTATATGTAACTCCTTCGATGTAGTCCTCATTCTCTGCAAGCGAGACCGAACGTGTATAATATCTTAGAGTCCTATCTAACTCGCCTTTCTCTTTGTAAATAGCGCCTAAAGTATGCAATGAACCAGTTTTAGCAGTGATGCTCATTTCGTTAATTGTTAAACTCTGTTTGCAATAATTCAAAGCCTGATCGAAGTCACCCTTTATATAATAGCAAAGCCCAACTAATGCAAGGTTTGATGCTATACCAATCTGATTTTCTAATTCTTTTTGAATTGCTAAACTCTTTAAAGCGTAATCTAAAGCTTTGTTAGGCTCACTTTTATACAAATATATATCTCCGAGTAGCCAATAAATAAGTGAAATATCGATTTTTTCCGCTACCTTTTCTCTTGTTTCAACCCAATGTAATGCTAGCTCTAATGCCTTATTAAGATCATCATTTAAACGATAAATTCTGGATTTTATTATTAAAAAATCCGATTGTTGTCTAGAAAGATTTAAGTATGTTTCACCAGAAACTGAATTAAGTAATTTTTCAGCCTTTAGTATTAGATCAAGTGCTTTATCTTGCTCACCTAGAAATGCAATATAAGATTTAATAAGGAGACCATCGATAGTACTAGTTATATCTCCCATTCTTTGACTCAGATCATAAGCGAGTTCCCCAAATTCTACAGCTTTCTTATATTGTTCCTTATAATTATATATTCTTCCTTTCAAGATTAGTGTTGATAATTCATCTTTGGGAGTGTTTGTTTCTTCTCTCTCAAAACTCGTTAATATTTCAAGCGCTTTCTCAAACTTAGCTTTATACATCAGTTGTTCTACATTTATTAGTTCATCGGATTTAGATTCGAACAAATTTACTTGTCTCCCATTATGAGAAAAAAATCTCGGAATAGAATTATCTTTCAATAGGGAATTTAAAAATACAAATTTAGAAGAAGAATAAATTACTTAAAAGACTTTGTAATAGTCTTGTTTAAAATTAGAATTATCTCAAAACTTTTTTCTTGTTAAAAGTTATTATTCGCTTTTTAATTCTTATGAATAAATTAGTAGTCGAGAGGATTGATTGGCATATACAGAAAATCTTTTAATATATTAAACGTATTAATTAAATAAGCTGGTTTATTCGTATCGTTTTTTCTCTTAATCTCACAATATTCTTCGGAAGATAAGGGATAAGGAAATATACATTTTAGGCAAGTTTCATTTTTAATACATTTATTGCACTTTCTTCTTTCTACCTTTTCTTTTTTTAAACGCTGTAGATTTCGTATAATATCCGAAAATGATATTCCAACCTTTCCTATTGGATCTGAATGCCAACAAATTCGAATAGAATCATCATCCCCTATAATAGCAGTTTCTAATTTTTGACAATTTGCATGATCCTTCGTCCATCTACATAGATTTTGAAATTGAGGTAGTAATCTACGTTCTAAAAGGTAATTGAAACTATCTTCACTTTTTGAAATCTCATTTAGGAGATTATAGATTGCCCTTGTGTCAATTGTAGTATGATCTGAGCAAATAAGGTTTTCCATGCTAGTATTGCCTTCCTTATAATCTTCCAAAGCTGAAGCTGCGTTTTGTAATTTAATATATAATCCAGTTTGTTCACCTAATAAATGCGTTCTCCCTGGTTTTAAGATATATGCTTTGTTTGAATTTTCCCAATAATATGATTCATAATACATAGTCGGTGAAAATTCATTATAAAGGGTTGCTTCATTTTCTTTATGGAATTTCATATATTTTAGTTTGTTTGAATATATATGAATAATTGTTCCATTTATCGCAAGATTTTCTTGTATCCATTTTACTAATGTTGGTTTTATAAAGTCAGAATTAATTATTATATTATCAAAAAAAAATTTCATATTTTCCCGTTTAAGATTGAATGATAAAATTTTGAGGATATTATAATCAATAACTTTGCTATTAGTTTCTGTTGCAGATTTTGGAGCAAATTTTACTTTGTATACATCAAACGGAAAGTTATTATTTAATAGTATTGTATTTTTTTGACCTATTGGTTCAATTTTATAACCATAGCTCTTATAATTTCGATATAGCGGCGTACCTTTATAAATATGAAGATAATTATGTGCATAAAAATCAATATCTAATTTTTTTACCAATTCTATAGTTTTTTGCGCGTCCTCAATAGTTTCGCCTGGTAATCCAATCATAATACTTACAAATACTGGATACATTCCAATCTTTTTCGCATATGATGTCATATTTTTTAATTTTTCAATAAATTCCATCTCCTTTACAAATTTTTCTGAAGGCATACTTTTTGGAGGGTTTACTTTGCCTATCGCTCTTAAAACTCTTGGGACAGCGCTTTCTAAAGAAAATCCTATTGAAGCAAAACCTGCTTCCCTCATTAGATCTAATAATTCTTCAGTAATTTTGTCACATCGCGTAATACAAGATAAAGGAACCTTAATATTATTTTCAATAATACGCTCACAAATTAGTTTCGCTCTTGATGGTATTATTGTGAAACCATCATCGTTAATAGGAACAGGGCTTTTGAACTTATTATATTCATTCAAAAATGATAATTCTTCTATTACTCTTTCTATTGAGTGAAGAAAAATATTTCTTTTGCTTATTATTGCACAATTACAATAAACACAGTTTTGATTACACCCTCTTGCAGTAATTATCCCTGTAGGAAAAGTTTCAGATACAGGAATGACTTTTGAAAGATAAGGAGATGGATAATTATCTAAATAATTTTTAATTAATCGGTTTGAAAGTAGAATATTACTATCTGGATTTGTGATAATCTTATCTTCATTTCTAAAAGTAATACCTTTTATATTATCTAGATTAGCTTGAATTAAATTAAAACTATTTTCAGATAGCGTCGTTAATAATTTAAGCATTGTTTCTTCTCCCTCCCATCTAACACAAAGATCTATACTGCTGGTACTCTCCAAAATTTCTTTAGATTGCACGCTAGGGGTAGGACCTCCAAAAACAATTATAATTTTTGAATTATATGCTTTTAATCCCTTGCTAATCAATACACATTGCATATAATTTTTTTCATAAACTGTAAATCCAACTATTTTAGGATTATAATATGCTATTTTCTTAACACATTCTTTAACATTAAAAGACTCTTTTGAGATAAATTGCTCAGCACGAAAACCTTTTTTTCTTAAGTATGCGATTACATAGGCTGAACCCAAATTATGGTTATAACTAGATAAATTTAAAACCCCCCCAGATGGAAAAATCATCAATATGTCTAAAAATTTCTTATTCAAGTGTATTCACCTTACCATCAACACAAACAAAATTTTTCAAAAAAATATTTCCCTATATTTCTTCGAATTCTAAAAAACACCAGTCTAAAAAAAAAATATTAAAAAAAATAAAACCTCTAATTTATTGACCTAGTCAAATCCTTAACCAACTATAACAAATGACATCATGTTATTAATCATGGTCTTTTTTTCCGTACTAGAAAGGCTGGGATCAAGAGAATCTTTTATGCGTTTCCTTATTTGACCATGGCTTTCATTATTAGCTAATCCTTGGTTTACCGTATCAATTATATTCTGGCCAAGAACAGTACCAAATTTTTGAAGGATATTATCCTTTGTATTATTAGATATTTCAGACATTTTTCTCATCTCATAATTTTTCGAATTTCGCTTTATTTATTGTTTATCTAAATATCATGGATAATTGTTTTTCTACATTTATAAAATATTTTATTTTTTTAGCATTTTTTTTAATGAAAATTTTTTTCATTTTTCTAAATAATTTACTATCTTTTAGTGATTTTGATAAAAATTATTTTTTTAATGTCGAAATTCAGTAAATATCAAAGGTATTAATCTGTAACCTTATAACTCTGCAGATAATACCTTATTTTTTTGATATAGATCATTAATAATTGCATTAAAAGCTTCAATAACTCCCTGTCCTGTTTTTGCTGAAGTTATGTAATAACCGAGAAAATTTCGGTTTTTAATAACTTCTTGAATTTTAGAATGATCTATGTTATTTTCATCCGCTAAATCAATTTTATTAGCAAATACAATGGTAGGAATATTTCCACAATAATGATTTACATCTTGATGCCAATCTGATATATGGTTAAAACTTTCTTCTCCAAGTTTATTTTCTTCTAAGCTATATACAATTATAGCTGCCTTACTGCTTTTAAAAAAGGATGGACGTAAAAAGTGAAATGTATTTTGGCCAGCTATATCCCAAAATAATAATCTAATTTGATCTCCTTCAATTTCTTTGTCAAAAACAGAAAATTGTGCGCCAATAGTTTTAATATAATCCTTTATGAAAGAACCTTTTGTAAAGTTTTTAATTAAGGTTGTCTTACCTACTCTTCCATCACCGACAACAGCTATCTTAAAACTGAATTTGCGTCCTCTTTCATTCATTTTTTTTTCGCAGAAATCGGGTAATAATTAATTCTTATTAAAAAGTTTTAACTAGAGTAAGATCAGTTATTAATTAATATAAAATTTTGGTTTAAAAATCACCTCAAAATGAAATTTCTTCGCTATTAAGCAAATTTTTAGAATGTTCCATACATCATGTATGAAAATAAAAAAAATTCGGTTTATTTTGATCAATAATTTTTATAAAGAAAAAAAAGAAGGAGGGAGTCATTAAAGGACCCCCTCCCCCTAGCCTTACTACTCCCTGATCTGATTACTCAACTTTTCAGATGAATAAAATCAGCTTGATGAGAATAAATTATTTTAGAGAAGCCCGTAATTCCTGTAATGTATATTTCTTTTAAGATTTTCAATATTAAACACTTCTTCTAAATATTTAGCGTTATATCTAGCTTTCTTTAATAATTTTGATAAAGCTCTTTTAATAGGTTTTTCCTCTGCCTTAACTTTCACTACTTCGAATTCCCCCTCAATTGGAGGGAGCTCTTCTAAAATAATTATTTCTTCAATTTTGAATGGTTCCTCAAGAGCTTTTTTCTTGACCATAACTTCAACCATTTTGTTAATCAACCCCTTTTTTTTCAAATTTTATTTTAAATCTTTTAGACCGAATCTAAACTTTTCAGGATTCAACAAATAATAATCATAAGATTGTTTCCATCTTTTTTCGACTCTCTTCTTTTCAATCAAATCTGTTCCGCTTTCGGTGACGAGGGGTGTTTTAATCAATATCTTAGGCCATTGCCTAATTTCTCTTATAAAATCTACATCCAAATATTCATTTAAATCCAATTTGATTACATCTTTACTTTCTGTCAGAAATCACCACCTCTTTATTTTTTATTTAAAAATTAATGTGATTCTTTTTAGTAATACCCAAAAAGGTTAAAGTTAGAACTATGAATGATATCCGATGATTCTATTTTGAGTTTTGCATCTTTTAGTGTAATCTGGTTTTCAAAGTATCTTGGGTTTATATTCTTGTAAATTTCATATAGCTCATATTGTTTTTTTACTTCAATGTCTTTTTCCTTGGTTTTGGAAACTTTTTTCAATAAAACTATAAATAATTCTTCAAGTTCTACAAGAGTATCCTTTTTTTTTATTAGAACTTGTCCCATTTTTTTCCCTCTTTTATATTTATTCTTGAATATAGTAAGATCAGGGTTCGATATATAGTTTTACATGCAGAACTTCGCTTGGACTTTTAGATTTGTTTTAGAGTCCAATTTTCTAATACTATTGAAAAATACTATCTTACTTGCAAATTTTATAATTTATTAAAGTTTCATGATTTACAACTTATTTTAGATTTTAGAAATAGAGTAAAAAAAAATTTTAAAATGTTTAAATACCATTAAAGAAGTTGAATTTAGAACTCAAAATAATATCTGAAGTAAAATTTCTTTCTTTTGCTCCATTAAGATGTTCAATTTCTTCAAAATATCTTGGATTCAAATCTCCAAGTACTTCATCCTCTTCATTTTCTATAGGAGTATGAACTTCATCTTCTTCAACTTCAGGGATTTTCATAACCGTTAAATTTTCATAAGCTTGGGTCATTTTTCTCATCACTTTTTTTTTGTTAAATTAAATTAGGTCAGGGTTTAATATATAGTTTAATATCCAAAACTCTAATTGGAGTCCCGAATTTGTTTTAGATCGAAAAGTATAAATAAACCCTACAATATAATAATTATAGAGTTTTCGTGACTCCATGCAATTTTCCCCCTAAGGAAATTTTAGATCCTATCATTGGAAGACCAAATTATGAATATATTATTCTTTGGATCTTGAATAATAATGAAGTATGCTCTTGGTCAGATTTAAAAGAAAAAGTGAATCGATCAACTTTATCAATATATTTGAATAGACTTAAACGCGATGGCTATATAGTAAAGAGTGAATTTAATAAGTATCGTGTTACACCTAAAGGAAGAAATAGATTTTACGATTTAAGTCAAGCTAAGCAAAAAGGAAGAAAATTAAGTTATCCTCCGCAGGTAATATTAAACCAAAGAAACTATGATCATTGGGTTCTGTGGATGTTGTACAATAATAACTACTGTAAATGGGCAGATTTTCTCGAAGAACCTCTTAAAATAAATCAATCTTCATTATCGAAGAATTTAAATAATTTAATCGAGAATAAATTTGTAAGAAAGGAAGATAAAGAGTATAGAATTACCCAAACCGGGAAATTGGAATACTCTAAAATGTTAAGCCATTATGATTTAGATAGACAATCAATATTAGAAGAAGAAAGTAAACGGATTGCAGAGTTGACTCAAAAAACACTCAAGTTTTTTGAATATTATGAAATTAGTGATAGAGGCATTCAATTTAGATTTCTTAATAGTGTATTGAGACTAGATTATGAACAAATTAAAAGTGTATTAAGAAATGAGGTGGATTTTCATAAAATATTGCTTTTTCTCTCAATGAATCACCCAAATGAATTTCCGAATTATATTTCTCTTAAGGATTTTTCAGAAAAGTATGAAATTAAAAAAACTACTCTTGAATACTATACTGATGAGATAGTCGAAAATCAAATTTATCCAATAAAATTTTTTAAATTGGAGGTTCCTCCTAATAAATATTACTATTTTCAATCAGGTGAAAAAATAGAAATGATGCTACGAGTTATTGCAGAGGAGCACATAACAAAGTTTACCTACTTGAATAAACTTTTTGAAAATTCATCAAAATTAATTCTACCTCTTGATATGAATTCTACAGTAAATGCTATTTTGGAAGAAGCATGCCAAAATATTTTCAAAGAGGATTTAAAAAGCTCATTAAGGAAATTTTTGCCTGAATATATTAATTATTTAGCCTATAAAATCGAGAAAAAGAGGAGATTAATAGGTATTGCCGATAAGCTAGAAGGAATTATTTGGCAGAATATTCCTGAAATGTTTAAATCAATAAATAAAGATGAATTAGAAGCTCAATATGATGAAAAAATTGAAGAAATCAATAAAGCGATTGAATTGAATCCAGACAAACTTGATTTATATTATTCAAAAATTAAGATTTTGATATATTTTAACCAATATGAGGAGGTAATTGAATTGATAGATAAAATGCTAAATCAATTTACTGATGAGGAAAGGGATCTTAAAATTAAAAGAGCATATATTCTTAAAGAAATGAGAAATATAGAAGCGGGATTGGAGATCATCAATGAATTAATTGATAAATATCCGAAAGATAATAATCTTCTTCTCAATAAAACATATTGGTTACAATATTTAGATAAAAAAGAAGAAGCCTTAGAATTAATTTTAAATTTGATAGAAAGTGAACCCGAAAATGGACTTTATTATGACACTTATGGTGAAATTCTAATGAATTTTGCTGAATATGACAACGCTATAAAACAGTTCCAGAAAGCAATAAAGATTAGCAGTAATACATGGTATAGTTACCAAACATATATTAAATTAGGAATTTGTTATAAAGAACTTGAAAATTATGAATTAGCTATTAAATATCTCCAGAAAGGGAAAGAATTTACAAATAAGGCTTTAATTGATATTAATACCAAAAAGGAATGGTTAGCAATTACAGAATTATTCCTAGCAGAAATAGAACAACTTCAAGCTGAGTTTTAAGTAGTATTTTAAAAGCTTCGAAGATTTGATTCTTATCAAAAGATTTATGATGCTGAAGCTAATTCTTTATACTTCTTATATAATTTATTGATAATAGCGTTAAAAGCGTCATACACTCCTTGACCCGTTTTTGCAGATGTTAGATAATAACCAAGAAAATTTTGGTTATTTACTACTTTTTGAATCTTGATATCATCTAAATTACTTTCATCAACTAAATCAACTTTATTAGCAAATAATATAATTGGAATATCTTCACAATGTTGCTGTACTTCATTATTCCAATGTTCTATATTTTCAAAACTTCTTTTTCCAAACTCATTCTCTTCTAAACTATACACAATGATTGCAGCTCTACTCTCATTGTAAAAAGAGGGGCGTAGAAAATGAAATTCATCTTGACCTGCAATATCCCAAAAGATTAATCTAATGTGATCTCCCTCAATTTCCTTATCAAATTCAGAAAATTGCGCACCAATAGACCTCACATAATTTTTTTCAAAAGACCCTTTCGTAAATTTTTTAATCAAGGAGGTCTTTCCTACCCTTCCATCTCCTATAACCGTAATCTTAAAACCAAATTTCTGAGGACCCGCCATCGAAATATTTTATAGAAACTGATTATAAATTTTTGATTAATGTAAGATTAGATATTTTTTAATATAAAATTTTAGTTCTATAGTGAAAAATTATAACAAAAGAACAAGAAAACAAAAATAAAATAGAAAAAAAAAAAGATAATTAATTATAGGTCTTTCCATCCAAAGTTGTATTTTTTTGGATGTAAAAGATAATCCACTAGGGTTGCATCCATTCCCTTAGCTTTCTTTTTTGACATTTTTAATTTCCTCCATAAAGTTTTTTAAAATAAAAAAAAAATTATTTGGTGATGCCATCAAAAATAGGATGGCAAATTATATCATTCCTAACCTTGATAATTCCTTCCTTAGCTTTTTTTCTCATTTTTTTGACCTCTTATTTTTACTTAATTTTAATATGGGTTTGATTACATATATAGTTCAGGATGCTGAACTTTTCACGAAGTTCGAAATAAAAAGAAAGCACACATAATTTAAATAGCATAAAAAACTATCTATAACTAACGATTATAAATTTTAATGTATAACTTATGAGTACTATACAATACCCTCCTGAAGAGATTTATAAGACTCCTATATTAGGCAAGAAAAATTTTGAACATATTATTCTCTGGATGTTATATAATAATGAAGAATGCGAATGGGCTTGTTTTTCTCAAAAACCTCTTGAACTACGGTTATCTACTTTATCAAAATACTTATCACTGCTAAAGGGAAAGCAATATGTTGAAAAACTTTCAAGAGGGCATTATAAAATTACGTCAGAAGGTAAAAAGAGATTTCTTGAATTATCTAAAGACGTAGGAAAGAAAAGAAAATTAAGTTATCCGCCAGATATAATTAAAAAGAAAAGAAACTATGATCATTGGATACTGTGGATGGTGTATAATAATAATTATTGCAAGTGGGCAGACTTTCTAGCCGAACCTCTTTCTATTAATCAATCATCCTTATCAAAGAATATGAATTTATTATTGGATTTAGGATATATAGAAAAAGAGAATAAAGAATATAGAATTACTCAATTAGGCAAGTTAGAGTATTCTAGAATATTACAAGATTATGATTTAGATAGACAATCAATCTTGGATGAAGAAAGTAAACGAATTGAAGAGATAACTAAAAAAACAATCAATTTTTTTGATAAATACGGTATTGAGGATGAAAATATACAATTTAGATATCTTCACAATGTTTTAAGGTTAGATTATACAAGAGTAGAATCAATGCTTTCAAATGAGGAGGATTTTAATAAAATTTTACTCTATATCTCAATAAATCATCCAGATCAATATCCGGATTATATATCCACAGAAGAATTTTCGAGCAAATATCGGATTAAACAATCTAAACTTGAATATTATATTGATGAAATTGTTGAAAATAACATATATCCAATTAAATTTTTTAAATTAGTGGTTTCTTCCGACGAAAAATATTATTTACAAGAAGATGAAAAATTAGAAAAAATACTTAGAGCGATTACAGAAGGTCATATTACCAAATTTACCTATTTAGATAAATTATTCTCAAGATCTATGAATAGACGTGCTATTGTAAGAGAAATTTTAGAAGAAATTTGCGAAGTATTATTCAATAATGATTTAGAAAAAACTTTAAGAGAATTTTTACCAGACTATATTAATTACTTAGCATATAAGGTTGAAGCTAAAATAGAATTTAAAGAAAGTCTCGATAAGCTTGAAGGAATAATTTGGCAAGATATGATAGAGATATTTCAATCGAATGAATCTAAAGATTTCGAACAACAATATGAGGAAGAACTTGAAGAGATTAATAAACAAATAGAATCAAATCCAAAAAACCTCGACCTATATTATTCTAAAATTAGGATTTTAGTTTATTTTGATCAATTTGATGAAGTGTTAGAATTATTAGATGAGATACTCGAAATGTTCCCTGCTAATGAAAAAGATATTAAGATGCAAAAAGCATCTGTTCTTAGGAGAATGCAAAAAATAGAAGCTGGACTAGAAATAATTAATAATTTACTGCTAAAATTTCCTGAAGATTATGATCTTCTTAATTATAAGGCTTACTGGTTCTATTATTTAAATGAAAAAGAAGGTGCAATAAAACTAATTAAGGAGATCATAGAGCATGAACCAAATAATGCGACTTACCATGATACCTATGGAGAAATCTCTATGTTTTTTAAAGATTATGATAAAGCTATAAAAGAATTCCAAAAAACGTTAGATTTAGCAACTGATGATTGGTATTTAAACCAGACTTATATTAAGTTAGGAATATGTTATAAAGAATTAGAAAATTATGAAGCTGCACTTGAAAATCTTCAGAAAGGAAAAGATCTCACAAATAAATCTTCAATTGATCCCGAAACCAAAAAAAAGTGGCTTTCAATTGCAGAACTTTTCATTGCAGAGATTTCTCAATTAGGGGTTGAGTTTTAGACGTAAATTCAGTTCTTTTCTACTAATTTTTCTAATTCATCTATCTTATCCGAGAGATATTTAATCCCTTTTTGCCAGAAAGAAGAATCATTCAGGTTAATACCTATTTCAGATAACATTTCTTCAGGAGAAAGTGAGCTTCCAATAGAAAGTAATTTGAGATACTTAGGAACGAATTTTTCTTTCTGCTCGAGATACATTTGATAGATTGAAATCACTAAAAGGTTAGACATGTTATAAGCATAGACATAGAAAGGCTCGTGTAGAAAATGTGGAACTACAAAACAATAACTAGCATAATCTTTTTCGATGTTGCTGATTGAATTTCCAAACATTAATTCCATTTCTTTAACAAAAGCTTTTTTGATTTCATCTGCTGTAGGGAGTTTTTTCTCAAGGATTTCATGAATTTTTCTTTCAAAGTGATAAAAAGCATTTTGTCTGTGAGAAGTAGCAAATTTAGATTCTATAAAAGAACATAATAGTGTAATTTTTTCTTCTTTTGAATCTACTGTCTCAAGAAGGAGATCTGTTACTAATAATTCATTGAATATAGATGCTATTTCAGCAACTACTAATGATATTTGTATATTTATAAAATTTTGATCCCTTTGAATATAAAAAGCATGAAAAGCATGGCCAAGTTCATGTGCTAACGCTCGAACCGAATCGATATTATATGTGAAATTAATAAAAACAAAGGGATAATGCTTTAATTTTCCATATTCGCAAAAAGCTCCCCTATTTTTCCCTTTCCGGGGAGTTACATCTATATGATTTAATTTATTCATATTTTCTACTATATTTTTGAATTCTGGGTGGAATTTTTCAGTAGCAGTTTTAATCAATTCTATTGTTTCCTGGTAGGAATATTCTCTTGTTATCTGACCAATGGGTGCGTAAATATCTGATATATGCAATTCTGGAAGATTCAAGATTTTTTTCTTTAAATTATAATATCTCTCAACAATATTATTACTTTCTGTGGTAAAATTTCCAAGTACTTCAACGATTTCATCACTTACTTCATTTTGCAGATTTCTTCTAGATATTGGATGAATAAAATTCTTTTTCTTATTTTCTAAATCCCAGTTTTTGAGGATATTAGTGAAAATGTGTGTGAAAATCATTTCATTGTTTTTGTATTCTGTTAACATTGTTTGTAAGGCTTTATAACGAAGATCTTTATCCTGCTGATACATAAAAGCAAAAAGTTCTGCTTCAGTTAATATTTTCTTTTTTCCATCTACTTCAAAATCAAATAAGAAACTGCTTTTTAATTCTCTATAAAGATTTAGGAATCCCTTAACACCAGTAATATCTTTCATTAAAATTAACTGTTCTTCTTTTTCAGAAAGCTGATGTTTCTTTTTCATTCTATTAAATTTTAGTGCATGAGAATAACGGTTTAGTTCAGGAGCTTTAATAAGTTCTTTAAATTTCTCATCTGAAATCATATTTAGCTCTAAATTAAAAAATAAGAGCTTTTCTTGAATTGCGACTTTAAAATCTTCTATTTTTGCATGAAAGGATTTTACACTCTCATCTAATGAATTAATAGAATATATTAATAGAGAATAAATGCTGAGGTAAAAGACTTTCTCAGAAATTTTTTCGTATTCTTGATACCATTTTATGAGTTGTTGAGGATGAAGTGAAGGATTCTCCAACTTTCCTTTGACCTTTTGATAAAATTCTTCTGAGGCATTTTTTATATCTTCAATATCCCTGTCAATTGAGGGATCATTGATATTCTTATAGAAATTGCTCAAATCCCATTTAATGAGATCTTCAACCATAATACAGATAAAAAGGCAAACTTTATTTGAATTTTACGAGAATTAATCAATAATGATAAGATATCCAAAAAAATGAAGATAAAAAATTTATTGATTTTTCCCTTATAACTAAGTTAAACCTTCATAAATAGCTTTGGTACCCTCTTCTTTTTTTGCACCTTATCATGTTTCCTTAAAATGTGATAAATTGACAAAATTTTCTAATTTAAATAAAAAAGTAGATCATTGATAATATAAGTATATTGGAAGATATTAAATTGATAAAATTCCAAATATTAGCTATTTCCAAAATCAAGGAAAAATTTTTAAAGGTTTTCGCATTATTATATTACGAAAAGGGAGTTATTTAGTAAGCATGAGCAAATTTGAAAATCATAAAAAACTGTATTTGAATTTTAAAGGAGATGCTGAAAATGAGGATCTTTCATTACCCTCTAGAGCAGAATTATACTTTCTTTCGATATATCATTTAATTGAATGCTGCGCAGCAAAATATCGGATACATATCAACAAACATCAAAAAGTAAGGATACTCTTAGAAAATAATCCGTATATCTTTGAAAAAGAAACTGAAAACGTATGGCGATTATTTCAAGATATTGAAAATAAAATTCGACCAAAATTCACTTATGGATTTAGTTGGACGGATAAAGATTTTAGTGAATTGAAGGAAAAATATTATATATTAGAAGAAATAGGCAATAAGATTCTAACGGAGGAATTTTAATATGAAACTTGAAGAAAGCGAGATAAAAAATTTAAAGAGCACTTCAAAATTGGAGGAGATAATTAAAAATATTAAGACTTTTATAGACAGTAATCTCTCTAAATATAAAGAGATTGGAAATATTATATTATTTGGCTCTTTATCTACTGGAAGGTTTAATAAAGAGAGTGATATCGACATTTGTATTTTGTTTAAGCGAAATACTCCTAAAAGTATGGAAAATACCATTTTTAACTATTTTTTGAACCTAGGAAAGGAATTAAATCGCTCTATCCAATGTATTTTCTTTTTTCCGGAGGATATAAATAACTGGGATACAATTTTTGTGGAAAATATTTTAGCAGAAGGTCAATCACTCTATGGAAATTCTAATTATTATGAAACTTTAATAAAAACTCTAAAAGTGAAACCATATCAAATTATAACTTTAAATCTAAGAGCATTAAATAATTCTGCTAAAATGAAACTTAAAAGAATATTATATGGATATAAAACTACCAAACAATATTCAGAAAAAATATATAAATATAAAAAAAAAGGATTAGTAAAAGAATTACAAGGAATGAAATTAGGACGGGGATCATTCATTATACCTGAAAAATTCTTATTTTTGATTGAAAATAAGTTAAAAGAATTTGATATTAAATTTTCAAACTTTAGAGTATGGATGCAAGAAATATAGTTAAAATCAGTTGAGTTAAAAATTCTTCTTTTCTAGATTCTTTCTACTAAGATTGAAAGAATGTTATTCTAATTTCCAAAATAGAAAACATTCTTTTAAAATCGTAGTTATATTTACATAATGATTAAAGAAATTGAGATACAATATCAAAATATTATAGAAAATTTTCCTAACGCTGAAACTATTGAAAATAAAATTTCTCATATTAAAATTGGATTAATTAAGGGGATTATGTTAGAAATTGACTATTCTAAATATCCTAAAAAACCAAAAGTTAAGATTATTAACCAATCAGGGAAAGTATATAAAAAATTGAATAATGATATCACTTCTTTAAAGAATTGGAAAATAATTAAGACTAAGTCTATTTTAAATGTTATTAATGAAATTATTTTTATTTTAGAGGATCTTCAATCAAATACGGTCAAAATAAAAAGGGATTTATTAGTTGGGTTTTTAGCGTTATGTCGGGCGCATCATCCAAAAGAATTTTTAGGAATCCTTAAAAGGGATAAAAATGTATTTACAGAATTTATATTACCGCCAGGCGCAATTACTTCAAGAAATTCAGGAGTATTTTTTCCGAGTAGACTCCCAATAAATCAATATTATCAAGGAACTATTCATTCACATCCATCTGGAAATTTATACCCTTCCCTACAAGATTTAAATAGTGTATTTAAAGGAAACAGATTTCATTTTATTGTAGGATTTCCATATAGTTTAAACTATATTAAATGTTTTGATAAAAATGGCACAGAGCTTCATTTTAAAGTGATTAACTAATATACAATTACTTTTTCAAGATTAAAATTAAGATAAATTTTAAATTAAACACCTAAGATTTAAAATATTTTAAATTTTAATTATAACTATTACATCCTCTCTGTAAGTATTGAAATTATATTATTCCCAAATCCACCAAAGTTGCATGTAATCCCTGTTTCGGCACCATCGACTTGTCTTTTTCCAGCTTCTCCTCGTAGTTGCCAAACCAATTCTACAACTTGGGCAACACCAGTAGCCCCTAAGGGATGTCCACGAGCTTTTAGACCACCCGAAGGATTTATAGGGATTTTTCCACCAATTTCAGTTAAACCTTCATGCGCAGCTTTAGCACCTTCACCTTTCTTAAAAAAACCGATATCCTCACTTTGAACAGCTTCAAGAATCTCAAATGCATCATGAAGTTCGGCTACATCGATATCTTCTGGTGTTTTTTTAGCCATTTTATAAGCTTGTTCTGAGCAGAGTCTCAAAGCTTTTAAAGTTGTAATATCTTCACGTTCAAAAATTATATGTGTATCTGTTGCTTGCCCGATTCCAGAAATCATAATAGGAGTATCACAATATTGATTAATTTTTTCAGCATTACATAGAACTAAAGCAGCGGCTCCATCTGAAATAGGACAAATATGAAAAAGCCTTAAAGGATCAGCAATAATAGGATTAGTTTTATCATCTTCAAGGAATTCATAAATAGTTTTCCAGGTTCCTTTTCCCTTTTGAATGGCACTCTTCATAAAATCACTGATTGATCTTTGAAAATGTGCATTCGCATTCAATGCTCCATTTTTATGGTTCTTGATTGCGATATCTGAAATCCAATCCAACTTAGCATTATATTTCTCTAGATAAGCTCGCGTCAATAGTCCCGCAAACGATGGAAGAGACACACCATGAGGTCTTTCTGCTTCTGGATGTGTTAAAGTAGCTACATTTGAAGTAATATAACCGGGAGTTGTAATATGAGTCATTTTTTCTCCCCCCACGACTAATACTAAATCACTCATTCCAGAAGCGATTGCTTGAAAACCCGCTTTAATAGCTGAACCTCCGCTTGCAGGTCCATTTTTGATGTCATCTGCTGCTGCGGGTATTAAACTTAATTTATCCACAAGTGCACTGGCTACACCTGATATATGATTATAAGATTCTGGACTCATTGCACCAACATAAACTGTATCAAAGATTTTATCATTTGTATTAGAATCATCAATTGCAGCCAAAGAGGCCTCACATAGTAAGTCCATTAATCCTTTCTCTTCAATTTTTCCAAATTTAGTATGTCCTACTCCAATAATTGCGACTTTATTCATAGTTCTAAAAAATTATAGTTTTTTAAAAAATCTTCTTAGACTTTTTTAATATTCTGGAATTCAAGTAACTCAATATAATATAATCTTATAAAAAAGGTTTAAAGAACTGAGAGTAAAATATCTTTATCCTTTATTTGTTTTTCTTATCTTTATGGTTTCTATTACGTTGCTTTTTATACTAAATTACTTCTGGATAATAATACCTTCTTTTATAATATTTTATCCGATGCCATATCTTTCTGGAATAAAAGAAACAATCCAAAATAAAGATGTGGTTGTAAAAATTAAGAATAAAGCACCTTTTATACTACCTATTTTCTTTTTCTCGATACCCACAATAATTAT
Organism: Promethearchaeota archaeon; assembly: GCA_016840085.1. GTDB lineage: Archaea > Asgardarchaeota > Lokiarchaeia > Sigyniarchaeales > SOKP01 > Loki-b32. The sequence continues at coordinate 24,993 of JAEOTA010000010.1, forward strand.
GAATATTATATTTCTTTTTACCGATTTAATTGCTCTAGTACTATTTTTTATGATTTACATAGTTAGTATGGTCTTTTATTTCATTGGCATATTTATTTTAATTCGAGATTTAAGAAAAGAATTTGAAATTAAGGTTAAACCTATTGAAATTGACCTAGTGCAAAGTAAAAAGAAGTTGCTTTTAATTAATCCTGTGAATCCAAATGTAGCAGGATTAACACTCAACCCATCCTCCACTTTTCCACCTTTAGGCTTAGGAATAATAACTTCTTTAACTCCTGACGATTTTCAAGTAAAATTAATTGATGAAAATTTTGAAAGATTTGAATACGAAGACGCTGATCTTGTTGGTATAACAGCATTTACTTCTGTAGCAAACCGAGCATATGAAATCGCATCTCAATTTCGGCAGAGAGGTATTCCCGTTATTATGGGGGGAATACACGCATCAATGGTTCCAGAAGAAGCCCTAAAATATGTTGATTCTATTGTTATAGGAGAAGCAGAAAGCATCTGGCCTACTGTTATAGAAGATTTTTTAAATAACAATCTAAAAACCAGATATGAAGGCGTCCATTTAGACTTAAAGAATTCTGTTGTTCCAAATCGAGATCACTTTAGTGATAAGTATTTATTTGGGACAATACAAACATCAAGAGGATGTCCTATGGATTGCTATTTTTGCTCTGTAAGTGCCTTCAATGGAAGAAAATACAGACAACGACCATATGAAGAAATTTTAGATGAGTTAGAACAATTGCGTCAAAGATATATCTTTTTTGTTGATGATAACATTCTTGGATATGGTAAGAGTGCTGAGGAAAGAGCTATCAATCTTTTTAAAGGAATGGTGGAAAGAAAATTAAATAAAACATGGTTTTGTCAAGCCTCATTAAACTTTGGAAGTAATAAAGAAGTTATAAAATGGGCAGCTAAAGCAGGATGCAAAATGGTATTTTTAGGATTAGAATCTGCTGATCCCGAAGAACTTAAAGTAATGGAAAAAAAATTGAATCTTCAATTAGAGTATGAAAGAGCTTTTAAAAATATTAATAAATATAAAATTGCAGTACTAGGGGCATTTATATTTGGTTCTGATGCAGAAACTAAAGAGAGCATGTGGAGGAAAGTAAATTATATACTGAAACACCGTATTGATGTTATTCAAACTACAACATTAACTCCCTTACCAGGCACAAGATTGTTTAAGGAGTTAGAACAAAAGAATAGACTCATCCATACAAATTTTCCTCAAGATTGGAATCTCTACGATATGGGACATTTAACCTTTAAAGTTAATAATATGAGTAATGATGATTTTCTGAAAATTCATAAGAAATGTTCGAAAAAACTTTTTTCCAAAATAACGTTATATAAGAAATTTTTAAAAACTTGGTTTCATTGTAGGAGTTTTCAAACCTCAATGTGGGCATACAGTTCAAATAAAAACTATAGAAATGTTTTTTTATCGAATCCTGGACCAGTTTGAAAAACCTTGAAAAAATTAATCTTGAGATAATTTTTTCCTTAAAGCTTCTGTTAATAGTGGGACAATCACTTTATAATCCCCTACAATCCCATAATCACAGAAATCAAATATAGGAGCATTAAGATCTTTATTTATAGCTATTATTTTTTTACTGCTTTTCATTCCAACTAAATGTTGGGTTGTTCCTGATATTCCACATGCAATATAGATGTTGGGACATACCACAGTACCACTTTGCCCAACTTGACATGATTTTGGTTTCCATCCTGCATCTACTGCAGCTCTACTAGCTCCAACCGCTGCATTTAACACTTCAGCTAATTCCTCTACAATTTTAAAATTTTCTGCACTACCTATTCCTCTTCCACCTGATACGATAATATCCGCTTCATCAATAGGCTTTACATCAGAAGTAGTTGTTTCAATTTTCTCTTTTATTTTTGTTTTAAGTTGAGAAGGTTCTATTTCAATTGGAATTTTAACGAGGTCAATTTGAGTTTTCTTTGTAGCTTCTGATTTTTCCATTACGTTTGATCTCACTGTTGCCATTTGAGGTCTTTTGTTTGGACATATTATATCTACTAAATAATTACCTCCATATACAGTGTGTGTTTGTACTAAATTTCCGTCTTGAATACCTAAATCAATACAATCTGCTGTTAAACCAACTTCTAATGATGCTGCTATTCTAGGTGCTAAATCTCTTCCAAGTTTTGTTGCAGGAAATAGGATTATATTTGGCAAATATTTCTTAATTAAATCTATAAATACAGAAGAATATGTTTCGGCAAGATAATCGTCCAAGATCTTATGTTCACCTAAATATATTTTATCTATAGCGTGATAAGATAGTTCTTCACAGATTTTTGATATATTACTTCCAAAAACAACAGCACAGACTTTTTCATTAGAATTTTTTGCTAGTTCTTTAGCTTTTCCAAGTAGCTCAAATGAAACTCCGCGGATTTTTTCTTTTTTTAATTCCACAAAAACCCAAACATTTTTGCATCCTTCCATGATTAGATCACCTTATCTTTTGTGAGTAGTTCCATCAATGTTTCTACTGCTATGTTCGGTGCATCAGTAATGACTATACCTTGTTCTCTTTTTGGAAGTTTATATAACTTTAATATCTTTATTAATGAGCCCGATGAACCATATTTGTTTTTATCACCTTTAATATCGTCTGCTTTTAAAATCTCAAATGGTTTTTTCTGTGCAGCAATTATTTTTGGTAATGGGGGTATCCTAGGTTGAAAAGATGAGGGAGGTATTGTAGCCACAACCAAAGGTATACTTGATTCGATTATATTATATCCTTCATCTGTTTGAGCCTTAACAAACAATTTACTATTTTCTAATTTCTCAACATTTTCGACATATGTTATATGAGGGATATCTAATATAGCGGCTAATTCAGGACCAACTTGCCCTAAACCCGTATCAAAAGAAGAATTGCCACAAAAAATAATATCATAATCACCTATTTTCTTTATAGATGAAGCAAGGATATTTGCTGTAGCAAAAGTATCAGATTCTTTAAATTCTTCATCATTAAGCAATATTCCTTTATCAGCACCTAATGCTAAGCATCTCATTAAAGTGCTTTTTGTTTCAAGATCTCCCATAGAAATAGCAGTAATCTCATCTCCTTCTTTTTTTATTTTAATTGCTTCTTCTAAAGCAAACTGATCAAAAGGAGAGATCATCGTTGATACTCCTTCCTTTAATACTCTATTTGTCTTCGGATCGATTTTAAGGTCATTTGATTCTGGGACTTGCTTTACTAAAACTACAATCTTAATAGACATAATTCTATAAAATGATTAATTAAGGGTATATACAGTTTAAATCTTTAAAGCGTTAATTTATTTTTTATTAAAAATATAAAAAAAAGTTATTGAAATTATTTATAGGAGATTAGTTCTTTACCAAGAAGTTCTCTTGCAACAATCATCTTCATAACTTCACGAGTTCCCTCAGCTAAGGAAAAAGATCTTATTGCTCTCCAAGCTGCTTGATCTGGGCATTCTTTAGAGTAACCAAAAGCTCCTTGCCACTGGATAACATCATTAATTGCTTCACAAGCCCAATCTGAGCAGAACATTTTTGCCATAGCTACGATTTTGCTGGTTTCGAATCTATTTCCCTTCCCTTGTTGTTCTAAATCTATAGCCATCAAAGCTTGATACCCTAGATCTCTTAACATCATTAACTTAGTATAATGTTCTGCTAATCTAAAATTAATCTCCTGAAATTTTGCTAGTTGTTTTCCAAATACCATCCTTTGCTTAACATAATTCATTCCATTTTCTAATGACTTCAAACCAGCAGCAGCACAAATAACAGCAATTAAAGCTCTTGCATATTCATATCCTTCATGGATTATGTAGAAACCCTTGTTTTCCTCACCAAGAATGTAGTGTTTAGGAATTTTTACATTGTCTATAGAAAAACCACCACAAGAAATACCTTCTCGACCTAAATCTTCGATGTATGTAGGAGTAATCCCTTCAGCTGTGAGAGGTAAATAAAACACAGTCATACCTCTTGATCCTGCCTCAGGTGTTTGATGAGCAATAGTGATATGACCACCTCCTTTTGTTGCAGCTTCTCGAACACCACTGATATACATTTTTTCTCCATTTACTATGAAATTATCACCTTCTTTTTTTATATTTGTTTTTCCACCTACAACATCAGTTCCTGCATCGCTTTCCGTAGTTGCTATTCCAAGAAACCATTCTCCTTTAGTTGCTTTAGGAAATACTTCTTTTTTTGCTTCTTCTGTTCCGTATTTATTTAAGAGAAAACCCCAAGCTGCTTGAACTAAATAAAACACACAAGTAGATCCTGTGCAGTCTGCTTTCGCTAATTCTTCTGCTATAACGCCAGCTGAAACCGCATTTAATCCAGAACCTCCATAAGCAGGATCTGCAGTACACGCAAGCAATCCTAATTCTGCCATCCCTTTAACAACATCATCAGGAATGGTTTTTATCTTTTCCATTTCAAGTGCTATTGGAGTAATTTTTTTTTGGGCAAACTCTCTCACACTTTGACGAATTAATTCTTGTTCTTCAGTAAATTTTATATTCATAACTCTAACCTTTTGATTTTTAAAGAGAATTAATTATAAAAATACGCTTTAAACTTAATTAATTTAATTGATTTAGAGAAAAAATAGAAAAAATTATTCTTTTTATTTTGGATGCTCATTTCTTATAATTGTGGCTGCACCTATTCCTAGCCCCATCAACACTCCCTCTTCTCTTATTTATTGGCGTTCTCATATGATCTATCAATACAGGTTCCTGTCTTGGATCTTTGAAGTATTTTTCATACATACTTACTGGTTCTGCCATAAATTTTCACCTTTTTAATTAATTTATAAAACCAAGTAAAATTTTATTAATTAATTTTATTTGAAGTTCTGATAAGTATATACATAGATTTGAAATTATTTCATATTAGATTTCAGATTTTGAGGTAAAATAAAATGTTAAAAGGAATCCATTTTCTCTTGACCTATGCTTGTAATTATACATGTGAACACTGTTTCTTATATTGTAGCCCAAATGCAAAAGGAACATTTACATTAGCTCAAATTAAAGAAGTATTGGGTGAATCAAAAAAAATAGGAACGGTAGAATGGATATTTTGGGAAGGTGGAGAAGCTTTTCTTTTCTACCCCATTATGCTTGAAGGAATGAAAATTGCTAAAGATATGGAATTTAAGAATGGGATTGTAACTAATTCATATTGGGCAACGAGTACAGAAGATGCAGAGATTTGGCTTAAACCCATTGCTGAAATTGGCATTTCTGATTTTAGTGTAAGTGATGACACGTTTCATTTTGAAGACGAAGCGGAAAATTTAGCAAAATTTGCGAGAAAAGCAGCAGATAACTTAAAATTATCCTCACATTCAATAACAATTGAAGAACCTACCATCAAGACTGGTATTGATAAAGATCAAGAAAAAGGGGAACCTGTGATTGGTGGTGGTGCCATGTTTAGAGGAAGAGCTGTTGAAAATTTAATTGAAGGATTGCCTAAAAGGTCATGGAAAGAAATGATTAAATGTCCCTATGAGGATCTGGACGGACTTGGAAGAATTCATGTTGATCCGTTTGGTAATGCTCACATATGTCAAGGCTTAAGTATAGGAAATTTCTGGGAAAAACCTCTTTCTGAATTGATCAAAGATTATAAACCAGAAGATCACCCTATTTGTGGACCATTAATTCGAGGTGGACCTGCTCAACTAGTGAAAGAATACGAAATTGACCATGAAGAGGAGTATGTTGATGAATGTCATCTCTGTTATCTCGCTCGATTGAGTTTGATAGACAAATTTCCAAACTATCTTGCACCAAGACAAGTATATGGATTAGATTAAAAAAATAATTATATAATGTCTTTTTTTTTACATTTTTGGAATTATCATCTGTCAATTAAAGTGGTAAATAAAACTTGTTTTTTGTATTAATTGTATAAAAGAATTCAAATATTCGAACTATATTATTACATTATAAATAAAAAATAAGAGAATTATACTAAAAAAGAAAGTTCTATCCAAATTCGAGGTATTAGTAATATTACGTATATAGATAAAGAAAAACTACGTACTCTATTTAAATGGTACATGCAAGAGGTAGGAGAACATTTAATATCAATTTTGGTAGTGGGGCAAGATGGATTAGTCGTAGACATTTTAACTCGAGATTCTGGTAAGATAGATGAAAAGAAATTTGTTGGAGCATTTAGTTCGCTAGCTGAATTAGTACTTAAAAAAATTACTCTAGATTTTGATCTTGGCACATTTGGTGCTGGCACTTTCGATACAGACAGATATCGATTTATTTTTTGTGAAGCTGGAGTAGAGCATGTTATGGTGTCGATTCTTCATCCAAAAGCTCTTGTTGATGAGATTTTTCCATACACATACTTAACAGCAGATAAGGTAGCCCGAATAATCGATGGAGAGTTACCTGTTAGTCCAGTGATCCCTAAAATTATACGGGAAAATGAAATGGAAAGAATTAAGCGAAAAATGGAATATTATCAGAGTAAACCCCATTCACCGGAGTATGTATATAAATTAAGTATAATTGGTGATCGAGGAGTTGGAAAAACAAGTATGGCTCAAAGATATGTACATGGAATATTTCAAGCAGATTATAAAGCTACTATTGGAACCTTCATTTCAAAAAAAGAATGTAAGTTCGATGAGCTAAAAACCGCTGTAAGATTTATGATATGGGACTTAGCAGGGCAAAACCAATTCCAACGATTATGGCCAGATTATTTAACTGATTCACGAGCGGGAATTATTGTTTATGATATTTCTAATAGAGAATCATTTGAGAACGTAAAAAAATGGTATGATATTATTACTAAAGTTGCGTATCCAAGTTTAATTTTAGTTATAGCAGGAAATAAAATTGATCTTGAAGATTCAAGAGTAATATCAAAAGATGAAGGAATGGAATTAGCAATAGAATTGGGTATATACTATATGGAAACCTCAGCCAAAACAAATGAAAATATAGATGATGTATTTGAGTGGATAGCATTGCAAATCATTAATAAAAATATTGAAATGTTGAAAGACACATTACTAGACAAAAGAGTTGAAGATAGCTCGAAATATATAATATCTGGCCCTGAATTAAAGTTATTGAACCATCATTTTACTAAACAACTTGATTACTGTATAGGAACAAAAGACACTAAAGACATTATAAAGTATTTAGATATGTTGAAAACAATAGAAAAAAATAAGTTCTAACTTAAAAAAACTAAATATCAATATACAAAGCAGGTTTGAATGGTTTAGCTTTAATTGCTCTCTTTTTTGGATCAAATTCTGAATTAATTTCAATGGTGGTATTTACTTTTTTCTCTATATATGATTTATATTGATTTAACGAATCAATTTCATCTATCTGAGTCAAATTTTTTTCCCATATACGATCTTTCAACTGGTTTTTTATATATGGAATCAATTGCTTTTTAGAAATTAATTCTTTATCATTTTTTATCTCTGAAATTATGGCTTCAAAATCATCTCTCTTCGAAATTATTGTTTTCAAAACCTTGTATTTCCATTTTGGGGCAGTATAGATATATATTTTATCTGATTTTCGAGTTTTGACGATTTTTCTTATGTTCAAAAGATCTTCAATAACATTGGTAATATAATCAAATTCAAGTTCAAGGTTATTATCAATGAATTTTTTGTTGAAATCTCCCCAAATTGCGGTTGATATGAAACCTGAATTACTAGCAATTTCCCACAACTCCTCACATAAATGTGGCATGGTTAAGGATAGTATCTTTAGCCAATCAGTATAAATAATTTTAAATGATATTATAAAATCATTTTTGTTTTCAGTATCTCTGAAAAAGTCCTGTATTAAGTTAAAGATTTCATAAAATGAAATTTGTAGGTACCTTCTAATATTATATACTTCTAATGCTTTTTCTGCTTCAAGGAATTTTATAATTATTTTAGATAAAATCACTTTTGAATACTTAGACTTAATATTTTCATATTTTGCTTCGATACTTTTTAACTGATTAATTTTATCAAACATAAATCCATAAAATTTAGAGATATGGTTTCTTACTGATTCTATTTCTTTCTTTCGAAAATTCATGTACACACTAAAATCAGCTCCATGTGAAATATAAAATCTAAACAAATCAGCTCCATAAATCCTCTGAATATCTGCTAAAGAAATTACATTCCCCTTTGATTTACCCATTTTCTGTCCTTCAATAATTACAGGTTCTATTAATGATATTAATTTTGGCCAATTCTTTTCAGGAAATATTGCTACATGGTGGAAAATGTAAAAACTTAGATGGTTAGAAATATGCATTATGGCAGTATGGCGATGATCAACTGGATACCAATATAGAAATTCTTTTTGTAATTCTTTAAGAATATTTTCATCAATATTTAGCTTTTTTGAAAGCTTTTTTACTTCACCTTTTTCTAAGTAGATATAATCGAAAAATTCTGGAATCATTTGTTCTGGTTTAATTTGATATTGTTTTATTTTATGGATTATGGTATAGAAAGCCATATATATTGTAGAATCACTTAGAGACTCTATTATCCATTCTTTATTAAAAGGTAACTTAGTTCCTAAACCTCTTTTACGAGCACAAGGTCTTTTTTCTAGCCAATTAAATATATTTTCAAAATTTAACCTATATTTTTTAGGTATTATTTTCATGCTATTAAGGCATTTAAACGCATTTTTTTTCCAATCTCCCGCATTAAATTTAAGAAACCATTGATCCTTAAGAATAGAAACGATAATATCCGTTCCACATTTACATTTAAGATTTTTAGTCACTGGGATATACAATTTATCTGCTTTATTCTCTTCACTTAAATCTATAGAAACTTGTTTGGCAGCATCACTCACTTTCATTCCTTGGTACTTACCACATTTTTCATTTAGCGTACCATTATAAAATTCATCTTTATAGTTCTCACTTGTAGCTAAATCTAATTTTTCAGTGTCAAATTGTGAAATAGCATTATATTTTTCACAATATACTTTAGCAGGAAAGTCCTTAAACCCTTTTAAGTCAATAATTTCAATAGGATATATTAATTCAACTTCCCTCTCATCTAAACCAAATTCTTTAATTAAATCTTCATTCTTTTGTAAATCTATAAGAGCAATATAATCATATGGGGCATGAGCAGGAACAGAATACACTACTCCAGTTGCCGTAGATGTATCAACAAAATCTCCAGGCAGAATCGGTATTTCTTTGATTCTAAAAACATCAGCGACCTTCTTTCCAATTATTTCTTTACCCTTAAAATTCTTCAGAACCTTAATATCTTTATTCTGATTCTCTAATAAAAAAATTGATTCCTTAGAAATAAACCAAATCTCATCATTTACAGAAGTTTTTACATAATTTCCATCAGGTTTTATCCAAATGTTTGTAACTCCATATACTGTTTCAGGTCTTAATGTTGAAGCTACAAGAAAACCATCTTCAAAGGGAAATTTAATACATATGAACTCATTAATATTTAAATCTAATTCATCTCCACTTAAAATATCATCTTCGCCAACTGCATTTCCATCTCGAGGGCAATATAAAATCGGGTATTCTCCTTTCTCAATATAACCCTTGTTATTTAAATGATGATATTGCCATTCAATAAATTTATTATAGAGTCTATCACCAGTAGTAAATTCTCTTCTCCAATCCAAACTCATCCCAATCGATTTAAAATCAATTTTAATTGTTTTAGAAAAATACCTTACTATATTCCAAGGATCTATAAAACTTTCTATTATTTTTTGTAATCTTTTTTTATTGTTAGTGTATAATGAAACATATTCTTTCATTCTAGCTATTATTTCTGGATCTTTTCTTTCTATAGAAGAAGATATTGCTAAAACAGGTGTCCCTGTGATATGAAAAGCCATAGGATACAGTACATTATATTCTTTAGCCCTATAATAACGAGCAAAAACGTCACCATTTATAAAACTCCTTCCGTGGCCTATATGTAAGGGGCCAGAAGCATATGGATATGGAGATGTTATAAAAATTTTTTTCTTATTTGGATCTGGATTTGCTTCAAATATTTTATCCTGTTCCCATTTATCTTGCCATTTTTTTTCTATTTCTTGAGGATCATACATTCTCTTTACCTCAAAATTTGCTTTTTATTTTTTCTCTTTCAATGTATTTTCTTATATGAGTGAATAACCCGCTCATATTCTTTTTCAATTAAAATTACACACCAAGCGAACAAATCCGTGGAAGAATTAAAAGAAAAAGAATATAAGGATTTGTTTTGCTCATAATAATAAAACTGCGAGTAAATTAACTAAGGATAATTTTTTCCTTATGAATTCCCTTAAAACAGTTTTATTCGAAATCATATATATATAATTTATGTGTTTTATAATATTAAAATATTTTAGATTTCTCATTTCTATTGCAAGAGTTCTTTTTTTAATGCATATTGCAAATTGTTAAATACAATTTCTTTTTTTTACAATTCACACCTTGATTAATTTATAACTCTTATTACTTTTAGGTTAATGGGGATAAGGATCTCTTGAATGATATTACCGAAAAAATTGAAGTGGAATTAAAAAATAATACAAAACTATGGCAAACAACTCTTGATGCTATAAGTGAGTCTATTTTTCTCATTGATTTAGATCATAAAATTCTCCAATACAATAGAGCAACTCTTGATATTTTAGGGAAATATAGACATAGAGAAATTATTAATCACACTTGTTGTGAATTGGTACATGATACTTCAGGACCGGTTGAATGGTGCCCTGTGAATCGTATGCTGGACTCTGGTCACAGAGAAGCTACCGTTAGAAAAATTAAAGGAAGATGGGTTGAAATTTCCACTAATCCTGTCTTTAATGATGAAGGTGAGATCACTGGAGCAGTTCATGTCATTGCGGATATTACATCACGAAAACAAGCAGAAGATGCACTACGAGAATCAGAACAACAATATCGTACAATTCTTAATTCTTTAATGGATCCTATGCATGTTATAGATAAAGACTTAAGAATTATATTTAAAAATCCAGCTATGACTGAATGGCTTAATAAATTGAATATCAATTCAGACATAGTTGGTAAAACAGTTTTCGAGGCATTTCCTTTCTTAGTTTATGATAAAATCTATAATGAATATGATAAAGGCTTCAAAAGCGGTGAGCTTCTAATCACCATAGAAGCTTCTAAACTGTTTGATCGAAATGTATTTACTAAAACACTAAAAATTCCGATTAAAAGTGAGAGTGAAGTTAACCATATTATAACTACTTTAAGAGATATTACTGATCAGAAGGAAGCTGAAGTAAAATTAAAAGCATCTGAAGAAAACTATAAGAATATCATCAACAATCTCATGGATATTATAATAATTTTGGATTTAAAAGGGAATTTCCAATACATCAGTCCTCAAATCTATGATATTTCTGGATTTAAACGAGAAGAGATTATTGGCAAAAATGGATTTAAGTTAATGCATCCTGATGATATAAGAAATGCTGCTGAAGTATTAAAAGAAGCAAGGGATAAGAAGAAGAGAGTGTATATTGAATACCGAACTATACATAAAGATGGTTACTATATAGATGTATCTGCAAGTGGGAAAATAGTGAATATTAATGGAGAAGACAGAATTTTCGCAGTCGTAAGAGATATATCTGATCAAAAAAGAGCAAAGCAAAAATTAAAAGAATCTGAAGAAATGTTTAGAACCATCACTGAACAAGCATTCATGGGGATTTTAATCATTCAAGATGATAAAATTGAATATGTGAACAATGCTTTGCTCCATATATTTGAATTTTCTAATCAAGAAATCGATAATTGGTTAAAAGATGATTTACTAAGGATAATTCATCCTGAAGATTTACAATTTCTAAGAAAATATCGACAAAAATTACGAGCAGGTGATCCTAATATAAAACCATATTATTCCTATAGAGTATTCACTAAATCAGGCAAATTAAAATGGATTGATCAATTCTCAAAGCCTATTATTTATAAAGGAAAACCGGCAGAATTAGTTATAATTATGGATATTACAGAAAAAAAGGAGGCTGAACAAGAATTAATAAAATTAGATAATCTAAAATCGGAGCTTCTCAGGAGAACTTCACATGAACTAAAAACACCTCTTGTTTCAATTAAAGGTTATTCTGACCTTTTGTTAAATGTGCAAAAAGAAAAACTTGATGATTATGTTCTTGCATCAATTGTTGAAATAAAACAAGGATGTGAACGGCTTGAAAGTCTTATACAGGATATATTAAATACAGCTGAACTAGAATCAGGTACAATCCAATTGAAAAAAAAAGAAGAAGATTTATCTTTCTTAATAAAACTGAGTATAAGAGAATTGCAAGGATTAATAAATTTGAGGAATCATACAATTAATTTAAAAATTCACGATAAATTGGTTACCAGTTTTGAGCCAGAACAAATCCATCGAGTTATAAGTAATTTAATAAATAATGCTATAAAATACACTCCTCCTGATGGCATTATTGAAATTAAAACAGAAATTAGAGATAATGTCATTATACTTTCAGTAAAAGACTCTGGAATTGGTATAACAAGAGAAGAAAAAGAAAGACTGTTTACTCAATTCGGGAAAGTTGAACGGTATGGTCAAGGACTTGATATTATATCCGATGGATCTGGTCTTGGGTTATATATCTCAAAAAAAGTAATAGAATTGCATGGTGGAAAGATATGGGTTGAATCTGAAGGTAGAAATAAAGGCTCAACATTTTATTTCAGTCTTCCATTGATTATAGAAAATTCTGGTGGAACAATCCCTTAAACTTAGGGTATATGTCCTATGGTATTTTTGACAATTTTGAGTAATTTTTAAATTACTTGTTATTTTAATATATTTTATTAGTGTTTATGGAATTCACTCACAACCATAAAAATCAATTAAATTTTAAAGAAATTTAATAGAGGTGAGATGATAGTATGTTATTTATTACATATTGGGAATTAAATGAAGATTTTGATCCATCAGATTTAGCTGAAGTTGCTCAAAAAGTCATAAGCAAAAAGTTATACCCTACTGAAGGAGTTAATCAAATTGGATGGTATGCATCTACAGGGGATTTCTGGGGTATTACAATAACAGAAGCGGAAAGTGAAGAACAATTGGTCAAAGACACTAATGTATGGAGAATGGCAAAACCAGGTTTATTTAAGTTTATTAAAACATCTCCTGCAATGGAACTCGCTAAAGCAATTCCTATTCTGATAAAGCTTAAAAAACAACTCGAAGGATAAGAAAAAAAGTTAGTATTAAAATCTATAATTTTTTTTTTTTAAAATTTAAAACCCTTAACTATTATTTAAACTGATAATTAACTATTTTATATATGCCAATTTCAAAAAAAGATGCTGTAAAACGAGCAGATTTAATTGTTAAAAAGGTTTTAAAAGAACATGACCTCCTTTCTGAAGTGTTACAAAGTGTCAGAGCAAAAGAAGACTCTATTAGATATCCAAATGCGATTGCTTTAGAGGTTCTAAGTGAAAAACATCCTGAGATTATCTATCCTGAATGGGATTTCTTTTTAGACTTATTAAAAAGTAAAAATGCTTATCACAAATCTATTGCCATTTCTACCATTGCGAACCTAACACTCATCGATGATAGCAAAAAATTTATTATGATTTTCAAAGAGTTTTTTGATCTTCTTGATAATAAAAGTGTGATAGTAACCAGAAAGTTAGCTATTTATTCAGGAAGAATTGCTAAAGCTAAACCGTCGTTGAGAACCAAGATTACAGAAATCTTGCTCCAGATCGATAAAACTAAACATAATCCAAATCGTAAAGATCTAATTAAAGGGGATATAATTGAAAGTTTCAGTGAATATTTTAAGGATATTACGGAAAAAAAGGAAGTATTAGATTTTGTGAAAGCTCAATTAAATAGTAGCAGCCCTAGCACAGTAAAGAAGGCTAAAGAATTCCTAAGAAAATGGGAATAATGAAGTAATTACTAAACCTCCCAATTTCTATAACAAAATCTCTTAATATTGTTAATCCTTCTAAAGATCATACAAAATTTAATCATAAGTATATTATGGTGAGATTTATATGGTCGAGTTTAATCCACAAATTGTAAGCAAAGAAGAATTACGTGCGATTTCTGCTGGAGTTAATGAAGAAGAATTACTTTTATTTGATAAACATTGTTTAAATAACTATTATGAACAAAAAATATTGATTGAAGCAAAAGAACCTGGTTCTCCATGGGTTGTTGTAAAAGATTTTAAAACAGGGGAACAATCAGAAATAATAGATTGCACTTCTCAGAATTGGACTTTAGCATTGGGTTTTGCTAACCCTGACGTAAATTATGCGGTTGCAGAACAAATGAAAAGATTGACTCATATAAAATCTGATGTAGTATCTCCCTCACGTGCAAAATTTATAAACAAACTATCTGAATTATCTCCTGGTAGGTTAAAAGGAGGGAGAGTTCATCTAAATAATGAAGGTGGTAGTTTAGCAATTGAAGCTGCGATAAAACTTGCTTTAACGGCATCAAGAGGTGGAGAACAATTCTTAACTTTTCGAGGAGGATACCATGGAAACACCTTAGCTATGTTATCAGCATCTCAACCTTTCCATTCTATAACAAGGTTTAAATCATTTGGTGTGGATTCTTTCATAAGAATCCCCCAACCATACTGCTATCGATGTTTATGGAAATATAAAAATGGCTTAAATGGGAAAAAGGATCCACACTGTAATTTGGAGTGCTTTGATTTAACAAAAGAATACTTAATGGGATTAACTACTAGAAAACTTGCAGGAGTTCTTTTAGAGCCTTGGCAAGCCGCAGGAGGGCACATTCCGTTTCCACCAGAGTTCCTAACAAAACTGAGAGAAATATGCGAGGAAGAAAACATTTTTATAATATATGATGAATCACAGACTGCTGTTTGGAGAACTGGTAAATATTTTACATTGACAGAAAAATATGAGAAAGAGTTAGGAATAGATGTTTCTCCGGATATGATGTGCTTTACTAAAGCTATTGGAGGAGGTTTCCCTTTAGGAGCAATGGTAGCATCTACAAAGATTAAGAAAAGATTTACCGCATCAGAAGACCACACAACATTTTGTAATACACCAATCGGTTGTACCGCAGGGCTAGCTTCTATCATGGTCATAGAAAAGGCTAAAATTGGAGGAAATTGTGAAGAAAGAGGAGAACAAATCACTAAAAGAATAAAAGAGATCCAAAGCAATTATGAAGTTATTGGTGATATTCGTGGTCCAGGTTTGTTTGTAGGAATTGAATTAGTAAAAGATCAGAAGTCAAGAGAACCCTTTACTGAATTGATGGAAGAAATGCTTCATGAGGGTGTAAGGCAAAATATTTATTTTGGACCTAGTATGCCATATTTAAGCGGAACAGGAAAATTATTAATGCGAAATCTGATCAAGATAAAACCACCACTCAATATTAGTTCAGACGATGCTGATTTTATCTGTGATAAATTCGAAAGTGTGCTGAAAGCATCAATTAATAATTTAAAATAAATATAAGAAGAACATTGAATTCAGTTCATATCATTTTACCTGATACCCCACCTCAAAATATAGGAACTATGTTACAGTCTATTATTCGATTTAATATGTAAATACTGAGTAGATTTTTTGCTAAATGAAAATTGTTTTTGTTCATATGGAATTAGTTTGATTAATGGCAAGAAATTCGCTAAATAGAGTGAAATTCCTCTAATTTCCTTATTATTAAGAAAAAATTGTATTGATTCAAATTTTAAAAACCCAAATTGTCCAACTAGCTCATGTAAAGTTCCAATGTTATGAGATCCTAAATATACCGAATGATATTTATCAGGTTTATGTTCTTGTTGGAAAAGAATGGTTCCAATTTTATAGTGAGGAATTCCACCATCTAATATACAATTTAAATGATTCACTCTTACCTTAACTCCGCAAATTGGAAACATTTTATGATAGAAGTGTTCTGGGAAATATGCTAAAATCATTTCTGGAAAAATAGAATGAATTTCGATTGGAATTTGTGCTGTGTCTAGTTTTTCAATGGTTTCTGCTTTATTATCCCCATTTTCAATCGTTAAGGAAAAATTTTTACCACCTCTGGCGCGGATTGCATCGTTAAATGGTCTAAGTTCCAAGTGTAAATGTGGGCTAGACCAGTAAGCAAAATAACCATTGCGTATTGTTTTTCCTATTGGATCTCCTATTTCAATTTTATCTCCTAATTGAATAAAAGGTTTAACATGCATCAACTTCCATACAATATCAGAATTTGAAAAATTACTAATTAAAATTAGATAATCAAAATCAACTCCTTTCAAAAATTTCGGTTTTGGTGCTTTTAACTTTTTTATTTTTAATATTTTTCCAGCAACAGGACTCACTACGTTATAATTATCCAAAGTCAAATTGTGGTAAACATCAATAGCAAGACCATGTTGATGTGAATAATAAGGAGATGTTCCTATACTAAAATGGCTAGTCTTGGGTATTGATACTTGAATATCATCCATTTTAACTATATTATAAAATTCAGATTTAGGCATGAAGAATTCAAGAAATTATTGAGTATCTGTTATATAAAGTAAATTAGTTATACTAAAAATACCTTAATTTAATAATTTAAATTAATGCTAAAAATATCTTAATTACTATAATAGCCCAGTTTTTATTAGTAATAAAAATGAATAAAAATTTTCAAACTATAATCTAAAAAATGAATCGGAAATACTTTCTGGAGGTTCCTAGTTGATATTATCAATATTATTTATCAATTAAAACAAATTTTTTTTTCAAAAAAACCCATAAAAGTCAAAATTTATTATCCATAGTTCCTTTATATAATTAGATATTTTAGAAGTGAAATATCTTTTTCAAAAATTAAAAAATTGGTTTTTAAAGTGGTAAAAGGAACAGTAAAATGGTTTAATAGCCGAAAAGGCTATGGATTTATAAATTCTGAAGAAGGAGCCGACGTGTTTGTTCATTATTCCGCATTAAGTGGAAAAGATGACGAATATAAAACTTTAAACGAAAATGATAAAGTCGAGTTTGATGTTGTAGAGGGTCAAAAAGGACCACAAGCGAATAATGTTGTCGTTACCGAAAAAGCCCCTCCTAGCCCATATAGTAGAGGCAGAAGAGATTCTCGCTTTTAATGTTATGAATTTTTATAAATCTACAAATAAGAAAAATATAATATAAGAAGTACATAATATTTTGTAAAAATCTCTTTTTACGATTGTTATCGAACCTTATCTTTTTTTTTAATTTTTTTATAAAATTATTTATCCTTAATTAATCTCTTGTCTAAATCTTTCAGCCTTATTGCATGAAATTATATCATTGAGGAATATTAATATAATTTTTAAAAGAAATATTTTATATTTATAGTATTTATTCATTCTGTTATATGATTAAAAAAAAATTAAATTTAGATGGTCGAAAGAAAAAAATTAGATTAACATTTTATTTAAATCTAAATTTTCAGGGATTTTATTATTACGAGTTAACCAAGAAACTTCATGTTTTAAATATCTCCATGAAATCTCACACTTTTCTTTTTGATCCTTAACAGCTGTTTCAAACTCCCAAGGGTTGATTATGACTAAATCTCCTTTTCTTATCCAGACTCGCTTTTTTATTTTTCCTCGGATTCTTCCAATACGATATTTTCCATCTTCGCAAAATACTCCCATTCTTTCCTGACCATATATATCAGTAACTCGAGCAAACATCTCTCCATTTTTTCTATATGGCATTTTAATACGAGTCACTTCGGGAGTCGGAGAAGGTGTATAACTCCTCCTACCTCGTTTACTTTGTTTCTTTTTCATTTTTGGCATAATAGATTTACACATACTATTATTTTATTAATTATAACATTCCGATTTCCCAATAATATCTGATATTAAAGTTCAAATATTTAATGTTTAAAAATGTAAATCGGAGAAACGTTTCGAATAAGAAATATTAATTTTTTGAATCTATAATATAAATTTGAAATCAAATTTGAAACATTTGTTAATAATTTAAAAAGAAAAAGATTATGTGCTTATTTAGTTTTTGTTTTTTAAGATTAATTAAAAAAAATTAAAAATTTAACTTAATTAATGATCTTCTTTCAATTTTTCATAGAAATCCAGTGACTTAGGATTTCTTAGAATAGTTATGGGGCAGTAATAATGATGAATGCTTCTTTAAAAAAATATGTTTAAATTATTCATTCAGATCTTTTTAAGAATTAAAAAGAGAAAATCTTTTTCAAGTAATTTCATTCTGTGAAAACTAAAAAACTAAAACTTTATTATTTCTAAATGGTTATTATTAAAATGTCTTTCTTCAAGAAAGATGTATTTCAAAATCGAAAATTTGGTTTTAAAAGTGGTAAAAGGAACAGTAAAATGGTTTAATAGCCGAAAAGGCTATGGATTTATAAATTCTGAAGAGGGGGGCGATATATTTGTGCATTACAGTGCTCTAAGTGGGCGTGATGATGAATATGTAACTCTCCATGAAAACGATAAAGTTGAATTTGATGTTGTTGAGGGTCAAAAAGGACCACAAGCGAATAATGTTGTCGTTACCGAAAAAGCCCCAAGATCTGAATATAGCCGAGGTTATCGCATTTAATCTAAACCAGGTTTATAAATCTTACAAAAGAACAAATCAAAATAAGTAGTAAATAATATCTAGTAAAATAATTTTTACATTTGTTATCGAACCTTATCTTTTTATTTTTTTTATTAATAAAGTTTACTATAGTTTGCTTCCAGACATTTATTCCTTGAGATTCTAAACGGTTAATGATTTTCTCAATTTCCCTATTCTTCTCATGAACGATCATGGTATTTACAATATATAAATCCGTGAGAGATTGAAGATCTAATAATGAATCTGGAAGTTCTTTTATCGGATTATTATTTAACCATAGTATCTTTAATGATTTTAAATAACCGATATTTTCAGGCATAAACTTAATTTTATTATTACTCAAATCTAAAATTTCGAGATTTTTAAATTCAGAGTCAAAATTGGGAAATTCTTCCAAATGGTTGAAGCTTAATCCTAAGACTCTTAACGAATCCATTTCATCCATGTTTTTAGGTAAACTTCTTAATTGGTTTCCCCATATTGATAGGATTTCTAATTTTTTTAATCTAGAGATTGATTCAGGCAAAACTTGAATGAGGTTATGGTTTAGATGCAATTCTCTAAGGTTGATTAAGTATCCAATCTCATTTGGTAGAGTAATTATATGATTATCACTAAGATTTATTTTTTTTAGAGATTTTAAATTTCCTATTGATTCTGGAAAGGATTTTATTCTATTTTCAGTCAAGTAGAGTTCTTGTAAGTTTTCAAAATTTCCTATCGAAAAAGGTAATATTTTTAATCCGCATCGATTAAAACTTAGGGCAGTAATTCTATTTTTTTCGTTTGAGAAACCTATATGAGTGTCCTTAGTAATAATACCCGTAGGTTTTAAACTATTGATTAAAAATATTTTCGAATGAATCAAATTCTCCTTGATGATGCCTAATACCGCATCAATTTCAATATCATCAAGAATAGAACTTTGTTTCTTCTTAAATTTCGTTTCTATTTGCTCAAAGAGTATTTCCATTAATAGTTCAATTTCCTCATTATTAAAGTATTCAAGATAATTTTCTCGAATTAAATATTGAGCAACATTGGTATGAACATTTATAAGTCTTTCAGCAATTTCGTCTTTAAAAACTCGTCTTGCTTTAGGATCTCCCACATCAGTCAATTTTTTGAGAAGTGGAAAGGCCAAATTACTATGGAGTAAACTTGTATCATATAGATTTTCAGACCAGGATTCTAAATTAGAACAATGCCCCCAGAATTCAATTTCAGGTATTAATTGATTATAATTCATATTAGTTTCTAAGGAGTGATCGAGTTTTTCACTGACATCATCGATCGACATGAAATCATCGAAATCCTCTAAATTATCTTTTGGAATCTCAATCAACAAATATTTACATTGTAGAAATTTTTCATCCTTAACATAAATTACTGTTTTGCCTTTTTCAAGTTTTAATGTTATGAACTCATTTACCTTATACTCAGTTTCTTCTTTTTCTGTCGGTTTAATATCTTCAACTGAGTATTTGATTTTTGTTCCACACTTGCGACAGTAATTGTAAGTAGTTTTATTCCTTGTTCCACATTTAGGGCAAAAAAGCATTTTTCTTAATAAAAGCTATATTAAAAGCATGGTTCTTTTAGTTTATAAAAAACTAAGCTTATTTATAATTATTCTCTTACATATATTACTAATAGAACTAAAAATAAAATTATTTCAAAGCTTTTTTCTTCTGAATATTTTATTATAAAATCTAATTCTTTTTGCTGTTTGAGATAACTATTTTGTTTAGAAGAAAAATATTAATATGTGTATTCACATAAATTCACATAGAACAAAAAAATTTAGAAAAATGGCTAATATAACCTTATCAATCCCAGAAGATTTAAAAAAAGAGATGGAAGGATTCCCTGAAATTAATTGGTCAGAAGTCGCTCGAACATCTATTAAGCAAAAAATAGCTCATCTTAAATTCTTAAAAGGATTTCGTATGGATAGTGAAATTACTCCTGCAAATGCCTTAAAGTTAGGAAAAGAAGTAAGTAAATTGTTAGGTGAGCGTTATATGAAGGAATAACATTGAAACTGGTAATTGATGCTAATATTTTATTTGCAGCTTTAATTAAGGGAAGTTTAACTGCTGATTTAATTATTAGTGATGAGCTACAACTTTATGCACCAGAATTTTTATTAGAGGAATTTTCCAAATATCAAAACCGAATCATTGAAAAAACTCATAGATCAAAAGAAAACTTTGAAACTTTTTTGCAAGTATTAAAAGAATATATTGCTTTTATCCCTCAGAAAAATATTACGCCCTTTCTTGAAAAAGCGAATGTATTTTCGCCAGATCCTAAAGATTCAGTTTACCTAGCCTTAGCCTTAGTACTCAAATCTGCAGTCTGGTCGAATGACAAAAAACTAAAAGAAGAACAAAATCATGTGAAAGTTCTATCAACAGAGGACCTAATTAAAATAACTAGTATATTAAAAAAAAATAAGTAATAAGAAGAAAGAAAATAATATTATTTGTTATTTTAGCTCATCCTTAATATTTTCATAGAAATCAAGTGATTCGGGATTTCTCAATGCTCCTCTATTTGCTATAACAATACCATGGATGATTTTTGTGACAGCTATTTCCACTTTTTTATTAGAAAAGGTATAAGGAATCCCATCTGGAGGAGCTTGCAGAATCAATTTAGGTACATGTCTTGGAGATGTTTTTTCTCGTAAAGTTTTTCTAATTTTTTCTTTTAAATCGTCATTAAATTCATAATCCTCGTTTAACAATACAAACATTACAACGCGGATATCACCATTGATCTTTTGTCCTATAACAAGGCTGTCTGCGATTTCAGGTAATTGTTCAACTACATTATAAATTTCCGCGGTACCAATTCTGACTCCAGAAGGTTTTAAAACAGCATCAGATCGCCCCCAGAAAGTAATTCCGCCTGTATCACTATGAATTACAATATAATCTCCATGCCTCCATACATTCTTTCCTAGATCTTTGAAATGATCAAAATATGCTACTTTATATTTTGACATATTCTCATCATCTTCCCAAAAGTAAATGGGCATTGAGGGAGAGGGAGTCTCACATACAAGTTCAGCTTGTTCATCAAGAATAGGCTCAGCATTATCATTATACGATTGCACCTTCATTCCTAAAGATTTACCTTGGAGTTCACCAGAATATACAGGTTGTATTGGTAAAGCACATGCAAAACAACCATTAATATCTGTTCCTCCACTTATTGAATTGAAATAGAGATCTTTTTTTATTTCTCTATATACATATTCAAATCCTTCGGGTGAAAGTGTGGATGCTGTTTGAGAGATTTCTCGAAGTGAGCTTAAATTATATTTTTCAGTAGGTTTAGCACCTATACCCATTAGATGATGGATATATGATGCACTCGTCCCAAATATTGAGATTTTATATTTTTCCATTAGTTCAAACATACGCAGGGGATCAGGATAAAGTGGGTTCCCATCATAAAGAAATATAGTTGCTCCAACAGCTAAAGAGCTGATTAACCAATTCCACATCATCCATGAGGGAGCAGTTATATAATTTATTACATCTGAACGTTTAAGATCGGTTGATAAAATTAGTTCTTTTAAGTGATTTATTAAGACCCCACCTGCTCCTTGAGCCATACATTTTGGTTTTCCTGTAGTACCTGATGAAAACATAATATAAACAGGATGTTCAAAAGGTAATTGCTCAAAGTGAAGTTCTATCTCTTCTTCTTTTGATAGAAAATCATCCCAGTGAACAGCATTTGGAATGCTACTAATATCTGGTTTTCCATCAGAAACATATGAAACAACGATTACTTTTTCAATTGATGGAATAGCGTCAACAACTTCTTTAATATTAGTAATAGTCTCAAAAACTTTATCTCTATAATAATATCCATCAACAGTGAACAAGATTTTTGGTTCAATCTGCCCAAATCGATCTATTACTGCACTTGCCTGTAATTCTGCTCCACAAGATGCCCAAATAGCACCAATCGCTGTGGCGGCTAACATGGCTATGGGTGTTTCGATCAAATTTGGGATGTATGATACAACTCTATCACCAACTTTAACTCCTATTTCACGAAGAGATTTCGCTAGCCGGGCAACTTCTTTATATAAATTTGCGTAAGAAATTAATTCTGTTTTTTTAGTTTCACCTTGGAATATAAATGCGAATTGGTCATCCTTATATTTTAAAAGATTTTCAGCAAAGTTAAGTTTAGCTCCAGGAAACCATTTTGTACCGGGAAATACATTTAAATCATCAACCACTTTATCATAGTTCTGTGAAGCAATAATACCTCCAAAATCCCACATTGCTGCCCAGAAATCCTCAATATTATCAGTTGACCATTGATATAATTCTTTTGCTCCATTAATTTTCTTTCTATATTTTTTATTAATTAAATCAATAAAATGCGTGACTTCTGCATTTTTTATCCATTTTTTTGAAGGTTCCCAGAGTTTTTTTCGCTCATTGCTCATGATAAAAATCACATTATTAGGAATTTATTATTAAGAATACTCATTATTGAAATATTAAATATTTTAATTTTACTAAGCATTTTTTATTAAACTTTTCTTTTAAATCAAATCAGATCTTTTTAATGATTCTACTTAAAATCCTTTTTAGGAGCTTAATATAACAAATCATAAATTAGTACTCAGTTCAAATCTCTTTTTAAATTCTACATATTCACATACTTTTGCTAAAGCATTTACAGGTCTATCCCATAATTTGAATAGTATTGCTCCATTTTTTCTTAATCTTTTGGACCAAGGACTTGTAAATCTCATGGGATTAATATATAATATTGGTATCGAATATTTTTTTGAATTCTCTAAAGTTGGTTTTAATAATGTATTTGCTAAACCATCCATAACTTCATCTGGTTGATGTGTAAAATCAGCATTTTCAGCAATTTTAGCATTTTGAAGATAATCATCCATAACATCTTGAAATCCAACAACACCGTATTGAATTATAGCATCAATCTCACCAGATTTCATTAAAATTTCAGGTAAGTTAATATAAAAATAAGATAAATTTGTATCAAAAGCACAATCTACAGGGTTCTTATAACTTGCATTTGTTGGAAGGATTTCTTTTAATTGTCTTTGGAGTGTATCCGAGAATTCTGGTACCTTTAAACCTTTTCTTTCCGCATTATTAGCGACCATTGCTCCAGGACCTCCCGAATTTGTAATAATCCCTAATCTCTTCCCTTTTGGTAATATTCCTCTCGATAATATCAAAGCGATATCTAAAAACTCTTGAACATAATCTGTTTTTATCATTCCCGTTTCTTTAAAAACTGCCTCATAAATTTTAGCATCACCAGCTAATGATCCTGTGTGACTTTTGAGAGCACGATTTCCTGCTTCAGAACCACCAACATATATTATTATGATAGGCTTTTTAGGAGTGATTTCTTTTGCTAATTCAAGAAACTTTTTACCACGTTTCAATTCTTCTACATACAAACCAATAACTTTAGTATCATCATCATCTTTATAATATTCCAAACAATCTACCACATCAATATTTGCTTCATTTCCAACAGAAATCGATTTACTTAAACCTAAATCTAAATTTTCAGAGTCAAACCAGATATGACTTGAAAGCGTTCCACTTTGAGAAGCAATAGAGAAATTCCCCTTTTTTAAAATCTCCCATATCGCAATATTGAATGCTTTATTTTCTTCTCTTAAACCATACCAGTTATTGAAGATGCCCAAACAGTTTGGTCCTATGAATCTAATTCCGTAATGGTTAGCTATCTCTTTGATTTCTTCAGTGAGGGTATTTTTTCGATCCCCTACTAATTCTCTGAAACCTCCAGAAATAACAATTATCTTCTTTACGCCTTTTTCACCACATTCTCTAAAGATTTGAGGAATAATTTTAGCGGAGAGTACAGTAATTACGAGATCAGGTATTTCAGGAATATTCGTAATGTTTTTGTATGCCTTATATCCCATAACAGATTCTAATGTTAAGTGTATTGGATAAATTCCCCCATCAAATCCAGATTTAATTAAATTCATAATCTGAATGGCTGCTAATGAATTACCTTTATTATTAGCACCATAGAATGCTACACTCTGTGGATTTAAGAATTCATGTAAAAAATGTTGTTTACTCATATCCTCTCACTTGATTTAAAGAATATTACATGTTTTTAAAACCTAAATTTTACTTAAATCTAAAATAAAATGATGTAAAAAAAAGTATAAGATTAGAATTGAGTAAATTTTAACTTTAAATCTTTTTATTTTTTTCTATTTATTTACTTGATTTTTCGAGCTAGAATAATAATCCATAACGATTTTTAATTCGTCGGCGTAATACTTCCTCTGAATTGAA
>JAEOTA010000049.1 GCA_016840085.1 Promethearchaeota archaeon
AGCCCTTTATTCCAGGATATAATTACACTTTGCTCATTGGAACTGTGGGTGTCATAACCTTCATAATAGTGTTAGAACGAAGAAAGAAAAAATTCAAAATCTCTTAATTTTTTTTTATTTCTTTATTAATTTTAATTTTTAATTAGATATTAGTGAGAATAGCTAGAGATAGACCATATGACTAGAAATATTACGCTTTCAAAAAGAACTAGAAATATAATATTGATTAGTGTTGTTTTGGTTGTCGTTATTATTGTTATATTCGCTAGACCTATCCCAGAAAAAGTTAGAAAATATGATAAGGTTCAGATTCATAAAATATATTTAAACTTTAAGATAGTAGAAATTTTAAGATTTTGAGAAAATTTTTTATTTATTCTAGGCCTTATTCGAAGCTACAACAAGTAAAGCATATAATTCCATTATAGGTACAGCTGCAGCGCACGCAATATCAATACCGACTAACACTCCTAAAGCTAGCGACAACATACATCAAATAAGGTTGTAATTTTCGTTAGAAGGATTCCCACTCCCTTTTCTTTGACAACAGATGCAACTAATCCAGATAAAGATGGCATATTTGAATTAATATGGATTAAATCTTCATATGCATCATATTATGTGATATACAATTCCTCAACATTTATTTCAGAAATAAATAAATCTGTGTCAGTTCTGCTCAATTTTACTCCTTCTTTAGATTTGCCTACATATAGATATAATTTGTCTGTTTTATACAATGGTACGTATTATTATAAAATCATTGCTTTTAACCAATATGGAAATTATTCTACAGAGTGTATTCAAGTAAAAGTTGCCATACCTCCTATACCGCAAGAACCAGAAGATAAAGATAGATATGGATTTCCTCAGGAAATTGTAATGCTCATTATATTCATTGTTCTCTTTGAGCTCTTAATCTTTGCGTATATAAAACGTAAAAAATAAGGGATAAAAAATGTAAGTCTTATTTCATGAACATATCAACTCAAAATAATAAGATTATTCCTTTTAATAGTTTTAAATGTTTCTAATTCATATTCAATATTAAAAGAATTTGTTTTCTCAGCAAAATTTCATATTTCTCCCATATATTAGTATATATATGCTTTTTTTGATTCATAAAACATCATTGAGATTCAATCTTTTTCTGATTAACAATTATGATTATTGATATTACAACTATAATTGTACCTATTATATGAAATATTGTATATTGTTCTCCCAAAATAAGAGCAGCAAAAATTGCACTCACAATAGGGGTTGGGGATAATACAATTGTTGCTTTTGAAACCTCGAGATATGAAAGGGTTTTATACCAACTAAATAAACCAATTCCGTACACCGTTCCCATAGATATAAAAAAGAAAAGGTTAATAGGAATAAGGAATAACTTAAAATTTTCTACAGGAAAAAAGATAAAATATAAGGTAATTAAGATTACTCCACTTAAAATATTTCTTAAGAAAACCATTTGAGTAGGAGTGATTTCATCTCTTTTAAACAACGGTTTAGTCATTGTATGGCCAAACATCCATAAGCATGTAATAAACAACAAAATTAAAACCCCCATTACTATTTCAAAATTAATTTCAAAAAAGTAAATGAAAGATCCTTGGGAAATTGCGATCAATAATCCCAAAAATAGAGTTAGTGAAAAGATAATTTGAATTTTAGTAAATCTCTCTTTTAGAATAAAATAACCAAATAATAAACCAAAAAAAATACTTGTTTTTTGAGTTAAAGCTCCATTTATTGCACCTGCTAATCCATACCCAATAAAAAATAAAAGCTGATTAAGTGCAAAGATAATTCCAATAAAAATTAAAAGACCTAAGTTTTTTTTCCAATTATTCCAAACAGAATCTTTGTTTATTTGATTCTCATTATTATTTTTTTTAAATTTTGAATTATTTACTTTTAACTCTAAACACATTAGAGGAAGAAAAATAGATGCCTCAACTAAACATGTCATTGCTGCGAAAATGAAAGCATCAAGAGACTCTGGACGAGCATTAGCAACAACGGGCTGAATTCCTACAAAAAAAACCCCCATAGCTCCAAAAATTAATCCTTTTTTTGTATTATTGTCCAAGATAATTATAAAGAAATTTAGGGATTAAAAAATTTTAGCAATAGTCTAAGTTTATCATAATTCTAATTATTTGCTTTTAAGATTAATTGTTAATCAAAATTAAGATTTTAAAACTAAGAGTTTTAAACTAATTTCTCTTTTAATATAAAATTTAATATCTTGTTAAGGGAAGTTGATTTTTTTTAATAATTAAGTAGAGACAATAAGATCCGCTATAATGATGTTATCTATGCGATTTTAGATCCAAGAATTAGATATATTTAAAAGTTGAAAAAACAGCAAAAGTAAGGTATTTATTTTTTCTTTGAATTGTAGCAATTATATGAAATAAGTAAAAAACATTCTAATAGATTAAGATAAAAGTATTATACTCTTAATAAGGATTCTCTAAGATGGCAATAAATAAAGATTGGTTTGTAAAAAAAATAAATGGTTTCTTGATGAAAGATAATGCCAATAAATTGAGTTTTGATGATAGATCTCTTATATTTAACGCGAATACGATAGTAGGGTTTGCTTTGGCAAATGATCCCATTTTTGATAAGTATAAAGAGATAATTGGAGAATTTCATCTCACTCCTATTGAAGCATTTAAAAAATTTTGCGAGCGAAATAGTCGTGAAAGTACCTTTAAAGATTTATCCGTTGTGGCTTATGTACTCCCTATCAATGAGGAAACTAAAAAAGAAAATTTTGAATATTCCAAAGAAATGCCTTCTGTACGATGGGCTCATACAAGACTATTTGGAGAACAGGTAAACCAAAAATTACAAAAATACCTCGTAAATGAGTTAGAGAAAGAAGGAATAAGAGCAGTTGCTCCAATGTTAGAAAAATATATATACAAAGTAAATAGTAATATTTGGGCATCAACATGGAGCCATAGACACATGTTGTATGCTACAGGATTAGGATCTTTTGGACTATCAGATGGTTTTATAAATCCCCGAGGTAAAGCAATGAGATGTGGAAGCATTATCGTAGAATTGAATTTGCCTTCTGATGCTTCTAAACGACCTTCGGATCCATACAAATTTTGCACTAAATGTGGTGATTGTATTAAGAATTGTCCAGTTAATGCAATTAGCTTCGAAAAAGGTCATAATAAACATAAGTGTTCTGAGCATGTCATAAGTACTATCCCTTATATTAATGAAAAATATGGGATTAATATATATGCATGTGGATTATGTCAAGTTGGAGTTTCTTGTTCCTCCGGTATACCAAAGCAATAGTAGGATTGAAAGCTATAAATGAAGAATAGTAAAATTTTACATTTTTTCTTAATTCTTTAAGAGCTTCTAATA
Organism: Promethearchaeota archaeon; assembly: GCA_016840085.1. Classification (GTDB taxonomy): domain Archaea; phylum Asgardarchaeota; class Lokiarchaeia; order Sigyniarchaeales; family SOKP01; genus Loki-b32. The sequence goes on from JAEOTA010000049.1 coordinate 3,403, forward strand.
TATCGGGATATTTGGACTCCTATTCTATAAGCAAAAATCTTTTAATCCTCAAGAAAAATTTATTTATTTGGGAAAATTTTAGAAAAGATTAATAAAAGAAGATATGGATGTGAACGAAAATTTCTGAAAATTATGCAATTATTACTAAAAATCTAACAAAAAAATTTGGGGATTTAACAGCAGTAAATAATCTGAACTTGAAAATTCCCTATGGCAAGACATATGGACTATTAGGTCCTAATGGTGCAGGTAAGACAACAACTGTAAGGATGTTAAACTCAATTATATCTCCTACATCAGGTAACGCTCAAATAGTTGGCTTCGATGTTATAACTCAAAGTACAGAAGTGAAACTATACTCTGGTTTTTTACCTGAATCACCTGGATTATATCAAAAATTAACTGCTCGAGAATTTTTGGAATTTATAGGAGAATTGTATTATTTACCAAAAGAAGTAATATCTTCAAGAATAGATGAATTACTCGATATTTTTGATCTTGAAGGACGAGAAAACGACCTTTTGGAAGGATATTCCAGAGGGATGAAACAAAAAGTCTGTTTGTGCGCAGCTATAATTCAAGATCCGAAAATTATTTTCTTAGATGAGCCAACCTCTAATCTAGATCCTGCTGCTGCTAGAATGGTTAAAGATCTAATCTCTGATCTAGCTAAAAAAGCAGAAAAAACAATCTTTATTTGTACGCATCTACTAGATGCTGCTGAAGAGTTATGTGATTTAATTGGAATAATTGATAAAGGGATTCTTAAGGTTGAGGGAAGTCCAAAAGAAATAATTGACTCTGTAAATGCAAAAGATCTAGAAGAAGCATATCTTAAAATAATGGGGGTGCCAAAAATCGAAGATTTATTAGCTTGGAGAGATGAAATATCAGATAATTTAGAACAAGAAAAGAAAGAGAAAAGAAAGAAAAAATAAAGTAAAATAAGAATGTCTCTCTGGAAAATAATAGCGAAGAACGAGCTTAAGCTTAGAACAAACCGCTTTAGAAATCATAGAATATTATTTTTTATCCTCTTATATTCATTTTTTATACTATGGGCTTTTCTTCTTGCTCCTCTTCTATTTGATTTATTCATGCCAACATTGGCAGAACAAAATCCTGATATCTTATTTGCCGTTGCACTCATTATTGAGTATGGAATGATGGCATTCTTCCTGACAGTAATTATTTATCCATTGAATAGTATATATAGAAAGACTGAAATTGGATTTAAAGAGATAATATTAGCCTCACCTGCCACTGCGGGTGATATCTTCATTGGTGAATTTATTGGCAAAATTCCTATATATTTATTAGGTGTTTTGCTTATAGCTCCAATAATTATTGGAATGTTTAATCCTATTATTAATTTGAATTTTGTTCAATACATCGTAATATATGTGTGCATTACAGTACTCCTAATGTTTGCAACTTTATTAGGTTCAATTTTAGCATCATGGTTAGAACATAAAATAGCTAAAAGTGAAAGAGCAAGAGATTGGGGTAAGGTTATATTATTTGTTCTTGCTATAGCTACGGTTGTAATGATTTATTCTCTCCAATTTCTATTTAAGTTTTTAATGGATAATCCAAAGTTAAGAAACTGGGTGATATTTTATCCATCTCTATGGTTTACTAACATTATCTTGTACGTTATTGATCCTATCTTAATTAGCAGTTACATTTTGAATATTTGGTGGAGTATTTCTTTATGTATTATCGTACCTTTAGGAATATTGTACATTGCTTTTAAAAAAGCAGAAAGCTTTTTTACTGTTGAAGGAGGGATAGAGAGAATATCAACAATCATAGAAAAAGAAAATAAATTCTATTTTATTATTCGAAAACTATCTGGTCGTAAATGGGAAGGGTTAATAAATACTCAATTGAAAGAATTTTTAAGGAAAAGAGAAAATATTATGAAAATAGTTTACACAACTAGTATAGTAGGAATATTAGGAGTAATGTTTACATTAACGTTTGGTACAGAAATAGGATTTATTGGTGAATCATTAATAGTTGTAAATTTAATTTATATTGGAGGTATGCTTTATGGAATGCTCTTTGGAAGCTATATTTTTGTTGGTAATAAAGATTTATTATGGGTATATAAAAGATCACCAAGAAATATTTCAGCGCTTGTTTATTCATTTTTGATTTCTATGCTTATTTTTAATATCCTTATGGCTTTAGGTTTAACCCTTTTTTTTACCATATTTATGAATTTTGATATTTTTACCATGCTTTTTTTCTTTTGTTTTTATGTATTGAATTGCGAGATTGTAATTTCTCAAGCTATTGGGATTCAGTGCTTTAATCCATCATTTGAAGAAAAAGGCCGAATTATGACTACAAATATTTTAATGCTTATGGTCCTTCAAATGGTTCCTTTTCAATTCATTTTTATTATTATAATATTATTTTTTCCAAGACCTTCAACACATATTGCAGCAAAATTTCTCTATTTAACACCTCTATTACTAGTTTCTCTATCAATAACTATTCCATTATTATATTTTGGTATAAAAAATTTGAGTAAAAGAGAATAAGGTAAATAGAAAATTATGTTACTTCTGGTATCAATAATATGAAATTACTTCCTTTAAAAACTTCTTCTTTAACTCTATTTTCCGTTAGGTTTCTTTTCTTTTCTTCTTTGGATTAATTCAACAATTCCAGCCCCTAATAATCGAATAATACAGCTACTCACAATTATAGTTATGATAATAGGCCACAAAAAGGCAACCCATTCCTCAAAAAAAGCATATAAAATAATCAAAACAATGATCCCCGCGATGATGATAATGCAACCTATTGCATCTGTTATATCATCCTTTGAATATTTCTTTTTTTGCTTTTGTACTTGCACTTGATTAGGCACTTGAGGTGTCAATATTCCTAAGCTAGGTTGTTTATGACCACATTTGGCACAGAAATCCGCATCATTTACAATTTTTTCTCCACATTTTACACAATATTTCATACGTAATATCCCAATTATTGCTCAAATGTTAATAATAATATCTAGAAAAATGGAATTAACTATCTAAAATTTATTTTTCATATGTTCCAAATTGCGGAAAAGCGCGCAAGCTTTCAGAGTTAAAAATAGGACCTTCTTTACAGATAGATATATCATTATTTGATCCGATGCAACAAGAACCGCACAGTCCAATACCGCATTTCATTTTCCTTTCTAAGGATGCTTGAATTTCAATATTTTTAGATTCAGTTATATCTAGTATTTTTTTCATCATTACTTCAGGACCACATGTCATAATTAAATCTATTTTATTCCTTTCAAGAATTTCTTCAAGTGTATCAGTAACATAACATTTTTTACCTATTGATCCATCATCTGTGGAACATATAGTATTTGGAATCATTTCTATTAAGCGATCAGCGAAAATTAAAGAAGATTCATCTTTTGCGCCAATAGTGACAACAACATTCTTTTTATTTTTCTTTAGAGGTTCTACTAATGAAGTTAACGCTGCAATTCCCATACCCCCGCCAACTAAAAGAATATTAGATGCATCTTCATAATTCCAAGTGTTTCCAAAAGGACCTCTAATTCCTATGGTATCTCCTTCTTTCAAATCAAATAATTTAGCTGTTCCCTCTCCAATTTTTTGGACTGTTATCTCAATTAAACTCCCATTTATATCTGATATTGACATGGGTAAAAAGTCTATATCTGGAAGCCACAGAATAACGAACATACCAGGTCTATAGCTTTTAGCAATTCGTTCGCTTCTAATAATAAAACTTTTAATTTCAGAAGAATGTGTAATGATAGATTCTATTTTAACCATGTCTGTTTTATGTCGAGTAATATCAAGTACTAATTCTTCATCATCTTTTGTTAATGTCTTTTGTTCTAGAATTCCCTTTTCAATTGCTAACTCATAAATTTGTTTTCCTTTTTCTGTTCTGATTATTAATGTCCTCCAGCCCTCGTTGCTACCTACATTTCCTACAGAAATATCTGCAAAGGATGCAGTATAATCCGAACATGAAAAACAAGCATTTCTAATAGCATTATCATAAATAGAATTAAGTGGGATTTCTTTAAGAGTATTATTTGAAATAATTTTCATTTTAAAGTTACCTTTATCAGTGGCAATTTTAGAAATCTCATTTGGTTTCACCTCATATTCCTTAAAATATTCAGATAATAACTGATTATAATAAGTTCCAAAACAAAACGTTCCAATAGCAAGAGTAACTAGATCAAATACTTCAAAATCAAATCGAGGATGATTCTGCATTTTCCTTAGAGCTTGAATTTGACAAGGTGTCCCCACTAGAGCAATATCAGTAAACTCTTTATTTATAGCATCTCCAATCAAAGAAAGTGTTGGACTTTGACTTGGTTTATATCCTACACTTTTAAATAGTTCTTTACTATTAGTTGCTAAGATAGGAAATGGTCTAAAATTTTCATCTTTATCAGTGACAATTGAACAATCAATTAGTCCGGCATCCATCGCTGTGGTTAATAAAGCTGTTATTGGACCGGCTTCTATTGGCAACATTTCTTTAGCCTTATCTGTAAGTTGAACTGATACAATATCTATATAATGTCCTAATATTCGATTATTTTCTTTTCCAAATACCCATTTATCTAATAACGATACAGAAATTTGATCGATTCCTGTTTTTGGGCAAATATTATAGCATAAACCAAAACCATCACGGCATGTATTCGCATCTTTACAAGATCCATCCTCAATTGGTATTTCTTTTTCAAAATCAAATTTAATATTTGCACAAAATGCTCCACATGCTCCACAATATACACATTTTCCTGTCTTAATTATCTCAGAATCTAATTCTTGCCAACCTTTTTTCACTTGATTAATATACATTATACTTATTTCTCCTCTTGTAGTTGTTTTTGGAAATCTTGTGCTTCCTTCTTTCCAAGCTCAAAAGCCTCTAAATTCTTATCTAATGTAGAACTAGGAACAAATCGTTTTAATGTTTCAATAGCAGATTCTTCAGAAATGATCCCTGAAAGCATAACAAATGCCCCAAATAAGATTGAATTGCCGAATACAATGTTTCCAAAATTTTCAACTGCTAATTTTTGAACAGGAAGGCTTAACGCTTTTTCAAATCTTTGCGTTGCTCTAAATTTCTTTATTGTTGAAGGATCCCAAATTAAAAATCCAGTATTACTTCCTTTTTTTAGATTGTCAGGTTTTACGCGATTAGCAGATTCTTCAGAAAGTATTATTAAAAAATCATAAGGACTTAAAGCTTTAGGATAATCAATGGTCTTAACATCTTTATCTAAATCTGCCACTACTTCAGCCCAACAGGCCCCTCCTCTCGCTGATGCGCTATATGCTTCGGTTTGGGTTGCTGCTAAATTTTCATATAGTGAACATGCTGTTATTATCATCTTACTTAATGTAATCACACCTTGTCCACCAAACCCTGAAATTCGAATTTCATATCGGTTCACTTTTACTTTCCCTCCATAGCTAATTTTTGAATTTTTATGTATTTTTCTGAATATTCTGGCTTATCTTGATCGTATTTGAATTCACCAATAATATATTTATTAAACAATTCCTCTTCAGTCATGAATTTTGCTTGATTCACACGAACACTATTTCTTCTTATCCAATCAAGCATTTTAAGGGTATTATCCATTTTTTCACCCTCTAATCCTAAATTTTCAGCGCCTAAATTATTCAAATTTCTCCTCCCAAAATATGTTACGCAAGGAGTTATCACTTCAATTACAGAAGTGCCTTTATGTTTTAAAGCTTTTTTAAAGTATTTCATAAAAGTTCGTGGATGTGCTACCGTTATTCTTGCGATATATGATGCCCCTGCAGCTAAAGCTAATTTGACACCATCACTTCTATTTTCAAACATCTTATATGGTGTAGTTGTGCTTTCTGCTCCATACAATGTGGTTGGAGCACTTTGACCACCTGTCATACCATATATACTATTATTAAAAATAAGGATAACACAATCGATATTTCTACGGCAAATATGAATAAAGTGATTTCCCCCAATTCCTAAGCAATCTCCATCGCCGGAGAAGATAATAGGTTTTAATTTAGGATTTGCTATTTTCATACCTGTAGCTAATGCTGGTGCTCGACCATGAAGTGCAAAAACCTTTTGAGAAGCGTGATGCACTAATGTTATTAATTGAGTATAACAACCGATTCCTATAATTAATGGAAATAATTTAGGATCTATTTTTTCATCCTCAAATACACGGGTAAAAAGATGACCTATTATACCATACCCACATCCTGCACAAAAAAGGGAATTATAATTACCAAAAAGATATCCTCCCATAGAGAATTGGACATATGGATGATCTGGTTTCTCTGTTGGATATCGTGGACCTAAACCTGACATTATTTTGATACCTCCTTAATAATTTTTAATATATCATCTGGATGATGAAACACACCTACTTTGGGAATTTTTATTATTGGGATTTCAAGTTTCTTAACTCTTTCTACCTGTTCAGCGATAAATCCTGTATAGTTTAATTCAGGTATAATAATAGCTTTGGCATTTTTAACTACCTTCTTTACTTTTTCATCAGGAAACGGCCATACTGTTATTAACCTAAAGATTCCAACTTTAATTCCCTCTCTCCTGGCTATATCAACTGCACGATAACTTGTTCTTACAGGTAAACCATAAGCGATGATAATTATATCCGCATCGTCTAATTTATATTCCTCAGTTATAGAAATTTTATCCATATTAGACTTTATCTTTTCAATTAGTGTTTCCATAAATTCTAATGCATTAGATATTGGAAGTCCTTCAGAATTATGAGGCAGCTGAAGAGACATAAGGGGAAAATAATCTGTACCGATTATTGGAGGTTTTGGGATAACGTATTCTCCAGTTTTACCATCCTTATAAGAGAACTTTTTAGTATAATCTTGAGGTAATTCACGATTAATAACTCTCTTAATTATTTCTTCTTTTGGAGGAATATAAACAGGCTCATGAAGATGTCCTAAATAAGCATCAGAGAGAATAAATACAGGACATCGATAAGTTTCAGCAAAATTGAAAGCTTTTATCGTTAAATCAAAAAGCTCTTGGCAGTTCATTGGAGCTAATGCAATAACTTGAAATTCTCCGTGACCCGCAAAGCGTATCAATCCTAAATCGTTGTGATGTGGTGCAGTTACAGGTCCATGACTACCAGGACCAACGCGCTGAACATCACATAAGACAAAAGGAATTTCAAGATTTGCTGCCATTGAAATTGTTTCAACCATTAAAGAAAGACCTGGTCCAGAAGTAGCCGTCATTGCTTTTGCACCAGCTAAAGATGCGCCCATGACTGCGTTTATTGATGCTATTTCATCTTCCATTTGCATACAACCTCCTCCAACTTCTGGTAACCGTTTAGCAAGATGTTCTATAACTTCAGTCGAAGGTGTTATAGGATAACCTCCAAAAAAATTCAAACCTGCAGCCAATGCACCTTCTGACATCGCAACATTACCCATCATTACATACTTACCTTCTGGCAAATATCTTTTACCATTCTTTATACTCATTTTTTTCTCACCTTATTATGTTTTAGCTTTTTCCGTTTGTATTTCTTCCTCATCCAGAACATAAATACACCAATCAGGACAACAATATTCACACCTACGACATCCAACACAATATTTTTCTTTTCCTTCCTTTACTTTAGGGATGTAAGCAATTCTATAATTGAGCTCATCACTAATTTCTAAGATACCCGTAGGACAAATTGCGATACAAGCATAACAGCCTCCACATCTGTCCTTATTTAAAAAAAGGGAGAATTTCTTTTCTTTATTCTCGATTAGTTTGGGAATTATTTATCAACTTACTTAATATTTGATTAATGTAAGAAAATACTCTAACAATTATAAATTTCAGTCAATAACATTTTAAGGTTTTCTCGAATTTCGAAAACAATATAAAAAAGACAAAAAAGTATACTATAAAGATTTAAAATTAATGACAAAAATAATTATGTAATGTATAGAAAAGCAATGGAACCTTTTGGTTTAGCTCTTAAAGAATTCTTTGAAGGAAATAAATATGCGAAAATCATTTTTCATCGAGATGATGGATTAAAGGAGGAAACTTCACTCCTTTTTTATTTCAGAAGTGAAAATAACTTCACATCAATCGAAAGACAAGCACTCGCATTATGTCAAGGAAGAGTATTAGATATCGGAGCAGGCATTGGTCCACATAGTTTAGCACTTCAGAAGTGTGGATTGGAAGTTTTAGCAATCGATATTTCTCCTTATGCATGTGAAATTATGAGGAAAAGAGGGGTAAAAAACGTAAAATGCTCTACTATTTATGAATTAAAAGAAGAAAGATTTGATACCATTCTTCTTATGGGTAGATCAATAGGATTTGTAGAGAATTTATCTGGGCTTACAAAATTCCTTATTTATTGTAAAGATCTATTAAATCCCAGGGGATTAATATTGTTCGACTCTATTGATGTCCGATTGACAAAAAAACCAATTCATTTGACGTATCAAGAAGAAAACATTAAACGAGGACGTTATTTTGGAGAAATTAGACTTCAAATAGAATATAAAGATATTTTAGGAGAAAAATTTCAAATTTTGCACATTGACCCTCAAACATTAAAGAATTCTGCTAATAATTTAGATTGGTCTTGTGAGATTTTGCATATGGAAAACGATGGGTCTTATTTAGCTAAAATTTTCAAGTAATTTCTTTAATTCTTCAACTCCTTTAGGAGTTGTTTTTCTAATCCTCCAGCTTTAAGAAGTTTTAAGAGTATCGGATGAATTTTTTTGCCAACATATTTTTTCCCAGTAGTTAAATTTGAAACTATTGCTTCTGGAAAATTTATTTCAATTTCATCTCCTAAGTTAAAATGCTTTGAAATTCCCTCAATTTCCAAAAGAGGGAGTCCACGTGCACAAGATGACCTATAAAATATTCTTGCAAATGACTCTGCTACAATAGCAACAATACCTTTTTCCCGAAGGATTGTAGGGGCCGTTTCTCGACTTGAACCACAGCCAAAATTCTTTCCTGCTACAATAATATCCCCATCTTTAACTTCACTAGGAAATTTTTCATTGATTGTTTCACATGTATGTTCCAATGTCGCTTTTAAATTATCTAAGTATTGACCTGGAGAGATAGCATCTGTATCAACATTATCTGGAAAAAGCCATATCTTTCCTTTAATAATATCTCTATATTCGTTAACTTTCTTACTTTTATCCATTACCATCTTCTTTATCACCCACTAAAAGTTCCTAGGATCTATAATTTCACCTGTTAATGCTGAAGCTGCTACAGTAGCAGGAGATCCAAGATATATTTCAGAAGAATTGCTCCCCATGCGACCTTTAAAATTTCGATTTGAACTTGAAATACATCTCTCCCCAGGAGCAAGTACACCTCCATGTGCTCCAAAGCAGGCTCCACAATTGGGGTTTGTAATTATAGCTCCAGCATTAATTAACACTTCTGATATTCCGGATTTAGCTGCTTTTAACCAAATCTCTTGAGAAGCAGGGGTAACTATCATGCGAACATCTGGGTGTATTTTCTTCCCTTCTAATATTTTTGCAGCAATTTCAAGATCTTCTAATCTTCCATTTGTACATGAACCTAAAAAAGCTTGATTGATCTTAAGTCCTTTTACTTCTGTAACAGGTTTTACATTATCTACTGTATGTGGACATGAAACTTGCGGCTCTAATTCAGATATATCTAGTTTATATATATTATCATAAACAGCATCAGGATCAGGCTTAATTAATTTAAAAGATTCATTTGTTCTTTCTTTTATCCAATCTATTACTTTTTGATCTGGAATACCAAATGCAAATTTCGCCCCTAATTCAAGTGCAAAGTTAGACATGGTCATTCTTGATGCAATGCTCAAATATTCCATGGTTTCTCCAGCGAATTCTATTGATTTATATCTGGCAACTTCAGCAGTATAATCTCCTGCTATTTTTATAATGATATCTTTGCTCATAACATTATAGGGTAGCTTACCAGTGATATTAAATTTAATAGTATGAGGTATCTTAAACCATAATTCTCCCTTTACATAGGCATAAAATAGATCTGTATTTCCCACACCGCAACTTGCTGCGTTGAATGCACCATATGTGGTTGTATGGCTATCTCCACCTACTATTAGCATTCCAGGTTTTATATGTCCTTTTTCAGGCAAAACTTGATGACAAATACCTTCTCTGATATCGTAAAAGTTGGTGATTCCCTGCTTTTTGACAAATTTACGAATCATATCATGTATCATAGCCCATCTTTCGGTTGGAGCAGGATTATAATGATCAAATAATATAACAATTTTATTAGGGTCAAAAACTTTTCTCTTCCTTGCGGGCTTTATCTTATTAAAATCTAAAGCAACTTTTGCTGTACCAAAATGGCTCATTACCAGATCAAGCTTTGCATTTATAATATTACCAGGTTTAATATCACTTTCTGAAAGATTGTGTTCTGATAAAATCTTTTCTGCTATAGTTTTACCCGACATCTTCAATATCTTAAAATAATATTTTATAAAAAAGATAAACTAATAAAAACTACATTAAATGAGTTCTAGCAATTTTATCCAATTCTTTTTGAAGTGATGCATCAATAGGTTTTATAGGGGATTTATCTAACATTTTTGAAGCTAATTCTTTTGCTCTTTTTCTAGCGGATTTTGAGCCTAATGCTTTCCATGAATCTCGAGTCATTCTATCTATAATAATGCTCGGAAAGAATAATTCTTTTCTAAAATATTTTAGAGTAGAAGGATGGGATAATAATTCTTCCTTATCTCCATAATCCTTCAAAATTTCTGAAGCATATGGAGTTCCATAATCCTCAATACCTTCTAAAAGTCTTTTAACCATTCCTATTATTTCATTATCAATTATTAATTTTTCAATACTTTGAGTTGATTCAAAGTCAAGCATACCTGGACCTGAAACCATATTAATTCCCCCTAAACCAGCTAATAATGCCCCCATTCCAGCTTCAAGACCAGCTTGACTATCAGGGATCTTTGAATCACTTAAAGACATATATGCGTGTGTAGGTAAATTCAAAAATTTTCCAATTTCAATATCACCTAGATTAATCATCATTGTTTCTATTGCGCCCATTGGTGTAGTTCCTTGTTTCATATCAAATACTGCTGGAGAACCACCCCATATTAACGGAGCACCTCGTTTTGTTAATTGAACAATAACAACTCCCGCAAGACATTCAGCACAATGTTGAGTAATTGATCCAATTAAGGTTATTGGAGCATTTGCGCCAGCTAATGGCATTGATACAAATTCAGAGGGGATCATACTTTTAGCAGCGTCTATTAATGATTGAGTTGTCAGGTCTGACCATTTTAAAGGAGGACTGGGACACGCATCAAATATTGCTAAGGGTTTCTGGGCAAGATCATCTTCAGAATTCCTGCAAGCTAGAAGGATTTCACGCATGATTGAGAAGCTTTCCTTCCGAAATGTTCCTGTTACTATAGGTTTATAACAATTTGATAATGCTAAATATAATCTATGCCAATCTTGGGCATCTTTTGGCACGTCTTGGTATATTAATGCTGTACTTTGAGCTTCTATATACTTCAATTGTTCTACTATCTTAGAAAATTGTATAAAATCTTTTGACAAACCCTCTCTTATTTCTCCCGTGTTTTCATCAAGTATGAAAATAGCAGCAGACCCGGGATCAAAGTGGACCTGATCCTCTTCTAAAGTAATGTGTTCATTCCCTTCCCGATCAAATAGAGTGATTTTATTGGGAACTGAACCCAAACATTTATCTACCAAATCTGATGGTATATAATAACGCAAATCTTTATGATTTAAGCCATGTTGATTAAAAATATCGGTTGCTTCTTTGTTTTCAATGAAGATACCTTGAGTTTCTAATATTGATTTCGCTTCTTCAAGAATTAATTTCTTATGTTCTTTATCTAATATTTGAATTTTTGGTCTAATTATAGTCATATATAAATCCTCCATTAAAGTGAATCTATTATTTTACGAATCTCATATATAGTTTTCGGAGATGTACCACAACACCCTCCGACAATTTTCGCGCCTAACTTTATCATTTCATGAATATCTTTAACAAAATCTTCTATAGGTTGTTCATATGAAGTTGTAAGACCTTCCAATCTTGGTTTTCCGGCATTTGGTTTAACTGAAAGGGGTTTATTAGTTAGTTCAATAGCTTGTTTTAATAATTCAAGCATTTCATTTGAACCTAATGTACAATTTGTTCCAATAACATCTACATTTTCATTCTCCAATAATCTAATACACTTCTCCAATGAATCTCCCATAATTGTAAAAAATCCTCTTTTAGTTTTATTGTAGGTTATTGAAGCAATAATAGACTTATTAGAAATATCTTTTATCGCTCTTACTGCCGTTAACATTTCTTCAATATCAGAAATAGTTTCAATATGCCAAAGATCAATCCCATTTTCTAATAATTTTGCTTGAGCAGAAAAACTTAAATACCAATCTTCACTCGAAGCATTCCCCACAGGAGGTCTAAATTCTCCAGTTGGTCCAATATCTCCAACAATGAGACGACCAGGAGGGCAAGTTTTTTTTATATTATCTAAAGCATTCTCAATTATTTCTTTAATTCGATCTTCAAGGTCGTGACGCTTCAAGTTTAATGGTGTTGCACCAAAAGTATTTGTTTGGCACATATCTGAACCTGCATCATAGTAAGACTTATGAATTTCAACAATAGTATCTGATTTTTCGATATTTAACATATCTGGAACTTTTCCTGGTTCCAAACCTCGTTTAATTAATTCACTACCCATAGCCCCATCAAACAGGATAATCTTCGAATCATCATCTAGCCAATTTTGAAATGTCAAAACTAATATCCACTCTCCAAATTTATTTTTCTAGTAGTGATTTAACTAGTTTAACAGCTTCCACTGCGTTGCCAGCAAAACCATCGGCATCACATTCTTCAACCCAAGAATTTGTAACAGGTGCTCCCCCAAGAATAACTTTAAATCGATTAGTCAATTTTTTCTCCTTTAAAATATCAATTATTTTTTTCTGGCCAATCATAGTAGTTGTTAAAAGTGCAGAAATTCCAATAACATCAGCATCTTTTTCAATTGCCACATCAATAATTTTCTCTGCAGGCACATCTGCCCCTAAATCATAAACCTCAAATCCATATGCTCTAAGCATCGTACTAACAATAGTCTTTCCTATAGAATGAATATCACCTTCTATTGTTGCAATTACAACCGTACCTAATGATAATTTATCTTTCCCGCTCTGAAGATGAGGAATGAGAATATCCAAACAATTCTGCATGATTTGTGCCCCTAGCATTAATTCTGGTAAAAAGTATTCACCTTCTTCCCATAATTCTCCAACTTTTCGTATTCCAGCTGCAAAACCTTGTTCAATAACTTTAAGTAAATTCAGTTTTTCTTTTATTGCTTTTTTTGCTAATTCAATTGCTTTATCTTCATCCAAATCGACTATAGCTTCAGTCATTTCTTTAAAAATTTGGTTATTGGACAAACAAATCTCTCCTTTATTTTAGTTAAATCATTAAATAAAACATTTTAGCTAAAAATTAAAATTACACTTAATTACATAAAAGAAATAAGAAAAATATAATTGTTGAATATAATAAATAAGAATTAAAAAAAATTAGAAAATTTTAGTTATAACATAGCTATAGCATTAATTTCAATTAACATGCTAGCTATTGGTAAATTGGAGACTTCAACTGTAGTCCTTGTAGGATAGTTTCCAGATATTTTGTTATCATCAAAAAATTTCTTATATATTTTATTCATTTTGGCAAAATCTTTAATATCCCTTAAAAAAACGGTGATATTTACTACATTTTTTATTTTTCCTCCCGTGTTTTCTAAGATTGATTTTATCTTTTCCAAAGCAGAATAAGTTTGATCTTCTATAGTTTTTGTTGCTTGTTTAGGACCTTGACCGGATATAAATAAAATATTTCCAGCTAGCACTCCCGGAGTATAAGGACCTGCAACAGGAGTACCAGGATTAACATATTTGATATCTGTCATAATAATTATAACAACTCTATTTTTTTTAATAATTTTTTCCTCTTGCTAAAATATCCCATTTGTATTAAATCAAGAGCATTTGATTATTTAAATATAAATGATGGTTAAAATAAAAGAGATATCATTTCCTCCTTAAAAAAAATAAAAATTAAAATCCTTTTCATTGATGTAATGAATAAAATAACTTCTATTATTATCATACTTTAATATAAAAATAGAAAATAATATTTGTTTTCATTCTTATTTAATTGTAATTATAGTTTTAAAAAAATACAAGTGATTTAATGCCCAAGAAATTTTCAAAAGAGCCACTCAAAGGAATGAAGGACTATTATCCTTCAGATTTAAGAATAGAAAATTGGATTATTGATACAATAAGAGATGTTGCAGAGAGATATGGTTATGAAGAATATGAAACTCCACAATTAGAACCAATTGAAATTTTTGCTGCTAAGTCTTCTGATGAATTAATTAATGAACAATCATTTATTATAGAAAAAAAAAAAGGAGAGAGACTTTTATTAATCCCCGAGCTAACGCCCTCCTTAGCTCGAATGGTTGCGAAAAAAAGTCAAGAACTTAAAAAAACCATTTTATGATTAAATTTTAAAGTCTTCTAATTAGATGACTATATACCAAAAATCTCATTTCTATGGAAGATTTTTGGAGGTTTTAATAGGGTAATAATAATCATATATTTTTCCTAATATGTCAGAGAGATTTAACCCATAAGATTTTAATAATTTGATAATATCTGAATTTTTACTCTTTTTATGAGCAATCATTATTCTAAGAAGATTTACATCCTTAAATCTTTCTGTAAATTCATTAGAATTCTTAAAATTTGAGAAGTATTTTTGAAATATATCATCCCAGTTAGTTTGTTTACCAATGATTTTTGATATTGCTCCAAAATAAGAATATGATAATAATTCCATAATCATATGGTTATTCACAATCTTTTCATAATTCAATTCAATGAGATTTTTTGATAATCTATTAATTTTAGATTGATTACTTATATAATTGAATTTAATGCTCTTTCTTACATTTTTTGGAATTCTATTAAACCATATTTTTTCAATTTGTTCATTTTCAATTAATTTTGTAAAAATAAAATTTTTTAATTCTGGCTCTAATATGTTTAGAATAAAAGACTGTAATTCAAAATATATTATTTCGTCCCTTTTTTCAATTCTTAACGGTTCTGGAAAGATGTTATATAAGATTAAATTATAATTTAATATTGATTTTAAATATTCTCTGGTTTGAGGAATTAATGTTTGGATATCATTCATTAAATCCTTTAAAAAAATGATCTCCTTCAAATGGATTTTTTTAGTAATTAATAATAAAAGATCGATTAATGAAGAAATTATGTCATAATTCTTAAACAAATTAATTCTTTTATTTCCAAATCTAATATACTTCTTATCAATTAAATGGATTCTTTCAAATTTTTTTATAACTTCATTAATTCTAAAATCCTTCTTCATCAAATCTAGATCATTTATTCTTGAGATTTTATTTTTTATTGAATCTATTAATTTATCATATAATAGCCCTATATTTTGTTTATAATCCCACCCCATTATTTTTTTGATATACTCCAGTCCCTTCTTAGTCAATAAGATTTTTGTATTTTTCATACCTTTTCTAATGAGATGACCTTGAAAATTGTTTGTAAGATTATTGGCTATTTCAAAAGGTTGAGTCAATTTAGGATTAATTTTTTTTCTATGTATTGTAATAATTCCATTCTTCCAAAGAAATTGAAGAACTTTTATATAATCCTCTTTGAATAGATATATAATTGTTTGATACTTTATAGATTCGTGTTTAAAAAATTTCTTTAAAAGACTGTTAAGATTTATATCTAAATCTTTAAGATCAAAATAATCTGGTATTGTATTGAAATAAACTTCTTCACTAATTAAAAATTGAGATTTAATTTTAATAAAATTTTTACACTCTTCGCAGAAATATCCTCTAATATCAAGAATCCTTACCCAAACAAAATCATTTTCTTTAATAATATCTTTTTTTTTATATTTTTGAAAAATAGAATTTTTAATTTTACATTTACAAATTTCTAAATTAGAATAACCATCATTAATTAAATTGAATCACCGTTTCTTTTTATCATTAAATAATAATCTATATCTTCCTCTTCTGAAAGCAACAATTTATTGTATAACTCAGAAGATATTTTACTGATCTTTTTGTCTATTATTGCTATTATCTCATCAAAAAATTCGGGTGGAATTGGATTGGGAGTTAATAAAATTATTTGAACGTCCATTTCACTAAATAGTTTTAAAATAAAAGAATTGTTTAAAGGATCCAATGTAGGGGTAGGTTCATCTAATACATAAAAATTCGTTGAGATTTTTAAAGTCTTTTGGATGGCTAATAAATACGCTAGCATTATTAAAGCTTTCTGACCTCCCGAATGTCTTGATGAGACCTTACCTTTTGAATTAAAAAACTTTAAAAAGTTCTTATCTCCCGGCTTCTTCATTCTAATATCAATACCATAAAATGTGTCATTATCCATTATAATATCGGGTGTTTCTTCAATAACCTTTAATACTCTTTTGCGATCTTCAAAACGATATAATTTTCTTAAGACCTTTCCATCATAGTCTATCCCTCTCAGAATTTTAGAAAAATTTTTTTGAATATCTTTTAGTATTTTTTCTATAAATTCTTTGAATTCAATTTGGTATTTTTTCAAATAAATAATTTTATTGTTTAAATCTTCATCTGCTTTAAGTAGTTTCTTTAATATCGTATGATATGCATCATTTTTTAGCTCATATTCTTTAACTGCATCATAATTAATTATTCCTATTTCTTTTAATTCTATATTTAATTCACTCAAAAACTCCTTTAGTATATTAATTTCTCTTGGTTCTAAAAATTTCAAAATAAGGTCTTTTTTCTCTTTTTCAAGTTGTTCTTTTTTATTATTTAGATTAGTGAAATCTTTTTGAAATTGATTTAATTTATTAAAAAAACTTTTAACTAACTCAGAATTTTGCTCTAATAGTAGTTCTTTTTTTGCTTTTTCCTCTGTAAGGTTTTTTATGATTTTATCACTTTTATCTATTTCACCCTTTAAATTTGATATTTCTAATTGTAACGTTTTAATCTGTTCATCTAATTCTTTCTGAAGTTTTAAGGAATCACTGATCTTCAATTTTAGATTGGATTCTTCCTTTATTGCTTCTAATTGATTGATTTGTTTTGAAATATCCTCAATTGTACGTTTTATTCCCTTAAATTCTTTAGTCAATTCATTAATTTCATTCCTGCATGTCTTTTTATTAATTTTTAGTCGGTTTATGAGATCTTCACGATTTATAGTTAATGTCAGCGGATTCAACAAAAAATATTTTACAGAATTATGATAATTTATAATACCTTCATCTAACTTAATATCCTGATTGTTAAAATCATTAATAACATTTTCAAGGAATTTCATTACTGAATAAGACTTGGTTTTAAACGAAATATTATGAAATTGTAAGTTGCTTTGATACCCTACTTTTTGAATATCTTGATGTATT
The DNA here is from genome assembly GCA_016840085.1 of Promethearchaeota archaeon. GTDB lineage: Archaea > Asgardarchaeota > Lokiarchaeia > Sigyniarchaeales > SOKP01 > Loki-b32. The sequence continues at coordinate 21,097 of JAEOTA010000049.1, forward strand.
AAAAAATCATTAAAATGGTTATTTTTGGCTAGATCTATTGCTTCTTGAAATTCATCTTGAGTTCCATATACTACTATAGTCCATCTAAAAGTATTGATATTTGATTCAAACATCCTTATATCTTCAGATTGAGGCAAAGTCAAGTTAATTGCTTTATTTAATGATAATGCATTAATTAGTAAATCTGATTTAATTCCTTTTTTTTCTAATATCTTTAAGAATTTTTGTGACTCTTCAGGACCAATGGATTTCCCCTTTTCTAATATTTTTAAATCCCTATCAAAAGATTTCATTAAATCCTTTTTTTTTTCTATTTTAGTGTTTAATGTGAGATATTGTTCTTCAAGATTTTCTTTTTTTCTTATTATTTGTTCTGGGTCAATCTTTTTTAATCTGTTGATCTCTTCTAGTTGTTTGGAATAATCTCTAAACGATTTTGTTTCTCTTTCCAAATTATTTTCTATTTTAAATAATTGTTTATTAAATTCCTTTTCATTGTTCCTAAGTTCTATATTATGATTTTCCATCTGTTGTAAAGAATTAAGAAGCAGGTCTAATGATTCTGATAATTCTTTGTTTTTAATTTTTATTTTATTGAACTTATAAGTAGTCTCTTCAATTGATTTTTCATTTTCTCTAACTTCACGACATATATTTTTATACTGACTTGAAACTACTTCATCTTGTAATTGTTTAATTTTTAGATTTAATTCTTGAAACTTTTTATCTTTATCATATTCTTTCTTTAAATTATCAACCTCTAATTTTAATTTGTTCATTTCTCCATATAACTGATCATATGACTTTTGTGAATCATAATATGATTCTTGTGCATTATCCAAATTATCTCTAATTTCTTTAATGTCTAAAATATCCTCTAAAGCTTCTAAAAGACCAATTGGACCTCTTTCTAATAAGGAAATTGTTTTGTTTTGCTCCAAAAATAGGAAAGGATTGTCAGGATTTATTGAACAATTGCTTAATGCTTCTCTTAATGCTTTCTTTTTCCAATTACGACCATTTACAAAGTATTTGACGGCACCAGATGGATTGATTATTGTTCTGATATTTATCTCATCCATCTCATTATCAATAATATAGAATGGTCTTACTCCATCTTCCTTTTCATTATTAAGTATAATTTTAATTTCAGCATTTAGGTTTTTCTGCAATTCATCAGAATCAATATTTTCTTCTGTTTGTGGATAATGGATCACTCCATTTTCAGATCTTACCCCCATTTCTCTGGGTATATCTCCTGTTAATCCAATTTTTATAGCTAACCATAAAGAAGTTTTCCCCTTTCCATTATTTGCTATAACTTGTGTAAATCCTCCTCCAAATTCAAAATCTCTTGGACTTTCATCAAAAAGTCTAAAATTCTTTATTATTACTCTTTTAATTATCTGTTTGATTTATCTCACCTTTTTCATTTTTTAATTCACTCTCAACTTCTTCAATGTTTTTTATAAAAAATTCTGTAAAAGCTTTTAGTTCAGGACTGTTTTGTAATCGCCATCCTATATCTAGAAACTTTTTTCCTTGTATTCTTATAAAACCTAATTTCTCTAAACTTTCTAAATCTCTATTTGAATATTCAATCCCATATTTATCTTTTAATTCAATTCTTATTTTTTCTTTGGAAATCGGGTGATCTTTCCCTTCAGAAATGAAAATTGATAATATTCTCGATAAAATTTCTTTTTGATTCTTTGTAAGAACTTGAAATTTCTTAGTTAAATTGTAATTATTCAATTGAATGAAAAAATCATTACTAGGAACGATGTAGGCTATATTTTGAATTGCATTTTCTCTTAACTCAATTCCAAGATTAATTAATAATTTTCTTGCTTCCTCTAGAAGTGTTATATTATCTGATCCAAAAATATTAGCAAAAATTGCGATAGGGATTCCTTTACCTCCACTGAAGATTAAACATCTAATAATAAATTTTAAATCCTCTCCAATTACTTCATTATTAAAATTATTAATTTTACATTTCACCCTTCTGAAGATATATAATACTTTCTTTTATCTTAAAATTTTTCAATTCTTTTGATTTTCGCAAGGGAATACAATTGATTTTATATTTATCGATAATTGTTGGGATACAAGAGACGAGATCTCCTGTGGTATTCCAATTTAAATTCCAATCTTTAATAATATTTGATAAATAAACTTGACCTTTTTCCAACTTATAAATTCTTTTCGCGAAAATTTTATAGGAAGGAATAAACTTTTCAATAGTTTCTGAAGCTTCTAACAATGATAAATTTTGGGTTTGGATTGAATTTTCATAATTTTCAGGAGGTTCTTTATTCTCAGAATCATTTTCACCTAAAACTTGAATCATCTCTGATGATGAAGCAGGCAGTATCGAAGTAGAAGCAAAATGATCAAAAAAATTTTCTAACTGCATCCAATTATTACCTTTAAAAAGATTTAAACAAGATTTCATTCTTTTTGAATAGAAACCTCGTTCTATTAAAGATAAATTTTGTTTCATCAAGAATTTTGAAGCTTCATGAAATCTTGAAAATTCATATGAAAGTTTTGATTTGGTCTTGAGAAGAATTTGCTGAATATGTGGTTGGTCTTCATACTTTTCTGTAATAATATCAAATTCTTTAATAATTTGATCAAATTTATCTATATAATCCAACCAATCTAAAACTTCTTCTTTCTCTATACTATCTCTTACTATTCCTTGTATCAAAAATCCCAGTTGTTGAACGTGTTGATAAGACCTAATATCTAATCCTTTTTCCTCATAAACAGCATGCATCAGAATAGCACGTGATATCTGTTCTAGAAGATCGGGTTGTAAATCTTGTTCTAATCGTAATATAGCTGCGAAAAAAGTTGTACCAAATTTTGTTAAATGATACCTTATACCATTTCTTCTTATTAATCCGTAAACTTTTAATTTATACAAATCAGTCTTTAGATTTTTAGTAGAGTCTCCAAGTAAGTGAGAAAGTTTATCTTCTAATTGTGATCTTGTAAAAAAAGAATCAACATTCTGTTGAAATATATTCAAAATATTATAATAACGGAAATATGTACTCCTATTAGATACTAATCTAAATATTCCAAAAAGTCGTTCTAAATTTGCTGGTAGTTTTGAATAAATATTATATTTCTCTGTTAAAATCATGAAATTTTCAAATATATCTTTAGATCGTTCTAGGACTTCATGATATTCTTTTAAAAATTGTACAAAATTTGATGAAAAATTGAAACTTGATCTTAATTCTTCATGTTTATTTATTAAATATTGATAGAATTCTCTAGTTATCTTTTCCTTTTTTTGTGGAGACTGCTCCATTTCAATAAATTCAGCAAACAATATATTGAATTTTTTAAAAAAAAGATCAAAAATAATTTTAAGTTCACGATTAGTTATAGCATTCTTAGTCATTCAGTGTACTCACATTTGGTAAAAATTAACTGATTTGTATAGGATTTTAAATCTATATAAATAATAATAGATATTAAATTTATAAATGTAGATAAGAAAGGTCTAATAATACCACTAAATCATTAATATATTTTCAAAGATTAAGCATTAATTTAAAATCAAAATTAATTTTAAAACAATTTTAAAAATTTAAATTTTTACTAAAAAAAAATTACTAAATGAATGAATAGAAAAATAATTTTACTAAAAATATGATTTATTAATTATAAGAGAATCAATAGTGTACATAAAGCCTAATGTGGTTTGCAAAAAATAATAATTGTTTAATTATAAAATATTAAAAAAATAATTTTTCTTTATTTTTTTAAAAAAGTGAATAATTTGGCAAAGAGAACCAATTTTTTTAGATACAAAATCAATTTAAAATCTACTTTTGCATAGAAAAATTATATATTTATAAATACAAAAACATAATAGATATTTAAGAAGGATGGATAACTTAGTAATTAGGAAAATTACCGCTTCCATTTAAAGGTTATCTATAGGTTTGATAATTTCAATTTCATCCATCAACGATGTGAAAATGAAATTTATTTCAATTTATTACACTATTTCAATTAAATAAAGGAAAATCATAAATCTAATAACAAATAGGAATGAAATTTTAAAAAATCACTAAATTGGAAAGAACTAACAATTATTAGATATAATTACATGATGTATTATTATGATTGAAAAGAAAAGGGATGGAATTAAAGATAAAACTAATTATATGGAGTATGTAGGTTCAAAAAATCCAAATAATTTTAAGGCTGTTAGGAATAACGATCTTTCATGTGATAGGTTTACAATTCAGAGATATCCTTGTGAAATATCAGAGGAATTTAAATATGTTAGCGAAAATCAGAATAATGATGAAAAATATGATAAACCCTTTATGTCTAGAGATTCAAGAATAGACCGCAATAATTGTAAATATAATTCTTTATATGATGAAAATGTCCAGTTTAATAATTTAAAAGCAACATATCTAAAACTAAACGAAATTGGTGTTTTTCCTATTCGTAAATTCTGTGAAGAAGATGTTAAATATTGGAAAATTTTATTTGAAAGCTATGGTAATTTTTCTAAAGTTGTCAAAAAATTTAGAGAACAGACTGGGAAAGTTGTCTCAGATTTTACAGTTAGGCGAAGACTAAAAGATCTTCTTACTCATAATTATGAAAACTGGGTTAAAAAATATCAATTATCTGGTAAATATTCATGGGAAGATGCTCGTTTATGGAAGCAACTTTATGAATCATTGCATTCTTTTAAAAAAGTTGAGATTTTTATTAAAGAGAATGTCGATCCAAATGGACCATTTGAGAAGACAATTAGGGAGTATCTAAAAAAATACTTTAAGCTTATCTTAGGAGGAAATTATAATAAATGGCTAGAAAGATATCATAAAACTGAACCTTACAAATATAATGAAGAAGATTATATTTATTGGAAAAAATTATATGAAAAATTAGGAAGTTTAAAAGGTGTAAAAGAACATTTAGTTAAGGAGTTAATTGATGGTGCTCCTGATCATTCTACAATCAGAAATGGGTTGAGATCAATTTTAGGAAAGGAATATGAAATTTGGAAGAAAAAATTTTCAGAAAAACCATTTACAGAAAAAGAAATAATCGGTTGGAAAACTATATATGAAAAAGAGGGTTCTATTGGAAAGGTTTCAGAATTAACTGGTCATGATGTTAAAGCTATTAAGAAGCATTTCGGTAGGCTAATGGGAAAAGATTTTAATTGCTGGTATGACAAATACTATATCCATCATTCCACGATCTATACAGATTCTGATGTTTCTGATTGGAAATCTTTATTTGAAGAATTAGGGAGTTATCCTGCTGTAAGTAATGAAATTAGAGATATATTAGGGATTAATATTAGACCAAGCGTAATTCGAAGAAGAGTAAAAAAATATCTAGAAACAAAATGCATAAATTATAATAATTGGTTAAATGAGTTTTCTCTGAGTGATAATATTGTAGATATTGGAAAGAAAATTCATCAGATAATTGAATATTATTTCATGTTAAACTTTAATAACACTGATATTTTTGCATTCTATGAAATAACACCATCTATAAATGCTGGACTTTCTAGAATTGATAATTCCATAATATATCCAAAATCTATAGGAAAAAAAGTTTTTAATAAATTAATTATAAATATTGATTACTTATTCTCAACTAATCTTGCTCGATTATATCCTAAAATGTATAAGGGTTATCATAGTGAAGATATGCTTTTATTAATTGTTATGCTTATTGATAAACCAAAAAATTATTCAATTCCCTTAGATGTGCCGTATAAAGAGAATATCAAATTAATTGATGTCAATACCTTCTTGAAAATTTTCGATTTTGAAGATTCTTTAAAAGAAAATTTTTTTTATGCTATTAGGTTGGCTAAAAAGGGCCCCTATAGTCTAAGTGCATTTAATGAATTAAAGGAAATAGCAAATTCCGCAAAAATAGAATTAAAACTCAATTTTGGTAATAGAAAAGACCAACAGTTAAGTTATAGCGATATAATGAAAAAATATTCAATTTAAGAAATTATTATAGATTCTTTATCTTATTTTTTAATAAATTTTGCAAATAAAAAATTTACATATCACTAAAAATTTAGTTAAATCATCTTAAAATTTCATTTCAAATATAAAATATTTACAGATAATAAATTAAAACCTTGTTATTGAATGGAAAAAAATATTTGTTAACCTTCTTTTTAGAATTTAGTTTGTAATTAAAATAAATCAAGTGATTTGATGTCAAAGAAGTTTTCGAAAGAACCCATTAGAGGTATGGACGATTATTACCCCGGTGATTTAAGAGAAGTAAATTGGATAATTGAAACGATAAGGGATGTAGTAGAAAGATATGGCTATGAAGAATATATGACCCCACAAATAGAACCTGTTGAAATTTTTGCAGCGAAATCTTCGGATGAATTAGTTAATGAACAATCATTTATTGTTGAGAAACAAGAAGGAGAAAGACTTATTTTGATACCAGAACTTACACCGTCCTTAGCTAGGATGGTTGCAAAAAAAAGTCAAGAATTAAAAAAACCTATCCGTTGGTTTTCTGTTCCAACTTGCTTTAGATACGAACGCCCCCAACGTGGGCGCCGACGGGCCTTTTTTCAACCGAACGTTGATATCTTAGGTGAGGAAAGCCTTTATGCGGATCTCGAAATATTTAACATAGTTGTGGATATATTTACTGAATTTGGAGCTACAGCAGAACAATTTCAGATTTATTATAATAGTAGACGATTCATGGATTCAATTAGTAATTATTTGCTTGAAATAGACAAAAATAAGATTCCTTTAGTTTATAAGGCTTTAGATAAGTCAGATAAAATGGATGAGGGAGAATTTGAAAAATACTTAATTGATACATTTCAAGATGAGATAATCATCCAAGGAATTTTTAAATTAAAAGATGCCAAAAGTGTTGATGAATTATTAAGGAAATTTGATAATATCCCAGAAGAATTTTATAAATCTGAAGGATATCTAGAAATAACTAATTTTACCAGACTATTAAAAGAAGCAAATCTTTCAAATTATTGTAATTTTTCTTCTGGGACAGTAAGAGGACTGGATTATTATACAGGAATAATTTACGAAGTATTTGATACTGGAAAAGAAAATATTCGTTCAATCTTTGGAGGCGGAAGGTATGATGACCTTTTATCCTTGTTCTCAGATGATATAATAACTGGTACAGGATTTGGTATGGGAGTTTATACACTTTCTTTATTTTTAAAAACTTACAACTTAATTCCAGAAGAAATTCGAGAAAAAGATTATACTGACACAATTTATATCGCATCTATTAATGAAGAAGTTTCTAGTTATACCTTCAAAATAGCTAGAATTGTTCGCAATGAAGATTTTCCATGCTTAATTGATTACCGATTCAAAAACTTAAAAAACCAATTAAGTAGAGCAAATGAACTCGGTGTATTAATCACATTAATAATAGGACCGAAAGAAATGAACGAAAAGGAAGTTACTATTAGAAATATGAAGACTGAAGAGCAAAAAACCATTAAAAGAGATAATCTTATAGAAGAGATTTATAATATTATAGAAGAGTTTGGATAGTAAAAAGGAATATATTTTTTTAGCTATTTTGGTTATAATTGTAACTTTCGATAATAAATGAGACTTAAAGCCTTAATTTTTTAATAGCTTATGCTAATTTTAAATCTTTGTTTTCAGAAATAAATGAGAAAATTTTCAGAAATAAATGAGAAAAAGTTCTCACTTTGCAAGAATAAATGAGAAAAATGTGTTCAGTTAGGTAAAGAAGATGAATTAGGAAAGTCAGAAAAGTATAAAATTGGTATAGGATTAAATTGTATTTCAATATAAACATGCAGGTTATTTTCTGATTATTTATCTTGATTTCTATTATTTGATTACTAATTTTTGATTTTTTATTTTCATAATATGATAAAGAAATTATATTTAAAGTTATTTTAAAGCAAAAAGTTTTAATAAATAAGCAGATCTTTCCCCGTTTTTCCCGATACTTGGTTTCTTAAGCAATTGTGTCTTCTTTAGTGCAAATTAATAAGATTTATTATAAAATTACAGTCAATGGATTAATGAAAGCTATATTATTCTTTTTTTTTCTTTTTTCTTGGTGTAACTACAAAATTAGGAACTCTGATAACAATAATTTTTGGTTTTTTAATATCTTCTCTCTCTTCTTCATTCAAGACATAACCCTCCTTAAAATCAAAAAAATCAATTAAGAATTTATCAGGATCATAATAATTTACATTATCATAAATAATTAAAAGCCCTACATCCGCATTTCGAGTAGTACAATATTGAGATATTTGTCCAAGCCATTGATCAATAAATTCTTTCCAGTTTTTATCTTTTTTTTCTCTCATTTTAATCTCAATAGGGTAGTTCTTTAATAGTAAATCCATTCTATTATCTTGCACTTCTGATTCCTTTGTTATTTTATAGTCGAAGAATCTCCTATAATGTTCATAAAATCTATATTGAAAATGTTTTTCGAGTTTAGTAATATCTAATTGATATTCCGCTTTTTTAACCATCCGATATATTGGATATTCCATAAAAGTTTCTATTAATTGTATAGTTCGAATAATCAATTCTTCAAAATCAAGATCTTTTTTTAATTTAGAAAATAACTCTGTTCCAAAAAAAGACTGTAATTTTTCCCAAATTTTGTCTGCTTTTTCTTTACTGGATGTTAAGTCTGTTAAAAATAACTCTCTAGAAATTACCAGCTTTATATATAATAAGTAATGAAAGATTCTACGAGACATTTCTTTCCTTTTAATAAATAATTTTTCCAATAATGGGATCTCATCTCTCATTTTTTTTGTTAATTGGACTTCCCAAAAATCAGATAATTTTTTTATATATTCGCCCAATAATGCTTCAATATTCATAATATTTTTCTTATATAACTCTCTATTCCAATCTGTTTTTAAAGTAAGCTTTTGGGAAATTTTATCACTTAATTCTTTCAAATTAGTTATTCCAGACATCTCTTTCTTCAAATAATTACTTGTGCCTGTTTCTCCAAAAGATAATTCAACTATACTTTTTACTTTAGGATTTCCTTTTTCTTGTTTTGCGATTTTTGATTTTAATTCAGAAAATATTTCAAATTCAGGTAATAATAAATCCTCGAAAGAAGCAGTTTCTAAATATTTTTCAAAAATTTGATAGAAATTGATATCTTTAAAATCCTTATCCATTGAAATCCCAACATTCATTGTCATTTTATCTTCAATTTTACGAGCATATCGTTGTTTTATTTCATTTAATGGGCTATATTTTTCACTACTCTCTATTCTATGTATTCCATCATCATCAGATAGTAATTGATATATCATAATATGAAAGGGTTTTAGAAAATCTTCAATTAAGTTCTCCGCACCAGGATATTTATTATATTCAAGAAATTTTTTTAATGAATCAAATAATATCTTCCTTTGATTGTAATCTCTTATTTCTACTGATTCATAATAAATTTTTTCTAAAATCTCATAATTTATATCCTCAGTCCTCTTAGCTTCCATTACGGCATCCCACATCCTTCTTAAAACATAATCGAATTTATTCTCATAATCATCTTGAGGCATATCTTTTACTAATCGCCTATCAACTCCCTCTTCAATGAAGTTTCTTAATTTTTTTAATTCTTTAAATTCTTTAGAGGCAATCCCAATTCTAGTGCTGCGAGTATATCGTGTCCAGTAAATCTTTTTTTTATTTTGTAGTTCAGTTAAAATTTCATCAATATAATTTTGAATATTATCAAAAGTAAGTAAAAAAGGTGTGTAATTTTGGGGAGCAACTGCTGAAAGTATCTTTAAAAAATGATTATTCGAGACTAATTTTAAAAAAACAGCATTTAATAGATATTTAAAATCAATATCACCAAATTTTGAAAAGATGTTTTCAATAATAACTGAACCTTCTTTCATATTTCTATAAAATTCACTAAATAACCTTTTTTCATCTAAAATAATAATACCATTTAGCAAATTTTCCTGAAATATAGAAATGATGTGATCTTCAACTTTATAAGATAAATCTTTGAATTTTTCGTCAATGAATTGTACCAATGGAATTTTAGTTCCTTGATATTCTAAAATGAAAGATTTAGAATCATTTTCAAAGATTTTCAATATTTTCCATAAAATTATTGTTAAATTTTTATTTTTAGCTATATCTATGCAATAATATTTGAATATTTCATTAAAATAATCTCTGCCTATTAAGAAGCCTAAAATTTGAAAGAAATCTTCATTGTAAATATATAAATCGTCTTCAATTTCTTTATTTTTTAAATAAAATAATTCTTTTAAAATGGCGATGCACATATCATAATCCATTTTAAGGATTGGGTTTGAATTTATTATCTCTGCAAACATTATTCGATGATCAGTATGAATTTTTAACAGTTCTATATATTCAGTAATTTTATTTATATTGGTAGAAAAAGAGTTATACAATTTAGTGAACGATTTAATAACAAAGAAGTTAAATTCACTTATTAAACTTAAAATATAATTTAAATCCTCTATTGTTATTATATAATTTTGAAAAAAATCAGTTTTAATTAAATTTTTTGAAAGATTCTCAAGTTTAGAATTATTTTTTTTTATTACATTCCATAATTCTTTATTATTTAAACCATAATGAGTTCTAAATAAAAATTTTAAAACAACATTATCCATTGATGTTAAATTGGCTACTCTTTGAGTAATTTTATGATAAAATTCCTTATAATCTCTATTATTTATTTCTTTCTCAAGGTTTTCAAGAAGTAATTGATAATGATTTTCAGTTAGAGAAATATGGTAATTTTTTAAAAAATTTTTCAATTCAAGAATGTATGTATAACCTTTATTTAAGAACTCCAATCTTATTTCAGAAGAATTTCTAAGTTTGTCAAAAAACATAAATTGCTTATTGAGAGCAATTGTCTGAGACATATTCGATTTATAAATTAATTTATCAAAATCATTATCTAATTTTTTAGGTAGAGCGTCTAATTCTGATTTAATTTTATTTATAGTCTTTTCTATATTCGATAAAGGTTTATAAATGACATCTAAATTGAACTCCTTAAAAAATTTAATATTGAATATGACAGGAAAGAATTTATTTGAGTTATAATAGTAATGTAATAAAATAACAGAAAGAATTATTATAAAAAGAGATAAAATTAAAAATACCAAAAAGGAGAGATTTAAAGTTTGAATTAAAAGAATTATGCTTAAAACAAAAAAAAGTATTAATTGAGCAAAATTTTGAAGAATAAAGATCTTTAGATGGTTTTTTGATTTAAAATTATCTGAGTGTAACCTATTTCTAAAGCTTTCTATATTTCTAATTTCGTTATGAATTTTCTTTATAAAAGAAACTTCTTGATTTGGGTCAATTTTTTCTAATTGCTTAGTTATAGGATTAATATATATTTTGGTATTTGGATTGAAATCTTCATCATTCATAAAATCTACCTGTTATGATATTTTTTTTTTAAAAAAAGGATTAATTTTGTCTTATTTATATAAAAGTGTATTGAGTATAATAAAAAAAAGACTCTCGAAAATTATTAAGGAATTAATGTTTATTTTTGCTTTGTAACCCATTTATATTCTTTTCTATCGCTGGTCTCCTGCCGTGTGCCCTCCTCATTACTTGGGAACAAGGGATAGGAGAAGCTAGCCCAAGGGATACAAATGGAAAGGATATTTTTAGGGTAGGGGCGATAAGACACCTAGTATTGCTGCACTTATAGGAAAAATGATTGTAATTTTAATGTTGCATCCAAATTTTTAAATATTCTTTCTTTTACGGAGAAAATTTACGATCTTTTTCTCATATTGATTTATTCTCTCAAAAATAGTTTTTAGAAAATATTCTTTACCATATTTCATAATAAAATTAATGAAAAAGCTTATATTTTTTTCTTCAGCTTTTAATAACTCTATCCAAGCATTCATTTTATATCGGCTTAAATGAGCAAATATGAACGAGAGTAAATAAATTACGAATAAAGTTGATGGAAATATTATGCTTGGTTCCTCATAACCAAATTGATCCCTGAATTTCTCCCTAATTTCATTTGGAATTGATATAAAATCACTATGCCTTCTACCTATTGATTTTTTTGCGAGAAAAAAATTTTTAAGTAAATCTTCTAAGGAAACTTTTTCTTGATTTTTACAATAATCTAAAAGTGGCATATAGAAAGTTAAAAGGAATCTTGAACATAATCCATGTTTTTTTAAAAAAATTCTCTTCTTTAATAAAGAATTAACAATATTTTCATTTTCTACTAGATCTATTTGGTCAAATTCTCCTGAACCTATACCATGATTTCGTAAAATTTTTCTCTTACGACCCTTTAAGACCTTTTCCCAACTATTCTTATTCGTAAAATTAAAATGTAAATTAAAAAAGAATGCCGCTAAATGCTCAATACCATAGAATAATAATACTGGTTTGTTAATGTCAATAATTTCATCAACTTTTTCTAAAAAACTAAATCCTGATTTTCCTTGATTAGCTATTATTCTACTTATTTGACTAAAATTATCATCTTTAGAATACTTAAGCATATCCATTTCAAAATTTTGATCTTCTCTTTTGAATACCTTAACATCTTCATAGAATTGCTCATAAATATTTTTTGATACTGGATAATAATGTTGCTTTGAATTTGTTTGAGTTATTGATAAATTATTCAAATATCTTTTTATTGTCGCAGGAAAAAAGTATATTTTGTATTTTTCTATTTCAATATTTTTTTCCTCTAATTCTATTATTTTCCATTCACTACTATCTATTCGATCATCCAAATCACTAATCTGGGATTCTAAATCATCCAATTCCCCTTCTATGTCCTCAATTTTATCCTCTAGTTCATTCTTCAACTTTTAATCACTTTATTTGAAACAGATTTATATGCACATTATTATGCTATTTATCTATGGGTTATTTTCTTCGATTAATTTCTAAATAATTTTTATCTTATCCTATAATAAACACAACAGAAATATATCTTTTTCCTCATTCTCTCCTATTATTAGTTTCACTCACCCAATGATGTCTCTTCTAATTAATTCGGGAAAGAATTTTATAAAGTATTATTTTTCAATAATATTTGCTATACTCAGACTATTTTTTTACCTCTCTAATAATTAATTTTTTATTGACAATTAACATATTTTTATACATTATGAAGTACTGTTTTGTCGCCATGTTAGATATCTTAGGTTTTAAAAGCTTATTAGAACAAAGAGGTATTGAATCAATTCACCAGTTAATGAGAGATCTATTTACATCAGCAAGAGCAGGTACAAGGAGAGATTACAGAATTACAATCGATGGAGTAACAAGTAGCCATCCTGCAGTAAGACTCAATTATTTCATTTTTAGCGATACGATACTAGTCTGGAAAGATTATGAAGATGCTACTAATGAAAATCAAGAAATTATTGGCAGATGTGAGCTATTCAGAGAACTTAATCATGGGATTTCAATGCTCTTAGAGACTGCCTTATTAAGAAAGATACCCCTTCGTGGAGGTATTGCATTTGGTGCTACAATCATCAATATTGACCCTAATGAACAAAACAATGAAATAATAGGGCAACCTATTGTTGATTCATATTTAGTAGGAGAAGCACAAAATTGGGTAGGTATTGCTTTTCATTCCTCCTGTTTACCTTTTATTGAACAAAAATGTGATCCTATGGTTATTGAGTATCCTATACCATATAACAGAGAAAAATTAAAGAAACTTTATAATGGGAGAGAAACTAATTATTCTCTTGAATGGGGTGGAAATATAAAAGAAATCCTAAAAGAAATTTTAGAAGAGTTAAAAGTTAAAGAGGTCTCAAATAGCATTTTAAAGAAATATACCAATTCTATTGAATTTTGTAAAGACCATGAAGTCTATCTATAAATAGTGTTATAAATAATTTAATTTGTATTGAAAACTTCTAAAATGATGAAAGCTAAAATATAATCAATGAATTCTCTCTATTTTTACAGAGTAGTAATAAAAGAAAATGGTTTTTGTTTCTAGTTAAAATGTTACGACTATTATTAATAATCGAAGAAATAAAGAGATCGCCCATTCGTTTACAATCCTTGACTCCAATTTTTTTAGTTTTATTATTTTTAATGTTCTGAAGAACTGAAATTAAATCTTTATCATAATCAGTTATCTTTTTTTCAATACTCAATTTAATATAGTTTTCTAAAATTTGATTAATATATTCTTGATTTTCATCTAAAAAATTCAAGATTTTCTTTTTTATATCAAAACAAATTTTAGAACATGTTCTTTTCTCCTTTAGAACAAATTCATCCTTATCTGCATTATAATTATATTCCCATTTATATAAAGAACAATTAAAATCACTTATTACTTCATAATTTGTTATTTCATCATATACATTTTTCAATCGTAAATTGAACTCCCATATTATCGTTTCGAGCCTATTTAATAGAAATAATTTTAGATTCTTATTCTTATCAAGACCTTTAATCATAGTGTTAAAAATCTCTTGATGAAAATTTTCCAATATCTTTTGGTAGATCATTCTCAACCTTCCAAGTTGCTGTGTCTTTTTAAAATACTTTCGAGATATCTCTTCTAATAATCTCGAAAATGATACTTTTATGTCTATTTCATTATTTTCAATCTTTTTTATTATAGATTTATAGATCTCTATAAAAATGAAGAAATCTAAATATATATTCCTGAATTCATATCGTATTATTTTCGTAAGACATTTTTTTTCATAAGGAGAGATTATTGCTTTAATCTTTTCTGATGTTTTATAATCCCCAAAAAAGAAATGGATTAATGTAGAGGTATCTAAAACTAAATCCAATTTATTTCTCTCCATTTAATTCATAGTAAATTACATATTTAATAAATTTATTAATGTTAAAATTAGATTTCTTCTATTAAATCAAATAGGTCTTCAATATTTTCTTCATTTTCCTCTGATGGGAGTATTAAATCTTTTTCTAGATCTAAACCCAATCTCTGAATATCTTCTTCCATTGCACTTTTTTTTTCTAAAACTGAAAATTTGTCTTCAGGTGAATAAAAATATTTATAGTTTTGATATAACTTTGAAGTTATCGAAATAAATTCACTACGATCGTCAGGGGAATCTAATGACCAATCAAAACAGAGAGCTTTTAAAATATAAATAAAAACCGAAATTATAATTTCATTATCCCAATCATCATCGCGATTTTTTAAAAACAAATCTAATAATGCTATTTTCAATTTATGATATTTTTTATCCTCCAAAGACATATTATCTAACATTTGGATGATGTCTTTTGAAATTGTTAAACAATTATTTCTTAGACTCTCTTGAAAAACTTCAATTAAATAAAAGAATACGGAAAAATCAGATTCATTACTAGTGATATTGATAATATTCAATATTTCATTTTTATAATTAAGAAAAATAATTATATAACGAACTCGAAGTTCTTTTAAAATCTCTATAACCTTATTCTGTAATGCTTTTTTAGGACGATTGAAAACATCTTCTTTAATTATACTCTGTATTGTAAAATCTTGTTTTATATAATAGACAAATTGCATTAAAACAGAATTTTCATAATTTGGGAAGAGATTACAAATGTTTTCTATTAATTCTATTTTATATTCTGGTTTTTCTGGTATAAGTTTATTTTTAATCATTTCAATTATTTCATTTCTATTTTTTTCTCTAATTTTAATCCTTTCCATTGTGTAGTTTTTTACTTCTTTTTTTTCTACTTCAATGGTATTATAATTTTTCAAAGTAGCGATCATTAATTCGTAGTCTTCATACTTAATTGAAGGACCATAATTATAAGGGAAGAAATCTAAATCTAAATCAAATTCATCATTTATTGGAAAAATTTTATGAAAAACAAATAATAATTTTATTAAACGGGTTTTTAAGGTGTTATAATTTTCCGAATAATATAGTATTAAAAGAATTAATTCTTCATTTTCAATTATTTCTTCATTATTAAATTGTTTAACTTCCATATTCTCACCTTAGATCTATTTTTTTGGCAATATCAGGATATTTTCTAATAAAAGCATCTAATTTTAAAAAAATAAGACTATCTGCAGTCTCAAAATTATGAATTTTTCTAAACATTGCTTGATACCTTCTTAATTTTCTAAATTTATATTCCTCTTCATCTTTTACATTTCTCTTAGGGGATAATTTTTCAGATAAATCGGGTTGATTTATAAGCTCATCAGAATAAAACCAATTAATTACGTCTTTATAAGTTTTAATCCCTTTCTCACTACAGAAACTGCAACTACAATGAAAATCTGAATCTTCATCCATCTTTAAAAGATCTTTATCATTTTTATGCTTAATATCATTAGGGTCTAATAGATTTCTTGTTTTTTTATGTTTTGCGGATCTCCGAATATTAATATTATAACCAGAATAAGCATCTTCACGAAAAATAATCGAGACATTTTTCATTGATTTCTTATATTTTTGTAATTGTTTAATTCCAATATATTTAACATATATTTGATATTTTTTTCTTAGAACATCGATAAAATTAAAATATAACTGCATTTTTTCTCTACTACTATAGAGTTCATTTGAATCAATTATCCAGATAATAATCGTTTTAAATTCTTTTAAATATTCAAATTGAGTGTTAAAAAATACATTTTTATCTTCAAGATCTTTAGTCATTAATGTTAAGGGGTATATGAAATCTTTGGATTTTTTTTTACATAAAATAACTAATTTACTATTGATTTTATTTATAGACTCTTGAATTGATTTAAGATAAGGATCAGTTGATTCTTCTATTGGAAAATTAGCAATTATTGGAACTTCAAATCCGATTATTTTTGTTCTCTTACGATTGGAACTTTTCATAAATCGATCTAAGCCTTCGTATTCTAAATATTTTTTAATAGCAAGATAAGCATTATGAATTTCATCAAATGCAGAGATACAATTTGCTTCTTTTTCTAAATTTTTTAATTCTTTTATTTTATCTTTGTTTCTTTTTAATATTAATTCAAATGACTCTATATCGTCATTATATTCCTGTTTAGAAATGTCTCCATTATACAATTTTTGTTTGAGTTGCTTTTTATTAGATTCTTGTATATTTGGAGAGTAATAAAAAGGTCTATTTAATTTTGTATTGAAATCAAAACTTAAAATTATATTTTTTTTAAGAGATTTAATTGTTTTAAGGTAGTTTTTACTTTTTTTATCTAAAGTTAATTTTTTACCATGTATTTTAATATTATCTATAAATAAGTAGAATCCACTAAATGAACTTCGAGAAAAGCTATCATTTAAGTCTGCTAAATCTGTTGGGGATTTAAGTCTATAAAAACTATTCATTATATTATTTTTATAAGTACTTGATATAAATGTATTTTAATTCTCTATAAAAGAATTAGGGTTCGATTAAAAACTAATTTACGAATGTTTGTGGATATAGATTCTTAATATTTTCAAGAATATATTGATATTTCCTTTGATTGAGTAATTTATTTCTTTTTGGAACAATTTTTTGTTCATAATCATTATCGTACATGATTATTAAACCAATTCCATACTTGGAAAGCTTGCTAATGTTGACATTTTTCTCATATTTATAATATAGTGCTAAAGAATTATAGGGAACTAATATTCTATTGCCTAAACACTGTTTTAAACCAAGTTTCCAATTATAAATCTTGAATTCTATACCGTGAAAATATAATTTTGATTTAATATTCACCTCAATAATATCGATTTTTTTTTGTCGGTAACCTCTCTCTTTTATGATAATAACATTTGATTCTGGCTTTTTTCTAATTGAGATATATTTATCAATTAATTCTGTTTCTTTCATTAATTAAAAATATATCTTCATTTTATTTAATTATACGGTGCTATAACTTATTATGAATTATTAAAATAGAATTAAAAATAACTTGATAATAAATAGTTTATGTGAGCAAAGGTTTAGCAGATGATGATAATACTGATGAAAAATTAATTCTTGTCTTACCTATAATACATACAACAGAAATATAATCTTTTTCCCCATTTTCCTCGATATTCGATATCCCGCTGTGTGCTTTTAATTGCTCGGGAAAAATAGAATATATACAATATGGGAATGGTAAATTGAACTATTAAAGATCAATAATACTTATTTAATAGTTATTCCACTATATGTTTGAAGAAAATAATCTAGGAAATTATTATAAAAGAGTGAAGTAATAAATGAAGCTATCTCAGAATAATAATAATTTGACATATAGTTATAATAGTATTGATATAAAACAAGCACTTACAAAATTTTCAAACTTAATAAGACTTTTTCCGTATCATCCAACGAAATCTAAAACTGAAAATATAGGATGGTTAACGCCTCAAAAATTCTTTCGTATTAGTGACATTCCAAAAAGACCATTTTGTGGAATTATTGAAACACTTCACAGAAGGGGTTTTCCATTGTATGGTGATTGGCTTAATCATATAGAAAATCTTAAATTAGAGAAGAAAAACACTATTAAAATAAGAAACAAATTGGTAAATCATTTAAGTGAACTTTTAAAAAACATCGTATATGACGAAGAAAATGGACGAATTACTGTCAATAATCAATTCAAGGAGTTAAGTATATGGATTAAGGTAATTTATGAGAAAATTAACTATCTAAATGAAAAGGGAGGTTGGAATTTAGAATTCTTAAAGCAAGTAAGAAGAAGGAAAGAAATAGGGGATGCTTATAAGCAATATCGTAAGACCAAAGCTAAAAGGATGGAGAAAAAAGTAGATCAATATCATAAAAGATTGAAAGAATTAATGAATGTTGAGGGAAATGATAATTTAATTCCAATCAGTTTTAGATATTATGAGAAAAAGAGGAAACTACCTAAAAATCCTTCAGAAGAAACAAAACTAAGATGGAAATTAGAAAGAATGGAATATAATTCAGATCTTACAAAATCTCTTTATAATGAGAAATTACCATTAGAATTATTATTTACTAAGATATTTCGTTTTAAACATAACTTAAATGAAACAAATATCATATCCCCTGAAGAATTTGATAATCTATTTAATAAAATATTAGTACTAATGGGCTATGATTGGATATCTTGTATTAATGGGGAATTAATGCTTATAGGATATAGTACAGAGGAAAAAGAGGAAAAAGAAGTTTTTAGATATTTAAAGATATATCCAAAAGTAGTCGAGAATCTTGAAAAGTCAAAACAGCATTTACTGGAAGCAGATTGGAATAGTGTTATTTTATATTGTTGTAAAGCTATTGAACACTTTTATAAAAATCTCTTAGGAAATGAAAAGAGATATAAAAAGCTTAGTTTATCAGATTTAACCAAAGAAATGAGGAAGGAAAAGGAAAATCTTTTTAAAAAATCAGATAGTGCCGTAATGGATGGAATAAATCATTTGCTTTTATCTGGGATTAATGTAGTTGGAACCATAAGAAATACACGAGATTCGGGACACGGTAATGATAGAGATGTTATCGAATGGGAAGCAAAAATGGGTTATAGTTATGTAATTCTTCTGTTAAGAACAATATTAGAAATAAAGAAATAATAGATGATAAAAATATAAATTCTCTTTTTAAACAATTAAAGAATGAGATTAAAGTTGGAATTAAAAATCTAATAAATGTCCTTTGTTATTACTAAGGAGATAAAGATTAGGATTAATTTCTTATTCTTCTAGTAAATTTATAAATTTTGTATGGTTTTGAACCGTCCATTTCTGAAGAACCTGAAAAACTCCCAATACTGCTATAGAGAGCATCCCCCTCAGAGTCTATCACTTCTTTTTTCAGAATATTACATAACAAATCATAACCAAAACATATTGTAGTATATTGATCAAATTTCAAATCTTTCCCTTTAGTTTCTAAACTTTTAGCGTAATTGGCTGCACCACCTACAATTATTAGTTGACTCTTTTTTTTTTTACCAATTTTCTCAATTCTAATGGTTCCAAAATCAATTCCAATTCTTACATTCATTATTTTGTAGTTTTTCGCTTGGAAATAAGGATTTAAAATTTCATTAAGAATTTGAGATATTTTTTTTTAGGACCAGGCAAATAACCATCTAAAAATCTTCGAGTATATCGATCAGCATATTTATTTTTTCCAACTCGTATCATTGGATCAGAATACCAAAGAAACAGACCATTCTTTTTTTAGTAATCTTCTTATCATTAAAATTAAACAAATACGTTCAACTGGAATCGGCATAACTGTTGGAACATTTAATAATAGAATAATATCAAAAAAATTTTGTTTAATATTATAAATCTCTTTTGGAAATATGAGTTGATGGAAATTTTTTTTCTTTCTCAACTCTAACAATCTTTCTTCAGTCTTACTTCCTTCTTTGTATAAATCTTTAAAATCTGCACAATATACTTGAAAACCATTATCAACAAAAAATTTTGTATTCCTTAATCTAGCAACTCCTAAATCTAAAACAGTTGTAGATGAAGGATCTTTTCCATTCATAATATGGTTAAAAACATTTACTAATTGTTTACCTGGTTTGGATTTATTAAGAGCTGATCTTGTTTACATCAATAACAACATTCTTATAGCTAACGTGTCTAAATCCTTTTATAGGGTTAAAATCATAAATAGGAGTCTTCCATATTTTTCGTAAAAACTGACATTTTTATCAACTATATTAAATTTAGTATTATTAAGTTCTTAAATAACAGTATTAATTATTGAATAAAACAGAGAAAAAATTAGTATTACTTATTTCAAGATTTAAATAGATAGCGAAAATTAATTATTTTAACTAATGTGAGCAAATTTATGGTAGAAATAAGAGAAGGAATTAAACACGAGATATCTCTTGGAATTGCTTTAATAAAACAAATAGTACAAAATAGAGGACATCCTTTAGATATTATTAGAGAGGCTTTATCGAATTCATGTGCTAGAGAAGTAAAAGCATCATTTTTCAAAATAACAATATTTTATGATGGGATGTATGGTTGGTCTTTTATTTTTGAAGATGACGGGATAGGGATGGATTACACTGGTGAAAAGGAGCCAGAAAAACAGGGTAGATTGGATAGATTTTTAGAGGTATAAAAAGGAATTAATTTTTAATTCAAAAAGGATCGTATGATTCAATAAAAACTAATTTTACAATCATTTAAATTTGATAAAATAAGAAATAAGAAAAAATATATACTTGAATATTACTTTAAATATATAAGAAATAAAACAAATTTAAACAATATAAAAAACATTATGAAAACGAGAAATTTGCAAAAATGGGAGAAGTTTGAAAGTGATATATGCAAATTTTTGGATATGGATCATATTGGCGGGTCTGGAAAGCCCGACTGTAAAAATCCAAATGATCCAACTGAAATAGCGGAAGCAAAAAGTTATAGTAGAGACTTCAATGCTTATGACTTAAAGAGAGAATTAAAAAACGCAAAAAAACATGGTGGAAAGAAGATACAGATTATGGTAAAACATGAATGCACTGAAAATGCCAAAAAGTTAGCTGAACAATTACCAGAAGTAGTTCTTAGGTGTAATTGCAGTGACCTTTTTAAAAATAAGAAGACAAACACTTCATAATTAAAGAGAAGAGGGATTGTAACTTGATTTTCTCATTTATTTTTGAAACTTGTCTCAATTATTTTTGCAAAATTCTCATTTATTATTGAAAGTTACAATAATAATTAAATATGAATTTATCCTCACTATGTATTTTATTGAGCAATTAGTTCAATTAATTAAAGAAAAACGAAGCGTTGTTTCTATGGGACTTGATCCCAGGATGGATAAAGAGGGGGAAATTCCCAAATATTTAATTGATGAATATGATAATCCTGACAAAATTATTTTGGAATTTAACAAAGAACTAATCGAAGATACGTGCGATTTAATTCCAGTTGTAAAACCTCAAATCGCTTTTTATGAAAAATATGAAGCCTTAGATGCATTAAAAGAAACTATAAAATATGCTCATAAAAAGGATTTACTAGTTATTTTAGATTCAAAAAGAAATGATATTGGATCTACTTCTGAAGCGTATGCTTATTCTACGTTTAAAAATTTTAATGCGGATGCGTGTACTATAAATGCATATTTAGGAATTGATTGTGTTAAACCCTTTTTAGAATATAAAGAAAAAGGTTTGTTTGTCCTTGTAAAAACATCAAATCCAAGCAGTAGTGATTTTCAAAATCTATTTAGCACTAGAATTGAGGATGTCCCTGATGAAAAATTCGAATATAAAGTCGAAAATAAGATTTTAAAAAGAAATTATATTAATATGGCCGAATTAGTACGAGAATGGTCAATACCTTTACAAAAATTTAACTCTTTTGGCAATTTAGGAGCTGTGGTTGGAGCTACCTATCCTAATGAATTAAGAGAAATTAGAAATATTATGAAAAGTTCATTTATTTTAATACCGGGTTATGGAGCACAGGGAGCTCAAGCAAAAGATATTAAATATGGATTTTTTGAAAAAGGATTTGGGGGAATAGTAAATTCATCACGAGGAATAATATATGCTTATAGTAGAAGTAAAAAATTTACCGAAAAGGAATTCACTAAAGCAGCTAGAGATGAGATAATTGATATGAATCAAAAAATAAATAAAGAAATTGGAATCTAAGGGAATTTTTTAAATTTTACCTTAATACACTTCCTCCTGAAAATAAAATAGCCATTGCAAAAGATATAGGGGCAAGAATTAATAACATTACTACAAAAGAACGTTTTATACCAATTTTATGAATCACGTTTATGACGTGTGTAACTATGAATGCTGAAAAGATTATGACCAAAGCTATTATACCTCCTGGTGGACCTTCTTCAAAAGAGGACATAGACAAGGGTAAACTAATAAATAGAATAATACCAAATTGTATTCCAAAACTCGTAGCTACCCATTTCATATTTGTTTTTTCTTGAGCTTTTGTTACTATTAATCCAATTTTGAAAATTAAAATACTGCCCAGAATTAAGACTAATGTGATAATAATAATCTGAATTCCTCCCATTCTATCTTGAAAAATCATATAAACATCAACTGCAAATTTTATTTTAACCCGAGGTTTTAAAAATTATATTTATTTTTGAAATTACTTTTAACTAATTATATTATAAAAGATATAAGAAAGATTTTTGATATAAATTTATTTAATCAAAACAGAGTAGTTAGATTTATAAAATTAACATAAAATATTGGAGGAATTTACAAATAAAGTTAAAAAAGATGTGATTTGCAATGGAAAATGATAACAGTGAAGAAATACGGATTTTCGTTGCTATATGCGATTGAGGTCTAAATATTGCTGAAATTATTGACACTAATTCCTTAGTAGAGTTCTCAAAAACACTTCCGAATGTGGTTGCGGCAGATAGATATATTAGTCTTTGTACAGAGCCAGGAGCTGAATTTATTAAAGAAAATATGATCGAAAATAATGCAAATAGATTAGTAGTTGCATCATGTACTCCTATAACGCATGAACCTGTGTTTAAAAGTGTATTAGAATCTATGGAAATAGATCCTTCCTACTTAGAATTTGTAAATATTCGCGAACATTCTAGTTTTGTTCATCGAAAAGATAAACCAGGTGCTCAAAGGGTTGCAGAAGACCAAATAAAGTCAGGAGTGGCAAGAGCAGCTGTTTTAGAACCTATTCTAATAAAAGAGGTCGATATCACGAAAAAAGCACTGATCATTGGTGGTGGTGTCTCAGGATTATCTGCGAGTATCGATTTAGCTGAAGAAGGATTTGAAGTGCATTTAGTGGAAAAAAGTCCTACAATTGGAGGAAAAATGGCAAAATTAGATAGAACATTTCCTACAGATGATTGTAGTATATGAATACTGGGACCAGTTATGCTCCAAGCATCAAGAACACCTGGATTAAATTTATACACATATAGTCAAGTAGAAGAAGTCAGTGGATTTGTTGGAAATTTTGATGTTAAAATTCGAAAAAAAGCGCGATATGTCAATAACGATTGTAATGGTTGTGGCGCATGCTTTGACGTATGTCCAGCATATGGATACAATGAATTCAATGAAGGAATGGATTCAAGAAAAGCAATATACCTAGCTTTTGCTCAAGCAGTTCCTTCACTAGCACAAATTGATATGACAAAATGTATAAAATGTGAACTATGTAAAGGCGCTTGCGAGCTAGATGCGATAGATTTTGATCAAGAAGATGAAATCATAGAATTACAAGTTGGTTCAATTATAGTAGCTACAGGATGGGATGAATTTGAGCCACCAATAGGATATTTAGGATACAACAAATATCCTAACGTTATAACACAATTAAAACTAGAAAGAGTGTTAGCACCAAACGGACCAACTTTTGGACATCTTGTTCGCCCATCTGATGGAAAGGAGCCAAAAAAAATTCTCTTCATCCAATGTGTAGGTTCTAGGGATTTGAACATGAATACGTATTGTAGTTCTGGTGTATGTTGTATGATATCGATAAAAAATAGTAAACTAATAAAACAACACTCTCCTGAAGTAGATATTACTGTTGCGTACATGGATATGAGAGCTGCCGGGAAAGATTACGAAGAATATTTCACTCTTTCAAGAAAAGAAGGTATTAAATATATCAGAACAAATATTAGCCGTATTAAAGAAGATCCAGAAACTCATAACTTGAAGATTGTAATGCAGAATACTCTAGGGTCGGGAGGCTTAAAAGAATTAGAATTTGATCTGGTTATACTCTCTGCAGCATTGGTACCAGCTAAAGGTGTAGAAACGATTGAAAGGATGCTAAAACTTGAAACTAGTCAAGATGGATTTTTCAAAGAATTCCATGCGAGACTTAACCCAATCGACACAAAGATTCCTGGAATAGTTCTTGCTGGGGTTAGTCAAGGTCCCAAATCGATTGTAGAATCTATTGCCCATGGTCGAGCGGCTGCATCTTCATTAGCTAGACTTATGACAAAAGATAAATATCGCATTCTTTTAATCCGAGCAGCAGTTGAAGATAAAGAGAAGTGTGCAAAATGTGGATTATGTGAATTGAATTGTCCATATAATGCTATTACACTTATGGATGATGGAGCTGAAGTGAATGAGATTTTGTGTAGAGGCTGTGGATCTTGCTTAGCTAATTGTCCTTCTGAAGCAATTACTCTAAGATACTATAGGGAACCTCAATATGAAAAACAAATTGATGCAATCTTGGAAGAGACATAGAGAGGTGACAGAAATGGCTGAGGTTTCAGATAATGATGTTAAAATTTTAGCATTCCTATGTTGGAAATGAGGATATGGTGCAGGAGATATGGCAGGTACAATCCGAGCTCAATATCCCGCTACATTAAGACCAGTAAGGATTAATTGTTCGGGAAGAGTTACTCCAAGTTTAATGATGCGCGCCATAGGGAAAGGAGCTGATGGAGTAGCAATTGGTGCTTGATACCGCGGTGAATGCGATTATGAAACGGGTAATTTAGTGGCTGAACGTAATGTAGCGTATGCAAAGGAAATATTAAAATCAGTAGGGATTTCACCTGCGAGGATACAAATGTTTCATTGTAGTGCTGCTGAGGGACAAAAATTTCAGAATGAAGCAACTCGGATTACTGAGATAATCCAAAAATTAGGTAACAATCCTTTAAAAAATTCAAATCCTTCTAAAAAGGGAGGAAAAAATAAAACCGAATGAATGAATCTTGTGAATAAATTTTAGTCACAAGGCGACAAATCATTATGTAATGGTTTCGGTAATTAAATTAATAAATAATAATAAAAATAAAAAAAAATTTTATATAATTTTAACAAAGGCTTATTTTAAATTGATTCTCCGCGTCCAAAGATTTTATCTCCAAATTTTTCAAATACAAATGCGACAATACATATAATACCTGAAATGAGAATCCCAATAGGAGCGAAACCAATAGTAACTTCACCGAACATATCAGTGTCTGAATCAAATACCATCATTAAGATTGGAAATATAATCAGTGCAATTCCAACTAGTGCATAGACTAACCAATCCCATTTAAAATCCATACCTTTCATATTATGGATTCCATAAAATAATAGTATTGCAATTGACATACAAGTTATTCCTAAAGTCCAAATACTTGCAGCTCCACCACCAAACCAGGAGGGGTCTGCGTCTTCATTATACGCTATAATTGAAGACCACCAGAGGGTAGTGTCTGGAAAATCTGCTCCTAGTAATGTATCAGTAGTTCCTACTGGAGTGAAAATCGATATGAGCGCAAGGACAGCAGCAATTAAAATATATAACCAAATGTCTTTTTTAAAATCTATACTTACCATATTTTTCAACTCATTCTATTTTTTATTAATATATTAGTTTTTGGAAAATTCGGTGTTAAGTTCATTTTATTCTCAGATTATTTAAATTTTATTGAATTTCATAATATTTTCAATTTTAAAATCCAATAACATTAAAATGAATCATCTCAACCATTAAACTAAACTCATTGATTATAAATAATTCTTTTTAAAAACTTAGTATTCCTTAAATTTTTTAAAACCATTTGAGCCTTGGTCGGTCTTTCATCCATTTATTAATAATTTAATAATCAAGAAATAGTAGAAAAGAAGAATACTGTAAATATTGATTATATTTCTTAATTTTATTTTTCATTTTAAGGAGTATATTAAATATTTAATTCTTTTTTTTTATTTTATCAATTAAAAAGTCATAAGATAATTATTTGCTTAATTTTTAATTTTAAAATAAATTATTAGAAGTAATATTATTTATCGAAGTGAGTTTAAGATGGGAAAAGACGCTGAAAAGCTATTATTAAAAGCAGATAAACTAAATAAAGCAATGCAATATAAGAGAGCAGCTAAAGTTTACAGTTCTGCTGGTGCTTCTTATCTAAGTTTAGGTGATTATACACTGGCAAGAGATTGCTTTTTTAATGCCGCTTTATGTTCTAATAATGAAGAGAAATATCAAGTAAGTCTAGAATTTTTAAGGAATGCTGGAAATGCCTCACTTCTAGATTCTGATTTTTCAGAAGCTTATCAAATTTTTCGGAAAAGTCTAGAATATATCCCTAGCTTAAGAAGTGCTTCAGATCGAAATTATAATTACATTTTATTTTCAAGTTTATCCTATATGTGTTTATTTCTCGAGGGAAAACAAGAAGAAGGCCTCAATTTAGTTAAGAAATACAAAAGTAATGTTGATAATATGTATTTTAAAGATCATCCTTTGGTTCATTACATCACAAATTTAACACTTGCAATAAAAGAAAAAAACGATAAATATCTAGAAAGAATTAAAAATGATTTTGATAACCTTAAATTCAAAGAAGGTGAAATTATCTTAGCTAAAAATGTATTAGTTTTAGCAAAATCTAATATTTCATTAATAAATAGATTGAATTTTGATAAAGATTTATACACCACTAATGATACTATAAACTTAATTTTAGAAATTGATACAAATCCTTTAACAGAAATTTCTAATAACAAATTCTATGATTATACCATAGAAGATATAGAAATATCAAAAATTAGTATTACTCTTTCTGATAATTTGACTTCGCAAAAGCACTCGGATCTTCCAATTCTAATAAAACTAGGAAAGATTCACAAAACAGATCTTTTTATTAAACCTCATTTTCAAATGGAAAACCCTTTTATTGGACCAATTTTGTTATCCTGTAAATTGAATGGAAATTTAATATTTTATCATGAAATTTCTCAAGTATTAAAACCAAATTTAATATCACCACCTCCCTCCCTAGAAATTTCTGTGGATACTCTACGAACTCCACTCATAGATACAACTTTTCCCCTCGAAGTTCTCATAGAAAACAAAAGTGATGGAGAAGCACTGGATTTAAAAGTAAATGTAGAGTTTCCAGAACAAATTAAAGTTATGAGAGGTACATTAGAAAAGCAAATATATTCACTAAGAACAAATGAAAATATAAAATGGGAAATAAATATTAAGCCTATTGAAGCAGGAGATTATATTATTAAAATTAATACAATATTCAACGACCCAGATCAAAATATTATTGAAGAGAACAAAGAGTTTCCCCTGTCAATAAAACTGTAAAAGAAAAATATTGAAGATTCCAAGGAAATTTGGTATTTTTTAAATTATAATCGGATCTTTATGATTATAGGTTACTTGTTCGCATTCTTCTTTTCCAATGATCACATCATCCTCTTGTCTGATCCCCCATTTACCAGACCAATATAACCCTGGTTCATTTGTGTAAACCATATTTTCCTTTAGTCTATATTCTTTTGGTGATTTCCACCTAATTCTAGCACCAATATCATGTGCTTCAAAGCCCAAAGAGTGTCCTAACCCATGAAAGAACAATCTTTCATGGTCATAACCTTTCTCAGCTAAAAAATCTCTGCACATTTTCGCAGGTAAGTAATTTGGTATATCGGCAATAAAATATTTATTTGCCACTTCTTTTGATTCATAAAGAATTTGATATGCTTGTAAGAATTCATCAGATGGATTATTCCCGACCCAAAAGGTCCATGTTATATCAGAACACATCTGATCAATTTGAAGTCCCGTATCGATTAATAAAACCCCTGGTTCTATTTTTTTAGTTGAAGTATTATGATGGGGATCAGCAGAATGTGCTCCTGATGCTACTATTGCTTCAAACGAAGGCTTTCCTATTTTCGTATACTCATATTCTAATTTCGCTTGAATTTCCTTCTCTGTCATACCGATCTTTACCCAATCTGGTATAGTCTCTAATAATTCTAAAGTAGCTTTACATACATTGCGTAAATCATCTAATTCTTCTGGAGTTTTTACACTCCTTAATTCCTCTATGATTGGTGCTGCTGAGAAAAACTCTGTATTTGGAACTAATTCTTTAATAGAAAAAAAGTCACCAACTCTTATGTGGTCAGCATAAGCGGTTCCCTCCTCTGTTAGAACATTTTCTCCAAAATTCAGAGCAATCCTAGGTTTATTAATTATTGGCTTTAATTTTGGAACTAAATCCTCAATTGTAGTATAAAAAATCACTTTTGCATCCACGCCCTTTTTTTCAAGAGCTTTCTTAATCATACCGGCTTCCATTTCAACAGAAAGTACCTTATGTTGTCCATTTGCTGCGACATAAATGTAATGTCGTGCGTGAGACGCGACTCCTAATAAGAATCGAGAATGAATATCACTATCTTCATTACATATTATTAACCAACCGTCTCCATTTAAGTCGTTTAGTAGTTCTTGTGCTTTTTCAAACTTATTCATATTGCTTAACTCTAAATTTGCTTTTTTATTTTTATCTAAATATTCATTAGTTTATTTTAATTATGATTTTCTTTTTCAAATTGTTGAGAATATTTCTATATATATTTATAAAAATATTAGAAAAAGAATTATGAATTTACAACAAAATTATTAATTACTTTTGTTTTATATCTGTAGGTTATTTTTAATTTCTCTTCATGAAATTAAAATTGTATTCTATATTTTATTACAGCTATGAAATAGCAATAGAATATGGGTGTAACCCTACACCCTCTATCCCATCTGCTGATATGGTTTTTGGGACTGCTTTTTTAAGGATATTATATGCTCCATTCACGTCCGCATTGATAATGATCCCTTCTTGACTCTGATATAACCCTCTGCAAATACGCTTTCCCTGATATTTTTCATGCATTTTTATAGATTCATTATCTAAGAAACTACATCTCGAAGTATAATGTTCTGGCATTAGAAAAACATCAATCCCGACTAACTCTGATTTGTATTTAATTTGGGACACTAATTTGGAAAAAGGAATTTGGACAAAGTTCTGGTTATTACGCTTTCCAATTTTTATTTTATGTTTCCAAGTTTTATTATAACCGATGACTATCGTTCCAAAATCGTGGTTAATGCAATA
>JAEOTA010000050.1 GCA_016840085.1 Promethearchaeota archaeon
ATTACAATCAAGATTTTCCTCACCAGGCTTTGGGTTATCGTACCCCTTGCGAGCATTATCAAAATTATGGTAAAAATAAATAGCTAGTACTAACTTAAAATATGTACGCTTAATAGGGAGCATTACATAATATATATTATAATTATATTTTCTAATCAATTATTATGTAAAGTTTTTACATAATATATCATTTTTTTTATTAATTTTGATAGTTCAATAATTTTTTTTCACTTATCACTTTTCCTATTTTAGTAACAATTTTTTATCCACAAATATAGAAAAATTTTTAATTGTATATTTTAGCTACTCTTTACCTATTCTCTGGAAAACACCAATCCAAAATGTATCGTTCATGATACGATTAGTATTAAATAGCTCTCCATAAATACGATATTTTTTACCTCTAAAATTTGGACGTCTTGTTATATTCCCAGCAAAAAACATTCTTATGGCAACTTTATTATCTCCCAAATATTTCACGATTTTATTATGCGAAAGTCCTGCATCTTTTCTGACGGTAATTAAAAATTTAAACCAACTTTGATTTGCTTCTATTTCTATCTTTATTGGCAAAACAAAGTATTTTCCAAAATTTTTAAAGCCTTGCATAAACGCAATTTTTTGATCCTAAAAAATTTGGGAATTCTTTTTCAAATTATTTTAAAAATCTTCCCGAAGTAAGCCAAAAATCCAAATCAGAATCAACAAGAGAAATCATTTCTCTTTCATTATACACACGTCATGAATATGCAATATATGTCTCTCCAGGAATAAATGGCTTGACTTTATGCCTTCTTTATAGTATTTAGCAACAAGATTAAGTATTTCTTGCCTTAAATCTTTACTTTTCATTATTTGGTTTAATTCACCTCATATTTATTATAATTTTTTTTATTTGAATGCTTTACATAATTCCAAATTTCACTTACAGTAATTTTATATAATTTTTCTTTTTCTATACCATTATAAAAATACTTATACCAATTGATTGTTCTTTCAATTGTTTCATATATATTATAAATTGGATTCCATCCAAGAAGTGTACAAGTTTTACTTATGTCTAATTTTAATAAACCAGTTTCATGTGGATGGTTAGAATTATCTACTCTATAAATACCACTACCCCAATTATTAATTACTAATTTAACTAATTCGTCTACAGTTATTATATTTTCATCATTTGGTCCAAAATTCCAAGCACTACTATACCTTTTTCCATCCTGATACATTAAAGAACCAAGTAATAGATATCCTGATAAAGGCTCTAAAACATATTGCCAGGGTCTTGTTGCTTGTGGATTACGAATACTAATTGTCTTATTTTGAGAAAGGGTTCTTACACAATCTGGAATAATCCTATCTTCCCCCCAATCACCACCACCCAATACATTTCCTGCTCTTACCGATGATAATGCCACATTATGCATTTTTCCATAATCTTTCGGATTAAAGAAAGAATTTCTATAAGCAGAAGTTATGAGTTCGGCACAGGCTTTACTTGAACTATATGGATCATATCCTCCCAATTGATCTATTTCTCGATATCCATAAATCCATTCTTTATTTTCGTAACACTTATCAGTAGTAATGATAATACAGACTTTAACACTGCTTGTCTTTCTTGCTGCTTCTAATACATTTATCGTTCCCATTATATTTGTTTCATAAGTTAATTTTGGTTCTTTATAAGAAAATCTCACTAATGGTTGAGCCGCCAAGTGAAAAACAAATTCAGGCTTATACTTTTCAAAAATAGAGATTAAATTTTTTTTATCTCTAACATCACCAATAATATGAATTAATTTTTCATCTAAATTTAAAGCCTCAAATAAATTTGGTTGTGTTGGGGGCTTTAAAGAATAACCAATTACATCTGCCCCAAATTCTGTCAACCAAGTAGATAACCAAGAACCTTTAAACCCTGTGTGTCCTGTAATTAAAACTTTTTTATTTTTATATAATTCCTTTGGATAAAAAGTCATTTTAGCCTCCTAGAACATTAAAATGCTTTATTTATAATATTTTAAACTATGATGCTTATATACTGCTCCCATTTAACAAAAGTACTATTTTAAGTTAGAATAGCTCATAATATGAAAGGAGCCATATGCTATGAAACGGCATAAATGGAGCAGTACAATTGCTTACACAAAAAGTTCCATATATATAATAATAGAGAGGGAAATCTTTTGACCCTGTTGCGTTAGATATAGCCTGTGTTGACTTGATAAATAAAGCTCCTATGATTAAAGGTAGCGTTCTGGAAGAGAAAAATTATCACTCCGAGTCTGGAGAAGATAAATTTAGTCATGTTCATATTAATACCGATTGGAAAATAGGTTTGAATTACGCAGAAAAGATGGGATTAGGTATTCAGAATTATGAATTAATTAAAGTTAGTTAGAAATAGAATATAAAAAATGAACAAAGGATTGCCTTTTAAAAAAGAGAACTTCTAAAAAAAAGA
>JAEOTA010000051.1 GCA_016840085.1 Promethearchaeota archaeon
CCAAACATTTCTCTGGTATCATAATACACAAATCTATTGGTCGGAAGAACACCACTAATAATTCGTTTTATTCCCTTTGAATCCCATTTCTTAAGTTCCTCATCAATATTCTCCACCATAATTCCAACATGATGAATTCCTCCTTCAGGATTCGTCTCCAGAAACTCAGAATAAATTGATTTATCATCTAATGGTTCAAATAGTTCTATCATAGTGTTACCAAATCTAGCAAATCCTATTTTAACTTTCAAGGGTTCAGTAAGCTCTTTAATATAAGTGTTAACCTCAACAATCGCATCAACGATATTAATGTTTGGCATCCCATATAGCTCTTTAATTTTTTCTACTACTTTTGAAAAATCTTTATACACTACTCCTATATGATCTAATCCTTTAATCATAAGTAATCAATATCCTCAAATTTAAATATTTGTCAAATTATGTATCTCTGAAACTTTTTTGTCTGTATTAAAGATACTCATAGCTTAGTAGGAATAACTTGGAAATATTATAAGGTCAGCTCCCTGAAATATCCTTGAAAACTAGTAAACCAATGTGTGAGGTGAGTATTCAACGGAATCGATCAGGGAACTGAAAACTAGTTTATTAGTCGGTATCTAGCATCATATATGAATGTTTATTTAGCCGAAATCTGGGTTTTATACGTTCGCTAAATACTCGTTCAACACGATGTTTAAATCCACTTCTGAACTGTTAATCT
The DNA here is from genome assembly GCA_016840085.1 of Promethearchaeota archaeon. GTDB lineage: Archaea > Asgardarchaeota > Lokiarchaeia > Sigyniarchaeales > SOKP01 > Loki-b32. Next base: position 722 of record JAEOTA010000051.1, read on the forward strand.
TTTTGAGCAACTGCCTTAGCCCATATGCATTCAACAATAACTCGATGAGATTCTTATACAACGCCGTAATATTCTCCTTACCCGCCTCATAATACACCTCATCTTCGCTCACGCTCACGCATAAATCCATAATCTCATATAACCCCTTCAGGGCAGCCTTTATATTCTCAAAATTACTCACTGCCTTTTCAGTCGATTTTTTCACATAACTTGAGTTAGCCATTTTTCTTACTCACCTCAAGTACCATATATGATTTTTTATATATAAAGATGTCGCTTCTTGATAATCATTACGCAATAAAACATACATCGGCATAATGGGATCAGTCGCCAAATCGCGATTTTAATCATTTACTTTTTGCTGAAATAGTCACCAGATGAAAAACTCCTAGGTGATATATTAAAATATAATAATCATGGTAACGGATTTCATGCATAATTCACGAAGATCGATCATTTATGTAGAGATTCGATCAGTACTGATCTAAATTGTGGGGAAATTCTCAAAAGAAGGAAATGGCATGAAAGAGGAGTAGGGCGCTTTTCCTCATGGTTTGCGTGTCATAACCCAAAGAAAAAAATTTACATTAATTTCAATACTATTTTTGTGAGTATTTTCGCGCGGTTTTTTTGAGCTATATTTTATATCATCTGTTTGTTTTTCATTTCTGAAACGGCTTTTTTTTACCTTTTAGTTAAATTTAAATTTTGAAAAGTAATAATATCTTCAATCCAATTTTAATGAGAATTAATTAAATTTTAAAATATAACTGGAGGTAGTATTATGCCTAAATTTTTAGTTATACACCCTATGCCAAAAAAGGTAATGGAAGCAAATTTAACAATGCCCCCTGAGGAAAATAAGCTAATTATTGAATTACGTTCTCAGTGTTCATCCGATGCATATTGGATTAGATCTTGGAATGTACCAGAATTAGAAAAAGTATTCTGTGAATGGAATGCCAAAGATGCTGAATCCATAAGAGATGTACTCGAGAACGCTGAATGGCTGGAGACGGAAGGAATTTATGAAATGACTATAGTAGAGGCGGAAAGTTTTAGGGAAAAAGTACAGGAATTAATTGTGTGATTTTGGTTTTTTAGTCGAAAATTATCACTTGGAAATCTCTTTTAGGAGTTTTCTTCATCTAAAAAAGAAAACTGAAGGAGAATATAATTTGTGTTTTAGCTCACTTTATGCTTAACAACCTCGATCAAAAAAAATATATCAAAGATATAAAAATTATTTTTATAAGTCTCAACAATGAAAAAAAGAGATATAAAAGAAAAAAAAATTTTAAATTTTATGATTAAAGACTTTTCCCGATTACTTTTAGCGCGTCTTTCATAGCGAATACAGGTTCGATTTTCATCGAAAATCCTTCGATTTTCCAAAATGGAGTGAATAATTTAGAAATTTCAATCAATGCTTCATCAGCGTTTCCTTTTTCGACCATAATGATGTTGTATCCTTTAACGCCCCGATCTTCGTCAGGAATCGCAAAAGTTTGCCATTTCTTTATGAAGGCTGGAAATTTGCCCTGAACTTCTTTGAATGCGTTAAACCATTCATTTGATTTGTGATATGGGATCCATTGGGTAGCCATAAAGATCATTTTTTGTTTTACCCTCTATTATTTTTTAATGGAGATTTAATATTAAAATTTAGGTAATTGATATAACCATATGGATATTATTTAAGTTTTTATGAAAAAGTAAAAAAAAAATACAATTGCTCTATTTAAAAAAAAAAAGAAAGTAGAATTAATGATGAATTGGGCGTCCTTTCTTATGGATTGCTTTACCTACGACAGACTCAGAACCTTCCAACACCATTTCAGATATTGTAGGATGGCTATGGATTGTTTCTGCGACATCATGGATGGTTAATCCATGTTGCATTGCTAGAGCAATTTCAGATATTAATTCGGGTGCTTCAGCACCAATACAAGATGCACCAATGATTTTATGTGTGTTTTTATCGGCAAGCACCATAATAAAACCTTCTTCTTCCCCCATACACTTAGCTTTACCGAGTGATTGATACGGAAATTGACCCATCAAGACATCCATTCCCATATCTTTAGCAACTTTCCTTCTATAGCCTACTGAACCTATATTGGGGGATGTGAAAATTGTTGCTGGAACTACAGTGTAATCAGGTTTCATATCATTAACAGGAAAGTCTCCAATATTGGCTAAAGCATTTGCAACTGCGATATCACCTTCATAACTGGCTACATGAGCAAGCATAAGTCCTCCTGTGACATCTCCGATTGCATAAATTCCTTTCACAGAAGTCTCTAATGTGTCTTTATTGACTTTTATAGCACCACGGTCAGTTTCTATGTTAAGATTTTCTAATCCAAGATCTTTTGATATTTTTGCTCGTCCAATGGATACTAGACATAAATCAGCTTCATAGATAGATTTTTCAGCAGAATCTGTTTGATCTCGTGGAACGGATGCATCACACGTTGTAGCTTTTACTCCAGACCCCGTATTTTCTACAGATAACACATTTTGCGAAGTATGTAGTTCAATTCCTAATTCTTCAAACTTTTTCATTAAAACCTTTACAATCATAGGTTCTTCTGTAGCAATTGCAGAGGGAAGGTATTCAAGTATCATTACGTTACTACCAAATCTTGTAAAAATATTCGCAAATTCACAGCCAATAACACCAGCACCAATGATTAAAAGTCTCTTAGGCACAGTTTTAAAATCAGGATGTAAAATATCATCACTTGTTAAAATACGTTTATGATCAATATTAAATGCGGGAATTAGAGCAGGTGAAGAACCTGTTGCGATAATTATCCGTTTTGCTTTAATCACTGCATTATCTTCGCCTTCAACTGAGATCTTAAATCCATTATTAATATCTCCCCCAATTATTTTGCCATGACCTTTATACACATCATTTTTCCAAGCCTTCTCTAATTGTTCAATTCCACCAACCAGCTCTTCTACTATTTTATTTTTTCTTTCAACAGCTTTCCCAAAATCTAAATTATAATTAGAGATTTCTATTCCAAAATTATTAGCTTCGTTAATTTTTTCAATCAAATGAGCTGATGCATATAAAGCTTTTGTAGGGATACACCCCCAGTTAAGGCACGTCCCTCCTAATTTATGTTTTTCTATTAAAGCAACTTTTGCTCCATATTGTGCAGCTCTTATAGCTGCATGATATCCCCCTGGTCCTGCACCAATAATAGCTAAATCATATTGATTTTCGGTCATTTTATCATCAAAAATAATTAATTAATCTCTTTCCAATTAAGTCAAGAAATAAAACATTAAACAATAATTTTAGTTATAAATTATTCTATGATAGAAAAATTAATCAAAATATTAAATTGTTTTCAAAAATTAGTCATCTATATTTTTGAAATCTTACATCATATGATCAAATTATAATTATCTTGACTTAATAAGCCCTCCAGATTAATCAAATAAGGTCCTAGACCTAGAGTCTTTATAAATAATTTTAACTACTCATTATAAAAATTAAATTAAGGGAAAGTTTGATAGAATAGTCATATTTTTATGGAAAAAAATAATTTAATAAACAATTTTTCACAATTTATACCTAGCCTAGTTTTAGATAAATTTACTTAAAATTTATAACAGTAGTTTAAAGTTGCCTAAAAAATTAGATGTAATTGACCTTAAGATATTAGAGGAATTAAAGAATAATAGTCGAATCTCCTTTAATGAAATAAGCCAAAAAATCGATAAAACTGAAGCTACAGTAAGAAGGCGTGTCAAAAAACTTGTTGAAGATGGTATTATCAAACATTTTACCATTGAATATGAGAATAATATACCGCCGCATATTAGTGCTACTATAAAAATCGAGCCTGATTTTAAAGATATTAAGCGGATATTGAAAGAGTTAAAGGCAATTGACGAGATCTCAAATATTTGGCGTTTATCTGGAGATTGTGGATTAATTATGAAAGTTGATATTTCATCGATTGAAAATTTTAACCCACTGATCGAAGAGAAAATTTCTCAAATCCAAGGAATAAAGATAATTGAAACGTGTTTTATAACTGATATAATCAAATAAAATTGTTGAAGTTTTATCATAAAATAACTTTTTAACATAATTAGTAATTAGGAGTTCAAATTTGACAGAACAAAAGCGAGCTTTTAAATTGTGCATTTTTGGTGATGGTGGAGTAGGGAAGACAACTCTAATTAGAAGATTTGTGACAAGAGTATTTGAAAAAGATATTAAAATGACAATTGGTGCCGATTTTAGTGTTAAGAATGTAGAAATAGACGGTGAAATTGTCACCCTTCGGATATGGGATTTTGCAGGAGAAGAACGCTTTAGAGTTCTCTTACCAAGCTTTGCAAAAGGAGCAGATGGCGGAATCTTTATGTATGATATAACGAGGTATTCTACTCTTAATAACATGAAAGACTGGCTCTCTATTTTTGAGTATTTCGTTTCAGACGACCAAATGAAAATACCAATAATTATAATTGGAGGGAAAGCAGATTTACAGGATAAAAGATCTGTTGAACCTGAAAAAGCCCAAGAATTGTCAATAAATTATAATTTACAAGGATTCTATGAATGTTCTTCTAAAACTGGTGATAATGTAGCAATACTTTTTGAATATATAGCGCGAAAAATGTTAGAAAATACAGGTTAATTTTAAATTTTCTATTTGTTAGTTTTTAAATTATTTTTGATAATAGTAAATTATTTTTTTTATTTTGTTTAATAATAGATAAATTAATTTAAAACACTATAAGAGGGTATTTTCATGGAACAAGATAATCGCTTTATTGATGACGAAGGAAAAGCTCTAATGCTTGGAAATGAGGCTATCGTGAGAGGATGTTTAGAAGCAGGCGTATCTTATGTATCTCAGTATCCTGGTACACCTACTAGCGATATTGGAGAATATTTTCATCAAATATTAAGAAAAAATCCAGAAATGAAAGAATATTTAACTCATCAATGGGCTGTAAATGAAGCAGTCGCAACGTCATCCTGTGCTGGAGCCGCATGGACAGGATGTAGAAGTTTTAACCCTATGAAACACGTAGGATTAAATGTAGCAAGTGATGCTTTGAGTGTAATTGCGTTAAACGGACCGAATCCAGGTGGAATGGTGGTATCTGTTGGTTCTGATCCTGGATCATTGGGATCTCATCAAGAACAAAATGAGCGATTTTATGCATGGATGCTCCACCTTCCTACTATAGAGCCCCATACACCTCAAGAATGCAAAGATTGGATTAAATTAGCATTCGATCTTTCAGAAAAATATGATTTAGTTATAAATGTGCGAACTACGACTAGAAGTGCGCATTCTAGGGGATTTGTTGCATTAGATTCTTTAGTAAAAGGCAAAATCAAGGGGGAATTTATTAGAAATATTCCTAAATTTAATTCATTACCACCACATGCGATTAATAATCATATTAGATTATATGAACGTATTGAAAAATTACGAGAGATAGCTCCAAACTTAGGATTAAACAAGATAATTCCTGGAGATAATAAAATAGGCATAATAACAAGTGGAATGCCTTTTGGATATACGATGGAAGCATTGAACCAATTAGAACTAAATAATATCTCAGTTTTAAAGCTTGGAATGGTATATCCATTAAATTATAAACAAATTATTGATTATATGCAAAATCTTGAAAAAGTAATTGTTATCGAAGAATTAGAACCATTTTTAGAAATGAAAATATCCGAAATTTCGCATAACTTCAAAATAAACGTTGAAATTGTTGGACAAAAATACTTCCCCAAATATAACGAATATTCTACGGGATTAGTAGCGGATTGCTTAGCCAAGATATTCAATAAACAACCTAACGAGCAAATGATAAAAGCTATTGCTTATTTTAATTCATATAAAAACATTATCCCTAGTAGATTTCCAACATTCTGTGCAGGGTGCCCTGAACGAGCTACTCTTTATTCTATTTTAAAGGCAACCAATCAATTAGAAAATACTATAATTTGTGGAGATATTGGATGTTATGTAATGTCCTTTTTTCCACCACAGCAATGTTCTGATCTAGTAATATGTATGTCAGGAGGATTAAGCGCAGCAATTGGTATGTCTACAAAAACAGATCAAAAAGTAGTTGCTATGATTGGTGATTCTACGTTCTTTCATACAGGCATGTCTCCATTAACAGAAGCAGTAGGATATAACTCAAACATATTACTCATTATTTTTGAAAACTCTTGGACAGCAATGACAGGTCACCAAAATGATGTTCTTAGATACTTAATTAACCAAGGAATCTCAATTGAAAGATTGTGTAAAGCAATAGGCGTTTCGTGGATAAGAGTAGAAGATTCATATAAACCAAAAAGACTGATAAATACTATTGAAGAAGCTTTAAACAGCAATGGTTTAAAAGTTATAATTATAAAACGAGAATGTGGGTTACAAGCACATAGATGGAGAATGGATCAAGTGCACAGACTTAAGGAACAAGACGAAAAAGTGCAAGAAGTAGAATATTTTATTCATGGATGTCAGATGTGTTATGATTGTGCACGAATTTTAAGTTGCCCAGCAATAAGAAGAACTGAAGTTGATGGATTCGAGTCTATGCAAATTGATCAAGATCGTTGTATTAAATGTGGAGTATGTTATGAAATTTGCCCAAATGGAGCAGTTCACAAAACTATTTATAACTCATTAGACACAGAGGTGCCTTTCCGTGAAATTTAAAGAAACTGATATAATAAATATCCTTATTGCCGGTACTGCAGGACAAGGAGTAATTACATTAAAAAGGTTAATTGAATTCGCTTCACAAAAGTCTAATGTAGAAAGGAACTTCGGTTCTGAAGATCATGGCCTCGCACAGCGAGAGGGAGCAATCATGAGCCATACACGCTATCAAAAGAAAACCTTTAAAGATGAAAGAAAGAATCTACAGAGTCCTCTTATATGTTATGGAGATGCAGATCTCTATATTTGTTTTGAACCAGTAGAAGCGTTAAGACGAGGATTATTTGCCTCGGATAAGACCTCATTTGTTTTAAACTCAAGAACTATTCCAGGAATCATGATTACTGCAAATTTAGAAGAATATCCCTCCTTAGATAAAATAAAAGAGATACTTATTGGTTATTCCAACGATGTGTACTTTATTAATGCAACAGAATTGTCTTTGAGAGCGTTTAACTCGAATTTATATCTTAATCTCATCATGCTTGGTTTTGCCATCCCGACTGGTAAAATACCTTTTATTGAAATTGAACATTACGAAGAAGTTATAAAAGAATGGCTTAGGGATCCTGATAGAAATATAAGAGCTCTTCACTTGGGGTTAAAAGAGGGTAAAAAAATAATAAATTCACGAAATCGTTCCTAATCATATACGGTTGTTACAATAACATTCTGTTGAGTCTAATATTTTTTCACCACAGGGGCAATATTTGGGATGCCCATATTTTTCACAGATTTTATTTATTGTATTACAAGAAAAAAGTAGATGGAATTTTTCAGACTCATTATGAGCTTTTTCTTTATTTAAGTTTAATTCATTATAAAGTAATAATTCAAGAAGTCGAGCATGGCGAGTTAATTCAGCAGCAAGATCTTCCCCTTTTTTTGATAAACTAACAGGCTTATACCGTTCATAAATTACGTACTCAATTTCCTCTAATCTTTTAATACAACTGCCTATTGTAGAGTGAGGAACTCTAAGTAGTTTTGCAACTTCACCAACTTTCAATGGTTTTGAAGAACGATAAATTTCTTTCAAAACTCTATAATCTAAATCTAACATTTTACTCATTTTAACTAATATTTATATTATTCAGTGATTTTGCCCTCCTAATGTAAGAAGTGCAAACATAATTAGAATTCCAGCAGTCATAAGTAAAAATTGACGTATAGTATACTTTAAACCAAAATGTTGATGAAGATCAGGAGTCAAATCTGATAATGCGATATATATAAAACTTGCTGCGGAAATTGCTAATAAAAATGGAACTATAAATTGAAATGGTCCTAATAAAAAATAAGCGATTATAGCAGCTGGTATAGTTGTTGAACTTGATATTATGTTATAAGTAAATGCCTTCTTTTTAGAATATCCTGAATGAAGTAGGACGCCAAAATCTCCGGTTTCATGCGCTAATTCGTGAACAATAATGGTTATTCCCGCTACAATACCAAGATTATAACCCAAAAGGAATGCAGCAGCTATAACAACTCCGTCCGTAAGATTATGCAATGCGTCTCCAAGAAGAATAATAGGACCTGAGGCATGAGAATGAACTTCACAGGCTTGATCCCGACAATTTCTCCAGATTATTATCTTTTCCATTATAAAGAAAAACAAAATTCCTCCCAAAATATAGGGCATTATTAAGTAAGGTTCTTCAACGGCCTCAATAGCTTCAGGAATTAAACCTAAGAAAGCAGCTGCAAGTAAAACTCCTGTTGCAAAGGCTATAAGCATAGGAATAAGTGCATCTTGATGTTTTTCACCAAAAAAGACAAAAGCTCCCGCAGCTAATATTGCTCCAAAACTTCCTAAAACGCTAAATAATATAATCCAACCTAACATTTTATCCATTTAATATTTATTGTAAGGTTATTCCATTATTGATTTTAATAAAAAGATTAATATCATAGTCATAATTCCAGCAAAAATTAAAATTAATTGTCTTATACTGTATTTAAACCCTATTTTTTGATGAAGTTCTGGGGTTAAATCTGATAACGCAATGTAAATAAAACTTGCTGCTGAGATTGCGAGAACATAGGGAATTGCAATTAAAATCGTTTCCAAAATAAAATATCCTATTATAGCAGCGGGTATTGTAGTTGATCCTGAAAGAGTATTATACAAAAAAGCTTTCTTTTTTGAATAATCCTTATCGATAAGTATTGCAAAATCTCCTACTTCTTGAGGAACTTCATGAGCGATAACAGAGAGACTTACAGCTATTCCAATGGTAAAATTTATTAAAAATGATGCAGCAATCACAATTCCATCTACAAGATTATGAAATGCATCTCCAATAAGAATAATAGGGGCTGCGGCCTCACCTGTGACGGCACATTCAGCATCGTGACAATGACGCCAAATAATTAATTTTTCAAGAATAAAAAAAAACATAATTCCACCTAAAAAGAAAGCCATTACGCTTTGCGTTTTACCTCCCGCTTTTGATATTGCTGTAGGGATCATTCCCAGTGCTGCGGCTGCGAGTAGAGTTCCTGTAGCATAAGCAACCAAGCATGAAACTAGTGATTTTTGCCTATCTTTCTTTAAATTAATAAAACCAATGGCTAAAATAATAGATCCAATACTCCCTAAAAACGCAAAAATAATAATCCAAATGAGAATTTTTTTTTCCACCTTTTTTCTTAATAATTATAAATTTACGATCTGAATTGTTTTTAGTAGGTTTGGATTATTTTTAAAATTTACGATAGTTCGTAAATCTCACGTGTTACTCGATATATATAGTTTTCTTAAAAATTAATAAATATATATTAGTATTTAACAAATTCATTAAAAAGAAAAGAAGATTTTTAAAATTAATAACTATTTAAAAACCTAAAATTAATTTTTCTGTTTTCTTTTTAGATTTTTGCCATATTTCCTTAATAAAGCTTAAATGTAAGATTTAGAATTATTGCATAAAATCAAAAATAGGACTTAAAAAAAGCCACTCGAAAATTAAGTTCTTCTAATAACTTTAACTAAACCTTTCTTTCTTAACTTATCCATCATTTTTTCTATTTTTTCTATGTTCTTCTGAGCAATTTCGGCTACTTGTTCAAGGGAATTCATACCATCACAGATCTTTAAAACCATAAATTCCTCTTTTGTAAGCATTCCTAGTTGAACTGCCATTGGTGGAATCTCTTTTACAACTATGGGAATTCTTACTTCACCTCCAGCTTGAGTAGCTTCTGCAGCAATTTCTTCAGTGCTAAGAGATTCTCCAAAGAAGGTTTTTACGCCCGTGACGTCGAAACTATCATTTATATATACATAAACAGTATGCTCTTGTCCAGAAACATCATCAGGGTCATCAGGAATAGGATAAGGATTTGAATGTTTATATTCTTTGGTATATATGCCCATCTTCAATCCATTAATGATTTCTTTCTTGTCAATTCTCAAAGCCACCATATCTTCGCAGATATCGCACCAAGCCCATGCTTCAATCAAAGAAAAATATTTTTTTACTTTATTCTCTGGCATTGAATTCTTACCTTCCTTATATTTGGAGTAGTTCTTTAAAAATATTCAAATGATATATATACTAATAATATTGTTAATTAATTTAAAATTTGATTTACTTTTTCTTCAATAATAATTAAATTAAATTTATACAGTTAATCATATAAAAGTTTTTTAATCAGTTGTATTCTTAAAAACCAAAAATAATTAAAGTTATAATATATTTTAAAATCCAAGTCTTATTAAAGTAATTTCTAACTAATTCATGAGCTCTTATAAGAAGAACCTTTGTTTTGGATGTGGACGACCTATCGCTCCTTATGAAGCAGCAGTTCATTTTCCTTGTCCTCAGTGCGGAGATGTAACTATTTGGAGATGTGAACGTTGTAGACAATCTGGTAATGAATATAAATGTTTAAAATGCGAATTTAAAGGACCTTAGATATAAGTAATTGATAAATTTATTATAAATGAATTGGAGCTCATCTTATTGTCTTATTAAAAGATAAATTTTAATAAATACAAAAATTTTATAAAAAAATTAAGAAGGGAATAAAAATGGGAGAATTCATTGCTTTAATTGATGTTATTCCAGAAGAAACTGATGTAGATTTTGAAGAACTAGTCGGAAAATTAAAAAAAGTGATACCCGATACCTCCACTATTGAACGATATGATATATTGCCTGTTGCGTTTGGATTAAAAAAAGCACGAGTTAGAGTGAGATATCCTGAAGAATGGGGTGGTACTGATAAGCTTGAAGAATTATTCGGACATGTTAGTGGGATTCAAGGTATTGAAGCTATCGCTTTTTCAAAAGCATAAAAATAAAAAATTAGTTCTTAATGTTACAATAATATTTTTTATCTAACCTGTTCTTTTAAATAATTTATCTAATTCTTTAAAAGAAAAAAATCTTAACGTAGGTCTTCCATGAGCACAATGATAAGAATCTTTACAATTTGCTAAATCTTGTATTAAGTTTCTTATATCTTTTAAAGTTAGATCATCCCCACCTCTAATGCTTTTATGACAAGCTAAATAATTTATGATTTCCTCCTTTACTTCTGAAAAACTTTTTTCTTTACCAATCTTAGTAATGTCGCTAATAATTTCTTTTATAATATTAATACTTGGCAATTTACCCATAATAACAGGAATTCCTCTTAAAATGAAAGTATTACCTCCGAAAGGTTCAAAATTAAAGCCCAACTTCTTTATTTCAAGTAAATTACTTATTAAAAAGATTTTTTCACTTGGAGAAACATCGATTTTTAAAGGAGAAATTAGCTTTTGTATATTGGTTTTAGCACCCTCATAGGATTCTAGAAGTTGTTCTTTTTTAATTCTTTCTGCGGCAGCATGCTGGTCTAATATGAATAAACCTTCTTCACTATTCTCATTAATACCCTCTAAAACAACGTAAATTTTATTTCTTAATTGGCCAGTATAAGAAATAAGACGAATTTTAGGAAAATTTTTTGAAATAATAAATTTTTCTCTTAAATAAGATTCTGTTAAAGCTTTATTTATTTTGTTTCCTTTAATAGCATGATCGAGTAAACTTAGTTGGACACCCTCTTCTATTATTTCATTCTCTCTTTCTACATTTTTCTCTTCTATTACTTTGTTTTTGAGTTCTACAGTATTTTCGATAGATCCTTCCATTAAATCAATATCCTTATCTTTTTTAGGTAAAAATTCTTGTAATTCAGTAGATATATATTTAGCTTCTTTTGCAATAAATTTATCTTCAATAAAATCTCGAATTACGTTGTAAACCTTATTAAGCAATGCCTCCTCTTTTTCAAATCTGACATGAAGCTTTTTAGGATGAATATTAAAATCTACCATAGAAGGATCAAGTTCTAAGAAAATGATAAAAAATGGATATTTATTTATCATCAATGTTCCTTCATATGCTTCCTTTATTGTTCTAAACAATACATCACTTACAACATAACGACGATTTAAAAATAAACTTGAATAGGTTCTATTTTTTTTTGCAATTTGAGGGTGTCCTAACAAACCATAAATCTTCAATGAAGATTCTTCGTTCGAGTAATTAATCTGTTCCATTAACTTAGCAGCTTGCTTTCCATATATATGAAATACAGTTGTTCTTAGATCATTATTAGCTGGACAATTTAAGATATCTAATTCATTATGACGATAAATGAAGTGAAGTTCTGGAAACGCTAAAGAATATCTTTGTACAATATCTGTAATATGACCTAATTCTGTCGAATCTTTCTTAAGAAATTTCTGTCTTGCAGGAATGTTATAAAATACATTTTTAACTTTAATATGTGTTCCAACAGGACAGGCTACTTCTTTTTTAGATATTATTCTGCTTCCTTCAATGACTAAACGCATACCCCTTTCATTTTCAGCTATTCTTGAAGTTATCTCAACTTGACTTACCGCACAAATACTAGCAAGGGCTTCACCTCTAAATCCTAAAGTAGAAAGCTCATCTAAATCTTCAATACTCCTTATTTTACTGCTTGTATGTCTTTTAAAGGCAATCTCTATATCTTCAGAGGGGATACCAAATCCATTATCAATAACTTGAACTAATGATTTTCCTGCTTTTTTAACAACAATTTTAATTTCTTTAGCTTCCGCATCAACACTATTTTCTATAAGTTCTTTTACGACATTAGAAGGTCGTTCGACTACTTCACCGGCAGCTATTTTTTCAGCTTCTAAGATTTTTTTAATTTTTCTAATTTTCACATCAGGATCAATTTTTTTTTAGTCTTTTACAATGAAATGATAATTCTATTTAGTTAATATATTTCACATTATTACCAAATTTAAAATAATACTCTATTAAGGTTTAAATAAACTAACAAATATAAGTAAGGCTTTTAAATCTCATTTAATATATAATAACTATTTATGCTAGAACAAAAACAAGAGAATCAGAAAGAATATCCAATTCACAAATATTTCATCTATATATTCATAATAATTACTGTTTCCCTTATTATTTTGAGAATATTCTTATATTTTTTTGATATCTTACCTTGGATAAAAGCAACAAAAGATATTGATTTTAAAATCCTTTTAGAAGGCATGGAGAATGGCTTGATTAATTTTTATGATGATATTACAATTTCAGACTGGCCTCCTTATTATCTTTATTTCTGGTATTTTCTATTTTTCCCTATATATATTCTCCCTTTTAATGTTTATATTGGTGTTTATGTTTGGGATGTCTTGCGATTGATATTAGCGATAATAGTAATTAAAGAATCACCAAAAATGTTTAAAAACAAAAAAGATTTGCTTATTTTTTACATTTTTAGCACTGTAGGCTATAGTATTGATGCATATTATAATAATGTCAACTTCTTAATCGTGTTTTTCTTATTTTATTCACTTGTTTTTTTGGAACAAGATAAAAAATGGATTTCAGGTATTCTCTTTACTCTTGCTACATTTAAAATTACAGCAATAGTGTTCCTTCCCGTCTTATTAATTGCTAAAAAAATAAAATGGAAAGATCTCCTTTATTTTTTAATTCCCTTCATAATCATTTGCATTCCATATATGATCTTTCCTGATTATTTCTTTCAAATGGTGACAAATTGGGGTCATAGTGATGCTGAAATCAGAGGGATTCTATTCAATTTTGATTCAATTCTCTGGAAAGCTTTACAACCGTCTCATTTAATGTTTATTAGTTTATTATTGATAATATTTTTAGAAAATATAAAAGATGAGAAAAGAAAAAATGTTTACAGGATTATATTAGTGTCGATAATTACAATTTATTATATCTATTTAACAATAATAGTATTTATAATTCCTGTTATCTTTGGTTAGTCGAGTTTTTCTATTTTTTTTTTGAGTTCTGTTAATTGTCCTTTTAATTTATCCGGAATGTCTGATTCAATATCAATTTCTTTAATAGAATTAAGTAAATCCAATATTTCTTTTTTATTGCTTATTGGTTCAAATAAGCTTGTTTGTACATAACGTTTCTTTTTCTCAGTTTTTTTTTTGGAAAGTTTGGATCTATTAACTTCGAGCTCTTCAATTTCATTCTTTTTTCTCTCTAATTCTTTTTGATTTCTACTTAAATCTTCAATACATTCACTTAAGGAATCCTTTATATTGTTAATTTCCTCATTTAATTTATCAAGTTCAACTTTTTTTTCATTGATAATTTTATCATAATATTTACCTGATGAGGCTATTTCCCCATGTTCTTTAACCGCAGTTATAAAAGGATCTTTTTCTTCTCTTTGTTCGAGAATTTCAAAAGCTCTTATTATCACATCATCAGGGATCCCTGCTAATTTCGCAACATGGATTCCATAGGACTTATCTGTACTTCCCGGTTTCAATGTTCTAACAAAGTTTATACTCCCATCATTATTTTCAATAATATCTAAATGAAAATTTCTTACTCTTGGTAATGTAATTTCTGTTAATTGATGATAATGTGTACTAAATAAAGTCTTAATTTTTAACCCATGTAGCTTTTCAAGACTAGCCATTGCTATACTTTGACCATCACTCGTGCTTGTTCCTCTTCCTAATTCATCTATTATAACAAGACTTTTTGGTGTGGCGTAGTTTAAAATTTTTGCTGTTTCTGTCATTTCAATCATGAAAGTGCTTAATTTTCTCGCAAGATCATCTGAGGCTCCAATTCGCGTAAAAATCTGATCAATCACACCTATTGTGGCAGATTTTGCGGGAACAAAACATCCCATTTGCGCAATAATACAAATTAAAGCAACCTGCCTTAAAAAAGTACTTTTCCCTGCCATGTTTGGGCCAGTAATTATTAATATCTGGTCAGTATCATTATCTAAATAACAGTCATTAGGAATGAATTGTTCATCCAAGTTTATTTGCTCAATTACGGGATGCCTTCCATCTTTAATTATGATTTTGTCTTTATTATTAATGAGAGGTCGACAATAGTTATATTTTTCAGCAATTTCAGCAAAACATGTGAGAACATCGATAATAGCAATATTTTTAGCAGTTTTAAGGATACTTTCAGTTTCTTTCTCAACTTTTTCACGAATAGTGTTGAAAATCTCATATTCTAGATCATTAATTTTTTCTTCTGCATTTACTATTTTCTCTTCAAGTTCTTTTAGTCGATTCGTAGTGTATCTTTTAGCATTTTTAAGAGTTGCTCTTTCAATATATTCTTCAGGAATAGTCTTTATGTTTTTAAGTGTTCTTAAAGTTATTTCAATATAATAACCAAGGATATTATTAAACCCAACTTTTAATCCTGAAGTCAAATTCCACTTCTTCTTCTGTTCTTGTTCATATGCTAATACATATTTTTTCCCATTATGAATTATATCCCTAAGCTCATCTACTTGATTATTAAAACCATCTTTAATAATATTTCCTTCCATAATAGTAATCGGGGGATTATCCTTTATTGAGATATTAATTAGATCCTTTATTTCATTGAAAGGTTTAATTTTTTCAATGAATTGTGAAATTTCTGGAATATCTGCCTTTTCTAATAATTCCTTGATAATTGGAACTTTTTCTAAAGAGTTTTTGATGTTTATCAAATCTCTAGCATTCGTGCGACCTGCAAAATTAATCCTATTGATAAATCTTTCAAGATCGCCAATAACTCCTAACTCTTCCCTTAGATCAGATCTTAAAAAGATATCATCCTTAAATTTTTGCACAATATTTAATCTTTGATTAATTTCCTCAATATCCGTTAGAGGTTGGAGAATAAACTTTTTCAATAAACGAGCTCCCATTGGGGTTCGTGTATGGTTAAAAATGGAATATAATGTAGCATCTTTTCCTCTATCCCATAAAGAATTAATTAGTTCTAAATTCCTTTGTGTGATATAATCCAAGTGTAGTATGTTTTTTTCTTGTATAAGATTAATTTTAAAAATGTTTGGCACTACATCTCTTTGTGTTTCTTTTAAAAATGCTAATAGCCCTCCAGCTGCTTGAACGGCCATTTCTTTATCTTCTAAACCAAAACTTTTTAAATTTGAAATTTTGAAATGACGAGAAATTAAGGCGTGAGCTTCCTCATATAAAAAGACATGTTCTTCGTAGGATTTAATGATTGCTTTTGTTAAATCTGTTAATATTATAAAAAATCTCTCATCTTTTTTCAGTTCAGGAGGAATAATAAGTTCTACGGGATCATATTGAGAAAATAGACTAAGTAATTTTTCTTGTGGATCTTGTTCTTTATAAGAAAATTCAGTTGCTACAAATTCTGCGGTTGATATATCTGCGAAAGCAACACCAAAACCGATTCTCTCTTTTACCATAGCAGCAATGTAATTATTCTTATTGGATTGTAATAAGTTTGGTTCTATAATTGTTCCTGGTGAAAGTATTCGAGTGACTCCTCTTTTCACAATTCTTCCCTTTACTGTTGATGGATCTTCTAATTGATCTACTATAACTAAAGTCTCACCGAGGTTCATAAGATTGTTAAAATAATTATGACCACTATGGTGTGGAATCCCTGCTAAAGGAACATCTCCTCTTTTTGTTAGCGTTAATCCTAATAGTTTTGATATTCTTTCTGCATCATCATAGAAAAATTCATAAAAATCTCCCATTCGGTAAGCAATGAGATTCTCTGGAGGAAATCCTTTACGAATAGAATACCAATGTCTCAACATAGGAGTCAGTTTCTTTGGGTCTATGTCCTCCATAATCTACTCATTTGAAAGTTAAGTAAAATTAATACTCAGTATAATCTATTATAGCAGTAATTTAATATTAATTATATTTGTTAATTTTTTAATAACAATTATATAGAAGACAGAAAGGTTTTTTATTATTTTTAAGAGCCTACTAAAATACTAAGAAATAAAAAAAATAAGGATTAATAAGAATAAAATTTCAAAACTTGTTTAATATCTCGCTTTATCATTTTTTTAAGTGATCTAAACTTTTTTATTAATTATTCACGAACATATCTCATCTTATAAACTTCAAATAGTAATTCTAATTGTTCAAATCACTCCTCTCAAAAAGTAGGTTTATTTTTATTATTATTATTCTTAAAAATTTTTTTAAAATAAAAAACATATAAATAGTAGGAATCCTTATTTTCTCAATATATTTGAAATATGGTTTAAAAAATGGCAACTGAAAAAATTATTCTCTTCCGTTGGCAGTGGCTTTGGCGCGCATAAGAACGCGCTTCACATTGGTTAAATCATATTTTATTGCTTACATTCTTGAATACTTTTATTCTCCTTTCTGAAAGCATGAAATTTATTTTCTACATGTGCTTTATTATATTGAATTCGAATATAGTAAAGTTACACATCTATAATGTGTTAATAAAACTGAGTAAAATGGTAAAAGGAAGCAGAAAAATATTGGAAGAAAAAAAGATTGATTAAAATTTGGATGAAATGAGTCATTATCATAAAAATATATTATACACTTTTAATAAAGAAACTATCTCCAATGAAGAGATATTCAATAAAATTATTTGCTTAATCAATAAAAAAAACTTTTGCATGTTAGGACCCGAGAAAAATAAAACTGCTAGGTTTATTGTTTAAAATTATGTAGAAGTGTTTAAAATTATTAATAAAAATTTAAAGAGTTTGGATTAAAATGTCAGAAGAAAACATAATTAAAGGATTAAAGAAAATTGTCGGAAAAGTTAATTTATCAACAAATGAAGCAGAAAATATTATGAGAGAGATAATGAGCGGAAAAGTACATGATTCCCAATTAGGAGCATTTTTAACAGCCTTAAATATGAAAGGTGAATCTATAGAAGAGATCACGGGTTTTGCTCGAATCATGCGGGAATTCGCAAATCGAATTGAACCGCATTTAGAAGGAGAATTATTAGATACATGTGGTACTGGAGGTGATAAAGTAAAAACTTTTAATATAAGTACGATCTCAGCTTTAGTTGTGGCAGGTGCAGGAGTTGCTGTGGCAAAACACGGAAATAGAGCAGTTACAAGTAAATGTGGTAGTGCAGATTTATTAGAAGGATTAGGTGTAAAAATTGACTTACCCCCTGAAGAAGTTAAGAAATGTATAGAACAAGTAGGTATTGGTTTCATGTTTGCGCCTTTATTTCACCCGGCGATGAAATATGCCATGCCAACAAGAAGAGCACTGAAATTTCGAACAGTATTTAATATTCTTGGACCATTAACGAACCCCGCTAATGCAAAATGTCATGTCTTAGGTGTCTTTCAAAAAGATTTGGCTCCGGTTATGGCGAAAGTTCTAAATGGATTAGAAGCAAAACATGTCTATACAGTATATAATTCATGCGGAATTGATGAGGTCGCACCAGTTGGAATAAATTACATTACAGAAGTTAATAATGGAAGTGTTGAATCCTATGCTCTAACTAATCAAGATTTTGGAATCCCTGAATGCTCCATTAATGATATACTTGCAGGAAATTTAGAAGAAAACCTGAAAATTGCTATAAGTATTCTAAAGGGTAATTTTAAAGATGCAAAATACCATACTGTCTTAATGAATGCGGCATTAGCTTTAAACAGCGTAAATAAAGCTAATAGCATTAAAGAGGGTATAGAAATAGCAAAAAATTCAATAGAATCTGGGAATGCTTTTAAGAATCTTGAACAATTTATTGAAGTTTCTGGTGGAAATAACGAAAAATTGAATAGCTTATTATAAATCAAAATGAGTTTTATGGCTTTAAATAAAATAAATGAAATTGTAGAGAAGCGGAAACACTCTCTCACAGAGGATATTAAGTATAAAATTTCATTAAATTCTCATGTGTTTAGGGATAATCGAAGCTACTTAAGTAAAGCCATAAAAGATAATTCAGGAATTTCTATTATTTCTGAGATAAAACCAGCTTCACCCACTTTGGGAGATATTCGAAAGAATATTGATATAAAGGAACTTGCAAAGGAGATGGAAAGAGCTGGGGCTGTTGGATTAAGTATTTTAACGGAACCAAATTATTTTAATGGTTCATATGAAAACTTAAAACTCGCAGTGGAAAGCACTAAAATACCATGCATAATGAAAGATTTTGTAGTTGATTCTGTTCAATGCTTTATTGCATATCAACTAGGAGCTACTAATATATTAATTATAAATTCCATAGTGGATCAAAGAGTAGAAGATATGGTATCTACAGCAATTGAATACCGACTTGAGCCACTAATTGAGATTCATGATGTAGAAGAGATAGAGGATATAAAGAATTTGGTTGATATCGGTTTAGTCCCTATGATAATTGGAGTTAATAATCGAAATCTTAAAACATTAGAAATAGATTTAAACACTTCAAATGTAATAATCCCTAAATTGAAACAAGAATTTGGAGACGAAGTTGTGGTAATAAGTGAAAGTGGAATACAAAGTTATGAGGATATCCAATATTTACAACCAACCGGAGCAGATGGATACTTAATTGGCTCATCAATAATGAAATCTGATAGTATTTATGATAAAATCCTATCTTTACGGGGTGTTAAGTAATGGAGTATGTAAAGATTTGTGGTTTAAAAGATCCTCGACATATAAAACTATGTCTAGAATATGGTGCTAATGCCGTAGGATTTATTTATAATGTTCCCAGTTCTCCAAGAAACCTAGAAAAAGATGAATTATTGACACTCTTGAGAAAATTCCCAAAAGGTATTTTAAGAGTTATTATTAATAGATCGGATAGTTTATCTGATTGCGTAAATATTATGAATGAAATCAATGCAGACTATTATCAATTTCATTGTAATTTTAGTCTTCGAGAATTTGGCAAACTTCCAATGAATATGAGAAAAAAAATTATTGTAGGAATGAAAATAAATCAAGCTAATAAAGACTCTGCCATAAATGAGATCATTTTTAGCTTTGACCAATTCTTCGCATTTCTCCTTGATAACAGTGAAGGACAAGGTACAGACTTAGATTATGATCTTATATTGGAAGTATTAAGAAGGACTTATGGCTCTAAAATAATAATCGCGGGGGGGATTAACATTGATAATGTTGAGTATTTGATAAAAAATCTTAGACCCTTCGGAATTGATGCAAGTAGTTCCTTAGAATCTAAAAGAGGTGTTAAAGACTCCATTAAAATTGTAAAATTCTTAAATAAAATTAAGGAAATTAAATGTTATATGCAAAGTGGAACATAATTATGGATTATATAAACAAATATCCCGATAATTTAGGCAAATTTGGAGAGTTTGGAGGCCTCTTTGCTCCTGAAATTCTTATGCCTGCTCTAAATGAACTGACTGAAGCGTATCATAAATATATGTCAGATGATGATTTTCTAGAAGAATTTTATCAGATACTTAAATATTATAGTGGAAGACCAACACCTCTCTATTATGCGGCTAGTTTAAGCGAAGATATTGGCTGTAAAGTCTATTTAAAACGAGAAGATTTAAACCATGGAGGGGCACATAAGATAAATAATGTAATGGGACAAGCTCTTCTCGCAAAAAAAATGGGAAAAACAAAACTTGTAGCTGAAACGGGCGCCGGGCAGCATGGATTCGCGACTGCTATAGCTGGGGCTTATTTTAGAATGGAAACCAAGATCTTTATGGGTGAGATTGATATTGTCAGGCAAGCGTACAATGTATATAGAATGCAGCTCCTTGGTGCAGAAGTAATTCCCGTTAAATCCGGATCAAAAACATTAAAAGACGCCGTTAATGAAGGACTTCGATATTGGATTGCTAATGTTCATGACACTCATTATTTGATGGGAAGTGTGGTAGGACCACATCCGTATCCGCTGATTGTTAGAGAATTTCAGAGAGTTATAGGGAAAGAAGCTAAGAAACAAATATTAGAATTAGAGGAAAAGTTACCTAATTATATTATTGCGTGTATTGGTGGGGGAAGTAACGCAATTGGAATTATGTATGACTTCATAAATGATAAAGATGTACAATTAATTGGAGTGGAGGCCGCTGGGGAGGGAAAAGATACTGTAAAACATTCGATTGCTCTCGGTTTGGGACGAAAGGGAGTGCTTCATGGGTCGTTGATGTACCTCTTGCAAAACGAATATGGCAATATATTGGAAACTCATTCAATTAGTGCTGGATTAGATTATCCCGGCGTTGGACCTGAGCATTGCTTTTTAAAAGAACTTGGCCGGCTTAGAGTGGGTGCAGCTACAGACGATGAAACGCTAGCAGCTTTCAAAAAATTAAGCCTTTTAGAAGGAATAATACCTGCTCTTGAAAGTTCTCATGCACTTGCATATTTGGAGAGAATTAAAGAAGAGTTTAAGAAGGATGATGTTCTAATTGTAAATTTGTCCGGTAGCGGCTCGAAAGATTTAGATATTATCAAAAAACATGTGGATTTTAAGATTAAATGAAAATCGTAGTCTTAAATGGAAGTCCGAAAAGAAATGAAATGAGAGTTATTATGCATTACATTTTCTATATTGAGAAATATTCTTTTAATGAGGAAAAAGAACAATTAGGGATGGTTTATGCTTAATTCAAACAGAATTATAGAACTGTTCACAGATGAAAGTCGAGAGGATGATAATTTTTTCATGCCCTTCTTAGTAGCGGGAGATCCAGATATTGAACAATTCAAAACTTTAGCTTTAGCTATTGAGCCATATTCTGACATTCTTGAAATTGGTATCCCCTTTTCAGATCCCATTGCAGATGGCCCAACTATTCAAGAAGCCAATGTAAGAGCTTTTAATGCGGGAATTACTACTAAATTAGCTTTAAACGCTATTAAGGATATAAGAAAGAAAACTGAAAAGCCATTAGTAGTTTTGACCTATTATAACATACTAATTCAAGGTGCTGATACCATAGAAGCATCTCTAGATAAAACATTTAAAAATCTTAAATATTGCGGTGTTGACGGAATTGTTATTGGAGATTTACCTATAGAAGAGGCTGGATTGGCTCTTAAAGCATGTAATAAATATAATATTTGTCTTATTTTTCTAATCGCTCCATCGACTACAGAGGACAGACTGGAAAAGATCTTGAAGGTAGCTAGGGGGTTTATATATTTGATTGCTGTTATGGGAGTCACGGGTGCGAGAGATATTGTTGCTCAAATAACTAAAGAAACTATTAAGCGAGTGAAGCAGAAAACTGAGCATGTGCTTCCTGTATTTGTAGGATTCGGTATCTCTAAACCCAAACATGCGAAATCAATTGTTGATGCCGGAGCAGATGGCATCATCATAGGCTCTGCTATTGTTAATATAGTTAAAAAAAATCTTAATGATTATGAAAAAATGGAAACAGAAATGGTGGAATTTGTTTCCAATATAAAAAATGCCATAAAGGAGTCGAAATAAATATGGAATTTGACATACACATTGAAAAAATTGGAGAGCTGGATGATATTTTTGGATTCTATAAATATTTAGTAAAGAGATATGATTTAAAGAAGCATGCGCTCTTGGAATCTGCATCTGAAAATACTAAAGAAACGCTTTATAGTTTTCTTGCTCTTGACCCGGACTTTATGTTAGAAATTAATGAAGATAAATTCAAAATTTACGATATCACCACCGCAAGAGGAGAAACTATTAAGGAATATGTGGAATCAAAAGATCCTGCAGAGGAAAGACCACGTAATCCTCTTCCTTTTAAGGATAATGTGAATTATAATATGATCACTCTTGACACACTAAGCCATCTTACACCCTATTCTAACCTTCCTTTTACAGAATTATTCCCAAGAAACATCTTTTACGGCGGGATGCTCGGGTATATCGGTTATGACGTGGTTGCGCCCTATGTAGTGTATAAATCAACTAGTGAGTTTCCCGACGTTCTTATGGCACTTTATACTAAGGTTTTGGTCTATTCCCACAGCTCAAACGTACTATTTATGATTGATAATAGCATCGACGACTACTCAAAAGATAAGTATATTCGGTATCAACTAAGTCTGTTTAATAGAAATAATAAATCTGATGAAAAAAAAGAAATTAGTTTTGATATAGAAGAAGTGGATGAATCTAGTTTTCGATCTAATACATCAAAATCTGCTCATGAACGGATGGTGGAAAAAACAAAAGAATATATTTATGCGGGTGACATAATACAAGCCGTTATCTCACGAAGGTTATACACAGAGAGTCATATAGACCCAATGAAGATTTATGAGATTCTAAGGGTTCTAAATCCCTCCCAATATATGTATGACCTTAATTTTGATAAGATAAAAATCATAGGGAGTAGCCCTGAAGCACTAATTTCCAAGAATAAGGATGTTCTAAACACGGTCCCTATTGCGGGAACCATACGTCGAGGCAAGAGTTCAGAAGAAGATCTAAAATTAGAAAAAGAATTATTGAATGATCCTAAAGAGCAAAGTGAACACATCATGCTTGTAGATTTAGCGAGAAATGACCTAGCAAAAGTCTCATATCCAGGCTCAGTTGATACCTATGAACTTATGACAGTTCAAAAATATCAAAAAGTCCAACATATTGTAAGTAAAATTAGAAGTAAGACGCCTCTTGACGGATATCAAGTATTAAAGAGTGTTTTCCCTGCGGGCACACTCTCAGGAGCACCTAAAAAACGTGCAATGGAAATAATTCAAGAATTAGAAACAGAGTCAAGAGGCCCCTATGGTGGGGGTGTCGGTTATTTCTCTTTCAATGGTGATATGGCATTTGCTATCGCAATTAGAACTCTATTTGGGAGGAATGAAACGTATTTTGCTCAAGCAGGAGGTGGCATTGTTGCGGATAGCCAACCTCACAAGGAATATATGGAAACTTATAACAAGTTATATAGCATACTGAAATCTATTAAAATCGCGGAGGCGAAAGAAAATTGAAACTTAAGGGAATTAAATCGGGATGGTATGCCACCAAAATTAGATTTTATGAAGAAGAGATTGATAAAAACGAATTATTAAAAGATACTTATTATTGTGTTACCTCTTTTGAAGAATTTATGTACCAGTTTCGGATAGAAAATACCTTGTGGTTTTGTTTTAACCTGAATTTTGCTCTAAATGAAATTGAACAAGAATACTTGGATAAAATAGAAAATCAACCAAAAGGAGAGAAATAAAAAATGAACATTCTACTCATCAACAACTATGATAGCTTTGTGTATAATTTGGCCAATTACATTTGCCAGTTGGTGCCAGACTCAAATATCATCGTGGAAGATAATAAGATTCCTGTGAATAAAGTCAAGGAACTTGCTATTGATAGGATCATCATTTCACCCGGTCCCGGTCACCCGAAGTACGACACCGGGACAGTGATTCCAATCATAAATAATTTTTATGATAAAATCCCTATATTAGGTATATGTTTAGGACATCAAGCCATAGTCGAGGCATTTGGAGAGGATCCAAGTAAAGAATATGTAGGAAGAGCTAAGGTTGGACCGATGCACGGAAAACTCTCAAAGGTATTCCATGACCAAGAAACAATACTAAAAGACATTCCAAACCCCCTAATGGTTATTCGATATCATTCACTCGCAGCAAAATCTGACATTTTACCTCAAGATCTAAAAATTAGCGCTACCGCAGATGATGGAACGATAATGGGTATTAGGCATAGAGAATTTCCTGTGGAGGGGCTTCAATTCCATCCCGAATCTATAAAAATGAAGCCGCATGGAATGAAAATCTTGAAGAATTTCTTAATATTATAAGTAGAACATATATAAGAAATTATAAAAATTAGAATCATTACTAATTAAGGGATTAGATAGTAAAAATAGCTGAACCAATCTTCTTCATCGTATACATCCTAATGTTTATTATATTATTTGATTATCCATAAGTAGGCTTAATTAAGAAAAATTCCAAAATATTACTTGTTAGTAGATCTAATAAATTAATTACCAAAACTTTTGAAATTGTTCGATTAGAGTTTAACATAGTGTTCATTTAAAAATAGATAAATTTAGGATTCAAAAATGAATTTAAGTAATTTAATGTTTATTTTTATGCTTTTACAAATGTTTTTCGAGCCATACATACATGTCTTGATATACTTGAGCCCTACCTTTTTCATTCCATAATTCATGTAGGAAATCTGGATATTCTCGATAAGTTTTATCTTTACTCTCAACTTTATTGAAAAATTCTTTTGTTTTTTCTTTATCTACAATTTTATCTTTACCAGCTTGCATTATTAGCACAGGGCAAATCAATTGTGATGCATTTTCAACAGCCCATTTAGAATATGTATCAATCTCAGAAGCTGATTTAGCTGAAATTACTTCAATTCTGTGTTTATCTGCTATATGCTGTTTTAAAATCTTTAAATCACTTGTTAATTGATTTTGATCAATTATGTTATTTAAAACTTTGTTAGGTGCTAATTTTACAAGTGTTTTCGATATGGACTTTATTACTTTTTTACCCATTGATAATTTCATAAACATTCCTAATAAAGGAGAAGAAACCAACACGCCATCTAAAGTGGGGTGATTAATAGCATAAATTAAACTTATCAACCCTCCAAAAGAATGGCCCATTAGAAATATTTTTTTGTCTTTTGCGATTTCCTTAATTACGTCCATAAAGAGGACTAAATCCTTTTGGATATGATCCATACTATCAATATGGCCCAGCATATCACTAGCATTTCTAAAATGTCCTCTTAAATCAAATGAATAAACAGCATACCCCTTTCCTGTGAAATATTCAGCAGGGATTTTCATTCTATCAGAATGAGAGCCCCATCCATGGATAGCTATGATATAAGCTCTTATTTCTCCAGATTCAGGTAACCACCATTGATAAAATAATTTTTTCAATTCTCTTCCTTCAAAATATCCTGTTTCATTTTTCATTTTTTGCATCACTCAAATTATAGAATCTAAAGTATACAGATTAATTATTATTAATAAAATCATTACATTTTTATTATTATTGCTTTTAGAGATTTTGGGGTTTATAAAAGAAATTTAAAAAAATTTTATATTATTCGGGATACTTCATTATAAATAATATTTGCCCAATTTTCTTAGGTTTTTCATATGAGTGAAACAGAAAATATTGAAATCATTATTCATGGTCGAGGAGGTCAAGGCGCTGTAACTGCTTGTGAAATTATTGCAGAAGCTGCCTATTTAAGTGGGAATTTTACTGATGTTCATGCTTATCCTTCATTTGGAGCAGAAAGAAGAGGTGCTCCTGTTCAAGCATATGCTAAACTCTCTAGAACTGATATTATATGGGATAGAGCTCAAATAGAACACCCGAATATATTAATCATATTTGATGAAACTGTTTTAAACCAAGAAATTGCTTCCTCCCTTAGAAAAGGTGGATTTTTTATTATTAATTCTGATAAAGAACCAGAATTCTTTGTTAAAGAGTATAATTTAAAAGATGTAAAAATATTGGTGGCCGACATTAGTAAATTAGCAATTGAGAAGAGTCTAACAATTGATGGAAATCCAGTAATCAACACACCTATCCTCGGTTTACTTTCAAAAGCATTACCAGAATTAAATTTAAAAAATTTGAAAGCTGTTTTATTAAAACGTATGGGTGAAAAAATAGGTAAACTCAATTATGAATTAATTGAACAAGGATATAGTTTAGCAAAAATTTTATGAATATTTTTTTTAAATACTAACTAATAAATTGGTAATTTCACAAAAAAAGTACTTCCCTTATTTCTCCCTTGTGATTCAGCTCTAATATTACCATCGTGTAAATCAACTATTTCTTTCGAAATGAATAATCCGAGTCCAGAACCTTGAATGTCTATATATTCCAATCCTTCTCCATATCGTTCTATTTTTCCAAATCTAGTAAAAAGTATTTCCATTTCTTCTCTGGTTAATCCTATCCCTGTATCACTCACAGAAATAACAGCCCAGTTATCTAATTTTTCCAGTTTTATATTAATTTTCCCCCTCGGACGAGTATTTTTGATTGCATTTGATACTAAATTCAAAATAACTTGCTCGATTCTAATTTTATCAATATCCAGAACTAATGTGTCTGGAAGCTTTAAATTTAGATTAAGATTTCTTTCTTTTATGAAGTGGATCATTTCTTTAGTAGATTCTCCTATGAGCTTAGATAAATCAGATTTTTGTTTTTTTAATTTGAATTTATCATATTCTATCCTCGATATGTCAATTAAATTATCTACTAGATACTTCAATCTCATAGCTCCTCTTTCAATCAATTTGATTAATTCTAATTGTTCATATCCCATTTGATTATAATAAAGGTTTGTAAAAAGTTCAGCGCCACCGTAAACAGTAGCAAGGGGAGTTTTTAATTCATGGGCAACTCTAGATATCAAATTTTTTCTAATTTGGTCAAGTTCCTTTAATTTTGTAATTTCTTCATTAATTAGGAATTCTGCTTGTTTACGTTTTATGATATCAGTGAATAAAGCTTGGACAAAGTATTCATTGTCTATTTGAATTAGAGATGCTTGCAAATTTACCCAGATTAAACTCCGATCTTTTCTATACATTTGTAGATCAATTCGATGAACTCTTTCTCCTTTTATGAATTTTGTAAAGAGTTTCATAATAGTTGGTAAATAATCCTGATGTATTACTGAGATTCTTTGAAATTTTTTACCTACCAAATCTTCTTTTGAATAGCCAAACATTAATTCTGTTGTTGGATTACACTCAATAATTCTTCCTTTGGAATTTATCACAACAATAGAGAATGGAGTATTCTCATAAAAAAATCGATATTTTTTTTCAGATTCTAAAAGTCTTCTCTCTGCTTCCACTTTATCAGTAACATCAATTATAGTAATAAAATCTGCAAGTCTTCCTTGATAATTTATAGTTTTTGAAAAAAGTTCTCCATAAATTAATTCTCCTGTTTTTTTAAGACCTCTAAATTGATAATAGTTTATAACATCTTTCTCTCCTATCTGCTTTTTTCTTGCCTGTTCAGCAATCATTTGTCTATCTTCTGGATGAACCATATTAAGAAATTCTCCAGGACTCCAATCCTTCATTTCTTCTGGAGTTATTCCTCCAATAAGAGCGAGTTTTTGATTAACATATTTAAACTTTCCATCTTGTAAAATAGCAATGCCGAATAATGATTGTTCGGCAATATTTCTGAATTTTTCCTCAGATTCTTTTAATTCACGTTCTAAAGTGAATTTCTCAGTAATATCTATGAATGTTCCATCTATTCTAACTGGGTTGCTTTGCTTATCTCTAATTAAATGTGAATTCAATTCTAATACAATTCTTTCACCATTTTTTTTTAACGCGTGACTTACATAACCTTTAACAATTTCATTTTTTAACATTTGTTCTAAATATTCTGCTCGAAGTTCTGGTTGTTGCCACAAGTCAGTAACTTTTGTTTCTCTTAAATCTTCTGATATATCAAACCCTAAAATTTTATTATAAGCAGGATTATGAGATAATAAAACACCATCTAAGGTGACTTGATAAAATCCAACATCTAAATTATTTATCATATTCCTATACTTTAATTCGGAATTTCTTAATTTTTGCTCTGATTCTACTTTTTCCGTTATGTCGCGAGTAAAACCATAAAAACCAACTTTTTTTCCCCTAGAATCAAATTTTAAATATGCCGTCCCATCTATGATTTGCATTGATCCATCATTTCTAAAGACTTTAGTTTCAAAAATTGCTCTTAGGATCTCGCCATTATAGAGTTGATTGAACTTTTTAATTACTTCATTTATTGTTTTCTTCTCTATAATATCACGATAATTCATTCCTATTAATTCATCTTTTGAATATCCTAAAAATTTACAGTGATAATCATTGACAAATGTATAATTTCCATTAAGATCTACTTCAAAATACCCATCCTGCATATTCTCAAGGATACTTCTATATTTTTTTTCAGACTCTCTTAATTCTACTTCTGCTATTCTTTTTTCAGTTATATCTTCAGTTTGAACAATTGCCAAATCTGGCTTAACATAGCCATAGTTTACTAATAGATATTTTTTTTCTTCAGTAAATTGAAATTTATATTTCATCTCTCTTGTTATATGAGTTTTTTGGTTAAAACATTGATGTAAATCTTCTAAAATATCTGGTCTATCTTTATACATATCAGAAGCTCTATGGCCCAAGAAGCTGATAACATTCCCGTTAGTTAATATTTCAGCACTATTATTATAATCGATAAGAACAAAATCATCATTATATTTTTTCCACGTATAGGCAGCAATTGGACCCTCTTTATACAATGCTCTAAACATTTCTCCAGAATCTAGCAATTTTTGTTCTGTTTTCTTACGATCAGTGATATTTCTACCTATTCCTAATACTGCATATATTTCCCCATCTCTTTTTAATGGAATAGCGTAAGTGTCTATATATAAATAATTACCATTTTTCGCCTTAATTTTATATTCTCTACGTTTGGATTGTTTACCCCTCTTTAATATTTCTTTCAAAGCACCAAAAGCTTTATCTATCTCATCTTTTTCAACCATATCTACAAAACTAAGCCCCGATATTTCTTCCCTTTCATAACCAAGTGAAATTAATGCAATATCATTCGCATCCAGAAAGTTTCCCTTTAGATCACTAACATAAATTAAATCTAATGAATGCTCAAATAAATCGTTAAATCTTTCTCTAATCTCTTGCCTATCATATTCCATTAAAATAACCTCAAAGCTTTATTTTTTTTAAATCTGTAATCTCTTCTAAAAAAATATTAAAATATTTACTATATATTTGTTTCTTTTAATTTCAGATTTACACTCCTAACTAGTTTTTATTTACAAATTTAATTTAGAATTCTTTTTATTACATTATCAAAAAATGAGCAAACTAGCATAATTAACACTACTATTTTTTTAAATCGGAAAAACTATGCTTCAATTGTTATTTGATTTTATTTTTTATTATATTCAAAAATTGGTATAGTTTTTTATGAAAACATATCAATTCTATGACTTCTATTGAATAGGTAATTTTAATATAAATGTGCTCCCTTTATCTCTTCCTTCAGATTCAGCCCATATTTTCCCCTCATGTAAATCTATGATTTGCTTTGATATATATAACCCCAGACCGGAACCTTGGATATCTATATACTCTAATCCATCTCCATATCTTTCAATTTTTCCAAACCTTGTAAAAATTATCTCCATTTCTTCACTTGTAAGCCCTATTCCAGTATCAATGATATAAATTTCAGCCCAGTTATCTATTTTTTTTAAAATTATTTTTATACTTCCTTTTGGTGGAGTATTTTTTATTGCATTTGATAAGAGGTTTAGAAGTACATGTTCCATTCTTACTTTATCTACTTCAATATACATCTCATTAGGCAGATCAAGCTTTAGGATCAAATTTCGCTTTCGGATTAGGTACAGCAGCTCGTTCGTACAATTTTTAATAATATTGCTTAAATCATATAAATCTTTTTTTAATTGGAACTTTTTATACTCTATTCGAGTTATGTCTAGTAGATTATCAACCAGATATTTTAGCCTTTTACCACCTTTTTCAATCATTTCAATAAGTTCTTTAGATTCCTTTTTAAATTGATCTTTAAACATATCTAAAAGGAGTTCAGATGCTCCACAAACAGATACAAGAGGCGTTTTCAACTCATGAGAAACTCTAGAAATTAAATCTTTTCTAATTTGATCTAATTCTTTCAGTTTCTGAATTTCCTCTTTAATGAGAAGATCTGCCTTTTTTTGTTCTGAGATGTCATTTAAGATCGTTTGAATTAAGACTTCATCACCTAATTTCACTAAAGATGATTGGTACCTCATCCAAATCAAATTACCATCTTTTTTATATAATTCTATATCTAGTGGAGGTAAAATTTCACCTTTTAAAACCTTATAAAACCGTTCAAGCATTTTTGGTATATATTTTGGATGAAGAGCTGGAAGATTTTTAAATTCATTACCAATTAATTCATCTTCACTATAACCAAGCATTTTTTCAATTGCAGGATTACAATAAATTAACTTACCCTGTTGGTCAATTAATACAATTGAAAATGGGACAGATTCAATTAAATTCCGATATCGTGCCTCAGATTCCCTTAACTTTTGTTCTAATTCAAATTTTTCTGTAATATCTGAAATTAATCCCTGAATTACAACGGAATCTTCCTTATTTGTTTTTAATATGTGAGAATTTAATTGAAACACTAATTTTTTACTATTTCTATTTTTTGCATGAACTAGATAATTCTTTACAAAACTTTTTTGTTCTATTTCATTTAAATAAACTTTACGTTCTTCAGGATTCTGCCAAAAATCATGCACATCTCTGTTTGTTAAATTCTCAGAGCTGTCATAACCAAGTAATTCACAAAATGCTGGATTATGATTTAATAATACACCCTCCCAGTTTACTTGATAAAAACCCATATCTAAATTATTGATCATACTTCTGTACTTTTCTTCTGATTTTCTTAACATTTTCTCTGCTAAAACACGTGTAGTAATATCACGAACTATCCCTTGAATAACCTTTTTCCCTCCAATTTCAAACAAACTGGAGGAAACCTCAGCTAGAAAAATTTTACCGTTTTTCTTTTTAAAACTAATTTCAAATCTTATTACTCCTGATTCAGAAATCTCTTTAAAAGCTTTTTTAGAGGTTTCAAGTTCTGATTCAGGATGAAGTTGAGATATATTCAACGATAGGATCTCCGATTCAGTATAACCGAATTGATCTAATACTTTTTGGTTTACATCTATGATATTTCCTTCAAGATCATGAAGAAAAATAGCATCATTTGAATGGTGAAATAGATTGCTATATTGTTCCTCGGATTCCCTTAACTCTTGAGTTCTTAAATTAACTATTTGTTCTAATTCTTCTTTAAATTTTTTCTCTTCTTCCTTTCTTTTAGTAATATCACGAAATAACCCATAAAAACCAATTTTATTTCCCTTAGAATCATATTTTAAATATATAGAAGTTTCACCAATAATATTATCTCCTTTATTATTCATGAATTGGTATTGAAAATCTGTTAATGGTTTTTCAGTCCGAAAAACATAATTAAATCCTTCAAAAACTTTTTTTCTATTTTTTTCATCAGTTATATATTCATAATTTAATCCTAATAACTCCTTTTTAGAATATCCAGTAAGCTTACGTAATGAATCGTTAAAGTAAGTAAAATTACCTTTTAAATCGACTTCGAAATAACATTCTTTTATTGTTTCTAATAATTGTAAAAATTTATTTTCAGAAAACTCCACTTTTTTTCCTTTAACCAACTATTTTCTTTACTAATTTTTAAAAATCCCTTAATCTACATAAATACGTATCCTACAGAAGAAAAGAATTTTTTATTATGACATTAATGAAATATAAAGTATTTAACTTTTATTTAAAAAGAGTTATGCTCTATTCCTTTGTAAATTATTAACAATTTTAAATTCTATATTCTTAAAACTCATAACTTAATTAAAATCCCGCTAATATCTTTATTTTTATAAATGGTAAGAAATAAAAACTTATCTGCGTTTGATTTTATACAAGAATCTTATTTAAATCTAATTTTGATATATTAATGACAGACTCAAAAAAAGACTATCAAAAAATTCTAGGTTCAGTTCAAAAACCAGTTATCGGGGAAGCTGGAAAAACTGGAACTTGGAGCTCCAAAAAACCAGTGATAGATTTAGATAAATGTATTCCTGCTAAGTCCGGAAAACTGAGCTGCTTTAATTGTTGGTTATATTGCCCTGAAGCGGTAATCACTAGGACTATTCCACCTAAAATAGATTATGAATATTGTAAAGGCTGTGGTATATGTATGGAAGAATGTCCTGTGAAAGCTATATCAATGGAGGAGGTGAAACTTGAATGACTATTAGAGAAAAGAAAAAGATGTTGATTGATGAAAATGTTACAATTCTAACAGGAAATCATGCTGCAGCACATGCTTTTAGACAATCAAAGGTTGGTGTTGTTTCTGCTTATCCGATAACTCCACAAAGTCCTGTTGTTGAAAAAATTGCTGAATTTATAGCAGAAGGAAAGTTAAATGCAAGATTTGTAATGGTCGAATCAGAACATTCTGCTCTTGCTGTATGCTGTGCTGCTTCTGCAACAGGTTCTAGAGTCGGCACAGCAACTTCAGCTCATGGATTGGAATTTATGTATGAAATGTTACCATGGGCAGCGGGAAATAGACTACCATTAGTTATAAATCTAGCCACAAGGTCGCTTGGAGCACCTTGGTCTGTCTGGACAGATCACTCGGATTTTATTACGATTAGAGATGTAGGTTGGATGCAATTCATGTGCGAAAATAACCAAGAAATTTATGATACAAACATTCAAGCTTTTAGAATTGCTGAAGATAAGCGAGTTTTTTTACCAGCAATTGTAGCATATGATGGATATATATTATCACATACAGTTATGCCTGTAAAATTAGAAAATCAAAAAGACATAGATGAGTTTTTACCACCTCTTAAGCATCATATTAATTTATCAGATATTTCAACAATTAAAGGAATAGATCCTGTTACAACGCCTCATGTTGTTAAAAGAGAAGAAGGAACTGCACCAGGATATTATGAATATAGATATGCCTTGCAGAAAGCATTAGAAAATTCAATAAATATAATTAAAGAAGTTCATGATGAATTTGCTGAAAAATTCGGTAGAACTTATGGAAATGGTGTATATAAGGCAATTAATACCGAGGATGCGGATATAATAATATTTGGAATGGGATCTGTGGCTTCTCAATCTAGAATTGCTGTTAAAAAACTCAGAGAACAAGGATTAAAGGTGGGATTGGTAAGTCTGAAACTTTTTAGACCCTATCCCTCAGAAGAATTAAGGGAATTTTTCAAGGATAAGGAAAATATAGTGGTCTTTGACAGAGAGATTGGATATGGCTATGAAGGTGTTCTATCTTATGAATTGAAAGCTGCCCTCTATGGATTAAAGACAAGACCAAATATTAAAGGATTTATTGTGGGATTAGGAGGAAGAGATGTAAAAACTGAACATATCATTACTGGTGTTCGTCGAGCTTTAGATGATTTTAAAAAAGGAATTTTCACCAATAAAACAGAATTTTTGGGATTACGATTAGAAGAATTAGAAGATTATGATGAAAAAACTTATTTTGCAGAGAGGTGAGAAGCGTTGGTAAATGTGATGGAACTTCCTGAAGAAGAATATATATATCCAGGCACACGTGCCTGTGCGGGTTGTGGAATGGCACTAATATATAGAATTGCTCTCAAAGCTTTGGGTGCCAATACTATTATAACAGTCCCCGCATCTTGTTTAACAGTTCTACATGGCATGCAAGGTTTTTGTACTACCAAAGTTTCTGTTTATCACACACCATTTGCAACTACAGGCGCGGCAGCATCTGGAATCTTAGCCTCATTAGAGGATAAAAATTTAGCAGATAAAATAACTATTCTTGCTTTTGCGGGAGATGGTGGGACAACAGATATAGGTATTCAAGCTCTAAGTGGAGCTGCAGAAAGAGGAACAAATTTCATCTATGCTTGCTATGATAATGAAGCATATATGAATACTGGTGTTCAAAGAAGCGGTTCAACACCATTGGGAGTCCAAACAACTACCACTCCTAGGGGAAAAGCGGTTCATAAGAAAAATATGCCTAAAATTTTAGAAGCCCATGGAATTCCTTATGTTGCCACCGCAAATGCTGCTTACCCACTTGATTTATATGAAAAATTTAAAAGAGCAAAGACTATTAAAGGCACTAAATATATTCACATAATTTCTCCTTGTCCACCTGGGTGGGGATATGATCCAAAAGATACAATCCTCATAGGTAGACTCGCAACTCAAACTGGATTTTGGCCCCTTTATGAGGTTATAAATGGAAAGTTTGAATTATCGAAACCAAGTAAAAAATATTTGGATCCATCAAAAATAACGCCGATTGCAGAGTATTTAAATGTCCAAAAAAGATTTAGATCTATAGATGATAAAACAGTACTACTTTATGAAGAGTATATTAATAAATTATGGAAAGAAATAAAGCAAAGACTTGATAATAAATAATATTGAGAGTCTAATATTTTCACTATTAATTTAAAACTTTTTTATCTAATTTTTTTAATTACCAATATTGTATGGAAAAGAATAAAAAGTAATTTTAGTTAAGATAAATAGAGAATTCATGCTTAGAACATATATTTTCAATGAATCTAAATCTAGTTGGACAGAAGAAGATCAACGTTTACTATTACATGATGTTTGTGTATTTTTAGATGAAACAAATAAAAAAATCTATATATGGAATGGTCCAAAAAGTTCCAAAGAAAAATTCAAAAAAGGGTTTGAATTAGTTGGGGAGATTCTTTCTAATTATCCTGATTTGAAACTCCAACTAATAGTATTAAAGAAAGACATTCCAACTAATATTGAAAGTAAGCTTAATTCTATGTTGGAATCTGCAAAAAAAGAGGAAATCACAACACTTTTGTTTAGTAGATTATCAACGATACGTTTTTATTTTATTTTTTTATTAGGTGTAATAATATTACCAATAATTGCATTAGCAAATTTGAGCTTATCTTTAATATGGCCAGTTTCTAATGGAAATTATGAAGTAAGTAGTGCATTATATGAAATGTGGATAAATATTTCTAAGATAATAATGATTATAACCCTAATTCTATTTATCTTAAATACAATAATAGGGATAATCGAAATAGAAAACCAGGTTATAATTTTTTCTACAGCTGGTTTAATTATATCTATTGGAATAGTGATTTATTTAAATTTTGGCATCTTTCTTTTCTTATTTCAAGAAGGATCAACATTAACCGATTACTTGATTTCACGAGAAGATCTATTTTTCTTTTTCTTTCTAAACTTGATTGCAATCCTAATTTTCGAAATTCCAAATATATATAAATTTGTATCTTTTTTGAAGACTTATCGAAAATTTATAATGTAAAATTCATTTTTTAGCTGAATAGAGTGTGGAAGTAGCAAAACTACTTACGAGCTTGGAAAAGGAAGACTTTAGGATATTAATGGCAATTGAAATAGGTATGCGGAGATCTGAATATGTGACAGTAAGTAATATCAAATTTTACTCAAGATATAAGATGGAAGAAACTTTATTTCGCTTAAATAGAGTTCATAAACTGGATTTGATAATTAGAGATGCTTCAAAGTATGAAATCGGATATACTCTTAACTCAAAAGCGTATGACTTGCTTGCATTACATACATTAGTAGAGAAAAACATTATTAGTCAACTTGGACCTCTAATAGGAAAAGGAAAAGAATCGGATGTATACAGTTGTATGGATGATCATGAAAACATCTTTGCATTAAAAATTTATCGCATGGGGCGAACTAGTTTCAAAAGCATTAAGAATTTAAGAGATCTCATAGGTGAAAGAGGACATTTTTCTTGGTTGTATATAAATAGACTAGCTGCTAAAAAAGAATTTGAAGTCTTAGAAAAGATTTATAAACTTAGTTTAAATACTCCAAAGCCTATAGCGTATAATAGACATATTGTTGTTATGTCTTATTTGAGAGGAAAAGAATTAGTTTATTATAAAAATATTGATAATCCCGTGAAAATTTTTAATAAAATAATAAAACAAATGAAAGAAATTTATCAAAAAGGACGTATGATTCATGGGGATTTGGGTGAATTCAATATCGTATTAGACGAGAAAGGGAATATATTAATCATTGATTGGTTGCAATGGGTACCACGTGATCACCCTAATGCGAAATCTCTTCTTAAAAGAGATATAAAAAATGTTTGTAATTATTTTCAAAGAAAATTCAATGTTGAAAGCAATGTAAACGGGATCATAAGAGACTTTTATAAGAAGTAAATAAAAAATAAGTTAGTCCTTTAATTTCTTTCCAATAATTATATAATCTTCTAAATTTTCCATATTTATAATTTCAGAGTTCTTTATTTTAGATTTCACAAGACTTATTAATGTTGTCAAATCAAATTTTTTCTTTAAAAATGATAATTTAATCTCTGCATTTTTTTTACATACTCGCAACGATTCTCTAATTCCTTCCTTGATGTAAGGTAAGTTTTGAAAAGATGTAAGTGAAAAAACTGAATTAATGGTTTTGTCTCTAATTGGCAAATTTTCTATATCAGACAGTATCAATATTGGGTTTGAAAATCCAATCTGAGAGATTTTAGCTTTAAATTCTAATAACATGCTCCAAGAAATATCAATACCTATATAGATATACCTTATTATCCCGTGATAATTTATTGAATTTATTAGATATTCAAATAATAATCCAGTACCACAACCCATATCTAAAATGATTTTTTTATTGAGATTATAATCTTTTATAACTATTTCATATTTCATTTCTTGGATTGTTGCATATCTTTTATCATAGAAATAAGCTGTAGAATTATATTTCTCAATAATTTTCTTCTTTTTATTATTATCTTTAAAAAACTCTTCCAAGAAGATTACCAGATAAATTTATTCTTCAAATTTTAATGTGTAATAAAGAAAGGTTTTAATTCAAAAAAATCTATCTTTAAATAATCTTTTTAATAGATATATTTAAGATTTTTTTGATGAAGGTATAAAAATGTCAACAAGAAATAGCACTCAGCAGAGGTCAAAAAACCCTCTCATGATACTCCAGAATGCGCAGAATTCCATTATTTTACTCAGATTAAAAGATGGAACAGAATATAGAGGTTTATTGAAAGAAATTGATGCATATATGAACATGATATTAGAAGACGCGACAGAGCTCTTAGAGGGCACGCCTGTTGCGAAGTATAACGAAATTTTCATTCGTGGTAATAATCTTTTGTTTATTAAACCCGATGCTTCTCAAATCACATAAATAGAGAAGCTCTAATTAGATTATAGGATATTAAAACAGATCTAGTTGATTTTCTTATAATTCTATTATTTTCGGAATTATTTTATTGTTTCTAATAAGTGCAAATGATGCGGGATTTGGTGAATAAGATCCTCTATAATTTGCTGAAGAAAATATAGATAATAATTTTTTTTTGAAAAACCAACGATATCCCTCTGGAAAACATTCATGTGCTCTAATAAGATATTCAAGATTATTATTCCTCATGAAGTTATTAAAAGCGTCTTCTCCAAAAAAATAAATCCCAGAACCTCGAAAACTATTAGCAAAACCTTGTAGTTCTGATTTAGGATCATTCCACATAATTTGAAATATACCCTTTGAGATTGATTTGAATATTTTAATCATATCTTTC
The DNA here is from genome assembly GCA_016840085.1 of Promethearchaeota archaeon. Lineage (GTDB taxonomy): Archaea > Asgardarchaeota > Lokiarchaeia > Sigyniarchaeales > SOKP01 > Loki-b32. Next base: position 39,116 of record JAEOTA010000051.1, read on the forward strand.
GTTTTATAACCTTTTAATTTTTTAAGAATTTCAGTGTCTTGAGAGATTCCTCCATGCAGACATAAAATAGTGCTATTGATTAACGCACATATAGGGAGGACATCATAAACCGTTAAAATTTCATTGAACTTCTTAGAATCTTTGAACTTATGCATAAAATCCTGAAAAAAACCATAATATTGATTCATTTCAAGAGTCTCATGATTTCCTCTAAGTAGATAATATCTTTGAGGATTAAGAATTTTTAAAGTTAATACAATCAATAAACATTCTAGCTGTTTAGGCCCTCGATCAACGATATCTCCCAGAAATATAACCATGTTTGGATTTTTTTCCTCTATAATTTCAATTAATTTCACTAATGTCTCGAAATTCCCATGAATATCTCCAATTACATAAATCATCTCATCTTTATTTTTCAAATTAAATTCTAACAGTATATTTTCATTTTCGAAAATTTTTTTAGCATTTTGTAGAATTTTAATAATGTCATCAAATTTTAAATTAGAAAACAAGTGTGGATTTTTTATCATATCCTTTAAAAAGGCATAGTTAATCAAAATTCCCAACGCTCAAAAATAAGATATTTCATTTTTTTTCTTATTTTTAATATTATTTCTATAATTTTTATTAGTAAGGAAATTTAAATTAAAAACAGAATTAGTAGAAAATTCTAGAATTTTAATAAAATAAAATAATTAATTTTCAATAGAAAATTTGTCAATTCAAGATTTTATTGCTCATTTAGATAAAGTTATTATAGATTTTGAAACTGGAAAACCGGATAATAAGAGTATAGGAATAATTTATACTCCGCAACCTATTGTAGATTACATTGTTTCAAATATTTTTAAATTATATTTTGAAGAATTTTTTAATTTGCAAAACTCATCTAAATCAAACTCATTTATGAGTATATTAAAACATAATTTGTGTAAAAATGCTAATTTAAAAACAAAATTTGTTAAAAAACTAAAAACTATTAAAGTTTTGGATCCTGCTTGTGGATCTGGAAGATTTATGATTTCTGTAGCTGACAAACTGTTTTATTTTTATAAAACGCTAAACACGGGGTTAGATGATTATGAGATAAAACAATCTATAATAAAAGATAATTTATATGGTATTGAGATTGAAGAAACTGCTTTTTTTATCACAAAATTACGATTATTATCTTGGCTTTTTTCTGGTTGTAAAAAACGGATTAATCTTCCTTCTTTTAATACAAAGGATTTAAATCTCGAAGAAATTAGCCAAATTGTTAATAGCCTTGACATAAAATTTAATGTATTTAATTTAGATTTTCTTTTGGCGTTTGATTCTGATAAATACGATATAATCATAGGAAATCCACCTTATGTAGAAAATAAGAAAATAAAAAATACAGAATTTAAAAAAAAATTAACTAAAAGATTCAAATCAGCTTATAGGTTATTTGACCTCTCAGTTGTCTTTATCGAGAAATCATTAGAGCTATTGAAAGAAAGAGAAGGTTTTTTATCTATGATAACAACAAATAAATTCTTATCAGCAGATTACGGTATCCACATAAGAAAGATGCTTATATTTGATACTGAGATTAAAGAAATTATTAATATATCCTCTCTTCCTATCTTTGGAAAAACTGCTGCATATCCAATTATTTTTTCCCTTAAAAAATCAATACCTAAAGTAAATAATACAATTAAAATTAAACGGTATGAGGAATTCAATGAAATATTCGAAAATAGCAATATAAAATCACAATTTCTGCCTCAAAAATTAATAAAAAAAATTCCTGCTTTTGTCTTTCCCATCTTTGGTCAAATTAATTTAATAAATTATTTATACACTAATTTTAAACCTTTAACGGAGGTAATTAGTGATTTGAAAATTCTTTATAGACCTTATGGATTTATAAACTGGTCCAAACACCTCAATAACGTTAAAGATAATGTAAATTTTAATAGTGGTCTATTGTTATGTGGAACAGGAAATATTGCAAAATATCATATAAAATTTGATAAACTAATTAAAATCGCAAAAAAAATTCTTCCAATTTCTTACTTCAAATATCAAAACGAATTTAAAGATATTTGGAAGGAATTAATGGGTGAAAAACTAATTTTCAGAGAAATAGCTAAAGAATTAACATGGATGTATGATCCAGGAATTTACACAAACGTAACTGGATTATATTTTGTAAGAATTCCCTCATTTAATCAGAATAAATTATTTTGTCTTTTAGCTATAATGAATTCAAGATTAATGGATATCATATTTAAAACCCTATTTAGTTCTCTTCATATGGCAGGGGGATATATGAGATTTAATGGAAGTTTTATAAAAAGATTACCTATGCCTCATAAATTTCCTTTAACATTATCACATTGCGGAAAAATTTTACAAATACTTTCCCAATTGGATTATGATTTAAATTCTGATTATAACTTTAAAAATCATGAGTTAAAATTAGCAAAAGATAAGTTTCAAATAGAAATAGTGAATTTATTAAAGATTTTTAATAATTTAAGTAATTCTTTGGTGAATTTACTATATCTAGATGAGTTATATCTTGATTCTAACAAAGATTTCAATTACTTGAGAGAATTATTATATTCAAATATTCAGTTAAATAAGATTCAATTTAAATATTTACTACCTCGATATCAAATAAAAAATTATCACACTTTTACGATAGAAGAGTTAGAGCTTACTCTAGATGAGATTAAGAATTCATTAAATAAGATCTTAGAAAATGAGATTCTATTAAATCAAATTCAAGAAACCCAATATATAGAGTTAATATAAGAGATTATTACAATGGATCTCTTCATATTTAAAAAAATCAATTTAAATGATTTTTAGATTTGTGTTTTTAAAAAATATTAAAATTAAATTTTAGCAAAGATTATATACTTAAAAAATTCAAATATTAAAAAGAATGAGTAATATAGGTGAAAAACATGGCAAAAAAAAAAAATAGTACTCCTGCTGAAGAGGAAGATTATGAAATTCCAATAGGAAAAGTAGATGAGGATGGAGATGAAATTTTAGATTTAGAAGATTGGAAAGATAACCTAGAAGAAGATATTGATTATGATCTTAGTAAAGTTAAAGACGATATGCTAGTTGATGAAACTGAGGATGAATCGTTTGGTTATGAAATCGATGAAGCAGAAGCGCTTTTGAGAAAAGTTAAATGTGCTCCATGTCCTGGCAGCTCAAGTAAGCGAAACTGTAAAGTTAGAGATGATTTTGGGTGTCCTCCCGATAAAGCTAAGAAATAAGACTCAACCAGACAAATTATCTTAAAAGATAATCAAGATCTAAGAAGAAATTTTATAAATTTTTTACTATTTCATTAATATAAAAATTTTTATTTCTGTCCCAATTCTATCTTTTGGTAATTAAATGCATAGATTTCTTAAGATTATTTATTGTTGTGGAAACTTTTGCTATCAAATACTCAAAAACGCATAATATTAGTATTTATTGACATTTTGTTTAGTTGGTTTATTTGGCAAGTAAATATTTCTTTAGGAAATCCATGCTATTCTACAGCTTTTTTTAGATGTTTTATTTTATCAACAACAACGTTTTTAATAGTTTATACACCATTTGAAATTTATTGGTCTTTTCGAGACCTTTGGTTTGATCGTTGGATTAATCTCAGCTCTAAGGAAATTGAAGTTTCTGAAATTAAAATTGATTTAAAAGATGGATTTTTGGCAGCGAATATTATAAAAAATCGAAATTCAGCAAAAGTTAAATTAAAAAGCTCAATAATAGTAATTTGTCATGGTTTCTCTGATACAAAAGAAACCCTTCAGTATTATTACTTTCCATTAGTTTACCAAGGATATATTGTGTTAGCCTATGACGCCAGAGGGACAGGAAAGTCTAAAAAATTAGGGAAAAGAAGTGATTTTTTAAAAAGAATCGAGGATTTCAAGAAAGTTATTGAGTGGATAAATTTAGAAAAAGAACTCTCTGAGTTGAAAATTTACAGTATTGGTTTTAGTATTGGAGCAATAAGCGTATTATGCGGAGGTTTTTTAAACAATAGAATTAAGAAAATAATTGCTATCTCATCAATGTCTTATTATAAACAAAACATTCCAAAACATAATCCCGTAGTTATGTTAAGCTATTTACTTAAAAGTGTGAAACTATTCCCAAATAAGGAAGAGAACGAGAAATTATCACCATATTTAGTAATCAATAGTGCTAAAAAAGATCTTAGTAAAGAAGAATGGAAAAAATTATCAAGAAGAGTTATGTTGGTTCACTGTAAAAATGATAAAGTTATAAAGTTCAAAAATTTTGAAGAAAATAGAATACTTCTAGAAACACCTGAAAGAAATCTAATTATCTTGAAAAAAGGGGGCCATTCTCAAAAGAAAAACGAATCTTCATTAGTAGGGGCTACACTTAGCTTCTTGTATTCATAATTGATAAAGCAAAGAATGCTCCTCCTTAATTGTGGGGGTTAAATAGTACTCTTTTAAATTAGATTAAAAAAATCTAAATTAAAAGAAGTTTCTTAAAATTAAATGTTTAATTGTAAAATATGTGGAAAAGAAATTGAAAGAGTAAACTTAAAATATGTTTTTCAGTTCACATTAGGAGATAATAAATTTGGAAAATTTATTGGTAAAGAGACTTTTTATTGCCATGTTAATTGTTTAAATGAATACACTTCTATTAAACTAAAATTAGAACTACCTATTACTTAAAGAATTAAATTTTCTTATTTACCATCAGAATTAATAAAGTTTGATCATTTCTTTTATCGATTCAATAACTAATATAATACTTGCATTAACTTTTTTAAGTTTCTCCTTAAAATAATTTGTTTCTTTTTTAGATTTCTCAATTTCTTCGAAAATGTTAAAAAAGTGTTTTTCAGACTCTAATTCCATTGCATATACATTTTTTCGTTTTGTAGCATCATTCATATTTACTAAACATCCATGGTCATGAAAGTGATGATTAAATGCTGGAAAATAGGTTTCCCATAATAATTCTTTTAACTTTTCATAAACGTTTTGAGCAAGCTCCTTACAGTATTTCTTACTCCTATTGCTATAACAAAAATAGAATGATAATTTTTTATAATTACTAGCTATATACTCTTTCAATCTTTCATATACTATATCTAATTGTTTAGTTGTTAAATTTATATGAGTGTGATTAGTATTAGGTGTACATTTATAAAATAAAGGTTTCCTAAAATGGGGTATATTATAGAGTTTGATAATATTATATACTATTGCCTCCTTAAGCCAGTGTGAAAATTTGTAAGTAATTGAATCTTTATTTAAATTTTCAATTAATTCTGTTGAAAATCTTTTAAGAAGAGAAGTTTCATGAAAATCAAGTATATATATCGATATATCCTCATTTTCCCAGAATTTTTCCAATAAATTCTTCATAATTCTCGCATGTTCTGGAATGTTAAATTGATTTAAATCATTTTCTCCTTTATTATATTCCGGGATAAAAGTTCTCCTCCAATATCGATTTAGATTTGTACCATTTTCTAAAAAATATCCTGATTTATTTTCTTTTTTAGGATATAAAAATCCATAGGGATTCATTAATGGAGCAAAAATTAGAATCTGAAAATTTAATAAAATTTCATTTATGGAAATCTTCGATGTTTTAATCATATTAAGAAATTCTAAAAACCCAAATAATCCATTATATTCATTATGCTGTGCACCCACAAAAACCTTTACAAATTTAACTTTATTTGGATCCAATTCTTTTGAGATAATAATAATTGGAACTTTTCCTTCAGAGGTTTCAAATTCTAAATAATTTAAATCATCTAATTTACTAAATTCCTTAAATTTAGTTAAAATTTTTTCATATAATTTGTTTCTATTCGGCAAATCTAATAATTCTTTTAAAGTCTCTAAGCTCACCAAGGTTTAATCAACAACTGTATCCCAATCAGAGAAATTTATAATTATTTCATAGTTTCTTACCATACTCGCAAATAATACACAGCCAATACAAAACAAATTTACAAAATCATCTTTAGTCAAATTTAATAATTTACAATTTTTTTCTGAGAATCCAATTCCTCTCTCGACTTCGATTTGCCCATTGTAACCAGATAAATTTACTACAAATTCCTGTTTATCTAAACCGGTACTAAAGCTTCCACGTGCAATTCTTGCTAATCCCCCTATTGGGATTATCATATTATTCCGTTGAGCTAAATATATCCTTAAATCGAATGTATGTTTTTTTTCCCGCCAATCAATCAAAGAAAAATTTGCCTTTTCTTGAATAGTATAGGGAAAAGGATTACGATTTTTCATAAACTTTGCAAAAAATTCCCTTTTGCTTTCTTCAATAATGCGTTTAATGTTTGCGGAATCTTCGTCTATAGATACTGGAAATATTCCTGCTCCCCCTGAACCCCCACTTGGTTTAATAACAAAAGGTTTTTTATACTTTTTTAATAAATATTGTAGTTTATTAATTAAATCTACTTCACTAAATGCTTTAGTAAATAGAAGGTATCTAAGATTGTATTTTTCTAAAATATCTTTACTGAAATAACTAGCTAAATATGTTAGAGATTTATCATCAGTGATTCTAAATATAGGATTAATAATAATAGTGTTAATTTGATGGTAATTTTCTTTGATTTGCATTATAAATTTCTCATCATTTAAACGTCTTGTAATTCCATCACCTATTAAAACACTAACTTCCTCACTCTTATATTTAACCCAATTATTTGAAAATGAGAGTGTATAAGAAAGCTGTTTATAATCTGCAATTAAAAAGACAATATCCGCTTTAAAATCTTTATCAAAGTTTTCTGTATTAAAAATTTTAACAGAATAAAATTTCGATTTTAAAGCTTTTCTAAAATATTCAATCATAATAACTTTTTCGTGAATTAACGCATCATTAACAGGCACCCCAACTAATACAAAAACCTTATTATCGTCATGTTTATTTAATTTTATTGCTTGATTAATGGCTTCAAGATATCCATTAAATAATAATTCTTGCTGTTTTTTTGAGATTATTGAAAGTCCCCTATGCGATCCTCCATTTGTTTCTAAGAGAAAAAACCTTTTACCCTCTGGTTCATCAGACACCATAAAATCGATACTACCGGCATAGAAAGAGTTAATATTGATAAGAAAATTATCATTATCTTTTTCCATTTTCTCTAACGCTCTCGTTCTAATTAAATCAATAAAAAGGTTTTCTTGTGAAGCTCTTAATTCAGCAAATGATACTAAATTAAGTCCTAATGAGTGGCCTAATTGTATTAATTCTAGATCTGAATCTGATATACTAGTAGACATTAGCTTAAGAAATTTATTTAGCAAACTTTCTTCCATTAAAAATCAATTAAAGACAATACAGTTATCTTATATTAATTTTAATACAATCTTTTTTTATATTTTTTTACTCATTATTAAAAAAAGTCTCGTTCTTTATGCATTAAAAAAATAGAGAAGAATCAATAATCTAATCTTTTCTAGTCTTTAAAGATTTAATCATAAATATAAATATCCTTGATGATTCCCTTTTATAGATAATCTCAGGCTCCCAAGTAAAATTTTTTTTACTTGAAGTTGTTGTTTATAAGTTAAGTTTGAGTAAAGTAATATATAGTTCTTCTCAACATTTATTGTAAATAGGAGCCCTATTTCTGTCAATTCAGAATTCTCTGTGAGTAAGCCTATTATAACATAGTGATAAGGAAGATTAATGAGATCATTAATGTCAATTTTCTTTTCAATAATAGTATCATTATCTTTATCGTAATCCATTTTTATAAATTCGATATCATCTAATGGAATTGAAATTTTTCTAAACTCTTCAAATTTTTTGGAAAATTGACTTTGTCTCAAAAATCTTCTCTCTTCTTTATTTTTATCATAAAAATATTTGTTTATTTCCTTTATTAAATAGATTTTTCTATCTTTTCTTAAGGTTGATGCTGTTTTTTGTATATCTTTTAGTTCTTCAATTGTATCATCATGAAATATGATTATGATATCTGGATCTACTGTTTTTATGAAAAAGTTTTTGTAGAGTATACCTGCTTCAGTTTTGATCCAACCATCTGTATCGATTAAGATAAAATCAGTATTTTTATTATTTTCAATATATCTGTCAATTAATCTCTTACAAGAAAGAGAAACAATAAATTTATAATTTCCCTTTGGAAATGTGTTTCCTATAAAAACTGTTTCCTCAGAACTGACATTTTCACTTGATATAATATAATCCTTAATTGTACCAATGTTTAAAGTCGTAGGAAGATATATTATTTGCTGTCCAAGATCAGAATCGAGATAACCCCCTTTTAATCCCTCTTTAATAAAACTATTAGCTAAATACTTAATAAGAGTTGTTTTTCCACTACTAATTCCTAATACCATTATTTTTAATGGTGAACCAGTTTTCTGTTTTAATTTTTTTATAATTTCGTCTTTAATTTCAACCCATTGAGGAAAAATAGAATTTTCTTCGATTAAATTAAGATTTTCTTCAAGGTTAGTGTAAATTTCTAATTTTGAATTCTGTTGCGCATATAAAGGAAAGATTTGGGCACTTTGTATTATTAAAACATTTTTTTCTTCAATACCAAGTTCTCCTTGACTACCGGTTCCTTTGATAGGAAGAAAAATCTTATTAAATACATCTATTTTTCCTTCTAATACTGTTATTCTTGCAGGGCCTTTTACCAATAAAGTATTTCCTTTATCAATATTTTTAATCATAGGTTATTCATCTTAGATCGACAATAATTTAAAAGTATTATTCAATTATGATTTTTTTTAATATCTCTAATTTACCCTTTTTTTTTACGATAAAAATTAAGTATGGATATTCAAATATTCTTCTTATAAAATGTATATTAATCATAATTTAGGTTTTTAAAAATTGCAAAAGTCTAATCTTGATATTTTAAGTAATTTATTTAATAATAAATAATTTAAGGACAAATTTTTTTTATAAATTTTATAAGTTCTAAAACAATTTGATTATGATCTGGGCTATTTAATATTGGATGATCATTATGTTCTAACCAAATTTTCCACTTTTTTTTAGAATTAATGTTATTGTAAATATAATTCATGCTATCTTTTTTAATTACAGAATCAAATCGCCCTTGAAATAATAATGTTGGACAATTCACTTCAGTTAATGATTTTTTTATTATTTTCATCAATTTTTTTATTTTTGGCACGATATTTAAGGGTATCTTATCATAACCAACCCATTTTTGATTTGTATCTTTTCTAAATTGTTCTGAATCAACAGCGTGATATTTCATAAAAATTTTAAAGAATGGTACCAAATAAATTAAAAATGAACGAATACCTATTGGTGTGCTTATAGTAAAAATTCCATCTAAGTTATAATTTGTAGCTAATAGTAAAGTTAAAACACCACCCATAGAATGACCTCCTACAACAATCATATCACATTTATTCATCAACTTGCCCAAATCCTTATCTAAAGCAGATTTCCAATCATCAATATGAACATTCTTTAAATCTTCAGGTGTAGTCCCAAATCCCGGGAGTAAAGGAACATAAATAGTATAATCTCCTCTTGCGTGCAAATCTTCCGCTAAAGGTTTCAGATCAGCACAAGTTCCTCCTCCTCCTCCATGAATGATTAAGAGTCCAATTTCATTTCCTTCAAAATAAAACGGACCCGCACCAGGCATTATTTTTAATTTATTGCCTTTCATTAAAACTCAAATTTAAATTATAATTTCATGATTATTACCATTTATTATCGAAAAAGGAAATATTTTTAAAAACAAATTACCCTTAAATAAATTTTAATTCTTATAAATAATTACTTTCTATGGGCCCTATAGCAAGGAATGCACATTGTGCTATTTTCATAAAACATAAGTCGATTATTCATAGTAAGTTCACCACAAATATCACACGGAATTGATTCCTCTATTTCTGCCAATCCAGGGGGATTGAAATCTAGTTCGTATATATTAAAAATATCCTTAGGTTTTGACTTTAATATTTTTTGAACCCTCTCCATTTTTGATAACTTTTTATCTCCAAAATCCTTATTCTTAATGGCTAATTTCACCGCTTTTTCAGTTTCTCTATTATAGAAATAATAATTAAGTTTTCCATAATCTTGGTGAATTAAATTACCTTTACCGTATGTAGTTCCTAATAAAACTTGGAGTGCATCAACACTACAATTATCATTCTCAATAACAGCCACCACCTCTTCGTTAGGAGAATATTTAAATCCATTCTCTAACATGTATTTTGCAGCTAGGACACCTATTGCTAAGCCTGGACATATATGCCCATGAAATTTAACTGCTTTTTCCATTAAATCTTTAGCTTCCATAGATAATTTAAGAATTTTTTTTTTGATTAAATTTCAATTATATAATTTATTACATGTTTTAAATATATTTAATATAGAATGTATTAATAAGAGCATCAATCTATAAAGATGAAATTATTAGTAGATGCAATGTTAGGAAGATTAGCGCGTTTCCTTAGAATTTTTGGATATGATACTATATATGCAAACGATTTGATTGACTACTTTAAAATTAATCCTGTTCCAGATGAAAAATTAATTGAATATGCTCAAAAAAATAATCGGATTATTATAACTAAGGATTACCCTCTCTCTAAGGGTCTTAGAAACAAAAGTCTATATCTGAAAGGAGAGGGAGTATATAATTACTTATACCAACTTAAAAGAAGGTTAGGATTAAGTTTTGATTTTAAAATTGAACGAGCAAGATGTTCGAACTGCAATTCACCTTTAAAAAAAATTAAAGATAAAAGTTTGATAAAAAATATTGTTTTAAAAGACACATTTAACCATTATAATGAATTCTTTCAATGTTCTAATCTAGATTGCAAAAAAATCTATTGGAAAGGGACTCATATTGAAGATATTGAAAACAAGTTAGAAAAAAAGTTCAATATATAAACTTATTTCTATTTTTTCTTAAAATATTTATCTTTTATTTCCATGAATCTTTGTTTTGTTTTTTCTGCAAGTTCAGTATAATTACCTTTCATATACATACTGTAGGCTTGATTTAATAATTCAAGACACTTTCGATATTCTATATTCTTAAAATGATTTTCAGAAAGAGATACCAAATAGTCTCCCTTTTTTTTATAAAATTCTATAAATTGCTCTGATGTATCAATTTTCTTATCCATTCTGTTTTGAAAATCCGAAATTTGAATTTAAATATATGATATCTTATATTGTTAATTATAATAAATTAACTATAATTATTACATTCTTATATAAGTAGTTTTTGATGAATCATTCAGATTTGTTCAGCTCTTTCACGAAATTTTTCCATATCAACCACGATTCCTTTTAAACGCGATTCATCGGCAGCAAAAGCCATTAAGTGACTCTCAACTGTCTCCCGTGCATTTGTTAAAGGTTGAGTTTTTTCTTTATTAATGAGCGATTCAATGTAGGCATCTACTAGTTCAAAATTTCCTACACCATGCTCACCGGATTCACGTGTCAATTTTTTTCTATGTACAAGTTTTTCTGAGCCTGTAAAATGATCATAGAGAATAATTTTCTCACCACTTATATGAAATTCACCTATTAATGTTGCTTTTGTTCCATCAATTCTTAAAGTACGACCTTCTTGTTCGCTGAAACCATGCATCGTTAAATTAGCTGTAACTCCGTTTTCAAATTCAATATTAACGACTTGATGATCTACTACATCATTATTGCAACGATATACACATTTTCCATATTGACTATTTTTAAGAATCTTAAGCTTAGCTTCATCAGTATAATCTTCTTTCTGGCCGGTATATAAATAATAAATTGGAAAGTCTCGATAATACCGTAATTCCTTAAGCGGTGTTACAAATTTTGAAATATATTTTAAAAATTTCACATAGTTCTTTCTTAACTTACCTAATATCTTTAAAAACCTGTTATCGCTTTTCTCCATCAATTGAATTTGTGGGATAATATCAATATATATTCTTGGAGCGTAATAAAGGCATTTATCTTTAGCAGGGCATCCCTCTAAACAATATTCTGGAGCTCCTTTTGGAGCATTCTCAGGTTTAAAATGCATTAAACTTCCAAAAGAACTAACTTTCTTTGGAAGTGAACCAACTAAATGAAAAAGTAAATCAAAATCATGACAACATTTTGCTAATATCATTGGAGATGATTTTTCTACATTTGACCATGGGCCTCTGATAAAACTATGGGCGTAATGATACCACATTACATTTTCTCTATGAGAAATATTAACAATATCTCCTAATAATCCTTTTCTTGCTATTTCATATACAGTTGAAAAAAAATCAGTGTATCTTAGAACATGGCTCACCCCTAATACTCTTCCTGTCTCTTCTACTTTTTTAACTATTTTTATACAATCTTCTAGTCTATGAGCCATAGGTTTTTCTAAAAGCACGTGATACCCTTTTTCTAAGGCTAGTAATGTAGGTTTTGTATGCATTTGATCTTGCGTGCAAACAAATGCTACATCTGCTAATTTTTCTTCTAAAAGTAAATCTTCCCAACTTTTATAGCATCTATTTGAAGGAATCTTATGGAGTTTAGCAAATTTTTCACATCTAGTTTTAATAGGTTCAGCTACAGCAATAAATTTTAATTTTTTTTTATTTTTCAGAGCATATTCACCATATGCCTGAAGCCCCCTTCTCCCAGCTCCAAGCATTACCGCAGTAATTGGTAATTTAATCTTAAACACCTATAATGATGATATTCTATAGAAGAAGAATTCATAAAAATCTAAAGTTTTCAATAGATTACCATAATTAGTGATTTTTAAAATAGATAATCATTATTTTACTCCTTGTTAGAATTTTCAAGTTGATCTCTATAATTGAAAACCGCTTTAGCTATTTCCCCCAAATATGCAACTGGAGTCATTGATTTTCCACACTTGTTACATTTAAAATCAACCATGCCTTCTATCGAAATCATTGCCCCATCATCACAAAAAGCACACATTTCGAAAGACCATTTGTCTATTACTTTCATTATTTTTTCTATAAATTCTTCTTGAATTGATGCTGTCATGATAAATCACATTACATTATTTTACTATTATAGTTAATTATTTTTATTTTTTTTTTTGAAAACAAAATAGTAATTAATCATCTATTTAAGAAGCTTATGTTGAAATTTAAGATTTAAAGACTTTTGGAATAAAACCTTCGATTAATAAACAATCAAGTAATACAACTGCTGTCATAGCTTCAACTACTGGAATGACCCGTGGTGCAATGCATGGGTCATGTCTTCCAGAAAATTCAATTTCTACATTTTTATTCGTTTCAATATTTACTGTTTTTTGAGAGATGCCTATAGAAGAAGGTGGTTTTACAACAACTGTAAATTCAATAGGCATTCCTGTAGAAATTCCGCCAATTATGCCACCCGCATCATTTTTCATAGTTTGTACTTTTCCATCTTTAATAACCCATGGATCATTATGTTCAGATCCTTTCATTTGTGCTGATTTAAATCCTGCTCCAAACTCTATACCTTTTATGGCAGGGATGGAAAAAATAGCCTTACTTATGATAGATTCAAGGCCATTGAAAACTGGACCTCCCTTCCCCTCTGGAAAATTTTTTACTATGCATTTTATGGACCCTCCAATTGAATCTTTTTGATTTTTGACTTTAATAATTAATTGTTCCATTAACTTGGATTTTTCGCTGTCTAATGCTCTAATTAGAGATTTTTCTCTTAAATCGATCAATTCTTTGTAATCGTATAACGTATAATCTTTTTCATCAAGTATATCTCCAATACTTTTTGTATATGCTAATATAGTTATATTGCATTTTTGTAATATTTGTTTAGCTACAGCTCCCGCGATCACAAACCCCGCTGTAACTCTGCCAGAAAATCGTCCTGAACCCCGATAATCAGAATTTCCCCCAAATTTTATTAATGCTGTATAGTCTGCGTGAGAGGGTCGTAGAAATTTTTTAAATTTTTCATATGGTAAGGAATTAATATCTTTATTTTCTATAGTTAAACAAATTGGAGCTCCAGTTGTTTTTTTATTGAAAATCCCTGATAATACTTTTACTTTATCTTCTTCATTACGTGAAGTTGTGAGGTTAGATTGACCAGGTCTTCTCATATTTAATTCTTTCTGAATTAGTTCTAAATTAAAATCGAGTCCTGCTGGAACCCCATCTATAATTATTCCAATTAATTTGCCATGACTCTCTCCAAAAGAAGTTATTTTAAAAATTGTACCAAAAGAGTTGTCCACACACAATCACTTCTATTTAAACTTCATAAGATCATAATTTTTCTTCAATATTTAATTAATATTATATCTTTTACTTTCTATTTATTATTTAATGGATCTCAAAATTAATCCATTAGCAAACAATTTAAGCGGTGAAATCATAGCACCAGGATCTAAAAGTTACTCACATAGAGCTTTTATAGCTGCTAGCCTTGCAGATGGGATTTCTATAATTAAAAATCCTTTAGTTTCTGGAGATGCTGGAGTTACTATAGATATTTTAAGGTTATTAGGAATAAAAATCTTAAAAATAGATGGTAACTCTTATATTATAGAACGTTCAAGAGGCTCATTTAAGCCCTATAGAAGAGCTCTTGATTGCAAAAATTCTGGAACTTCCATAAGAATTTTTAGTGTTTTAAGTTTATTAATTAAAGGAGGACTTACGTTAACAGGCGAATTTATAAGACGGAAGCGACCTCTTCTTCCTCTCCTCAACGCAATAGAATCATTAGGAGCAAAATTTAAACTATCTGATGAAAAACTTCAAATTAAACGTAAAAAAGTCCTCTGTAATAAAGTAAAGATTCCTGGAAATATAAGCTCGCAGTTCATAACAGCTTTATTAATGGTATGTCCATTATTAAAGTGTGATAATAAAGATTATATTGAAATTGAACTAACAACCTCATTAGTTTCATCACCATATATAAAAATTACTTTAGATGTATTAAACTCATTTGGTATACATATTCAAGAAAATTTCGAAGATGGAAAATTTTATATAACAACCGAACAAACTTATAGAGCCCAATCCTATGAAATTCCAGGAGATTTTTCTTCTGCATCATTTCTTATCGCTGCTACAGTATTGTCCTATAAAAAATCAAAATTAATTATTAACAATTTAAGTACAAACGATTTTCAAGGAGATAAAAAAATAATTGAAATCCTAAATAGAATGGGAGCTAATATTAAAGTTGATGAAAATCAGAAGCAAGTAATTGTTAAGGGAAATCTAAATAAATACCCTTTAAAAGGCTTGGAGATCGATTGTCATGATATACCAGATCTATTTCCTATTTTGGCAGTTATAGGTGCTTTAGCGGAAGGCAAGACTATATTATATAATGCTTTACATCTTAGAAGTAAAGAAAGTGATAGAATTTCTGTTATGGCTCGCGAATTAGAAAAAATGGGAGTTGAGGTAATAGAAGAAAATGATAAGCTAACAATACTTCACTGTAGTAACTTAAAGGGCACTATTATAGATCACGATAACGATCATAGAATTGCAATGGCTTGCAGTATTGCTGCCTTGTATGCTAATCCCAATTCTCAAATAAAAAACATAGATATTGTAAATGATTCTTATCCTACATTTCTAAATGATTTAAAGAAATTAGGAGCTCAAATAGAATTAGTTTGAATTATTTAAAGATATTATCTAAAACTTTTCTGTCTTCGGGCACGAGCTTTTTTCCCGCCGAATTTCTTTGGTTCTGTTCTCCGTGAATCACCACTTAACAAAGAATCATCATATTCTCTGAAAGCTCGTTCTATTGTTTTTGTGCCTATAAATTTATAAATTGATTTTGCAATAGCCATGCGTACAGCATCAGTTTGACCCATTTTTCCCCCACCCTTAACTCGAACATTGATATCACATTTCTCAAGCTTAGGATGATTTATTATTTCAATAGCTTCTTGTATTCTCATCCGAGCGATTTCAGGTTCATATAGATCTAACGGGACGTTATTAATTTTTATTTGTCCTTTTCCTGGATGTATTAACACTGCTTTTGCTATTGCACTTTTCCTTTTACCTGATGCTTGAATTACTTTCAATGACATTTTTTTAAACCTCAGCTTCTTTTTTATTCCATCCTATGCGTAAACAAAGATTTTCCAAGGTAATGTACTTATTATAAAATGAAAGGCGCTTCCTGTCTACATTGTTGATTTCAATGGGTTTCAATTCTTGGTATCTATTTTTGAAGCGTTCTGGGATGTCTGTAATATATACATGAATTCTTTTTAAAGCTTCTTTTCCCCGGAGTTTTTTTCTTGGAAGCATTTGTTTTATGACTCTTCTCATAAAAGTGTCTGGTCTTCTTTCATGAAACGGGCCTCTACGAGGATTTGTCGCGGTTGTAATATTTAATTTAGCTAAGTATTTTTCGTGAATATCTCTCTTAGTTCCGCTTATAATTGCATCTTTAGCATTAATAATTACTATATTCTCTCCCAATAGTGCTTTTTTTGCAATTTGACTACAAAACCGACCTAATATCTTATTGGTAGCATCTATTAATTGATATGTTATTACCATTGTTTCAAACTCTCACATTATTATTAATAAAAAATCTTTACTCCATTACCTTTAGGATTTTGTTCCAATAATTCTTCTATTGAAATTAATTTGCTTCCTGAAGATTCCATTTTTTTCTTAGCAGATTTTGAATATTCTAAACATGCTATTGTTAGAGTATGGTTTAAATCACCTACTCCTAATACTTTACCTGGAACAACTATAACATCATTTTTTTTTGTTTTCTTATCAATACGATATAGATTCACTTTAACTTTATTCCTTCTTGGACCACTTAATTTTTTTGAGATTGTTCTCCATATTTTTATTTTTGTTTTCCATAAATCTCTTATTAATACTCTAATGTAATAATTTGACGGTCCGGTTATTTTATGAGACATTAAAGGCTCCTATTCATGTTTTAATTCATTAAAATTGATATTTAAAATTCTTGATATTTTAATAAATTTTGGATAGATTATGTTTTTATTTCAATTGCCGCAAGTTTTTCAATAAACTCATCAACCTTTTCCAAAAAGATCTCGAAAGTCTTTTTAATTATCATCGCAAAAGGTAAAACACCATCACTTTCAATAAAAAAAATATAAGTATTTACCTTTTCACCTACTTTTATTGCTTTTTCTGGACAATCTCTTACGCAAGATTCACATAATGTACATTTTTTCCAATAATCCTCTAATAATTTCGGAGTTTTTTGGTTTGAAAAATCATACAATTTTTCTGGACACATTCTAGATACGATACATCTATCTGGACATTTAGCACATTTATTGTCATCAAATTCTATTTCTGGATAAAATCTATAGAAAACATTAGATACAGCTTGCCATTTTACATGATCCTTTGTGATACCTAAGATTGCATACGCTTCTAAAATTAGTTTATCATTTTTATCAATTTTAACTATTGGAATAGTAGGATCTACAGGAATTATCTTTGGATCATTTGATTTAAGATCACCAGAATATATTTCTAAGGGTGTATTCGTTGTGTTTGTTACTTCACATGTTAAAGAGACTTGGCACAAAGGACACCCATATCCCCCGCAGGTACAATCACGAGGTAATTTATAAGTATCTAAGTCAGTAGTGAGGGGTATTAAACCTAAACGGTGTGAAATTATCTCATCATAGAGAGGGCTATCATTTTTTAAAATGATTACCTCATCAATAGCCATAACAGGTATTTCAGATTGAATGATTCTTCTAATTGCATTTGCCATTTCGATGGAAATTCCCTCAACAACAAAAGACAATTTATGTTCACTTTTTTCGAGAACTTCAAGATTCATAATGCATTAAAAAATTAAAATTTAAGATTAGAATAACAAGGATAATCTGCCATTTTAGATAAGTTTTATTATTCTAGAAAAAAAAGAGTAAAATTAATTAATAAAACTTTATATATTCATAGGCTTTATTTTGAGATTGGAAGCAATACTTTATTTCTTGAAAATTTTTTCTAAATTCGGTAACTTCATCTCTTACCTTTTTAGGGTCCTTCTTATCAATTAACAATTTTTTAAAAAATTCAGCAATATCCACCATTTCGCTTTTACCCATACCTAACCTAGTGACTTCAGATGTCCCAATTCTCAAACCACCTGGGTTTTGATAGTGTCTACCTGCTGCGATATCATACGGTAAAAGATTGCGATTAAGAATTATATTTGCTTCTTCTAATCGTTTTTCGATATCTCCGCCCAATCCAATACTTTTTTCAAAATCTGTAATATCAACAACAATTTGATGGGATTCAGTAAAACCTTTATGTTCCATCAACACTTTCAATCCCCTTTCATATAAAGCTTGTCCAAGAGTTTTTGCATTTTCGATAACATTTTTATGATATTCTTTCCCAAATTCTAGCATTTCAGCTAATGCGATAGCTAACCCTGCAACATTATGTAGATGATGATTGGATAGCAAAGCTGGAAAGGCACATGATTTTAGTGTTTCAATCAAGTCTTCCCTATTTGATACAAGAGTTCCATGTTGAGGCCCTGGGAGTGTTTTATGAGTACTTAAAGACATCGCATCCGCCCCTTCTCTTAAAGGATCTTGGAAATATCCTGAACCGATTAATCCAGCTACATGTGCTGCATCATAACCCACATAAGCTCCAACTTCTTTTGCAACATCACCTAATTCTTTAATTGGATGCGGGAATAAAAATACTGAACCTCCAAATAAAACTAATTCAGGTTCAAATTCTCTAATGATTTTTGCTGAACCATCAATATCAAGATTCATTTCATCATTATCAAATGCTAAATATTCAACATTTATTCCTCTTGTCGTTCCTGCGGTACCAAAAATTTCTCTCCCACTTTTTGCAAATCGAGGACCATGTGAAATATGACCCCCCCGAACAATTGACATGCAACACATTTTTCCATTATTATCTGATGTGAATGCATTATACATAACTAAGTTAGCAACAACTCCAGATACTGGGCGAACATCAGCATGTATACATTTGAAATATTCATTAGCAAGATCCATGCAGATATCTTCAATTTGGTCTATATATGTACACCCTGCATAAACACGTTGTCCACTCCAACCTTCTGCATAACGATGTGAAAAATCTGTTGCACAGGCTTCATCTACTGCAGGGCTGGTAATATTTTCAGAAGCTATTAAAGGAATCGATCTTTGAAACCAATCATGGTGTTCAAGTAAGAGATTTCGGATTTCAGCTATTTTTTTCTTCAATTTAAATCATTCTCTAATTTTTAGTTTAAACGTTAATAAAATAATAACTCTTCAATTTTTTTAAATCTTTGTCAGAACTCTAAATTTATTTAATAATAAGTAATAAAACAGGTTTAAACTCTTATTAGATTCACCCAATTTAGACTTTTAGGGAAAATGTGAAAAAACAAACAAAATAAGAGTTAAGGTTCATTACATAGTAAATTTAAAAGTTATCAGATAAATTGATTAGCATTAAATTTGAAGATTAATAAGAACACATTTGCTAATGAGTTATTCTTTAGACTGTTCTAAAATTAATCGAGCTTCAAATAAATTTAATTTTTTACCAGCTTTTTGTTTTTCCAAAGCCGTTGCTAATTTATCTTGTTTAATTTTTTTTAATATTTCACTTCTCTTACTAATTTGACGCGGTCTCGTAGAAGGTTTTCTGCTAGGTGTGTATGGTCTTTTTCCCCTAGAAATTTTCTTCCTTTGATTCATTAAATTCAAATATTGTTCATGGTATCGGTCTGCAGATTTCTTATTTTCGATCAATTCTTCTTCTATAATTCTTTTATTTTCTTTAAGTTGATCTACTTTTTGAAAGGTCTCTAACATTTTAGCATGATATTCTTGAGATTTATTTGACCATTTATTTAATTGTTCATAGATTTTATTAAGATTAATCTTAACTATCTCACTTTTTCTTTCAATCCTAAAAAGATCGCTATTCTGTTGCACTGCAAAATAATTTTGTTTCATTTCTGCTAATTCTTTTATTTTATCTATAAGAGCGTTTTCTTCTGAGATATCTAGATTTTCAATCTCAATTCTTCTTTCTAAATTATCTATTTTCCGTTCAATTTGTTTAATCGAAACAATTGTATTTGGCTTTTTATTATTTTTTCGAATTGCCTTTTTTTCTTCTGTTAATTTCTCTAATAAGGTTTTATATTCAATTTTTTTGTCTTTTAACTGTTTTACTTTATCATTCCAATAATCTCTTCTCTTTTTATATTTTTCTTTCGCAAATTTTAATAAATTATTAATTTCAGTTTCGTTTTCTTGTAAGTTATTGATATATTCCTTCGTTTTTGCATTCAAATCATCTCTTTTCTTACGAATATCATCGATTATGAGTTGAAGGTCTCTAAGAGATTTTTGAGAGCTATTAGGTTTATTTCTACTCATAAATTAATTCATTAAAGAGTATTTAATAAAAAGATTTTTTAAAAAGTGTTTAAGTAAATACATTGAATATTTTTTATATATTTTATGTAAATAAATCAGAAATAAAAGTTAGGCTACTGATAAAAAATTAAAGATTTATTAATTTTAGAAATAATAAAGAATGAAATTAAATATGACTCCTAAAATAGTAAAGGAAAATGATTTAATTTTCTTGGTACTTGATGATAGAAGGAGATGGCTAGTGCAGTGTCAATCTGGAGCCACTTTCCATACACATAAAGGAATAATTGAATTTGATGATATAATAGGGAAAGAATTTGGGACTGTGATTTTTTCAAAACCATTTGAAAAACAAGGTTATAAGTTTTACGTGTTAAAACCTTTACCTTCTGATTATATAATCCATATGACTCGTAAGACTCAAATAATTTATCCTGAAGATGCTGGAATGATTCTACTCTACTCAGGTATTGGACCTGGAAGTATAGTCATTGAAGCTGGTTGTGGTTCTGGAGCTCTGACATGTATCTTAGGGAATTATGTTCGTCCAAATGGGCATGTATATTCTTATGATAATCGCGAAAAATCGATAAAAAGAGCGAATAAAAATGTAGAAAAAGCAAAATTAGACGAATTTGTTACTATAAAATCAGCAGATATTATAACTGATAATTTAAATCAAACTGGTGTAGATTCTGTAGTTTTAGATATTGCTGAACCATGGAATTCCATTGTAAAAGTTAAAAATTATTTAAAGTTAAGTGGAACGCTTTTTTCATTTTCCCCAACCATTGAACAAGTGAAGAAAACTACGTTTGAGATGAGAGAAAATGATTTTATTGAAATAAAAACATTTGAATTAATAAAAAGAAAAATTCAAGTTAGAAAGAATGCTACTCGACCTGAAGTGAGAATGATTGGTCATACGGGCTATTTAACATTTGGAAGGAAAGTTAAAGATATGAAAAATCCTTATAGAGAAAAAAAACCAAAAGTAAAAGAAAAGATAAATATGAATGGAATGCCTTTAAGAAGGTGAGATATCACGGATATTGACTATAAAGATTTTTTAAAATTAGATATAAGAGTTGGTTTTGTAAAGAAATGTGATAAAATTCCTGACTCAAATAATTTATATAAAATGATGGTAGATTGCGGAGAAAATAATCTAAGACAAATTGTATCAGGTATTTCTCAATATTATACCTCGGAAGATTTGATTGGTAAGAAAATTATCGTATTAACTAATTTAAAACCTCGAAAATTCATGGGAATTGAAAGTCAGGGAATGTTATTAGCTGCTGATCATAATAATGAGCCATTTTTATTAAAAATTGATGAAAGAAAACCAATACCCCCCGGATGTAGAATAAAATAATTAAAAACCTTTATATTGTGCCCCTACTTTAAATTCTTTCTTTTTCTTGAATCGTTCGGTCTTAAAAAAATGTTTCTTCTTTTCTGGTAAAATTTCCACGTACTTTCTTAATATGTCTTCTAAATATTCCTTCGTTTCTTTACTACTAGTGATTTTATTTGGACCAGATAAATATTCTAATATTTCTTTATCTTTAGATTCTGGAGATAAACCTAAATTTTTAATTGGTATATGAACAGAATGTAAGAACCAACCAACAGACTTATCATCGTGAGCAATTATTTTTAAAATATTAGCTTCCTCTTTCTTGATTTTAAAATCAAGTAACTTTTTTCCTGGTTTTATTATTATACTAGCATATAAAGGAATTTTATTCTTTGTATCATGTATTTTTTTATAAAACGATTTTAATTTTTCACTCATAACAATTCAAAAAGTTAAAAACAAATATGTATTAAAAAGAATAAATTAAAATTCATAAATAAATTTATTATTTAATAGTTAAGCTTAAATTCTATTCTCCCCTGAGGACATTAAATTGAACTCTTTAGAAACTCTAGAATATTATTTCAAAAAGAAAATCGCTATCCTAGGAGGGATGGAAACTTATAAAGATGAGCTTCAGAAAAGACTAAGCTCAAATTGTTTGCCATTAGAAAATAAGCAAAATATTGGTGTGAATATAAGTAAAATCGATTTTATATTTAAATTAAATAATAAATTTGAATTTCTTTTATGGAATATTGATTGTAGACAACAAAGAGCTTTTTTGCGAACAGTTTTCTACAATGGTGCTGATGCAATAATTATTTTGATATCAGAAACGAAAACTATTCAAATTATACAATATTTGAATGAAATACAATCAAGATTACCTGAAGTAACTCTAATTTTCTGTGTGATTCTTGAAAAAATTTCAAAAGATGAAATTATTGAGCTTTATTTTAAGAATGAAGAGTTTAGAGATCTGCTTGAGATGTATAGTATTGAAATTAATGAAATTACTGATCCAGCAGAAATTTTAAACCAAATATCACAAATTTGTATGACAAAAGTATATGAAAAAGAATCAGAAAATAATTATATTATTGATTTTATCTCTCATAATCTGTTATTTCGTAATTCTATGATACATGATCATTGTAACGATTATTATGAACCAGATTCTACTAGATTAAAAATCCCTAAAAAAATCGATACTGAATTATTAATTAAATATATCCAAAAATCTAATTTAGGGGTTCATTATGAGCCTATTAATTGGATCAAAATAAAAAATGAAACATTTGGTACTTTTTCATTATATCTTAAAAATGGCAATGTATATTATTTTCCTAAGCTATGTGAGACTTGTAATGATAAAAAATGCATGAAATTTAGAAAAGCCCCTTATTTCATTTGTATTGAGGCAAGAGAATCATTTGGTTGGACTAATGTCAATGGATTCAGCCAAAACGAACTTCTGGTTTTAGCTAAAATCTTTGCTTTAAAGGAGGGAA
This sequence comes from Promethearchaeota archaeon, assembly GCA_016840085.1. Classification (GTDB taxonomy): domain Archaea; phylum Asgardarchaeota; class Lokiarchaeia; order Sigyniarchaeales; family SOKP01; genus Loki-b32. Next base: position 62,493 of record JAEOTA010000051.1, read on the forward strand.
ATGAAACTATTTTACCTAAATCAATTCTAAAGCAAATTAAAAAACTTAATAAATGTGAAAAAAATAAAAAATTCAAATGACAGTAGTTTTTAAAACATTTGAATTAAGATCTAAAGCTTATTGTGATTTAATTAATATAACTGATCACGTTCAAAACTCTCTATATGATAGTGGTCTTAATAATGGAATTGTAAATGTTCATGTTGCAGGGTCAACAGGAGCAATATCCACTATAGAGTATGAACCTGGATTAGTTCAGCATGATATCAAAGAACTTTTAGAAAAATTAATTCCTTATGATAAGAATTATGCGCACCATAAGACTTGGCATGATTACAATGGAGCTGGTCATTTGAGAAGTTTTCTTATTAAGACTTCACAGACATTTCCATTTAAAGATCAGAAATTAATACATGGAACCTGGCAGCAGATAGTTTTCATCGAATGTGACGAGAAAGGGAGACATAGGACCATTTATTGTACTATTATCGGAGACTAGGAATCGGAGATTAGGTAAATAATAAATAAATTAAAAAAAATACAATTAATTATTATTTTTTCTTAGATTCTTTAATTAGATCTTCCAATTCTGTAATTATAACGTGATATTTATCTCGAAGCCGAATTTTATCAAACTTTTCTTTAAGATTTATAACTGATTCATCAAGATGTTTCAACTGTTCAGCGAACACAGGAATTCTCTTAAAGTTCTTATAAGATCTTTCTTTTAACCCAATCTGATACTCTAAATTTTCTAAAAACTTATTCTTAATTTCAATCAATAACATCAACCTTTTTTTAAAAATTATATCATTGAGTAAAATCACAGTAATCGCTTTAAAAAATATAAATGTCATATAAATGTCATTAAAATAGCTTCAAAATTAGCGTTTTTAAAGTAGATTCTTGTAAAAATACGAAATTAAAGATATACGAATAATATTAAGAAAATATCTCAATATTATAACACACAATATATCAAATTACAATATTGTCCTTTCGAAACAATCAAATAATGGATTCAAAGGGATTTAAAAGTATTTGAATCTATTATTTTATTAAATTGAAAAATTAGCTCTTAAGAATATGAGTTGATATTAATGGAAAGTTTCTTAAAAGTAATCATTAGTGGCCTTGATAACGCTGGTAAAACTTCAATTTTAACTGCTTTAGATAAAAAATATGATTTTGAAAAAGATATTGTAAAATTAAAGCCTACTATTAGAGTGGAGTATCATAAGATGAATTTCCTTACTTCATTTGTCAATTTCTGGGATATGGGTGGACAAGATCAATATCGAGAGATCTATATGAAGTATCAAGATGTTTATTTCGACGCAACTGATTTGCTTATTTATGTTATTGATATTCAAGACCCAGACAGGTTTGAGAATTCTCTTGAGTATTTAGACGCGATTTTAACTTTCTTTTCAGATAGCAATATGGATGTTCCGATAATCGTGACCTTGCATAAATATGACCCCAATTTAAAGGGAAATGAAGAGATCCTCACAAATATTGAAGTATTAAGAGAAATAATATTAGAAAAATATCCCGATTTTAAGATTCTCTTTCAGCAAAGTTCTATTTATGATATTATTTCTATTGTTCAATTAGTCTCATATGGTCTTTCTGTCTTTGATGAAAAATTTTTTGAGCTTTCTGAACTATTGGAAAGTTATTTAAGTGAATTTAAAAGCAAAGCTTTAATAGTTTTTGATCGTAATGGTATTATTGTCTCTGAATATTATAGTGATATTGAACCGGAAATTTACGTTGAATTGTTAGAATCTATTAAAGAGCATCTATTTTTACTTAAAAGAATGGAGGAAGAATCTTATGAATATAATCATGATATTTCTTCTACTGAAGAAAAACTATTTTCGTATTTGCATAAGTTAAAAATAAAAACAGAATCTTTTTTTATATCAGTGGTCACTAAAAATAAAGAGGATTTATTAGATAAGTTTCCAGATTTTCTCGAGGATTTGACAAAAATTTTAGATGAGATAATATAAAATGATAATTAATCAATAACTAACAGCTTTTTCGCTTTATCTATTAATTTTTCTTTTTTCCTTTGATGTTCCTTTATAAATTTTAACACTTTTTCAACGCATTCACGTTTATGATCTCCACACATTAATTCACCTTTAATACACATTTCAAAGTCTTCTGCTAATTTTTCATCATTTTCCTCAAAGTGATACATGAGCATTTTATACACCATGCATTTTTGAGGTTCTCCACCTAATTCTCTCTGTTCTTTCAAGTTTCTTCTACCCCCTGTAAGTGCTCCTTTAACCTTCTTTTCAATTGATTCAAGAGGTTCATTGAATGTAAAATAACTATTTGGATTTCTTTTAGCCATTTTTTCTGAACCATCAATTCCCGCTAATAAATAATGATAAGTAGCACCTGGTAAGAAAAATGTCTTATAATTTCTACGTGTTAAATCTCTGGTAAGGCGAATATGGGGATCTTGGTCAATTCCTACCGGCACAAGAGTTGGTTGAGGGCCTTCTACCACCTGTGGGAGCAAGATATCTCCTACTTGAATTAAAGATGAAATATAAAGTCCAAATGGTCGTTCACCATAAATAGCGTTTAACATATTCTGGGTTACTAGCCTACTAACCTTAAAACAGATATCTTTTACTTTTGGCTCTTTTGATTGTCTCCAAATATACGCTTTTTCTGGTGAAGGATCCAAACCAAGAGCTAATATATCAGCTAGATTATCTACGGCGGTCTCTTCTGCTTCCTCCCATGGTATTCCGTTATCTTCCCAGCTTTCAATGTCTGCAATTCCATAATATGCCTTACCTCCCATTTTTTGAAATTCAACGATTTCTAAAGCTGTAGTTGCCGTTCCTAAATGAAATGGCCCAGAAGGTTTAATTCCACTCATTACTGCCCATGGTTGATCTTTTTCTATAGCTTTAAAAACAAGCCCTAAATCCCGATGTCCAAAAATAATTTTCCTTCGAATAAAACGATTATTATCCATCTTGAGTCGCAAAGATTCTGATATTTCATCGATACCGAACTCCTTTATCAACCTTAAATAATCTTCTTCAATAATCGCTGAAGAGCCCCAAGGATCAATCTTAAAATTGTTAGTCAAACCTTTCCTCATCTATAATTAATTGTTATTAAAAAAAATATAAACAAAATAATAAATATTCATAAATATGAAAAAAATTTCTAAAGTACAAATTGAAGAATTCATAGATCAATTAGACTTCTCGAAATTTGGAGATTTAGGAGAATTATTACCTATTGTTGCACAAGACTATCAATCAAATGAAGTTTTAATGCTAGCTTATATTAATAAAACAGCACTAAAAAAAACATTAGAAACAGGTTTTGCCCATTACTATTCAAGATCAAGACAGAAAGTATGGCAGAAAGGGGAAGAAAGTGGGCATGTCCAGGAAGTTAAAGGAATATTTGTAGATTGCGATAATGACTCACTTCTGATGAAAGTAAAACAAATTGGAAGTGCTTGTCATAAAGGATATTATTCGTGTTTTTACACCACATTTATGAACGGTGAATTAAAAATTATTTGCGAAAAAATATTCAATCCAAAAGAAGTATACAAAAATTAAATTTAAACAATTTTCATTTAAAATTTCAAATTTCTAAAATTTTATATATTTCTTTATATAAAATATATTGATTTTGATTTGAATTAATAATTATGATTTATATAAGGGTTGAATTTTAGTGAAGAAGGAGAAGGCACTCGATGAAATTGATAAAGACATACTCAGAATCTTACAAGAGGATGCAAGAACTTCATATAGAAAAATTCAAGAAGAACTAGGAATCTCAATAGGGACTATACATAACAGAATTTCAAAATTGAGAAACACAGGGATAATAGAAGGATTTACATTAAGAATTAATAACGAAAAATTAGGATATAAGTTAACGTTCCTCATTCGAATTAATTGCGATGGTAAACACACTGAGGAAATATTAAATGATATTAAAAATATACCTGAAGTTTGTTCAATTTTCCATACCACGGGAGAACAGTCAGCAGCTTTAATATGTCGATTCAAAGAATCTGAGGATGTACATAATTTCATCAGGGAACTGAATAAGAAGGAATATATAACCCGAACTAATTCCAACATGATTCTTAAAGAATATAAAAATAGTTCTTTCGTTGAAATTTGAGATTTACTACTTCTGGATTAAAAATTTATCTTGAACTTACTCAAGAGATATCAGATCATCTTTCCTCTTTAATAGATTTACTAGACTTTTGGGTAAAAAGAAATAATAATCCTTTATTTCATTAATATAGTTTCTTATCGAATCCTCAAGACTAAATTGTCCATTAAGATAACTTTGAAATTTTTTTTCTGAGAGAAATTATAAGAATTTTTTTGGAACTTAAATTACTAGTTGCTATTTCAGAAAACTTTTTTTAATTTTATGATTTAGAGATCTATAAATATCGTTTCAAAAAATAATCTTTCAAAAAAATAAATGAATGAATTGATATCAAAAGTAAATAAAAGAGTGAAGAAAAATGTCTGGAGTACCAATAATCATATTGAAAGAAGGTACAGAAGAAGTTCGTGAGAAAGAAGCCAGAAAACAGAATATTTCAGCTATGGTTGCCATTGCTGAGACCGTACGGTCGACTTTAGGGCCAAAAGGTATGTCAAAAATGCTGGTTGACTCCTTGGGGGATGTTACTATCACAAATGACGGAGCCGAGATACTTAAAAATTTAGACATTGAGAATATTGCTGCGAATATGATGGTCAATGTAGCAAAATCTATGGATGATGATATAGGAGACGGAACAACATCTGTTGTATTATTTTCTGCTGCTCTCCTAGACAATGCTTTAGATTTAATCGAACAGGGTATTCATCCAAAACCCATTATACATGGATATAAATTAGCAGCTGATAAATCTCTTGAAATAATAAAGAATATAGCTGAAAAAATTTCAAAAGATAATGATGAAGTTTTAAAAAATGCAGCGAAAACAGCAATGAATGCCAAAGAAATTGCGCCTCTAAAGGAATTTTTCGCAGATTTAGCATTAAAGGCAGTAAAACATATAGCTGATGATGAAGGAAATACATTTTCGAAAATTTCTAATGTTAAAATCGTGAAAGCTCCTGGTAAATCTCTAAAAGAGTCAGAACTAATTAATGGTGTATATATTCAAAAAGAAAAAGTTAATGCTATGATGCCTCAATTGATAAAGGATACTAAGATAGCTGTCATCCGTAGAAAACTAGATGTGAAAAAGACAGAATTTGATGCTCAAGTTCGAATTTCAAGCCCATCAGAAATTCAGAAATTTATAAATCAAGAGGAAAAAATACTATTGGATTACCTGAAAGTCTTTAAAGATTTAGGAGTTAATATGATAGTGAATAGTAGTGATATTTCTGATAAATTTGGAGCCTTTTTAGCCCGAGAAGGAATCGCAGCTATTAAAAGTGTTGGTGAGTCCGATTATAAGTCAATACTTAAAGCTGTGGGGGCCAAACTCGTTGATGATTTAACAACCTTAAGTGAGGATGATTTAGGTTTTGCTAAGAAAGTAGTTTTCGAAAAAATTGGAGATGATGACTATACGCTTTTTTCAGGCTGTAAAAATCCAAAATCAGTATCAATATTACTTAAGGGTGGCCTTGATAAAATTTTGAGTACTGCTGAGGTTGGTTTACACGATGTATTATCAGTAATAGCAAAAGTTATGGATACTAAAACAGTTGTAGCTGGTGGAGGTGCGATTTACCTCGAACTGGCAAAAAGAATCAGAGCCTATGCTAATGAAATTAGTGGAAAAGAGCAACTCGCAGTTTCAGCCTTTGCACTTGCTCTTGAAGAAATTCCTAAGAACTTAATAAAGAATGCGGGATTGGAGGAAATTGAAAAGCTTACTGAATTAAGAGCAGGTCATAAAACTGATAACGATAAATGGATTGGAATCGATACTATATCTAATACAATTGAAGATAATTTTCAAAAAGGAATTATTGAACCCGCAGAATTAATCAATCATCTTATTAAATCTGGAAGTGAGTTAGCTAATCTAATTCTAAGAATTGACAGAATTATTAGTTCAAAAGGTTCAAAACCAGGATTAGAATAATATAATTTTTTTTATTTTTTATTTTTATAATCTATTAAAATGAAGAGATTCTCTACAATCTGTAAAAAATGCTTTCTCTATAATTAGTTAACATTAAAAAATTTGAAAAATTTTCTTATTACACATTCATTTTTATTTTAAATTGATTTCACAGATAAAAATTCGAAAATATATATTATGGAAGTTATCGATCAAGAAAATCTAAAGAAATTATACGATCTAAGGAATGAAAATGTATTAAAGATCGTAAAGGAATTTGTTAGTATATGTAAACCCTCTAAAGTTACAGTTATAACAGATTTAAAAGAGGACATCGATTATTGCCGACTTAGAGCCATTGAAATCGGTGAGGAAATAGAATTAGCTACTGAAGGCCACACTACCCATTTTGATGGATTTTTCTCAATGTCTAACCATGATCAAGCAAGAGATAAGGAACATACGAAAGTCTTAGTACCAAGAGGACATTATAGACCTCCCGCTATAAATACAATTGATAGAGAAAAAGGCCTTGAGGAGATTTTAGAAATTATGGAGGGATGTATGGAGGGTCATGAGTGCATAGTTCGGTTTTTTTGTTTAGGACCTAAAAACTCTAAATTTTCTATCCTAGCACTTCAACTCACAGATTCTTTTTATGTAGCTCATTCAGAAGACCTGCTTTACCGATCTGGATACGAAGAGTTTAAAAAATTAGATGGATCTAATGACTTTTTCTATTTTATCCATTCTTCCGGGGAATTAATAGGAGACATACCAGTTACAAAAAATCTTGACGATAGAAGAATTTACATTGATTTTGTAGAAAATCGTGTGTTATCTGTAAATAATCAATATGCTGGAAATAGTCTTGGATTAAAGAAATTGGCATTAAGGCTAGCAATTTATAAATCTAATAATGAAGATTGGTTAACAGAACATTATTTTATCCTAGGAGTACACCCTAAAGAAAAGAATAGAGTCTCATATTTCTGTGGAGCATTTCCAAGTGCATGTGGCAAAACAAGCACAGCCATGTTACCAGGTCAGACGATAGTTGGAGATGATATTGCTTATCTTAGGGTATGGGAAGATGGATATGCTCATGCAGTAAACATAGAAAGAGGAATTTTTGGTATCATCAAAGATGTGAACGCTAAGGATGATCCAGTAATATTTGAAGCATTAACAACACCAAGAGAAACTATATTTAGTAACATTTTGATAGTGGAGGAATTACCTTATTGGATTGGTGATGGAAGACCAATCCCAGAAATAGGCATAAATTATTCAGGAGAATGGTATAAAGGGAAGAAAGATAAGAATAATAAAGAAATTCCTCATGCACACCCTAATGCTCGTTATACTATTCGTATGGAAGAATTAGATAATGTTGATCCAAATTTACACAATCCAAATGGAGTACCGATATTAGGGATATTTTATGGTGGGCGGGATAGTGATACAATGCCACCTATACTTGAAAGCTTAAGTTGGGAACATGGAGTTTTCTTGGGTGCTTCAATTGAATCTGAAACCACTTCTGCTACTCTTGGTGCTGAGGGGGTGAGAAATGCTAATCCAATGTCTAATTTAGATTTTCTCGTCATAAGTTTGGGAAAATACCTTAAAAATCATCTTAAATTTGGCACTAAATTAAAATTCTCTCCAAAAGTTTTTGCTACTAATTATTTTCTTAAAAATAAAGATGGAAAATATTTGAATGGAATTTTAGATAAGTTATGTTGGGTAATTTGGTCAGAGGGTCGAACTCAAAATGATTTTGAGGCTATAAAAACACCTATTGGCTATATACCAAAATACTTAGACTTAAAGACTTTGTTTAAACAATATCTTGATAAAGATTATACAGAAAAAGATTATGTCGAACAGTTTTCTATAAGAATAAATAATATTTTAGAAAAATTAGACCGAATTGAGGTTATTTATAAAAAAGAAAAAGATGTTCCGACATTTTTCTGGAATATTTTTAATAATCAGAGGATTAGTTTAAAAAATTTGAAGAAGGTGTATGGCATGGCAGAAATCTCACCAATACTATTAGAAAAATAGAATATCTTAAAAAATTTAACTAAACCAAATATTTTAGCCCAGATTTTACCTTATATGTTTTACTAACTCTATCAAGCTCAATAAACCGTTTTATCTCAAGGTTATTTAAGAAATTACGAATTTCAACCTTATCTTTATTCAACTCTTCTCCTAATCCTTTAACATCATTTTCATAAGTACGAAGAATTTGAAGTAATGAGGAATATTCTTCATATATTACATTTACTAAATGTGTGATTGATTCTTTAATATTTAAGCCTGTTTCTGTGCTTGTTGGAAACATTTTGGTGTCTTCTGGCAAATAATTCTGTGTCCGTATTACTTCTGGAGGACGAGCACCCTCAATATCTTGTTTATTAGCTAAAAAAACTATTGGGATCCCTGAGGGCAATAACTTCCGGATTGAATTCAAAATCATAATTGCGCTATCGTCTTTTTCAGGATGAATTGCATCAAAAATAAAAATTATCCCATCGCTCCCACTTGTTACAATATTTCGCATAACAGAAAATCTTAAAAGACCCGGAGTTCCAAATAAAAATACATCAAAACCATTTAGCTTAATACTACCTAAATCCATCGCAACTGTATAATACTTTTCATCTTTACCTTTTGCTTCTACATTTAACGCATTCGAATCCAAGTGTTTAATATAACTCGATTTACCACACTGTAATGGTCCGGAAACGACGATTTTTATTGTGAGTCACCAAAATTTTAATAACTACTTAGATTTTACTTATTTTATTTATATACTAAAATAATACCTTGGTATTAATTATAATTTTTTTATTATCTTTTTAATAGTTATCATGTGGTTTAAGTATTAAAATCTTTAATTCATTTTCAATTTTTTGTAGGATTATAATTTAAAAATTTAAAAAAAAATTAGATTGGGTAGACTAATCCTTTAGAATAAGATATTGAGTATTTTATTGTAAATTTAATTGTATTTAAAATATTTACTTTAGCCCGAATCCTTCTGCTCTTTTTGATTTTCTTTTACTAAAGCTAATTATCTGAGCTAACATTTTTGATTTCTCTACAGAACTATTTAACTCATGTGGTTCTACAATATATCCTTTATTTAAAGCAAGATTATAGATTTCTTGTCCCATTTTTGTACGAATCATGACAGTTGTATGATCTTTCTGCGAACCCAGCCCCCCAAAAGAAATATCTGCAAAATAATTTGAGAAATTTTCACAAACTCTACATGCATGTCTCATAATATCTTGAAGTTCAGAGAATTCTATGGTTATAGGCACATCCTTATCTCTAAGATTAATTATCAGATTATCCTTTATATTTAACTTTTCAATATCATTAAAAGCAAATTTGAACCTTTCTTCAATTCTCGCCCTTGCAACATCATCAAATTTAAAATTTTCATAGCAAAATAAACCTAAAGTATATTCAACAATATGAGCAGGGATAATATTGAGTTCTTGCATTTTTCTAATCGAGTGAATCTGACAAGGAACTCCAACTACGGCAATTTTCATATAATCAGAAAATACGATTTTTTTCAATTCGGAAATAGTTGATACAAATGTATTATATTTTCCTAATTCGGGAATTGGTCCTTTTGATTGATAATAAGTACCAGCAGCTTCAAGAATTTCCTCCTTGTTTTTCGCAAAAAAAGGAATTCTCTGAAATGAATTAATTCTTTTTGAAATAAGAGCACCATTAATCAAATTATTATCTAAAAGAGCAATTAAGATAGCTGTAACCACTCCTCCGTCTGTAGCTACTTCCCTTATTTTTGAACTTTTTGCTTGGGCTGAAACTATTTTAGACCAGTGCCCGATTGGGGGTTTGAAATTATATTTTTTGTTTAATTCACTATTTAATTCGAAAGTTTCAGGGCATATCAGATAACAAATCCCACAATGTAAGCAATTTTCTTCATTTGAATAATGTGGGGGACCATCCTCAGTCATTTCAATTGCACCAATATCTGCTGCTGAACAAAAACTAACACATCCTCCACATTCTCCACATATATCCCTTTCATGAACTTCCTTGATGAGATCCTCGAAGGATTTAGGTAACTCTTCATTTACATTTAATAGATGATTATCAGTCATAATTTTCCTTTCTGTTTTCTTTCCTTTAGTTAACTAATAATTTTCAAACATTTTTTAATGTTATAATTTTTATGAAAAAAACTATATTGAAATGATATAAATCGTTTATTTTTTTTCAGTTTAGTATAGAATTTTGAACTTTTTTTCCCAATTTAATATTAGATTTTTATTATACCATTTTTACAATAATATCTCTTAATCTGCAGATTTCCTAATATTTCGAATTTATATTCATTATTGATAATTTAAAAAGTCATAATATTTCTAAATCAATACTTTTTTCTTACTCATTTATCATTTTAATAAAAAAAAGTGTCGCAAATTTTTAAAAAAGTTACTAAAATCTGAAACAGTAAAAAATCTTTAAATATTAAGATCGATCTTAATTATAATATTGAAAAAGATTATTGTATTCCTTAAAAATATAATAAACACATTATTAAAATTGTTAATATTTATAAAATAAGAAAAGCAGAATCTTAAATATATTAAATTAATTAAAAAAAGGCTTAAGCAATTATGCAGATGGTCGATTTTGAATTTCGAAATGAAATATTTAAAGAAGACTTTTCATTGAATTATTGTTATCAGTGTGGAACTTGTTCTAGTTCATGCCCTGTAGCATTTATTACTAGTGGTGATTATAATCCTCGTAAAATTATTGAAGAATCCCTTTTAGGTTTTAAGGATTTATTGATAAAAGATCAGAAACCGAATGTATGGTTGTGTTGTACGTGCCAGATGTGTGTAGAAGAATGTCCACAAAACGTCATTTTAACAGACATTTTTGAGAAGATTAAGAATAAAATCGTTCAATTAGGGGAACCATATCCTGAAGCTTTTAAAGTGCAAGCAAAAGCAGTAATAGAAAATGCTTTAGCAATTTCCCTTACACCATCAATCACACGAAGAAGAGAACAATTGGGATTACCCAATATCGAGTCTGCAGATATTAATGAAATAAAGAAATTATTGGGAGCTACAGATTTTGAAAAGAAAATTAAACTTAATGGTGGTAAATAAGTAAAATGTCTTATAATTATTTTTTAGGTTGTGTAATTCCTGGAAGACTTCCATTTTTAGAAGCTTCAGCGCGAAAAGCTTTTGACAAAATTGGTGTTAAAGTTGGAGATCAAGCTAAATGTTCATGTTGTCCGGATCCTACAGGAGTAGCACAATTAGATCATGAAAGTTTTTTAGTTTTAGGTGCAAGAAATTTATGTCTTTTTGAAGAAAGTAATAATAATGTGTTGAGTTTATGTTCTGGATGTACAGAGACCCTTAAAACCGTTAAATTTATCTTAGATAAAGATAAAGAAAAGAAGAAAGATATTAATTCGAAATTAAAACTAGTAGGAAAGAATTATAAGGGAGATGTTGAGATAAAGCATTTTGCCCAAGTTTTATATGAAAATCTTAATAAAATCAAAGAAAAGGTCAAAAAACCTTTAAAAGATTTAAAAGTCGCGGGTCATCCTGGTTGCCATTATCTTCGTCCATCTGAAATAATGAATTGGGATGATCCACTTAATCCTGAAACATTAGATATGTTAATTGAAGCGATTGGAGCAGATCCTATAGATTATAGCTTAAAGAACGATTGCTGTGGAAATCCATTAGATAAATCTGATAAAGATATCTCTCTCAGTATGTTAGAAAGTAAACTCAAAAGTATGAAAGAAGCAGGAACAGACTGTATTGCAGTTGTTTGTCCCGCTTGTTATCAACAATTTGATTTTAATCAGAGGGAAGTAAATAAAAAGAAAAATACGAACTATAATTTTCCAGTTTTCTATATAACTGAATTGATTGCTGTAGCATTAGGAATAGATACAGAAGAACTTGGATTAAACTTCCATAGGATTAAGGTTAACAATATTTTAGAAAAAATTGCTTGAAATAGCAGAAAAGGTGTTTTTATATGGATGAAAATTCAAAAAGTGTAATGATTATAGGAGGAGGAATAGCAGGGATTCAGGCATCTTTAGATTTAGCTGAAAGAGGTTTAATAGTTGAATTAATTGAAAAAAATGCATGTATTGGAGGAAGAATGGCTCAACTTGATAAAACTTTTCCCACAAATGATTGTGCTATTTGTATTTTAGCACCAAAACTTGCAGAATGTTTTCGACATCCTAATATTAATTTACACACTTTATCAGAAGTAAAAAGTTTATCAGGTCAAGCAGGTAATTTCAAAGCGAAGCTATTAAAGAAAGCAAGGTATGTAAAAGAAGATGAATGTATCAATTGTGGTCAGTGTATAGAAAAATGTCCAATGAGAGTAGATGACGAATTTGACATGAACTTGAGAAAACGTAGAGCGATTTATATAGATTATGTTCAAGGAGTTCCCTCAATAGTGACGATTGATAGGGAAAATTGTCTATTCTTCACAAAACAGGCTTGCAGAATCTGTGAAAAAGTATGCGAAAGAGAAGCAATAGATTTTGAGCAACAAGATGAAGAAATTGAATTAAATATTGGATCAATCATCGTAGCAACTGGATATGATATCTTTAATCCAAAATCCATTGAATCATTAGGGTATAGTAGATATCCAAATGTAATAACTGCTTTAGAATTTGAACGATTAATTTGTGCGTCAGGACCTTTGGGCGGTCATTTGATGAGACCATCGGATAAAAAAGAACCTAAGAAACTTGCTTTTATTAATTGTGTAGGATCAAGAGATATAAAAAACAATCCATATTGTTCATCTTGCTGTTGCATGTATACCACAAAAGAAGCTATGATTGCTTATGAGCATGATAATGAAATAGAAACTTCAATATTTTATATTGATCTTAGAGCCGCCGGTAAAGGTTTCCGAGAATATATTCAAAGAGGAAATGATGCATATGCCATTAGTTATATTAAAGGAAAAGTAGCTAAAATATTAGAAGACGATCAAAGAAATCCTCTCATTATTTATGAAGATATTAATACCTCACAAGTTAAACAACTTAATTTTGATTTAGTTATTTTAGCTACTACTATGGTACCTAAAAAAGATGCCGTTGAATTAGCAAAATTATTAGGAATTGAACTAAATGAATATAACTTTTATAAGGGAAACTATTTCCATCCACAAAAATCATCTAAAGAAGGAATATTTCTCTGTGGGGCTTGTAGAGACCCAATGGATATTCCTAATTCAGTAATCGATGCAAGTGGAGCAGCTGCTAAAGCTGCAGAAATAGTAATGAGGGATTAAAAAATGTCAGATAATGAAATAAGAATTGGAGTTTTTATTTGCCATTGTGGTACAAATATAGGCGGCGTTTTAGATATATCTAGTTTAACTGATTACGCTAAAACATTACCAAATGTAGTTTATGCTGCTGCTAATCTATATACCTGTTCAGAAGTTGGATTAAACGAAATCAGAGAGAATATAAAGGAACATAATTTAAATCGTGTTATGGTAGCATCCTGTTCTCCACGAACACATGAACCTTTATTTAGAGCAACCTGCCAAGAAGCGGGTTTAAATCCTTATCTATTTGAAATGGTTAACATTCGAGATCAAGATTCTTGGGTTCATATGAAAGAACCAGAAAAAGGCACTGAAAAGGCTAAAGATCTTATTAGAATGGGTGTGTATAAAGCAGCTCTGTTAGAGCCATTAGAAAAAGTACAAGTTGGTGTAACCCCTTCTGCTTTAGTTATTGGCGGGGGTATTGCTGGAATGAATGCCGCATTGACTTTAGCAAACCAAAATTTTGAAGTAAATTTAATAGAAAAAGATTCTGAATTAGGAGGATTAATCAGACATTTAAACAAAGTATTTCCTACTAATGAAGATGCTTCCAATTTATTAGAAATACGAAATTTAGTTCAAAGTCATAAGAAAATAAATGTATATACATCTGCTATTTTAGAGAAGATTGAAGGTTATGTAGGGAACTATAAAGTGAATATTAAACAAAATAATAATATCATAGAATTTGATGCGGGTGTAATTATTGTTGCTACTGGAGCAATCCCTTTATCGCCAGATGGTTATTATGATTATAATGGAAAAAATATAATTAGTCAATTAGAATTAGAGGAATTACTAAAAGAAAATAAAGTTAATGCAAATAATGTTGTCATGATTCAGTGTGTGGGATGTAGAAATGAAGAGCGGAAATACTGTTCAAATATATGTTGTATGACCGCTCTTAAAAATGGAATGTTAATTAAGGAACAAAATCCCGATGCACATATTAATATAATTTTTCGAGATATACAAACTCAGGGGGTTACTTATGAGGAGTATTATAGAAAAGCAAGAGAGATGGGCATTTTATTTATAAAATATTTACCTGAAAAACCTCCAATCATTAAGAAAGATCATATTGAAGTTTATAATGAATTTATGAATCAAGTAATTGGATTACCTTATGATCTTATTGTCTTATCAATGCCTCTTATTGCCAATGAAGATTCAGAACAGTTAGCTAAAATGTTAAAAGTTCCATTAGGAGAGAATAAGTTCTTTTTAGAAGCTCATGTGAAATTACGACCTGTCGATTTTGCTACCGATGGTGTATTTTTATGTGGTTCTGCTCATTGGCCAGCAGATATATCAGAATCAATATCACAATCTAATGCAGCAGCTTCAAGAGCAAGTACAATAATATCTAAGAACATGCTTGAAGTAGAAGGATCAACAGCAGAAATTAATACAGATTTATGTGTGGGTTGTGAAGCATGTATTAAAATTTGCCCCTATAGAGCAATATCTAAAGATGAGGAGACTGATATTGTAGTCGTTAATAAGGTGATGTGTAAGGGCTGTGGTGTATGCGGTGCTAGCTGTCCCCAAAATGCTATTATTATTCACCATTTCACAAGCGATCAAATTATGGCAGAAATTATGACTTATGGAGGTGGAGTATAAATGGCATTTGAGCCAAAAATATTAGGATTTTTATGTAATTGGTGTTCATATGCGGGAGCAGATTTAGCTGGTGTCAGTCGAATCCAATATCCAACTAATATCCGGGTTATTCGAGTCATGTGTTCAGGGAGAGTTGATCCTGTGTTTATAGCTGAAGCATTTATACAGGGTATTGATGGAGTGCTTGTTTTGGGATGTCATTTAGGAGATTGTCATTATATAAGTGGAAATTATGAAGCAGAATTAAAAATGAAAATGTTAAGTAAATTACTATCTGTAATAGATTTCTCTGATCGATTAAATCTTGATTGGGTTTCGGCTTCAGAAGGAAATAGATTTGCTCAAATTGTAGGCGATTTCACTGAACAGATACGTAAATTAGGTCCATCTCCTGTTAAAGATAAAAAACATAAAAAAAACATCATTGATAATCTCAATGCCATAAAATACACTTTGTGTGATTCACGATTAAGAGCTCTAGTTGCTAGGCAAAGAGAATTAACAACAGAAGGAAATGTCTATGGTGACATAATACCGACGGAGGAATTTGAGATGATACTTAATGACGCTATTGAAAACGAATTTGTGCGTCATATAATTTTAGAGAAAATAAAGAATAAAGGTAAATCTGTCCCTGATATAGCAAAAGAAATTAAAATTGAACCTCATAAGGTTTTACAGCATATTGTAACTCTAAGGGCTCGTGGTTTAGTTGATGTTGACCAAATAAATGAAGAAATTCCTACATTTATTTCAATTAAGGTGGATTAAGAATGGATAAGGTTGGTTCAGTTTTAGTTGTCGGTGGTGGAATAGCTGGCATTCAAGCCTCAATGGATCTAGCAGATTCGGGATACAAAGTATATTTAGTTGAATCTTCAATGAGTATTGGAGGTGTAATGTCTCAATTAGATAAGACATTTCCTACTAATGATTGTGCTATATGTATACTTGCCCCTAAGTTAGTAGCTGCAGGACGACATGAAAACATTACATTATTAATTAATACTTCTGTTGAAAAAGTCGAAGGAAAACCAGGTAACTTTTCTGTTGAATTAAAACAAAAAACTCTATTATTGGATCAAGAAAAATGTACAGGATGCGGTGTTTGTGCTAAAGAGTGTCCTGTAGAAGCAATAGACTTTTTTAATGAAGGTTTATCAAATCGGGCTGCGATATCAGTAAAATTTCCGCAAGCAGTTCCCTTAGTTTTTTCAATTGATCAAGATTTATGTATTGGTTGTGGTTTTTGTAAGGGTGTTTGTAAAGCTAAGGCAATAGATTACACTCTTGAGGATAAGATCACTAATTTAAATGTCGGAGCAATAATCTTGTCACCCGGTTTTGATGAATATGATCCAAAACTTACACAGCAATTTGGCAATGGAAAATATTTGAATGTAGTAACAAGTATAGAATTTGAGCGAATATTAAGCGCAAGTGGCCCTCATTCCGGACTTATTCTTAGGCCCTCAGATGGGATAATTCCAAGAAAGATTGCTTTCCTACAATGTGTCGGCTCCAGAGATAAGAAGTATGGTGCAGAATATTGTTCATCGGTTTGTTGTATGTATACAGCAAAAGAGGCTGTAATCGCTAAAGAACATATGGACATCATTGAACCAACAATTTTCTCAATGGATATAAGAGCCGTTGGAAAAGATTTCGATAAATATATAGAACGAGCTCAAAATGAGTACGGTGTGAGATACATTCGAAGTAGAATATCAAATATTAAGGAATATAATGACACAAAAGATTTAATACTTTATTTTGAAAATGAAGATGGAATAGTAGTTAATGAGGTTTTTAATTTAGTAGTTCTAGCAGTAGGAGCATTACCAAACCATAGTACAAAAACCTTAGCAAAAAAATTAAATATAGAATTGAATGAGTATGATTTTTGTAAGACAATGCCATTTTCTCCGATAGAAACATCGAGAGAAGGTATTTACGTATGTGGCATGTTCTCAGAGCCCAAAGATATCCCAGAGACAGTAGTAGAAGCGAGTGCCGCTGCAGGAGCTGTAAATGTGCTTTTATCAGATGTTAGAAACACTTTAATAACAGAAAAAAAGTTACCAAAAGAGATTGATGTTAGTGGGGAACCACCACGAATTGGAGTTTTTATTTGTCATTGTGGCATTAATATTGGTGGAGTTGTAAACGTTCCTGAGGTTGTTGAATATGCAAATCAATTACCAGATGTTGTTTATGCTGAAAGAAATTTATACACTTGCTCCGCTGATACACAAACGAATATAAAAGAAAAAATTAAAGAACATAATTTAAATAGAGTAATAGTTGCTTCATGTACACCAAGAACCCATGAACCCTTGTTTCAAGCAACCATAAGAGAGGCTGGATTGAATAAATATCTATTTGATCTAGCAAACATTCGAGACCAATGCTCATGGGTACATATGCATGAACCTGAAGAAGCTACAGAAAAGGCCAAAGATCTTGTACGAATGGCTGTAGCAAAATCTCGTCAACTAGTTCCTTTGCAAGAGCAACAAGTAGAAGTTATACATAAAGGATTAGTAATTGGAGGGGGAGTTGCAGGAATGAGTGCGGCCTTAAATTTAGCTGATCAAGGTTTTGAAGTATTCTTAGTTGAGAAGAACGATAAATTGGGGGGTTTTTCTAATAATATTTATCAAACAATAGAAAATTATGATGTTCAAGAACTTCTCAATAATTTAATTGAGAAAGTTAATAATCATAAGCTTATTAATGTGTTTCTCAACGCTAAAATAAATTCTATTGGAGGATATGTTTGTAATTTTACGACCAAGATTGCTTATGGCGTGGAAAAACAAACTAAAGAAGTTAAACACGGAATTATAATAGTCGCAACAGGTGCGTCTGAATATCATCCAAAAGACGGAGAATATCTTTTTAGTAAAGATGAAAGAGTTATTTTGCAATCTGAACTAGAAAAAACTCTTTTTACCGATGAAGATAAAATAAAAAAATTAAAATCTATAGTTATGATACAATGTGTTGGTTCAAGGAATGAAGAACATCCTTATTGTAGTAGAATATGCTGTATTGAAGCCATTAAAAATGCATTAAAAGCAAAAGAAATCAATCCGAACCTTAATATCACTATTTTATATAGAGATATTAGAACCTATGGATTTAAAGAAAAATACTATAATTTAGCTAGAGAGAAAGGAATCTTATTTATCAGATTCAATGAAGATAAGCCACCAGAAGTGAATATTGAAAATGAAACATTAGTCGTAAGCTTAAATAAACCTGATATTGGAAATATTAATATAGAAACAAATTTAGTGGCTTTAAGTGCTGGTATAGTAGCTGATGGAGAATCAAATGAAAGTTTAGCGAAGATGCTAAAAGTTCCTATAAATGAAGATAATTTCTTTTTAGAAGCTCATGTTAAACTAAGACCTTCAGATTTTGCAACTGATGGAATCTTTTTATGTGGTACAGCTCGTGGAACTGCCACAATTAGTGAAATTATTGCTCAAGCAATGTCAGCTGCTTCTAGAGCGACAACGATTTTATCTAAAGATATTTTAGTGACTGAAGGTATTATTGCTAAAGTTGATCCCGCTTTATGCATTGGATGTAATAGATGTGCTGAAGTGTGTAATTATGGTGCAGTTGGTGTAAAATATGAGGAAGGTCTAATGGTTTCTGAAGTAAATCCTTTACTTTGTAAAGGTTGTGGAGATTGCGCAGCTGAATGTCCCGCAGAGGCTATAACATTGAGTCATTTTGGACGTATTCAAATTGAACCTATGATAACAGAAGCCGCTAAAATTGAAATTTCTGATGGGCAACCTAAAATTGTGGCGTTTCTCTGTAATTGGTGTAGTTACGCTGGCGCAGATTTAGCTGGTGTGAGTCGTTATCAATATCCTCCAAATATAAGAACTATACGAGTTATGTGTTCTGGTGGCATTCCTAAAAGTTTTATATATCAAGCCTTTTTAAATGGCGCTGATGGTGTCTTCATTGGTGGATGTCATCTTGGCGATTGCCACTATATTGCTGGAAATCAGGATACTTTAAGAAGAACTAATGAAATTGAAAAAACACTAGGATCTCTCGGTATTCATCCAGAAAGATTTCTGCGAAAGTGGATTTCTGCGAGTGAAGGAAAGCTTTTCGCTCAAACTATTACTGAGTTTACCGAAAAAGTGAAAGAATTAGGTCCTATTGAAAATGATTATAAAAAAAAAGAGGTAATAATAACAAAATAATTATTTTATCAAGTTCAAAAATTAGGAGTTTTTTAAATGATAATTACTAAACAAAAAGATATTGAAGAAATTTATGATATGATCAAACCGTATTCGAAACTTTTAGTTGCAGGGTGTGATGGTTGTTGTCAACCTCCACGTTCTATTAATGAAGCCAAAGTTCTAGCACAGATGCTCGAATTGAAAGCAAGGAGTGAAGGCAAAGAATTAAAGTGGAGAGCTATCACTGTTTTAAGGCAGTGTGATGATAGGATTGCAGCTACAACAATAAGACCATTTGTTGAAGAATATGATGCAATTGTCTCATTGGCATGTGGTTTAGGAGTGGGTATGTTGAATAGAATATTCCCTAATATTCTAACTTTTCCAGCACAAGACAGTATGTTTGGAGGTGCAGAGATTAACGGAGAAAATTATTTTGCCGAATATTGTGAGACTTGCGGTGAATGTTTATTAGGAGTTACAGGTGGCATTTGTCCTATGGCTGGTTGTGCTAAAAACTTGAGTAATGGCCCTTGTGGTGGTCAAGTTGAAGGCAAGTGTGAAGTAGGAGGGTATATACATGATTGTGCGTGGGTAAAAATATGGGAACGACTAAAGAAATTTAATAGGCTTGATTTATTCACAAAATATAGACCTCCACGGAATTATCAATTATGGTCAAGTCCACGATTTATTCATATCTATGAATCTATTTCAAATGAGGTAGAATCCAAAAAGGAGGAAGAAGCATAGAATGGCTAATAGACCCGCATTTAGTAATTTAGTAAAAACAATTAGAGAAGGGAAGTTTGTATTCACTGGTGAATTAGAACCTGAGAAGGATTTTGATTTAAGCCATGTGCTTCATTCTGCAGAAGAAATGAAAAAAACTGGAAAAATAGTTGCTGCTAATGTCACCGATGGACCACAAGGAGATGCTTACACATGTTCAATGGTTCCTTGCTATTTAGTTCAAGAAAAAGTTGGACTAGAAGCTATCTGGCAGATGACCGTTAGAGATAGAAATCGAATTGCTTTATTTGGTGATATCTTGGGTGGAGCAATTCTCGGGCTTAAAAATTTACTTGCTTTAACCGGTGATCATTCTGCTCTTGGCGATCATAAAAATGCTAGACCTGTATATGATTTAGATTCTACTCAATTGATAGACCTTGTTTCGAAGATGGTTGATGAAGGAACAGATCTAGAAGGAAATGAAATAGGAGGTGGAAAACTTGAAATAAACGTGGGGTGTGCTGCAAATCCGAATTCAAACCCACGAGAACCTGAAATTTTAAAAGTTGGTAGAAAAGTAGAAGTAGGCGCAGATTTCATTCAAACTCAAACTTCATTTGATATTGACGATGCTAAAGAATTTTTAAAAGAATTAGAGAGATTCAATATTCCGGTCTTACTTGGTTTATTCCCTATTAAAAATTATGGAATTGCGTGGTACTTTAATGAATATATCCCAGGTGTTTCAGTTCCTAAGAATTTTCTAGATTCTTTAAAAGCAACCAAAAAGATTAAAGACAAAAAAGAGAAATACGCTAAAATTGACGAAATAAATTTAGGATTTTTTGAGCCATTTATCAAAGAAATTAAGAAAACTACCAAAGCTGCTGGTATTCACTGCATGGCAGTTCACTATGAAAGATTGTTTAATCCACTCCTCAAAGATTTCTAATATTAAATATAAAAAATTAATAAAATTTGATTTTTTGAAAATTAAATTAAATTTTTTTATAAATTAAGAAAAAAAACAAGAGGGTTGATAATGAAAAACCTTGATGAAAAAGATAAAAGAATACTTGAAATGCTTCTTGAGGATTCAAGACGACCATATCATGAGATAGCAGCAGACCCAAAGGTAAAATTATCTGAATCTACTGTAAGAAAAAGAGTTATCAAGCTACAAGACGAAGGCGTAATTGAGAAATTTACTGTAAAGATCTGTCGCGAAGATGAAAGATGTATTATTGCTTTCATTACCCTTATTCCAAAAACCCTAGCTGAGACAAAAGAATTATTGAGAGAAGCACAAATCCTTCCTCAATGTGAAGAAGTGTATTTCCTCGCCGGAGAATGTGGAGTTTTAGTAAAGGTTAATATTCCAGAAATAGTTGAATTAGATGCATTAATAGAGTCATTTCGTGCTCGAGCCGATGTAAAAAGTGTTGAGAGGGTATGTGTCGTTTTAAGACCTATAAAAACTGTTTCACAATCTGAAAGTCGAATTTTATAATATTCTATTCTAACTATCTCTATGATAAATTAAAGTAGGTATATTTAAAAAGAAAATAATTAAGGTAATTGATCAGAAAATCATCTAAAACAAGTTATTTTTTCATAGCATTTGTAAAGACCATCTCATCACTGATTACATGCCAAGTTCTCCAACCATTTGCGATTTTTTCTTTAGCTTCTTTTATGAACGCATTATAGCCAATCTCACGACATCTTTTCAAATTTTCACAAGTATTTTTACTATATCTCGTGCAAATCATTTTAGTCATTTGTCCAGGATCAGCCATAGGTACTGGAGCAGATTTCTCATGAGAGCATGGCATTTCTGTCGTAGGATCGTAATCTTCACATTCAGCACAAGTCCAGTATCCTTTAGATTTGACACATTTCGCTATACCGCAAAATTGAGCAGCAAATCCTCCTGTAAAACATCCAGGACACTTTCCTCTATCAGCTTTTTCAATATATTGATTCAATGTTTCCAAAGTCATTTTTATCTCATTAGGATTTAATCCAATAGCCATACTGTTATCTATTAAGTTTCCTCCTTCCCAAATACTCTTAAGTTTTCTTGCTGCTTCTAAACCTTCTCCAGTATATGTATCGCATCCTAAACAAATAATCCCACAAGGAGCGAGTATGCCTCTTTCTTCTTCTTTAACATCTTTTAATTCTAATTTCAAATTTCATCCACCAAATTTTTTATTCATACCTTGAATAATACATTAAACCATACTTTTTTTATAAACACATAGTCTCTAATAAATTCAATTTGAAAGCATTTTTTAATAAAAATATATCTTTTATATCAGTTTTTTTATATTGCAAAATATCATTAAATCTGTTAATTCAGAAAATTTAATTATAAAATAATTAGATCCAATATAATTACTAAATAAAATAGATTGAATTGGAACAAGTATGAAATTAGTATGCGACAATGTTTATGTAGTTAAACCTTATGATCCTCATGCTGATGATTGTTGTGTTTATATGATTGATACAAAAAGTGAGGATGGTTTAGTATTAATTGATGTTGGGCTTAATATAGAACCAATTCAAGTTATTGAGAAAGAAGGTTTTTATTTAAAGGATATAAAACATTGTCTTATAACTCATGGTCATTTGGACCATTTTGGTGCTTGTTTTAAATTAAAAAAATTCAATGCGAATATCAATTTTTACGCACATGAACTTGATGCTGACCAAATTGAGCAAAAACCAACCGGCCAATATATTGAACAATATTATGGAGATTACAAATATCAACCTGTTAAATTAGCAAAAAGAATTAAGTCTGATAATGAAATTCTAAAATTCGGGAAATCTCAATTCCAATGTATTCACATTCCAGGACATACTCCAGGATCAGTAGCTTATCTTCTTGAAATAAGGAAAAAAAAGATTCTTTTTGGTGGAGATCTTCCTGGTGTAGTTTTAAATTTTCGTGGCGATAATTTAGAAGAGTATCTCAAATCAATGCAAAAACTACTCCATTTCAATATCGATATACTATGCGAAGGACATGAAGATATTATAGAACCAGCAAAAAAAGTGAAGAAATTTATTAAAAAATACATGAACCTTAATGAAATGCTTAATTTATTTTTGGAAGAACCTAATAATATGGAAATTTTGCTTGATTTAACGTTTATATCATGTGAACTCGAATTTTTTGATAATGCCCTTGATTTTTGTAATTACTTATTAGAAATTGAACCTGATAATGTTAATGGTCAAGAGTTATTAAAAAAAATTTTAAAGCAAAATCCTCAAAAAATTGATTGGATTAAAAGTCTCATTAATGAGAGCATTAAAAAAGAAAAATAATTGCTTCTATCTAAAGATAATTTTATACTATAAGTGAAATTTTTGAGGATTACGAAAAATTGAAAACTCAGGAAGAACTTCATGATGATGCCTACATAAAGAATTTCCAAGCTATATTAAAAATGGGACTGGATAATTGGGTAAGAAAAGGAAAACGTTATTGGTTTGGAAGCGATCTAGACAACTAACTTTCTAATTAATTAACAGCCGAAAGTAATTTGTATTTGTAATATTTACCTAAAATTAATCTTAAGATGTCTTCAAAACATTCTAGGATTCCATTTCCGTTGATTGCTGCTGTATATCTTGAATCCACGTTTTTATATTTATGATACTCAATTTCTCTTAAAAATTCGGTAGGATTAAATTTATCCAATAAATCTTGTTTATTAAAAGCCAGTATAATCGGTATATCCTCAATAGATTCTTGGAAATATGTGAAAAGTTCTTTCCATGATGCTAAATTTCGACTATAAACTTCTTTATGAGAATCCAATACAAATATTATACCATCAACTGCCCGTAAAGTAATTGGTCTGGTTATAATATAAAAATCTTGACCGGTTGTAGTATAAATATGAATTTTAAGGCGCCATTCTTCATTTTGAAATGTAACGGTTCCATAATCAAAAAATAACGTCCTATTTACAGTACTCTCGATGCTATATAGATCCTCCCCCTTACCTAAATGGGAAAATAACGCCTTGATTGATGTCGTCTTGCCTGAAAAAGCGGGTCCAAAATATACAATTTTTATGCTAATAGTCTTATCAACAAAATCTACTATCATATTGATTAATTTAAACCTAGATTTTTAAAAGGCAATGTTTTAGAGAAATTAGTCATAAAAATGAGATCAAAATTTAAATATTTTTGTACTCTAAATATTATCCATTTCAGTAAGGTTAATATGTGGATAATGGAGAAAAATCTGTAATTCTAACGTTTGAGGAGTTTTATATTTAATTTTCCCTTTTAAAATTTGGAAATATATATACAACGAGCACATTAAATAAAAGTAATATTGGAATTGAAATTACAATTGGCATAAGATTGTCCCTTTCTGAGTTAAGTATTAGCGCTTCTGGAATTGAGATAATTAAGGGGATTACCTTATTAATTATTCCCACAATAATAATCTTCTTTTTTGATACTTTTTCTTGAAGAAACCTGAAGACGTAGTAAACAACAACAATTTGAAATATATAAAATTGAACATAATATCTCAATGGAGATAGATATCTGAAAGAGTAATAAGTTGAATATTCCTAAATCATTGCTGTTATAGAATTAGGATCAGGACCTAAATCTATATGATATCCATAAGGTGCTAAAAAAACTATTATGATTAATTAAATTCCTAAAATGATTATTACAAATTTTTTTTATCAAATACCATGTTTATGATTCCTACTTTCTAAGTAAGGGCAATTTATTCAACTAACTTTCAATTTAAGGAAATTTGAATTATATTAGATAAGAATTTTTGAAAAATTCATTTCAAAACGGCGCGAGCCTTGTCTAAGTTGTCAACTCCGATCACTATTCTGTTATTCTCAGCAAAATATATTAAATCAATATTAACGCCAGCACTACCAATTTTACGAGCCATGTTTCCTCCTGTACCTGGTTTTCCCACAATATTGCCAATATCTATAACTAAAACGTCCCGTACAGCCCGTACTTCATAACCAGCTTCTTCGAGTATGTAGCGAGTGGTAGTTTCCTCTTCCACGAGAATATGTATTATAGCTTCACCTTTCGAGGGAAATCCACATATTCCTTCCATATTAATGCCATTTTTGCCTAATAGTTCGCCCATATCAGCTAACTTACCTGGACGATTTTCCAAAACAACAGTTAAATCTTTCATTATTTTATTCCTCCTATTTTATTTTTTTTTAATGTTCAATACTAATTACTAACATTAAAGTAAAATTTATTTAATAATTATATTCTTATGGATTATTATGCTAAAATGTCTATTTTACTAGGTAAATATTAAGCACATAATGCTGAATTAAGAAAATTTGAGACTCTTAATGATTTAAATCTATATCCCAATGAATTCAAGTAATCGTAGAATAGTTATTAGTTGGAATTAATTATGAATAAAGATAATATTAGAGATCATTGGAATTTAACTGCTTTAGAATATCAGAAAAAGCGTCAAATTTCATATAATGATATTGAATATGCAGACGGATACGCAAAAGAATCTGAGCTTAACTTATTAGGTGATGTTAAGGGAAAGAAAGTGATTGAACTTGGATGTGGTGGTGCTGAAAATTCTATAATACTTGCGAAACAAGGAGCTAAATGTACTGGAGTGGATTTATCCATTGAACAATTAAAATATGCCCGAAATTCAGCAGAAAAGCATGGCATTGATATTGAATTAATTGAAGGTGATTTTGAGAACCTATTTATGCTTGGTAATAAACGTTTTGACATTGCGTTATCTATATTCGCTTTAGATTGGGCGCAAGACTTAAAGGTTGCTTTTAAAGAGGTTTACAGAATTTTAAGAGATAAAGGCATATTTGTTTTTAGTATGCAACATCCAACTTGGAATCTTTTAGGTGAGAATCCATCGGAGCTTAAAATAACTGAAAATTATTTTAAAGAAATATGGGAATGGGAGGAATCAACAGGAATTCCTGTTAAAGTTCATGCTTCTAAAATTAGCGATATCATAAATCAGTTAATTCATACAGGCTTTAGTATAGAAAGAATGCTTGAACCTTCTTCAGATATAATAAAATTTGTACCCTCGACTATTATTTTTAAAGTAATAAGAAGATCATAATCTAAAAATGAAAAAGAAAGAAGATCAGATTAAAGAGATTAAAAAATATCGAAGGAAATATTATGATGACTATGCTGTGAATTATGATAAAGAATGGTGGAATGATGAGGATGCATTTGATGAATTCAAGGGTTTTAAAAAATTGGTACATGTCCAACTTAATGAGATAGTTTTGGATATTGCCACGGGGACAGGGACATTTTTGATAGAAATGGTGAAATCAGGTGGTATCGGTTACGGTATCGATCAATCCCCAAAGATGCTTGATCACTTAAAACAGAAAGTTATCCAATATAAATTAGAACATAGGATTAAGGATGTTCGAGTTGGGGTAGCAGATCAATTGCCTTATCGTGATCAGTTTTTTAACTGGGTAACATGTATAGGAATGTTTGAATACTACCCTTTAGAATATATAAAACGGGTATTCGACGAAATTATAAGAGTGCTTAAACCTAGCGGAAAATGCTTTGTAGATATTATTAATCCTTATAATATTAAAGTTGAAAAAATGACATGGGTCTTTAAATATAATTTAGATGATTTTGAGAGATTAATACAATCTTATGGTTTGAAAATTTTAATAAAAAATAAAGCAGGATATATGCTTCAATATCTCCTATCAAGAATAAACAGTAAAAAGACTGTATTAAATTAAAACTACACAATTAATAAAAATCTAAAATAATTTCCATGCAAGTCCATATTAAGTTTCTTGAACCTAGCGATTTACGTGAAATTGTTAGGGGTTGGAATGTAGTGTTAATAAACGATAAATTAGATGAGAAAAAATTTAGTAGGATAGTTTTTGAAGATCCCAATTATGAAAAAGAGGGAAATCTAGTAGGAATTCAAGAAAATAGATTTGTTTCTTACGTAGGTGCTGTAGTTCGAGAAGGAATTAAAGGCAAAGATGGAAAGGGCCTTCCAAAACATAAAGACATAGGATATATCAAGTGTTCCTTCTCACTTGAGAATTATCAAGATACAGAACAACAACTCTTCCACCAAGTGCTTAAGTATATAAAAAATAAAAAGAAAAAGAGGGTAATGGTTGGAGAGTATACTGGAGAATATTTTTTCCCCGGTATAGATGAAAGATATGTTAATGAACTTAATTTTTATCGAGATCAAGGATTTCAAGAAATTGATACTAATGAAGATTTAGTGCTTGATCTAAAGGATTATGAACCAACTGAATATCAAATTGGCAAATTAAAACATATAGGTTCACTAGGTATAAAAATTATACCATATGATCCAAAATATTTGGATTCACTGAGATTTCTTGTAAAAGATCTAAATTATCCACATTGGTTTCCAAAAGGTTGGGATATAAACTATGGGAAGAAAGGAAATCCGATAATTGCCATATTAAATGATCAAGTTCTTGGGTGGGCAGAATTCTATCCGACTTATTATGTCCCAGATTCTAATATGGGTTCGTTTGGTCCTATTGCTGTGCTTAAAAAGTTTAGAAAAAAGGGTATTGGATCTTGCTTATTAATGGAAGCACTTCTGCAAATGAAAAAAAGAAAAGTTCCAAAAGTATATGCAGGTTGGGCGGAAACTCCTTTCTATTTAAAAAACAGATGGAAAATTGTCCGAAAGTATATTGTTTTTGAAAAACAACTTTAAAAACTAGAATTGAATCTAATGAGCTTAAAAACAACAGCAATAGCTTTATCATTGTTGAATAATGTAAATGCTTCCGTTTTTTCAAGACTTTTTGAAAAATCAAGTTTTAAATCAATTTAACAATTAATAATTTTTAGCAATTAATCAATAAGTAAATTTCTAAAGCTACATTGTTTCCAGTATAAAATGATAGATCATCCTAAAGATGCATGGGAACGGTTTTTAGATGAATTCTATGAAACTTTTTCTGTTATTGGAACGACACATTATAAAATCTTCATATGTGGTTCTTATGTTGGTAAGCATTTTGATAATTTAAAGGAGATAAAAAGTTTAATATCTGAAGAATCTGATAACTATCTTGCTTTTTTTGAATCAGATTTTCAGAAAACATATGAAGAAAATTATATTTTTAAATTTGATTTATTAGCAGACTTTTCTAATGAGATAATAATGATAATCGAACATGATCGTGGAGGACATATTTTAGAAATGGGAATAATACTTGCAATAAGAGAATATTTAGATAAAACTTATACTTTTGTCTTAAGGGATGCACCAATTACATTAATGTTAACAAGAGGAGGTCTTCTTTCACCATTTTTCAGAGAGGGAGAGAATTTATTTTATTTTAACAATATTGATGATTTAAGATCTAAAATTTTAGAACATTTAGGTTTTACGTAATTATATAGATAAATTAGAAAATGAAAATATTAATTTAATTTTCAAGAACTATTAAGTTAATTTCTTAAAAAGATCCTGAAATTTAGATTTTATTTTAGTTAATCCTAATTTCTGAAGTAAATTCAATGATCTTTCATTTAGAGAATAAAATGAACGAAATTCATTGCGTTTATATTCCTTCTTTTTTTCATTCTTGACTAAATTATGATCTTTAAGATATTTTAAATGATGATCTAATTGATTTGGTTTTGTTAACGGTAGTAATTCTTTCAATTGAGTAAAAGATAAGGGCTTTTCGCTAGCAAATAGAGTAAGCATAATTTTATATCTTGTTTTTTCAGTAATTATTTCTAAATCTTTTCTAAGACTTTCAGATTCTTCAAATATTTGCATTTTTTACTACAACCTCAATATATATTTTTTCAAATTTGCTTTATCTCATTCTATAAATGGAAAAACAGATATTTAAATATTACTCAATTAGGATTGAGTCAATGATCATTATATTATTATAATATATAATGTTTATTTAAAGTATTAATTAATTTAAGAAAATTACTTCTTCTGAAAAATAGCCATTAAAAATTAAAAATAGAATTTTAAAAACACTATTTTACATTATACTTTTGATTTTTTTGGCTAATTCCTTCGCTTCCTCATCGACGCTCTCGAGAATCTCAAAAATTTTCTCAATTATTTCAATAAGAAACTATTTCTATTATAAGATAATTTATTTGATTTTGTGGGAGAGTTTATGGACGATCCACCATTTATCATTGATTTTCATCAGGTTAAAAGTAATCAATATATCCAACTTCTTCACATTCAATTCTTAGTTTTGCCGCGGCATTATTCCCCGTTACATCAATATAATAAAATTCAGTAGTCCAAGCTAAGTTTTTGTTCACTTTTTCTGGATCATACCAAGATAAATACTCTGCTTTATCAACTATTCTCAGTTGTTTATTTTCATCAAATAGAAAAAACTTCCATTCATCATGCAAAATACTTTTATAAAGTTCTGGATCGCTTCTAACGTGACCCTCATGGTAATAATCCATAATAGCCTTCTTTATAGAATTTTTTTCAGTTTCTTCAATATTTTCGGGTTGATTGCCTGACATTATTTTTCATTTAATTTTATGATTTATCATTTTAAACAGGATTAATGATAAAAAAATAAAATAGTTTTTTTAACTTTTCTTACTAATTTTTTCATTTTTTTTTTTTAAAATGGAATATTATATATAACTAAATATTAAACTGAAATAAATTATTATAATGACAATTAAAAATAGGAAAAACACACACACATCTTCAAAAGATTTACGACCCATCGAAATAAGCACTAAACGAGCAAATAGATATAAGAAGGGCATGAAATTATCTAAAATTCCTGGAATAAAATATATTTTTAAACATATTTTTAGTCCAAAAAACTCTACTGGATCGCCAATTCCAATAAATAAGTCTTTAGGAACTTATGAGAATCAAGTATTACCATTAGTGGTAACGGAATATTTCATTAAAAAAGCAAGCCATATTGTATTAATGGATTGTCCCTGTCGAAAAGCTAATAAATGTGAAGATCACGACTATAAATTAGGATGCACTTGGTTGGGTAAGGCTGCTGCAAGGATTGAAGTCAAAAATTTTTCTGGTGCTCATCACGCTACTGTAGAGGAAGCACTAGAGCGGGAACGCTTGGCTTATGAAAATGGATTAGTACCTCATTTAGGTAGGCTCAGAGCAGATTCTTGGAAATATGGTGTTCTACCTGATACTGGACATTTCATGAGTTTATGTCATTGCTGTTCCTGTTGTTGTATCCTAAGTACTATTAAATATGGTACATCTGCAATAAGAAAAATCCTAAAGAGAATGGAGGGTGTAACCGTTAATATAAATAGGGATATATGTGTCGGCTGTGGAGAATGCTTTAAAGTCTGTATATATGATGCAATGAAAATGATTGATGAAAAAGCAAAGATCGATCAAGATGCTTGCTTAGGTTGTGGACGCTGTGCTAGCACATGTCCAAATCAAGCTATCACTATAATGATTGATGATTATAGCCGAATTGATGAATTGATTGCTCATATTGAAACTTATGTTGATGTTACCTAATGTTAATATTGTTTTATTTTATTATTTAATAATCTGTTAAAACTTAGAGATTTCCCAAAAACTAGACTTTTACTCTCACTACTAAAAATAAGTCTAAAATCCACTCGAGTTAATTACGAATTTGAAAATCTTCTCAAAAATTTTAAAGAAAGAAAAGATCCAAAAGTATATGCAGGTTGGGCGGAAACTCCTTTCTATTTAAAAAACGGATGGAAAATTGCCCGAAAGTATATTGTTTTTGAAAAACAACTGTAAAAACTAGAATTGAACCTGGATCAAAGTTAATGGATTCAAATTCTCCTACGAACCTCTTTCACGAGAGCTTTTATTAGATCTGCTTTAATAGAAAAATAAAAGAGATAATAAAAAAACATTTATTTTAATTTTTTCTTTAAATATATTGCTGTTATCACACAAATAACACTAATTAACAGTAATAAGGGATAACCAGGAATTACTGGTTCTCTTTTTTTAATGGTGTTTTCAACCCCATATTTCACCAAAACCATATCACCATTCTCCATCCCAAAACTATATGTGGTTCCCGAAAGATAAATGTTTTCTGACGAATCCACTGCCACTCCATTGCCCAATTCCTTAGAAGTCCCCCCCCATATGCGACTCCATTGCTGCACACCCGAGCTGCTATATTTCACCAAAACCATATCTGGTTCTCCTACATCGGAGTTTGTTGTATATCCTGTAATATAAATATCATCAGATGAACTCACAGTAACCCCATGACTTTCATCAGAATAAATTCCACCCCATATACGACTCCATTGCAGCCCACCAGAACTGTTATATTTCACCAGCACCATATCATTTTCTCCCACCACAACACTGTATGTATCTCCCGCAAGATAAACATTGTCAAACGAATCTATTGCCACTCCGAAACCAACATCCCAATCACGCCCTCCCCATATACGACTCCATTGCAGGTCACCAGAGCTGTTATATTTCACCAGAACCATATCTTCAACCCACGGCTCGTAAAAAACTGTTTCTCCCGCAAGATAAACATTGTCTGACGAATCTACTGCCACCCCATGGCCCTCATCATATCCGCCGAAGCCCCATGTCTTATTCCATTGCAGCCCACCAGAACTGTTATATTTCAAAAGAATTACATCCTTACCTCCTACACCGTAACTCGATGTGTATCCTGTAACATAGACATTGTCTGATGAATCTACTGCCACTCCAAACGCAATATCATTTTCAGTTCCACCCCATGTACGATTCCATTGTTGTACACCAGAACTGTCATATTTTATCAAAACCAGATCAGTTCCTCCTGCCCCGAAACTATATGTGGTTCCCGAAAGATAAATGTTTTCTGACGAATCCACTGCCACTCCATGCCCATTATCATGATAACTTCCACCCCATGTACGATTCCATTGCTGTACACCAGAACTGTTATATTTTACCAGAACCAGATCAGTTCCTCCTGCTCCGAAACCATATGCTTCTCCCGCAAGATATACATTATCTAATGAATCCACAGCAATTCCATTGCCACGATCCTCAAAACGCCCACCCCATGTGCGATACCAATCAACTTCAAAAGAATTACTGGCAGATGAAGAGCTTCTAATATTCCTGCTAGCCTTAGCATCTTGTTCATTAAAAAGTGTGTTTGTCTCTTGGAATATGAGACTAAAATACAAGATAGAAATAAATACTATTATAGAATATTTTTTTTTTTTCATTTTTTTTCTTTAATGTATATTTTTGGATTTAAAAATTTGTAATTAAATTTCAGATATAAACTTTATACTAAAATACAATATACGTAAAAGAACAACCATTTCCTTTATATCCATACTAATAATCTACAACTCTATTCTGCAATAAATTATTTTAAATACATTTGCAGAACTTGATAAAAAAATATAATAAAATAATTGAGCAAGCCGGAAAAAATTTAATTCAACACACCTTATAATGAGATTAGTCATGTCCCAAATTATAGTAATTGTTCCTTAATTTTTTTGGCTAATTCCTTCGCTTCCTCATCGACGCTTTCGAGAATCTTAAATAATTCCTCAGGAGTAACAAGTAACGCCGCATCAAGCAGCTTTTGAAGTTCAATGACCATGTTAATCCATTTCTTCTTCTGAAGATTGAAAATTACTTAATAAAATTCTTTATTATTCTCTTAAAATCTCAGTGTATAATTTATTGATAAAAATGTTGAATTCTCCACTAGAAAATTTGACATTTAGTAAAGGAGTTAATAAAGCAGGTACAAAGCTCTCATTTTCATAAACAGGAACAATTTTTAATAAGCCTTTTTTTCGGAGTTGGAATGCCGCTTGCCATTCATCATTCACTGCTTTAGAGTTTAAAGCATTTTCAGAACAGAAAAGCACAAATACATTACATTCCTTAAGAGTTCTCTCCATATATTCAACGATATTCTCTCCACTATCTACTTCCCAATACAATACTTTATTGATTTCAGGATATTTTTCTAAACTCTTTACAACCTTAGGTAATTGAAAATACTCTGAATCCAAAGTAGAATAACTTAAAAAAACATTAAACTCCTTAAATATTTCAGGTATAAATTCTAGACTAGGTACTACTTCGAATACAACTGATTTAGTGCTCGAGAAATACTCTGCAATTATCTCTTTATTATGAATCATCTTCTGAATTACACCCTCAATTAACTTTTCATCTTTAATGCCACTGCTCTCAATTATTTCAGCAAGTTGTAATCGCGAAAATTTCTTCCCTAAATTTATAATTGTCTTTTTGAGTGAATTAATAAAATTCAATTCTGATTTTTTACATTCTTTTATTTTTTCTTCAAGATCGAGTACTAAGTCCTCTATTTCATGAACCTGAGCCTTCTCTTTAAGCTCAATTAAATTCATTAATGCAGTCTCGAACTTGTTTTCAAGAATTATATCACCAATTTCTAACATTTTTTTCTGTATTTTATTCTGGAGTTTAAGCTTCTTTTTATTTATTTTCTCTTTCTTTTCTTCTTCAGTTATAGATGCTTTTTTCCTCCATGCTATTACTCCTGTTACAATAACAACAGTAATTATGCTAACAACAATAATGATAATAATAATATCAATTGGCAAACCTTTTCTTGGTAAGGTAACGCCTATGTTTTCATTAAATTGATTACCTGCACAATCAATTTCTTCGTATGCTTTATCATTGTATCGTAAATCATTCTTAGATATAATGTTATAGTTAGATTCATTAAGAAATATTCCAATTTGATTATAACTGACTGTATTATTTGTTATATTATTATAATGACTATTATCTAAATGAATCCCGTAAAGATTATTATGATTAATTGTCTCTTCATTATTTTCTATGTCAATATTATCGCTATTAATAAGTACAATCCCACTCCTCCCATTTTGATTAATTAAATTCTCTGTTATATCGATGTCTTGACAATTAACTAAAGTAATTCCATTAGCATTATTATAGGAACAATTATTATTGTTAATTACACCATTCGAAACACTATTCAATTTAATACTTGCGTCATAAATACCATTACTGGCTTCATAAAACATAGAATTTCTAATGATAAAATATGCATCAGAATTTTGAATCTCAATACAATTGCTAGAATCTTGTCCACCTATTTTAATATGTTCAATAATATATGGATCACCTGAAATTCCAGAACCAGAACACCAGCCCTTTAAGACTGCTTCTGCCCATGTATAATCTCCATTCCCTAAATCATCAATAATTATCGGATCTAAAGTCCAATAGTCATACTCCTTTTCAATAGACACAGATTGGAAACCAATCTTTCCGAATGTATCATTCGCACAGAATGTGAGAATTATTGGACCAATTCCTTTTTTATCCCATTCTCTTTGATCAATTACACCTGTAAACTCGTTAAAAGTAATATTAGTTAAACCATTGTCTATCGTATACCACATAGAATCTAAATTAGATTCATTAATGGAAATGTTAAAACTTGGTGCTATAATTCCAAAGATTTCATTAAAACTTGGAGAATTAATCATAATATAGGGATTCAAGTCGTCTCCGTCATCCCAAATTGGTAAATAATCCTTACTCTTTGCGGTTCCACTTATAGGATATGGAAAATCCCCAATCCCATCATCATTAGAATCTCTTGCTTCAGAGCCTAATTCTGTGTAGTTGTCCCAATAATTTCCGATTAAACTATTATTCCAATTATTATTACTTCCGTCGTCTTGAACATGTAATCCATTTCCAATAAAATAATTATTATAAAATAAATTATACCTATTAGCAACATTCGTTATATATACGCCTTTCTGAGAATTTCCGGTTACATTATTATTATAAAATGTGTTATTTCCATTTCCATAATCTTCTGTTTTATCTATTTCAATTCCATTAGCTTTATTATTATAAATTTCATTTTTTAAGAATATCGAATCATTTACATTATCTTCAAAATAGATTCCATTTAAATCATTATTTTTTGCCTTATTCCTCGAAACAGAGAGATTTTTATTTCTAAAAAATTCAAAACCATTATCCTTGTTGAACATAACTTTATTCTCTGTAATATTACTTTGTTCAATCCCGCATAAATAAATTCCAACATGAGTATTATTAAAAGCTGTGTTGTTAATGATATTACTGAAATCAAGGTTGTAGATAAATATTCCATAAGAATTATTATTCAATATATTATTTTTAATAGTGATATTATCGTAAAGTCCTGTTCCCCAATTATCTAAATAAATACCATGCCCTTTGTTCATTGAACAATTATTATTAAGTATTAATCCATTAGTCACATTAAATAGTGTGAATCCTGCACCATACATCCCAATTCCCGAATTATAGTTAGTACAATTCTCAACTTCAAAATATTCTCTTGTATTTTCAATATAAATGCAACTTCCTGAATCACCAGCATCTATTTTCAAATTTTTAATAAGATATGGATCTGAGAGTTTTCCTAAACCAGTACACCACCACTTTACTAAAGCTGTCTGAGACCAATTTAAACCATTTATTCCATTACCATCAATGTGTATTTTTTCCCCATTATGGATAGGATTTTCGAAAATAGGTTTAGTGTCATTAGCTTTTGCGGTTCCTGGAATAGTATAATTAATATCACCAATACCATCAAAAGGTGTTGTATCTACTCCTCCTCCATTAGTATAATCATCCCAAAAATTTCCAATAATGCCATTATCCCATTTATTATCATTTCCATTGTCATTAGCGTGTGCAATAATATTTCCAAAAAATGAATTATTATAGAGTATATTATCTTTACATTCAACACTCGATAGAGACACACCTGTTTGGGTATTATTATGCACGATATTACCTGTAAATGTAGTGTTAAAAGTATCTTCAAAGCTAGCACCAATTGTATTGTTAAATAAGAAATTTCCTACCATTGTATTGTTATTATTTGAGTATGACGGGGTAAAATCATCGGAATTAATACCTATATTACTATTTGTTGCATCATTTAGTAATATCCTATTATAACTAGCACTAGAAACGTAAATTCCATCATCTTCATTGTTAGTTAGGGTATTTCCGAAAACAGTGTTGTTATTACATTTATAACCTATTATAATCCCATATCCCTTATGATGAAGATTATTTACATAATTTCCAATAATAGAATTATTTTCTGAAGAATCTTCTAGCCAAATTCCCGCATGAGGACCTGAAAACTTGTCATTTTTAACGTAATTTTCTACAATAGTGTTATTATAACTTGATTGAAGATGAATCCCTAAATGATTATTCGAACAATTGTTATTAATTATTTGAGAATTATTAACGTTCTCTAAATCAATTCCTCCTAACTGATAATTATAATCAGTTTGATTAAAAAATATACAATTTTTAATGGTAAAGGGAACATTAGAGTCTCGAACTGTAAGGCAACTATATAACCCATTTCCGTCTATCGTGACATTTTCGATAATATAAGGATCTCCCCAAGTTCCAGCTCCCTTACACCAATCTTCTTGAACTGCTGTTGCCCATGTATAATCCCCGGTACCATCATTATCATCAATCACAAATGGGTTAAGAATCCAAGATGCTGATTCACTTAGATTCTCTTTAGTTTGATTAATTGAATTGGGATATCTAATATATTCATCATCAAATTTAAAATTTTGAAAGAACAAAAATATGATAAAAACTAATAGGATTAATGATATCACTTTTTTTCTTTTAATTCTAATAGCTTGGGATAAAATACTCATTTTACACTTTTCAATTGTTTAAATTAGTAAGGTGTATCTACCTCTATTAAATCATATATATGTCAATTGAATATATAAATATAAATTTCACAAATTTGTCAATCTAATTGGGAATCAATTTAATTCAATATGCTTACGCTAATATTAGAGAAATATTATTAGCAGAAACAACTTGGAGATTTCCTAAAAAATGAACTTCTAATCCCACTATTAAGAAAAAACTTAAAACCCGAACCAGATAATTACGAATTCAAAAATCCTATAATAAAATTTAAAGAAAAATGTAAAAAAAACCCAGATTATAATAAACCTTTTATCTTTTTCGCTAACTCCTGAGCATCCGCATCGGAACTCTCAAGAATCTTAAATAACTCCTTAGGTGCGACAATTAATGCCGCATCAATGAGTTTCTGAAGTCCAATTACCGTGTTAATCCGCTCATTCTTCTGAAGGTGGAAAATCACACTCCCCAATTGATTTTTGAGCAAACCACGCTCAGATTCTAACGCCACACGTAACAGCGCGGGACATACCTCCTTTATTGTCTCTCTACTTACATGCTGGGCATGTTCATACATCTCCGCCCTTTGAGCCTCTGTTAGCCCTAAATCGCCGAAGTTTATAGATTTGGATTTGTTAAGAATAATGATTTTTCAATTTGTTATAGGAACGGAAATGTAAAAAAAAAATTTTAAAAAGATCTTATATTGCCCATTTAACCCATTTTCTATAAGTATTTTCTGCCTTATTCATAGCTTTTGTTAATTTTTTTGTCTTTTTCTGATTTTCCTTATCTTCTCTATCACTAATTGAATCAATTTCTTTTTTTAAGGCATTTGTGACAAGTTGAGCCATAAACGATACAAAAGCTCTCTTTCTTGAAAGCTTTTTAATTGGATCCTTAAATTCACGATGACTTGTCACTTCTAACATACACCCACCAGCACGTATTATTCCGGTCATCCCAGGTACTGAAACATCCTTCATAGATATATAAACTATTTTTATTGTCTTATCTTTTTGGGGCACATTAAACGCTATTCCATTAGGAGTCACAAGAAAATGTGTAAACCAGTACTTAACTTTTACTTTACCAAATGTTAAAGTGGGTGTTCTTATTTCGCATCTACCATATCCACTATAGATTACTTGTTCATCTTCAGGAATAATAGAAGTAAGATTACTAAAATCTATGGGAACATACATGTTTGGATTACTCATAACATCACCTTATTTTTTATTTATTTTATATTTTAAAATTATTAGTAGAATTCTATTTTCTTCTCGAAGGAGTGAAATTTTGTCTAGTAATAGAGTTATAATACATCTTATATAAATATAAAAGATCCTGTGTTTCACAACGGAAAAAAGATTAAGTAGTAATTTATTAGATTACGTAGTTATTTATTTTTTTTATTTTTATAGGGTAATTTGTTAGAAAAGTTTAAGATATGAAAGAAGAAAGGATCTTTTTTCTGCAGTATATCTGGTTGAAATTGAGATATAATTAACCTTTATTTGTAATCTTTATATATAATCTAAATTAATATTTATTTGAAAAAAAGACAAAAATATATGATTTATTATGAAAGAAATTTTTTCAAGAAAGATTATTATTTTCATTTTGTTGGCAGGCTTCTTTTTGATTTTGATATCTATTACTTTAATAACAGTAAATAGCAATTTAAAAATTAATGCACAGAACTTTAATGAAAATAACTCTATTAATTTGGAGAATTTCGATAAATTGCAATGTTCAGACTCTGCGGGTCTTTATCATGATGATCATGCAGAACTGCATGGTTATGCTGATCAATATGTTACTTGGAGTTTTTCAACCGTCCCTTCTCAAATTATTAATGTATGGGCGATGGATGCATTTCAATATTCTTTATGGATTGCAGGACAAAGTGCATCGGGATATCTCCTTTCAACTGACTCTAGTGATACTGGAACCTTTAATGTCCCCGGAGGTAATACTTGGTATATTATTTTTTGGAATGATGAAATTGGTAGTGAATATACAGTTGTGACTTATAATGCAAATTTTGTAGGTGATAGTCGCCCTCCAGCAATAGAGATAATAATACCTTCGTCATCATCTAATTATCAAACTGGTTCTGACCACATTATAGAGTGGTCAACTCAAGGATCAGTTGGGAATCTTAAAATTGAACTATTTAAAGGTAGTTCATTATATACAACAATCCATTCTAGTACTGCCAATGATGGTCAAGAGACATGGATAGTCCCTGGAACTTGCCCTGAAGCGTCTGATTATAGAATAAAAATTACAGATACTTCAGATCCAAATGTATATGATTATAGTTCTTATTTTACTATAATTGAAGTAAAATCAATAACTATTTTAGAACCCATAAATACTTCTATAGTTGTTCCAAAGACAAATCAAACAATTCTTTGGGAAAGTACAGGCTCAATTGATGAGGTAAAAATTGAACTTTATAAAGGAACTGAACTATTAAAAGAACTTTCATCTAAAACTGAAAATGATGGTTCATTTTCATGGGTTCCATTATATTATGAAACGGATGGATACAGTTGGAATGTAATTCCTAGGGGAACGGATTATAGGATTAAAATAAAGGATGTTTACTCTAGTGTAAACTGTTTTAGTGAATATTTTGAAATTACAAATGTAAAATCTCTAACTGTATTTGAACCTAATAGTTCTTCATCCTATAAACATGGTGAAATAATGACGATCAAATGGGAGACAGATACACCATGTGAAACTCTTGATATAAAAGTATATCATAAACCTCAAGGTAGTTCTGATGCTGATAAGGTGTCAACTATTCCTTCAGTTCCAAATATTGGATATTATAATTGGACTATCCCCATTGATTTACCTCATGGTAATTATTATCTTGTGATAGAAGCAACGGATAACAGTGTCCTTGAATTTAGTGAACATTTTACAATACAGTCTTCTTCCAGTGATATTAGTATTGGATATGACCTTGTGTTTGTTATCATAGTTATATCGTTGATTTCTATAATCATAATTATTAAAAAGTCGAATATAAAAATTAAACTAAAATTCTCGAATAAATTCAAAGATTTAGTTATTCATACAAAATTCGATAACATGATGAGATATAATCATATTGTAAATTATATTCTTTTGGGTGCTAATACTGAAGATTCCTGATTCAAAAGATGAAAAGTTTTATTTCAAATTAGGTAAGGAATTGTTTGATAAACGTAAATTCAAGGAATCAATTAAAAAATTTGACAAAGCACTAAGATTAAATCAAAATCCTGGGCTTTGCTACTATTATAAAGGTCTAGCTTTGATTATGATTTCTAAATATGAGAATTCAATTCCTCTTTTTGATAACGCATTAGAATTAATTCCATTGGATCCAGAAATTCTTATTGGAAAAAGCATTGCATTAATGAATTTAAATAAGTATGAAGAATCGATAGAATTATGTTATCAAGCATTAAAAATACAACCAAATAAATATTAGCTTGAAGCTGCACAAATAAATGAATATTTTAAAAAATTTGAAAAGGCATTAGATTGTATTAAAAAGTATTTGATTTATAATCCGAATAATGATTGGACAGACCATATTAAACATGCTATAAGAGATGGAATAAAGTTTGGAAATAATTATTATATACCTATAACAAGATCACTTTTGTTATCTAGTGTTCCCTTTGAAGATACTATTATTTATACTACTCGAATTGAAATCAAAACATTAAATCGAAATATACTCACTGACGCTATAATTACAAATAATGGACTAATTACAATTGTTCCGTATTCAGTAAATAATTATATAGGTTGGGATAATGTTTCTTTTAGAATTAATAATTCATTTAAATTTTCAGGATTCAATTGTAAATTGCATAGGGTTCCACATTATGAATCAAAGAAGCAATTTAAGACACGTTCTAAAAACTTTAAAGCAACAATTTATCAATTGCGAAATAAATTTTTTTAATTAAAATATATACCAAAAATTGTTAGATATGAATTAAAGAATTATTTGGTGAAATAGGATTTGTCAAATAAGAATATTTATAGACGAAAAATTTTAAGTATGTTAAAATGTATTAGGTGTGGTTCTGTTAAAAAATTATATGCATATACACACAAAGAAACAATGATAACTTCTTCCAAAAGTACTCGACGCTATTATTCTCAAGAAAGTATGACTTGGACTCAAGAATTTCCAGTATGCTCTAAATGTCTTGAAGAATTTAAGATTTGGAAAAAAAAAACAAGTTTATAATGTGATTTTTGGGCTTCTTTTTATTCCTCTTTGGATATTTATAATATTGAATATAATTAATTTTATGGCTGAATCTCTCTCAGACACTCCTAATTATTTCCTAAGAATCGGTGTAGCTTTAATTGAAATTTTACCTTTTGTAATATTATTAATTATAACTAATAATTTCTTTAAAAAATATAAAAAGAAAAAAGAAAATTTATCTAATTATATAGATATTAAATTTGGATATCCTAAAATTAGACCTGAGAACTCAGAAACATGGTATCCTTTTAAAGAATGGGCAGAATCAGTAATAAAATTAAGAGTAGCAGAAGGTACTATTGATCCGAGTAACATATTAAAAGTTTTAAATAAAACACAACCAAGTAAACCTAAATTAGATACCTATGAAGATAAGAATAGAAATTATAAAAAATGCCCGAAGTGCGGTAATATTGTGAATTTAACTACAAGTAAAATCTGTGAAGTTTGTGGATATGAATTTTAGAGGTTGTCAATCTCCTTAGTATTCTGATCCCAGTGGTTCTGACCGCCAATTTTGGGCTGATATTGAAGGTTATTGGACTAATATGGATCAACAGCATACATAGACTCATTCCATGCGACCTAGTGTACCATCCAGCTCTG
Source organism: Promethearchaeota archaeon (assembly GCA_016840085.1). Lineage (GTDB taxonomy): Archaea > Asgardarchaeota > Lokiarchaeia > Sigyniarchaeales > SOKP01 > Loki-b32. The sequence goes on from JAEOTA010000051.1 coordinate 104,366, forward strand.
CCAAGAAATACTTTGATACTGTTGAACACAACCTAAATCAAGCAGTATATTATTGCGCTACTGTTTTAAATTATATCTTGAACATGGCAGGATATACTGATTGCGATTGTGGTTTAAGTTCAGGACAGAATCCTAATCCACCATTACCAGATGGCGTAAAAGATAAAACGGCTGTAGCTGAAGGACTTAAATCATCATTGAAAGAATTTTAAGGGCTGTTTTTCTTTAATTTTATGGGTCTCATGGCCACCGCAATTACGTTTGCTCTGCTTAACAAGGTTGAGGTCATAGAAGAGTTTATCCCGTTATAAAAAAGTTCTAAAGGTTTTTCATTTTTTTTATCCCACTTTTTGGTTTAAATTTTCTAATCCATAGATTCTTTAATGCGATTACCCGTGAGATATAAGTCCATTAAATTTGGTAAAGTTTCGAGCCCTTTAATCTCTGAAATGGGATTACCTCCATGATTTCCATCTCCAAACCATAGAAACTCTAAATTCCCAAGATTATCTAAAACTTCGATTTCAGAAATATGATTTCCACTGAGATTTAAGAACTTCAAACTTGTAAGATTTTCAAATTTATGAATACAATTACCCTTAAGATGAAAAATATCAACATTCTTTAATTTTCCTAACCCTTTAATTTCCGAAAGCTTATTGGAAGTAAGGTCAGTGAGGTCTACTCTCTTATCATGAACAAAAAATTTTTTTCCATGAATAACAACATATTCCGCTAAATTTTCCTCCATTATCCCAAAGAAATCTATATCATTTTTTACTTTATAAATTTAATGACCGTGATTACTTAGAAAAAGGCTTTAGGAACTTTAACTGTCTTTAGATTTAAATACAATTATAATATTAATTATATTAAAAAAGACAAAAAATATTATAATCAACCTAATGGAAGAATTTTTTAGAATTAAGCAGCAAAAGAAAGTAAGAAATTGTTGGAATTGCGGCGAACCAGTTAAAATCGAAGATTTGACAAGAAATTTGAGAGTTAGGGATATTAAAATCTTTGGGGAACAGATGTGGTTAGATGAAGAATCAGCAATCTATTGCAAAGAATGTTATAAAAAATTGAAGAATTATAAGGGTATTAATGGTAAGGAAATAAAAATATTAGATATTCTTCAAAAATCAATAGGAAGAGAAATAGAAATTCGCTCAAAATTAAGAGGATATGAAGATAATGGTTTTGTAGCTGAAAAAAACCATGTCACAAAATTAGAAATTAATAATGTCCATTTAACCGTTATCCCTAAGGAGATTTTCTCACTTCCTTTCCTTGACACTCTTATTATATCCATTGATTGTGTAGAAAAGCTGCAAGAATCTATTGAAATGCTACAATTACTTAAAAATTTAAAATTATTTGCTAAACAATTCAATATTTTACCTGAAATGATTTGTACTTTGAAATATCTTGAATCACTTGAAATCTTGTCAAATAAATTAACTCATCTTCCAAATTCTTTTGGTAATTTGAGATTATTAAAGAATTTAATTTTAAGATGTAAATTAGATACTCTTCCTGACTCATTTGGAAATCTTAAATCATTAAAAGTATTGAATTTACTTAATAATAATTTAGAGGAGCTTCCAGAAACTTTTGGAGATCTTAAATTACTAATCGATTTAAATCTACAAAATAATTATTTGAAAAAGCTTCCAGACTCTTTTGGGGATCTTAAATCATTAATAAAATTAAATTTACAAAGTAATCTTATAAAGGAGCTTCCAGAATCATTTGGAGATCTTCAATCATTAGTAGATTTGAATTTACGAAGTAATAGTCTGAAAGAGCTGCCTGACTCTTTTGGAAATCTAAAAAATTTAGAAAGATTAAATTTAGAGAGGAATCATTTAAGAACTTTACCAAAATTATTTGGGAATTTAAAATCTCTTGTTGAATTAAATCTTTCCGAGACTCCATTAGAAAAGCTTCCAGAATCTTTTGGTTTATTAAATGCACTGAAAGAATTAGGATTAGGAAATTGTGAAAAAATTTCGTTTCCTAAATCTTTTGGAAAACTCAAATCCATTGAAACTATAGGCTTATCTCGTATAGGTGAGAGTGGACTTAAAGCATTAATAAAAGTTAAGCCCTTAAAGAAACTTTATTTATCTAATATAACAGTTGATACGCTTCCAGAAAATTTTTCGAAATTAGAATACCTTGAAGAATTAGAAATAGGAGGACTACTAAAAATCCTTCCTGAGTCATTTGGTTATCTTCGGTCGCTCAAAAAACTTAGGCTTTATAAGTTACCATTAAATTGCTTACCAGAATCTTTTTCCAAATTACATAACCTTGATACTCTATATATTCTCGCCTGCAAGTTAAAGAAACTTCCGAATACAATTGGTAATCTTAAAAAACTTAAAATTTTAGACTTAAACCAAAATGAACTGACTCTTCTTCCAGAATCAGTTGGAGATCTAGAATCACTGGTAGATTTAAATTTATCAAATAATAATATAAATCAACTCCCATTTTCACTAAAAAATCTTCAATCCCTCATGAGTCTAAATTTATCAGGTAATAGGCTATCTAGCATCCCAGAAAGTGTAAAAAATCTTAAAAAATTAGCGTATTTATACTTCTATAATAAAAAAGCATCGAATATAGAGATCTTAAAAAATTTGAAAAACTTAAAGGGATTATACATTAGCGGGATTGAACTTCATGAAATAACTATAAAAGATATTCCTAATACCATAGAGAATTTAGTAATTGGAGCAACTGACGCAAATAACCATGAAGAATTTAGAAAGCAGTTAGGTTTTTTATTTGGTAAGAATTCTTTTAAAGAAATAACCTTAAAAGATATTCCTGAAAAGCTGAAATTTATACAAATCGGATCATATGAAATTGAGACAGAAACATTAAAAGCTTTAATTTTATATGAGCTTTAAATGAACTATGATGAAATCAAATAACTTTCAAGATATAAGAGAAAACTATGTAAACAACTATAATATACTTTTTATTTTTCTCGCTAACTCCTGAGCATCCGCATCCGAACTCTCAAGAATCTTGAACAGTTCCTCAGGGGCGACTATCAACGCCGCATCAATGAGCTTCTGAAGTCCAATTACCGTATTGATTCTTTCATTCTTCTGGAGGTGGAAAATCACATTCCCTAACTGATTCTTTAGCAACCCACGCTCAGAATCCAACGCCACACGCAAAAGCGCAGGACACACCTCATCTAAGGTCTCCCTCCCTACATGCCGCGCGAATTCATACATCTCCGCCCTCTGAGTCTCTGTTAGCCCTACAACCTTTTCCTCTATTTTGGTTAATGGTTCCATTTTCCTTTCTCACATCCCACTTTTTTGATTTTTTTCATTACTTTTTTGATTTTTTTTTACCAATTCTAATAATTATTACCTTCATATTTAAATGAATCGGGCAAAAAATCGTACTTAAAAGTGCGAAATCCGTCAAAAAATCCATAATATAACTTTTCGATTCTAGGTAATGACTGAAAAAGTGAAAAAGGGATTCTATTACTAATTTTTGAAATTTAGATCTTGATTTGTAAGTTAAGATTACAGGACGAAAAGACAATATTGACAGAAAATTATGGGAATTCAGTGGGGTGAGTCATTTTTCCGGAACTTTTTTGTATTAAACGATCGAAATCAGTAATATTTCCCTCATTTATTTTTGGGTCTCATACAAAAGATAATGAATATCTATTCAAACCAGTAAAAAACACCAGATAGAATCGCCAAAGCCCTTATTGGTGACCGCTTTCCTCAAAAAACTCAAGGTCAATACACAAAATGAAAAATTATTATCAATTTTCATTACTAGAAACCACCATTTTTTCTCATTTTATATTTAAAGACTTGATCTAATTTATTATTATAATCACGCATTTTTATCGGAATGATGCTAATTGATGATCGTGTCACTACAACATAATGATCGAAAAACATCATAATTTATATACAATTATTAATTATAGTTATTTGAAAAACTAAAAGTAAATGTGAGGGTTTAAGAATGGTCATGAAAAATGCTGAAGAAAAAGTAGAAAACGTGATGGGGTATTATAAAGACATTCGAGAATGCTTAACGGGGTTATATGATATTATCAATATTAATTTTAATGAAAAAGATATCTATCATCAAGCAGGTATGGATAATTTAATAACACTTCATAATAGTATTTTGGAAATATTAAGAACTTCATTTACTCCTCGTGAGATTAGAATTCGATTACGAGAGTTAGAATTTGACGAAAAGGAAGCAGAAGAAGTCTTTCCCCTATAATTATGTTTACAATTTACAATATTTATTGTTTATTGTATACTTTTATAATTTTAATAGTTAAATAGTTTCATTAATTTCAAAACTTAAGGAATAGAATTAAAATTAAAAAATGAAATAATTAAAAAAATGACTGTAATAACTACAAAAAAGCCTTTTGAAGAAGTCCTAGAGGCTTTAAAAAAGGTCAAAAAGATTGGAATAGTCTCATGTGGTAGTTGCGCGGCTTTGTGTCAAACTGGTGGAACTGAAGGGGCAAAGGAGATGGCAGAAAAGTTGGAGAAAGAGGGTTTTGAGATAGTGTTCTCCATTGTTCCAGAAGAAGTTTGTGATCAAAGAGTAATGAAACAGGATTTTAGGAAAATTGAGGAGGATTTACATAAAATTGATGCGATTTTAAGCTTAAGCTGTGGAGTGGGTATAGCTAGCCTGAATGAAGTGTTAGCAAAAAAATTTCCTCATCTTCCTGTGTTTATTTCTAATAATACAGAATTTATAGGGATGACCGAAAGAATTGGTCGTTTCTATATGAGATGTCGTGGATGCGGTCAATGTTTATTAAATGAGACAGGAGGAATTTGTCCAGTCACAACGTGTGCTAAATCACTTATGAATGGTCCATGTGGCGGAATGGTTGATGGTAAATGTGAAGTTGGGAACTATGAAAAAGATTGTGGTTGGGTTCTTATATATAACCGCTTAAAAGAATTAGGTAGGTTAGATTTATTTAGTATATTGAGGGATCCAATTGATTGGAGTGAATCGGGTCATCAACGAGAAGTAGTGTGGAGGTAGAGCTAGATTGGCAGAAAAAAAGGTTTATTCAAAATTAGGTGAAATGCTTGCGAAGGGAGAATTCATTTTAACAGGAGAACTTGAACCAGAGAAAACATGTGATTTATCACATACAGTTCAAGAAGCTAAAGAAATGGCTCCTTATGTGGTCGCTGCGAATGTTACTGACAGTCCTCTTGGTATAGTTACGATTAATAGTATGGCTGCGTCTCACATCATCCAAAAAGAAGCAGGATTAGAAGTGATTTGGCAACTTACAGTACGAGACGTGAATAAATTAGGTATTGCAGGAATGATAATGGGGGGTCATGCATTAGGATTGCGAAATATTTTATCACTTACTGGTGATCATACTGCCCTTGGAGATATGCCTGAGACGAAACCTGTGTTTGATCTTGATTCAGCAACCTTAGTTAAATTAATAAGAGAAATGGTTGATAGAGGCTCAATTAATGGGCATGAAATTGAACATCCTCCAACCCTTCATGTTGGTGCTGCTGCAAATCCAAATTCAGATCCTATGGAGGCAGAAACCTTAAAGATAGGAAGGAAAGCAGAGGCTGGCTGTGAATTTATACAGACTCAGGTCGTTTATGATTTAGACAAAACTATTGAATTTCTAAGTGAAATTAAAAAGTATAATGTTCCTGTGCTATTAGGAATTTTCCCCATGAAGAGTTATGGCATCGCAAAAGGTTTTGATACATTTGTTCCTGGCGTAGATGTTCCAAAAGACATCTTAGCAAAATGGAAAAATATCAAAACTGAATTTAAGGACAATAAGGCAGAGCAAAAAAGAATGTACGACCAAGCTAATTATGAGTTCTTTAAACCGTTTATTTCTGAGCTTAAAAAAAAGGGGCTTTTAGCAGGTGTACATTGTATGGCAGTTCATTATCCACGAATCTTTCCCAAATTAATGGAAGTTATCAAGGCTTAAACTGATTAGGTAGAACTAATTCATAAAAAAATTTATTCTTTTATTTTCTTTTTAATTAAAAAAGTTCAAATTACTAAGATTAACATTTCATAAATTATTGTATTTATATTTTTAACCGAAGGATATTCCTCCAGATTTTGTTATTAAACTCCAATCTTCCCAAACATAACTAGTATCGATCATAGTAGGAGAATTGCAGCTGTCGCATTTTTCTGTATCTTTTAAATATTGTTGAAATCGTGGTAGATTTATGGCTTTTTTAACAGAAACTTCTCGCAAATTTGCTATTGGGTTATCTAATCTTAGGCAATCTTCTATATCGCCATTAGAATTGACAAACATGAAGACTTTCCTGGCGTGGCATCGATAAGGTTTTTTCCCTCCAATAAAATGTTTCAAATACATTTCTGAATTTAATATATGAGAGCCATTATTTTTTGATTCCAAAATTCTTGAAAAAGCATCGCTTATTTCTTGCTCAGTTGCGGAAAGTTGTCCTTTTTCATCTACATCCCCCGTTGAATAATGACGTATTGTATTTATCACATTAAAAGCTATGGGAACTTCTAATTTATCCCCGAGTGCAATCATCTCATCAACGCGATGAATGTTATATTTACTAATAGAAAAACTAAATTGTAAAGAGATAAGAGGATAGTTATTTTTAATTAAATCAACGGATTCCATTATTTTGTCATATAATCCGGGTAAAACTCTAATATTATCATGTTCTTCTTGTATAGGGGAATCAAGAGACATAAGAATAAGGTCAAGGTCATCCCCAAATTCGGAGATTCGTTTAGGAATAAGAAAACCGTTGGTTACCATTCCTATAAAAGCATAGTCAGCTTCATGCTTAGCGAATTTGATAATGTCTGTAATGTCACGACGAAGTGTAGGTTCACCCCCCAAAGAAGAGTTATAAAAAAACCTGCCTTTCTAGCTTCCAAATAAATACGTTTAATTTCTTCTAGTGTTAATTAATTTTTAACTGAATTATCTTTCCAAAGACAAGACTCACAGTCACAATTACATCGTAATGTAGTAAGGAAATGAAAAATGAATGGTTTACCTCCACTGTCTTTCGCTTTTTTTGCGGCTATCGCTAATCTGGCAAATAATTTATTTTTTTGCCGTATTAATTCTTTATCTGTTTTTTTTTGTTCCATAGATGTCATTTATTTAAAAATTATATTTTGATAATTTTACCGACTTTCAAATCAGTATAGGCTTCTTTGAAAGTCTCCTTAAAAGCACGTATACTCTCCATGCTGCTATCATGGGGAGAAAGCGATACAATCTTAGGATTTCTAGCCTTAAGGTAATTTAATGCATACTCTCTGTCATCTTTATGCCATGGTTCCCAGGGTGGTCTTCTTGTCATAATAAACTTATATATAGGCAATCCAGACCAAGTGTTATCCTCACCAGGGAATTTTGGGATAGGTAAGTGTAATCCCCCAATAATACCATAAATGGGAGTATCAAATAAAGCCTCAACGCGGTCTATTATATTTTGGATTCCTTGATGGCCACAGCCGACAACTACCACTATGCCTTTCCCCTCTATATTAAATGCTAAAGCTTGTTCGAATGTTGGTCCTGCGAAAAACATAGGGCTCTGAATTGATCCTATAGAAGCAACACCATTTGCGATGACCCCGGGATCTTTCATTTGGCTTACTATAGCAGTTGGATGGTTCATTGGAACAGGCGTAAATGCTTTCACATGGCTTAAATCTTGCTGTGTTCCTGAAAGTGAGAAGGTTTTATTTCTAACCCATTTAGCACCTCCTACATGGTCACCATGCAAATGAGAAATGAAAATATAGTTAAAATCGTCTAGAGCGATTCCTAAAGCTTCCATGTTTCTTAGAAGTGGGGATGGATGTTCATTTTTAGAATTTAAGCCTGTATCAAATAAGATACCAATATCGTCAGCTTTAATGTAATAAGAAACACCATTTTCAGTTAAAAAATTACCTTCAGCATGATAATCAATAAGGGGAATTATCTCCAAATGTTTAATAGCACCCATATCATCTAATTTTGTTAGCTTAGTATTGGACCACTCTTTCTTGGCAAGTTGTCTATTCCTTTCATATTTTTTATTCAATACTACAAGGGTGAAGAGAGGTAAAGAAAAGTCAAATATATGTTCCAAATCATCAGGAGATAGTTTTTTACCCTCAAGGAGTTTTAATATGCTTCCCCTATCTCGTTTAAACGGAAATTCTTTAAGCAATTTCTTAATCTCATCTAAATTCATCACATTCAATTTAAAAACCAGAAATTATTTTTTTAAAATTAATTAGAATAATTAATGTATCTATAAATTAAGTAATTTTTTTCAATTTTAGTTTTATTTTATATCTTATTATAATTTCCATTTCTGAAAATAGAAATGATAATAGATATAGAATTATTATTTGGAGGTATTAAATGAGTTCTAGAGAAGAAGAACATATAATGGGAGGAGGAAAAATAAGGAGTATTATTTTAGGCTTAAATGATGGCTTGATTTCAACATTCACATTATTAGTAGGAGTTGCAGCAGCAACTATAGCTACTCTAGGAAGTAATGCAATTGTAATATTAACAGGATTAGCGGCAATGGTTTCAGGAGCGATAAGTATGGGGCTAGGTGAATATATTTCTAGTAAATCTGAATATAATTACATTAAAAATGAATTAAAAAAGGAAAGAGCAGAGATTGAGCTTTTTCCTGAAGAAGAAAAAGAGGAAGTTAGGGAAATTTTCGAAAAAATGGGACTTAAAGGTGAATTACTTAATTCATGTGTAGATACTATTACTTCAAATAAACAGGTATGGTTTGATTTTTTATCAAAAAGTGAATTAGGTTTAGAAGAACCAGAAAATCCTATTTTGGGAGCAATCTTGACATTTCTCTCCTTTATCTTTGGTTCATTTTTATCACTATTTCCCTACTTTTTTAATATAGGTTTAATTTCTTTAGTTTTATCCTCGGTAGTCTCATTTTTAATGTTATTCGTTGGTGGAGTTTTAAAGACCAAAATTACTGGAGAAAATAAAATTAGGAGTGGCCTTGAGATGGTTATAATAGGAATAGTAGCATTTCTAGCCTCTTATGGAATAGGAACTATTCTTGAACAATTAATAATTACTATATAAATAGAAGTCTGAAATTATTTTTTTTATATTTCTTTAAAAAATTTCTGAGTATGATCGCACACGGGACAAACTAGAGGAGCCTCCTCAAATTCAACATTTCCACAAATTTGACAAACATAAATTTTCTGTTTATCGATTTTTTGATTTTTCTCAAGTTGTTTTAAATATTTTTTAAACAAATTAGCATGTACTTTTTCTGCTTTTCTTGCTAACATAAAAGATAACTCAGCGACTTCATTTTCTTCTTTTTTTGCATTCTTTACGAAATCTTTATACATTTGTTTAGTTTCATATGTTTCACCTTTGATAGCATCTATTAGATTTGATTTTGTGTCTTTAACAGTTTTCTTTAAGGCTTCCTCATTCACATCGACGAAATTTTCAATCTTAATTTCAACACCAGTTAGAAGTGTAAGTGCTTTCATATGATTTTTAATATGAACTGCTTCTGCAGTTGAAATAGCCTCGAATAAATGCGCAATCTCAGGGTAATTTTCATCATATGCTTTTTCAGCAAAGAATTTATACTTTGCTTTGGCAGTACTCTCTCCCATAATCGCTTCCTTCAAGTTTTCGATAACAATTGACATTTTTTTGAGATAATCTTTTTTACTCTATTTATTTCCTAAAAAGATATATAAAATTTATATCATTTTGATTTAAAATAGAAATTAAGAATTAATTAGTATAAATCTACTCCTTATCTTTACTTTTTTATCTACTTTTAACTATAGTATAAAATTTTTCCATTTTTTTCAACAGACTTTACTAAGTCTTGATTTTCAAGGAAAAAAAGATGACCAAGTACTTCGGAAAGTGCTAGAAATGAATTCATATCATCCAAATCTCCAAAATGTATTTGGGAGATTTTTAAGGGCGTTAACGGATTATTTTTAATTACTCTTGATATCTCTGCCAACCTATTTTTATGGTGTTCTTTGATTTCCGAAATGCGTTTATGAGGATTGTATATAATTTCTTGATGTGCAGGAAAGATAATTTTAGGATTGAGTTTATCAATTCGATCCAATGAATTTAGATAATGTTTTAAAATATTATTAAAGTCATAACCTTCATATTGTTCTGTCAAAAATTTAGGAATAATATAGTTTCCAATATGAGGAGTTATTCTCGAAAGTATATGATCTCCTGAGAAAAGAAACTTTTTTTTTGTATTAAAAACACAAATATGACCAAAACTATGTCCTGGTGTCCATATAACTTCTAAATCTTCTAAAATTCTATCACCATCATGTAAGATTATATCTGGCTTTTGATACTTACGAAATTTGGGCCAATAGCTAAAAAATTGTACTACTCTTTCAGCTTGCTTTTCGTTAAATCCATATTTTATCATTTGGAATGCTACTTTTTTAGCTTCTTGTTCTAACTCATTCAAATTTTGGCTTTCATTTTCCCATTTGAGTGTTTTGGAAGTAATATCATGCATCAATATTTTAAGATTTGGATTCTTTTGTTTTAAAGTTCCTGCTAATCCAACATGGTCAGAATGATTATGAGAAATAAAGCAGTAATCAATATCTTGAATAGTTAGACTAATATCATTAAGAGCTGAGAAAAATATTTTACCCCAATTACCCATATCCAACCCTGAATCAAAAAGTACATTTTTTTCTTTAATGGTGAAAAGGTAAAGAGAAACATTTTTAACTGCCCAAGGAACATCTATTTTAATTTGATGAACATCTTCAATTTGATTTACTTCGGAGTTAAACTTAACAGAATACAAGGTAAATAGGCTCTTTATTATGTTAAGATTAAAAATTAATCTGAGAATTTTTAGTTTTACATTTTTTAATTTAACTAATTTAAAATTAACTATTTGAAGAATAAATTAAACTTTATACTTTAAATTTAAAAACTGGTCTTTTTCTGAAAAACTAAAATACCTATTAATATGAAAATAGTTGTATATACAACAACTATTAATAATCCACCCAATAGAGTAATTGGAATGGTCTCTGCACCGGCCCCAATCAATGAACTATTATATAAGTTATCATTCAATCCATCCCCCAATACAGTAAGTTGAAGAAATATTTGTTTAGCCCAGTAAGGTGGTGTGAAGTATACAATAGGACTCTCAAATGGAAATAAACTTCCTGAGATAAAGATAAGTACCATAAAAATTAACAATGAAAAAGCATTCGCGATTTCTACTGTTTTTGATATGCTGGCGATTATTATGCCTAAACCAACTGAAGAAATACCAAATAAAACTGCAACTAAAAATCCAAAAAATAAGGCTAAAGGATTTTCAAAATATAAACCTAAAATTGCATACCCTATAATGAACATAATAGCGATTTGTAGTATTAAAAAAAGTGATTCTGACATTAACGATCCTAAGAACATGTTTTTTCTGCCAGTAGGCATAGTATCTAAGCGATCAAGCATTCCTGAATTTTTTTCTTGAGCAAACATGATTGCGGCATTCATCACCCCAATTCCAACGGCATATGTAATCATCCCAGGAAAGCCATAATCAAATCCAGTTCGACCAGTAGGATCTTCTTCAGAGCCAAACATAAAGTAAAACATAACAGTAAACATAATCGGAAGTAGAAGTGAAAAAAAAGGATATTGCCAATGTCGCAACTTATCTTTAAGATTTTTAATGGATATTTGAATAGCCTTATTTTCTAAAATGGTCAATTTAATCTCTCAACCTCCTTCCTGTTAAATTTAAAAATACATCTTCAAGAGAGTTTTGTCTAAATTTCATATTTTCAACCTCATCAATATTTTCAATAAGTCCTTGTTGAAGAAGTTTTACAAGATTTTTTAATCCACCTTGAAAAGAAATTAAGAGTGTCTTTCTTTCCTTTCTACTAACTTCTTTCCAGTTTGCAACGAAAGGAATTTTTTCTATATTAACTTTCACTAAATCAAGGTCTTCCTGCTCAATAAAGGATACCTCTAACACATTATCACTCCCATATTTCTCCTTTAGTTCTGTAGGCGTTCCTTGAGCAATTATTTTACCATTATCTATTATTGCAATACGTTCACTTAGAGAATCAGCCTCAACCATATCATGGGTCATAAGAATGATTGTGATTTCCCTGTTTTTTAGATCTCGAATAAAATCCCAAACTAGTCTTCTTGCTTGAGGATCAAGCCCAGCCGTAGGCTCATCAAGAAACAAAATCTGAGGATCAAACACTAGAGCCATTGCGAGATTTAAACGACGTTGCATACCCCCTGAGAAATGTTTAGACCAATCTTTTCTTCCAGCTATTCCAAAATCCTCCAATAATTTTTTAGCTTTGTCTTTTGCTTCTTTACGAGGTATACCATGCATACCAGCTACAAATTCAACATTTTCTTCAGCTCTTAAAACCTCATATATTGTAATATTTTGAGGACATACCCCAATTGCTTTTACAATCTCTTTTTTTCCTTTTAAAATACTATGTCCATTGACTCTAGCATCACCAGAAGTGGGGGTTAACACAGTAGTTAACATGCGAACTAATGTTGTTTTTCCAGCACCATTAGGACCAAGAATGCTAAATAATTCTCCTTTTTTAATTTTCAAAGATACCCCATCTACAGCCTTAACTTCCTTAAAATGTTTTTTAAGATCTTTAATTTCAATAATAACAGAATTATTAGTCATACTCATAATTTTAAAACCACATTAATTTTTATTATTAATTAATTAATTTATATAATTAATAAAATGGGAGTCCAAATTTTAAAAAATTTTTGAAATACCCCTCAATTAAGGTTTTTCTATTTATACTATATATTCTAGTTGCCATTTCATTATCATATCATTCTTTTTATACAGATATATAAAATTATTCTAGTTAGAATAAATATTTATATGAAAATAATGAAGATGATGATTAATAAACGTCTTTTCACTCTAAATATATACAATAACATTTTAAATAACTAATTCTATTATTCTAATTACATTATTTCAAAAAATAAAACCAATAAAAAAGATGATCAATAAAATGGAAAGAGATTTACAAAAAGATTTATCGAGAATACTTAAAAAAGAAAAGTTCCAAGCTAAGATAATAAGTTATATGTCCAAGGTTGGAAAACTGTTGCTTTTCATACTTCCTATCGCGCTTGTAATTATAACTATACTTACATTATTTTACCCTCGTAGTTTCACGCTACCGATAATTTTTTATGCGATATTAGCTATCTATTTGTTCAATTCAGTAATGTTATTTTTAGGAGCAAATTCAACTGAATCCTCTCTTAAATTACGTTTAAATTTTGAAAGAAAAAGGGGGCGCCCTATAGACAGCCTTGATGGTTTTGATTTATTGGCAAACAATGTAAAGAGAGTTACCAATTTATTAAAAATAATTTCTCTGATTTGTTTAGTTGCGTTAGTATTATTTCTTATCATGTTATTTCTTGAAGATCTTAATCTCGGATTTGCAGCGGCAGGTTTTTCTTTAGTAGGGTTCGGTTTAGCACTATTAATACGAAGTTTAAACCTAAATATTCATGATGTCAATGGTCTTCAAGATTTCTACAAACCAACTACTCATCAAATATTTTTAGACAATTTTTTCGCAGAGATTTTATCAAACCATTTAGACCCGGTGACTTTTCTCAAATGGGATGAGTATTTAGCAGAATTAAATAACATCTTAACTCCTGAATTCATCCAAAAAGTAAAAGAGCAAGAAGCAGAAGAGTTGCCTATTACTTTTGCTATTGAAAACTTACTATTTCTCTATTATTTAAAATTCCAAGAAGTATTATCAGAAGATCAACTAATCCGGGAGCTAAAAGAAATTATCAATGTAGATTCAGATAATTTCGATGTGGAGAAAGGTATATTTATGGAAGGAGCCTGGTATTTTTCTATAAATGATATCTATAAATTGTTTAATTACATAAAAAAATTCAATCCTGGCTTTTTCAATATAATAGACAGATTACAATTAGAATTAGCTGATAATATTGAACGAGTGTCGAACGATCCGATATATATGGACTCTACAGCTCAAGAAGTTGTATATCTAAAATCAGAATTGAATATTTTTTGCTTCTTATATAACAATTCTCCAGAATCTAAAAAATATATTATAAAAGTAAATGCTCCTGGATTTGAACCTAATAAATTAAAACTTGATATTGAAGTTGAAGGACGAGGCTCTTTTATTATCCCTGATAAGAAAATACCCTTAATATCTTCTGAAGAGAGAGACCTAGCAGGAGTTTTATCAACAATGTTAGAAAATGGAGATACTACATGGTTAACTTTAGAACCAAGGGAAACTGGGGAACAAACGGTTCAGATATTCTTATTAGATAAGGATGGAACAATTATCGAAGGAAAGACTCGTGTCGTGAAGGTTTCCAAAAATATTAAAGATTACATTAAAAAATTAAGTTCTATTGGCTCATTATTGGGTGGATTAGCTGTACCCTTAGCAAAGATTTTACCATCAATGCTTTAATCTTTTTTATTTTTTTTTATACTTTACTCTTTTTTATTGATAATACGATACAACATACCAGATTTTTTATTTTTCTATTTAGGACTTAGATGAAAACATCATTTTACAAGATTCTATATAACACCAAAATATGAATATTGATGTAAATAAGTTTAAATATAATTAGTCGACTATTTATGTGATTTAACAATTTTGTTGAATTTGATCAAAAATTGAAATATTTTTACTTTTATAACAAAATTATAAAATGATTTTTTATCAAAAATTCATGCTTAAATTGTGAGTAGAATTGAAAAAATCAGAGCTTATTGAAGCAGAAGAAAATATAAATTGTAGGGAATTAGAAGATGAATTAAATAAATATAAAATTGAAAAATCTGCAATCTTAGAAAGCCTATTAGAGCATCTTGTTTATCAATCTAAAGATAACACAATTATATGGGTTAATAAAGCTGCAGCGGATTCTGTAAATTCTACGCCAGAACAATTAATTGGACTTAAATGTTATCAAGTTTGGAATAATCGAGAAGAACCTTGTGATGGTTGTCCCATAGTAAAATCGTTAAAATCTAATAAACCAGAAATTAATCAGATGACTACCCCTGATGGACGAGTATGGCATGTGGCAGGATATCCTATTAGGGATAAAAATAATAATATCATTGGAGTAGTTGAGGCTACCCTAGATATTACAGAGAAAACAACTGCGGAACAAAATGTAAAAGAACGTAGCGAACAATTAACAGTTTTGAATAGAATAATCACACTTGGTAATGAATCCACGAATCTTCAAGAATTTTTAGAGAAATCTTATAATCAAGTTTTGGACTATGTAGTCTTCGATAAAGGAGGAATTTATCTTTATGATAATGAGACCAAACATAACATTCTGGTGTATCATAAAAATGTCCATCCTGACTTTATAGCCGCAGTAGAAGATGTAGATATATCAAAAGGTCTCTTTAAAGAAGTATTTGATAAGAATAACCTCTTATATATAGATGATTTTTCAAAATTTATGGAGGGTTCAAAAGAATTGGGGGTATATTCCACCGTAATCGTTCCACTTCGTTCAAAAGATGAATATGCAGGAAGCCTTAATATAGGGGCTCCATATCATCAGACTCTCTCTCAAAATGAATTAGAGTTATTGGTGGCAATCGGCAAGCAAATAGGAATCACTATTCGGAAATTTGAATCCGAAAAATTACTAAAGGAATCTGAAGAAAAATATCGAAAAGCTTATTATCAAGCGAACCTCTATAGGGATATTTTTGCTCATGACATAAACAATATACTCCAAAATATCCAATCTTCAGCTGAACTCAGTTCTCTTTATTTAAATAACCCCGAAAAATTACATACTTTAAAAGAATTATATGAAATTATTAGTGAACAAGTTCAAAGAGGAAGAAAATTAATTACAAACGTCAGAAAAATAAATAAAATTGATGAATCTGAAGTTAAGATTGAAAAAATAGAAGTTTTTCGGACGTTAAATAAAGCAATTGAATTTCTCAAGAGTAGTTATCAAGCGAGAACTATAGATATTAGCATAAATGCGTCAGAAAAAAAATTTTATGTTCTTGCAAACAATTTTTTAAGAGATGTATTTGAAAACATCTTGATAAATGCTGTAAGACACAATAATAAATCCAAAATTGAAATAAGTATAGATATTAAAAATGATCTTCTTAAAAATAAGAATTATATCAAAATGGAATTCAAAGATAATGGGCTTGGTATTTCTGATTATCGAAAAAAAAGTATTTTTGAGAAAGGAACGAGGAAGGGTCAAAGTAGTGAGGGAATGGGTTTAGGATTATCACTAGTAAAGAAAATAATCGATAGCTACCAAGGAAAGATTTGGGTTGATGATAAAGTCAAAGGAGATTATAAACAAGGTTGTAATTTTGTATTATTACTCCCAGAACCTATGTAAGGATTATTTTTCTCTTGCTAAATTACGCTTTTTAATCGATTTATTCTAAGTTCATATTGAACGCCTTCTATTTAATGAACTTAGTTTCATTTAAAATATTAATATAAACTTTAAAAGGGATATAGACAAAAATGAAATTATGGAATCTTATGACTTAGTTGTAATAGGAAGTGGAGCGGGGTTAAATGTTCTAAATGTAGGCCTTCAAATGGGTATCAAGTGTGCTTTAATTGAAGATACAAAACTTGGTGCAACATGTTTAACTCGAGGCTGTATTCCTTCAAAAGTTTTAGTACATCCTGCTGATTTAATTCGAGAAGCGCAGCATTCAAGCAAGGTAGGAGTCCAATTTAACATTGAGAAAATTGATTGGGATTTAATATCAAAAAGGATGTGGTCACAGATTGATGAGAGTAAACAAATTGAGGAAGGATTATCTCAGATACCTAATCTTACAATATATCGAGGTATTGGAGAATTTATCGGAGAATATGAAATGGAAGTAAAATCCATTGATGGAACTAAGGTCATTGGAAGATTTAAAGGAGAAAGATTTGTTATAGCGTCAGGGGCGCGTTCCTTAATTCCTCCTATTGAAGGTTTAGAAGAAACTGGATATATTACTAATAAAAGCTTTTTTGGAGAGAAATTTCCTAAAAAACCCTGGAAAAGTCTAATAATTATTGGAGGAGGTGTAATCGCAGCAGAATTTGCTCATATCTTTTCAGCATTGGGAACAGAAGTAACAATCATAGAGATGCTTCCTCGCTTAGTAGCAACAGAAGAACCTGAGATTAGTGAGCTTTTAGAAAAGAATTTTAAGAAATACATGAATGTTTATGTTAATTATAGAGCAATTAAAGTGAAACAGAAAAAGAACATGAAAGTCGTTATTGCCCAAAATATGAAAAATGGAAAAAAAATCGAGATTACTTCTGAAGAAATACTTTTGGCGGCTGGTCGACGTTCAAACGCTGATTTATTAAAAGTTGAAAAAACGGGTGTTGAAATGAATGAAAAAGGTTGGATAAAAACAAATGAATATTTAGAAACAACTAAAACAAATATCTGGTGTATTGGTGATGCCAATGGACTTTATCAATTTCGCCATAAAGCAAATTATGAGTCAGAAATTTGTGCCAATAATATATTTGGTCCTGAAGAAAATCGTAGATCGGTAGAGTATTCTTCTGTTCCATGGGCAATTTTTACATATCCTCAAATTGGACATGTGGGCTTAACTGAAGCAGAAGCTATTGATAAGGGTCATGAAATTTATGTTGCAAAGAAATATTACTCCTCCGTTGCAAAGGGATTTGCGATGGGTTACGAAGAGGGTGATGAAGATAATGGATTTTTCAAGATGATTGTTGACAAATCATATAGAATATTGGGTGCTCATGTTATTGGTCCTAATGCTGCAATATTAGCCCAACCATTTGTATACTTAATGAATTCCGGTTTTACATGTACCTTACCTGAAGTTTCTGGTGAAAGTGATATTACAAAACTAACAAGAGCTTGTCCTGAGGCAGGATCATTCATGCCAATATACCACTCTATGGTTATCCATCCATCTCTTAATGAAGTAACAGGATGGGCACTTGGCAACTTAAGACCGATAAATATTAAAATGGACCATCATGAACATCATCATGATTAGAAAAAGTAAATCGAGAAATCTACTAATAGCAACATGGGATTAGGATTATCTTTTGTAAAAAAAAAGATCTCCATAATGGAAAGCTCTCGGCGGAAGATAAAGTAAAATTTGATCAAAATATTGGGAAATTATTTCGTATAATTAATTCCTGAAGCTTTCTGATTCATATAATTCATTTTTTAAAATAATTAATGGTTCATCAAAATTTTAAAACCATCAATTTTATAGATTTCTAAATCAATATTAATATCAGATGGTTTTAAAAAAGAAAAACAATAGTAAAATTGGCAATATCGGACAGATTTTTACTCCAGATTATGTCGCAGAATTCATGGTTAAGAATATTTTAAAAATTATAGAAAACAATAGTTTAGACATTCAAAACTTAAAAGTATTGGAACCATCTGTAGGAAAAGGTATTTTTTTAAAGTTTCTATTACAAAATAATTTTTCAGATATTATTGCTTACGAGATGGATACTAGTTTAAATGAGATTCTTGTGAATTCTTTTCCATCTGTTGAATTTAGATTTGATAATTTTTTAGGTTCTGATATAAATGAAAAATTTGATATAATTATTGGAAATCCCCCATATTTAGGTCAGAATTATAATGCTGAAATTTTTCAGGATTATATTAAGCAATATCCTATATGCGCTAAATATTTTGTAGGAAATATGGACTTATTTTATTTTTTTATTCATTTAGGGATAGAAAAACTAAATCCTGGTGGAATTCTTTCATTCATCACTACTAATTATTGGATTACAAAATCTAAAAAGACAGGAATAAAATTATTGAAACCGCACATTTTAGATGAATGCTATTTACTTCAATATAGCGATCTATCACATTTGAGACTATTTGAAGGAGCAAAAGGACAACATAATTGTATTTTTGTGTTACAGAAAAAAACGGAACAAGAAAAAATTCAAATGAGAAACAAAGAAATCGAAGTTATCCAATTATTAAGAGATAAGTTTTCTAATCAAACTAATGAATCATTTAATAAGAAAATCTTTAAGGAACTACTTTATAAAAATGATTCTAGTTTTATTAGAACATACAGATCAGCATTAACCAATAATGAACTTAAACAAGATCACAGCTGGAATTTAATGTATTCCAACGAAATTAAACTTATTGTAGATAAAATTGAGGATTTTTGTAAAATCGATGGCAAACTTTCTCTATTAAAAGACTACTTTATTATACGTAATGGTATTATTCTGATAAATGACGATATATTTGTTTTAAAAAAGGAAAAACAGGTAAAGGTTGAGAATAACGATTTTTATATACAAGTTAATGGAAAATTCATGAAATTGACTGAAATCGAAAAAAAGAGGCTTAAAAAGTTATATAAAAGCAAATCAATTAGGCCATATGGATATTCAAACGAAGATTATATAGGATATATAATTTATTTTAATAAAAATGAATTTAAGACCAAATCTTCAAATATAAGAATTCAATTATATGAAAAGAAATACCCTACTCTTTTTAAATATTTAAAACAGTTTGAAACAGAACTGCGGAAGATATTAATCAATGCAAAAGAAAATCCTGAAGATTTTTATTTTCCTAGAAGAGGATCAGTTATTCGGAGCTTTGAGAAATCTACTAAAGAAAATTTAGTTGATCTCGAGCCCCTCTATGATAATGCCCAAAAAATATTCTTTAAATTTATTTCAAATCAGAATATTTTTGGTTATACTAATGCCCAGTATTATGCTACATCAGATACTTACTTTCTTTGGCCAAAATTTCCAGATAGTAAGATTGATTATTTAATTATTTTAGCTTATCTAAATTCTAAACTCTTGCGTTTTATATATAATGCTAAAAATATTTCGATAAAAAGAAGTAAAACCAAATTAGAACAAGGTTTACCCATACCAAATATAAAAAATTTCAGCTCTGAAGAGAAAAAGAATATTATAGAATTAATAAAAATACTTACCTCTTATCTAGTAAATAGTCAAATTTCTAATCAAAATAATTATGTAGAAAGAACTGTTCAAAAATTACGCCATTTGAGATATATATCTTCACAAGAAAATAGTCAATTCCAATCAAGATTTAGTAAAGCAGCAGAAAACCATAATAAAGGCATAATACAAATGATATTAGATACTTTGTTTTTTCAATTATTTGCTTTAGATGAAAACAAAATAGATTATTTATTAAAAAAATATTATAGGTCTTTGTAATCTCATTTTTCTTATACTTATCAGCTTAATTTTTAAAATCGATAAGTTTTTATAGATCCTTTAGTATATTTTAATTGACGATTGACAATCGAAGATTGACAAAAAACTTAAAATTAAGGTGGTAAATTTTGAGGGATGATTTTGATGAATTTATTGATGATATTAAGAAATTTTTTAAAATAGATTCAGATATATTTGATGTGGATTTTTTATTTTTACCTGAATCTGAAATGTATAAAGGAAAAATATTTAATGATAAAAAAGTTAAAGGATTTAAGATCTCATTTCATTACGAAACAGGAATGGATAAGCCTGAGATAAAAATTGAAGGAAATATCGATGATAAAAAACTTCAAGATTATTTAAAAAATATAGATATTAGTAAATATCCAAAATTAAAGGATTTACTTGATATTTCCCATAAGAAAGAAATTGATGCTGGTGAGCTTTCATTAGAGTTTCATGAACAAAATAAAGATATTGATTTCTTAGAACCATACACAGAAATAATTGATTCTAATGATTCTTTAGAGATTGTATTTGAAATTCCTGGAATGGATAAAGATAATGTTAATATAAGTTTTAATAATGAAAAAAACGAGCTTATTTTTAATGCTGAAAATAAAAATCGTAAATATATGAAAAACATACCTTTACCTTTTAAATCTTCAAAAAAAGATGTTCAAATTGAAGTAAATAATGGTATAGCAAATATAAAGCTCAGTAAACATATATAATTATTATAATTAATAGAAGGTTGATAACTAGATTTGAGTGGTATAACTAGAGAGTATAGAGGAAATGGAAGAAAAGTAAAAATTAAAGATGCCTATAAAGGCGATGCTGGAAGAGGTAGAATTAGGATGGATCCTAATGTGATCGAGGAGATGAATCTTAGAACAGGTGATGTTATTGAAATTATTCATCCAATAATTGGAAAGAAAACCGCTGCGTTATTATATCCTGGAAAAATAGAAGATACAGGAACTAATACAGTCAGGATAGATTCATCATTAAGGAGGAATTTAAGTGCTTCTTTAGATGATATTGTAGAAATAAGAAAGATTGAGGCAAGTTTAGCTGATAGAATTACTTTTGCTGGAGTAGAAGAATCAGTTATATTAAGAAGGTCGGACCAGTTAGTTAGAATGTTAGAGAATCGTGTTATTACTAAAGAAGATATATTAAGTTTTAATGCTATGGGTCGTAGGATTGATTTTATCGTAATAGATTATTCACCTAAGGCAGCTGCTGTTAGGATTCATTTAGATACCAAAATTACGATTTCAGAAAAAACCCATAAAGAACTTATAGAATTGGAGGCAAGGAGAGTAACTTATGAAGATATTGGTGGATTGGAAGAAGAAATCCAAAAAATCCGTGAAATGATTGAATTACCAATTAGACATCCTGAATTGTTTAAAAGAATAGGAATTGAACCCCCTAAAGGTGTTTTACTTCATGGTCCTCCTGGTACAGGAAAAACACTACTAGCTAGAGCAGTTGCATATGAAACTGAAGCTCATTTCATAACAATTAGTGGACCGGAGATTATGAGCAAATTTTATGGTCAAAGTGAAGAAAATCTTAGAAAAGTATTTGAAGAAGCTAAAGAGATGGCTCCTTCAATAATTTTTATTGATGAATTGGATTCAATCGCACCGAAAAGAGGGGAGGTCACTGGTGAAGTAGAAAGAAGGGTTGTGGCTCAATTACTTTCATTATTAGATGGGTTAGAAGGCAGAGGTGAAATTATTGTCATTGGTGCTACAAATCGAGTTAATGATATTGATCCTGCACTGAGACGACCTGGAAGATTTGATCGTGAAATCGAATTAGGAGTTCCAGACACAGACGGACGATATGAAATTTTATTAATTCATACTCGTGGAATGCCGTTGTACAGCGATGTAAATCTTCGGTTAATGGCTGAAAAGACTCATGGATTTGTTGGAGCAGATGTTGAAGCATTAGCAAAAGAATCCGCAATGTTAGCAATAAGAGAAATTTTACCAAAAATAAATTTAGATAAACCAATTCCTCCAGAAATATTAGGAGATCTTCAAATTAAAATGAAAAATTTTGAAACAGCCTTAAATGGCATTGAACCTTCAGCATTAAGAGAAGTATTAATTAGTCAACCTACTGAGACTTGGGATGATATCGGTGGTCTGAAAGAAGCTAAACAGCAATTGAAAGAAATTATTGAATGGCCATTAAAGTTTCCTCAGTTGTACAACCATCTAAACTCGAAACCTCCAAATGGAATTTTACTTTTTGGTCCCCCTGGAACAGGAAAGACTTTATTAGCAAAAGCTTTAGCTCATGAAAGTGAGGTTAATTTTATATCAGTTAAAGGACCCGAATTCCTATCAAAATGGGTTGGTGAAAGTGAAAAAGCAGTAAGAGAAACATTTCGAAAAGCTAGAGCCGCATCTCCTTGTATCATTTTCTTTGATGAAATTGATGCGATAGCAGGAATAAGAGGTAGATTTGCCAGTTCTCAAGTAACGGAACAAGTTGTGTCGCAATTATTGACAGAAATGGATGGATTAGAAGGATTAAAAGATGTTATTTTACTTGCTGCTACAAATAGATCAGATATGCTTGATCCTGCTTTACTACGTTCTGGGAGATTTGGCAGACATATTGAAATTCCTATGCCAGATAAAGATACACGTAAAGAAATATTTAAAATTCATCTTAAAATTAAACCAATAGCTAAAGATGTAAATATAGCTCAAATGGCACAAGTTCTAGAAGGATATACTGGTGCAGATATCCAGGCAATCTGTGAAGAAGCTACTCTCTTAACAATTCGTAAAGCTGTTAATGATACAAACATCAATACTCAGGATGCTGACTCCGTTAAAGGTGTAAAAATTTCAAAAGCGGAGTTCGATGAAGCAATTGAAAAAATTTTAAAATCAGCTGATAAAGCTAAGATATCACATGAAAGATATTCTAAAGAACCTTCAGAAGATTTATACCGTTAGAGGGCTTTTACTGTATAAATATGAACAAAATAATGAATAAAAAAGGGAGTGATTATATTGGAATTAGAAGGACAAGAAGGAAGGAATATATTTCTTAGTTTAGATAATTTACTTGAAATATTAGGAAATCCCACAAGAAGAATTATTTTATCAAAATTAGCGAAGATTCCTTTGGGTGCTTCTGAATTAGCAGCTTCATTTGGTAAAAAGATTTCAAGACAAGCTATTCACAGCCAGCTCAAGATGCTTTCTGATTCTGGAATAATTGAAAGTTTCGGTGATGATCCAAGAAATATTAAATATCGTCTTAAGAGTAATCTTTCTTTAAGAATTAATATCACTCCAGATTATTACAATATAAATTATAATATTGTAAAAGTTGATGAAACTCGAGAAAATTTGGAGTTTAAGAATACAGGTTTTGACTTGGACTATCAAAAACTTAGGACCACAAATAAGAAATTCAGGTTTTTAGGTGAAAAAATAAAAATAATAGAACAAAACCTTAGGAATTTAGAGGAAGAAAGAAATGAATTAATACATAGTAAGGAATGTTTCATTGTAGAGTTAAAAAATGTGATGACTGAACAATATGAAGATACTTTTAGTACAAAAGAACAACCAAATTTGGAAAAAGAAATTTTTTATACTCTTTTCTACGATCCTGTAAAATATTTTAAAAGAATAAATATTGATAAATTACTTGATGATATGTTCTTCTCAGAAATGGGCCCTATTAGACGAGATCAACATAAAGTTTCTATAAGACATTTATTACGAGACTTATCTAATTTAATGGATTTCTTACGAGAGGACGAGGATGATTGGTTTTTTGAGATTTAATTGCTCATATTTTAATTTTAATATTAAATAATTACCCTATTATCGGACGAATAATGAATCTTCAAGAATTAAAAAATAAAATGCCTAAGATATTTGAAAAAGTTAAAAAAGACGTAAAGAAAGTGTATGGCCGACATCGAGCAGGTTTAAGTTTAGGAATTGTTGAAATGGGCATGTATCGAGGAGGGTTTATAGGGGGTATGCATTTCCATCCTGGAACAGATATTGTTATGAACAAAACCCCTTTAGAAATAATCCTTAAAGAACAACCATACGAAATTGTTTGGGCTTATACATATCATATTCTGTTACATGAATATATTCATTCTTTAGGCGTTATGGATGAACAACAATGCAGAGTCATCACTCTTAAAATTAGCGAAGAGATTTTCAAGGAAGCTGATCATCCTACAATAAGCCTAGCTAGGAATGGAATCGGTACTTATTTTCCAAATTTACATTTAATCTATGCTCCTCCCGATCTTCAACATGAAAAGATTCCAATAGAATATATATATAATTTTGATAGGGAAAGTTATGATTATTATTCATGAATACTCCCAAAAGTAAATATAAAAGCAATATATAGACATATTCTTATAATTATAGAAGATATTACCCTAATAAGAAAGTAAATTTCGAATTTTTAAACATTTAAAGATTTCGAAATATTTGCGCATTCATTAAGAGTAGTTACTAATTTATTATGAGTAAATGGCTTATCCAAGAATTCTATTGCCCCATAAAGATATACTTTCTCTTTAACTGTTCTATCCGCACTTGCAAATATGATTTTTGAATTACTATCAAGTTCTAAAATTTCTTTTAAAGCATCAATACCATTTTTGATTGGCATTCTATAATCTAAAATAATGATGTCTGGTTTTTCAGAAAAAGATTTGAACATATCTATCGCTTCATTCCCGTTATTTGCAATGCCTATTAATTGAAATCCGGACATCTCTAAAAGTAATTCATACAATCTTTGAAGATCTCTGTCATCCTCAGCTATAAAAACCTTTGTTATTGTAGAACGCCTCCAGCATTAGTAATTCATACAAAGCCCCAAGAATAAATTACTAATACTATATACTTGATTTGAATATATTCTTATTTTTAATCTAAAATTATACAATTCTGCAAACCATCAACAGAAAAACTCATATTTATGTTTATGTATTTACAAAACTGTATTTAACTTAGCTACTAAGGATTTTCTTGTCTTAGTTATATATTTTGATTTATTAATAGAAAGTTTATTTTTAATTAGATATTTACAAAATTAGAGAAAATCATTTTTAATGAGCATTTTTTTAAGTCTTAAAATAAAATTTAATACAACTAATTATAAGGTAGCTGATAAAAAATCTCGGAATCTTCATCAGATAATATTGTTCAAGAAGAAGAAAAAGAAGAAATCGAAAAAGATCTAGAAATCACTCCAGAACAGTTAATACTTAAATGGAAATTTCAAAATGTTGATAAAAAACTTGTTTATGATATAGAAAAATGCATAGGATGTTCATTATGTAAATTAATATGCCCAACTGAAGCAATTGAGCTTGGACCAATTCCGGAAATCGCCCAAAAAATACTAGAAGACAGCAATCCAAAAATATTGATTGATTATGAAAAATGTTGTTATTGTATGTTATGTGCTGTTGTTTGCCCTAATGACGCATTTCATGAGAATATCAAACCAGAAGAACAAATTGATTTGGACGAATACCCCTCAGTTGGCAAATTTTATAAAATTGATCTTGATAAATGTATCGAGGATCCCAAAAACGAAGTTTGTCAACTTTGTCTAACTGTTAGAGAGAGAAACCAAGTGAAAGCATATTTTAGAATTCAAAAAGAATGCCCTACTCAATGTTTTTATATTGAATCCCCTATAAAGGGAGAAGTAATTATAAAAAAAAATATGCTTCATAAATGTGATCCCCAAGGTTGTAAAGCTTGTGTCTATATCTGCCCTACAGAATCTTTTTTCATTCCAGAAAGGGCAGAGGATGTGAAAAAATTTGGAAAAATAGCATGTAAAGAAGATGAGTGCTTTTACTGCGGAGCCTGTGAAAACTCATGTCCAGATGATTTAATAATTGTTAAAAGAAAAGAAATTGAAATTAATGACCCTAAAAAACCTGGTAATTATCCTTGGATTAAAGGATGGATAAAAAATATTAAAGAAATCTTAAGAAAAAGATTAATTTATGAAAAAGAACAAATTAAAATTCCACTCATAGAAGAAGAGATTAAAAAAGTAAAAAAGAAAATTGAAGAAAAGATACCTCAATTATCTAAAGAAGATAAAATGAAATTAAATGAATTAAATGAAAAAATCCAAGAATTTCTAAGGTCCTCTAAAATTAGGTATTGGATAAAGGATAAGAAAACAGATAAAATTGTAAAAGAATTAAATAAATTTTTAAATAAATAAATTTAAGTTTATTCTTGACTTTAATTAGTTCTCCTTATATTAATTGATCTCTAAGAAATAAAAAGAATCACCAATCATTGGTGCAAAGAAAACCTCTTTAAAGACTATCTTAAAAATATTAATAAAAATAATTAATTACAATTTGACTCTTTTATGTATTCAAATGAATAACTCTAATTTGGAGTTAAATAGATATATATTATAAAAGATTTGGTAATTTAGATCTTAAATCTAGATAATATTACTAATTTAACGTATTTATCATAAGAGTATGACGTTTTTGTCTCTCTGTTTAAATGAATTTTACTATATTAAGAATTTACAGTTAATATAACTTCAGAATTTATTTTTTCATTTTAAAAACTACAACAGCAAGTGCTAAAAATAAAAAGGTTAATAGTAGCATGATTAGAAAATCCATGAAAAACATATCTAAACCAAAGCCATTAATCATGATTGCTCTGCTAATTCTTATCGAATATGTCATGGGAATAAAATATGAAATATATTGAAATACTTCTGGAAATGAATTTATAGGAAAAATAAATCCTGAGAAGAACATTGAAGGAATTAAGAGCAATGGGATGAATTGAAATGCTTGCAGCTCGTTTTGGGCAAAAGAAGAAGCAAAAATACCTAGCCCAACACAGGACATTGCATAGATAAAGAGGACAAAAAATAACAATAGAATATTACCAACAATATGGATTTGGAAGAGAAGTACTGAAATTGCTAGCAAAAGTGCACTTTGGACTAATGCTATTAACGAGTTCCCCAATAAATACCCTATCATTATTTCCGATTTGGAAGTGGATGTCACCTTAACTCTATACAAAGTTCCCGTCAATCGTTCCTTAGTAAGACCCCCAGTAACCGTTAAAATCATGAATAAAAAGAGTGCAAAACTGAGAATTCCTGGTCCAAGAGAATCAATTGGTCTTAAATTTGGATCCCCCGCAATATAGATGAGGTTTAATTCTAAATGAGATTCTTCTCCTGATATCTCATTTATCACTGTTCCAATAACTTCTGAGATTGCTCCTATTACGGAGCTTATCGTCTGTGGATCGCTTCCATCTATATATGTTGATATTTGGATATAATTTGAAATATTCACCATATCCTCCGTAAAGTTTATAGGAATTACGATTAGTGCATAATAATCGTTTCCTCCATAGATATGTGGAATTTCTTTTGAAAGATTAAATGTTTTTAAATTCAGTAATTTGACATCCACTCTATCGTCTTCCTCAAGGGATCTTATGAATATTTCAGAGAATTTGGTGTCATTTATCCCCATATAAGGTATACCCTCTCCACCTTCATCAAAATTAACAATCTTAATGGGTACATGTCTAACAGGTTGTCCAAAAGCATATCCAAAAAGAACCATCATAAAGATAGGCATCATAATGAGTAATCCTACTGTCCGTCTATCATGTAATA
>JAEOTA010000052.1 GCA_016840085.1 Promethearchaeota archaeon
AAAGAACGTGGAGAATTAGAGAGATAAATACTGGAAACATCGCTGAGTTTAAGAATAGAATTATGGGTTTAAAAAGAGCCTAATCAAATTTGTCGAGTGAGTGGGTTTTGACATTTAAGTTTTTTTTCAAAAAGTAAATAATTCAATAATTATTTCTTAATAAAGAAAACAGTTATAGTGTACCACATGCTTAGATGTATGCCCAATTAATAAAAAATTTAAAATAAAAAATATAGGATCTTAAAACAACAAGCTGATCAAGAATCATCATTAATCGCAAGAAATATAATAATTAATGGAGTAAATGAAATTAAAGAAAAAGTTAATAAAATAGAAAAATCGAATAAATAACAATATTCTTATGGATAACGAAGAAATTAAAAAAATCCTCTGGATCAATGGTTTGAAAAATGCGGTAGAATTTGGTGGGATCCCAAATAAGAAAGCGGTTATGGGAAGGTTAATGGCTGAAAAAAAAGATCTCCGATCTCAAACCCACATTATTATTCCAATTTTGGATAAGATTATAGAAGAGATTACCAATTTGAGTTTGGAGGAACAGACGAAAAAATTATTGTACTTAGATCCAAATGCTCTTGAAAAAAAAGGAACAAAAGAAGAGAAAAAAGAATTACCCTCATTACCAAATATTGATAAATACAAGAAAGTAGTTATGCGGTTAGCCCCTTATCCCAGTGGTGCATTACATATTGGAAATGCAAGGATGATTGTACTAAACGATGAGTATGTGAAAAAACATAATGGAGAACTTATACTATTTTATGATGATACAATTGGAAGTCCTAAATCATTAAGAGATAGTCCGAAAGCTAAATATGTTTTACCAGAAGCATATGATTTAATAAAAGAAGGATTGGAATGGTTAGGTGTAAAATATTCTAAAATACTTTATAAAAGCGATCGTTTGGAGATTTTTTATGATTATTGTGAGAAATTAATTAAAGATCATATCGCATATGTGTGCTTTTGCTCTGCTAATGATTTCAGGGAAAAATATAAGAAAAAAAAAGTAGAATGCCCTCATAGGAATCAGTCGATTGAAAAGAATTTAGAGGAATGGAAAGCTATGCTAAATAAGAAATACCATGAAGGTGAAGCGGTTGTAAGACTAAAAACAGGAATGGATCAAAAGGATCCAGCTTTAAGAGATCAAATCATAATGAGGATATCCGAAGCAAAACATCCAAGAGTAGGTAATAAATATATCATATGGCCAATGTTGGAGTACTCATGGGCAATTGATGATTATTTAATAGGCGCTTCTCATATATTAAGAGGAATAGATTTAGTTAAGGAAGGTATTATCGAGGTATTTATTTGGGATCATTTTGGTTGGAAAAAAGCAGAACTACTGTATTATGGAAGACTCAATTTTGCTGATATGAAATTAAGTAAAACAGAATCAAGAAATAATATACAAAAAGGCAAATATCAAGGGTGGGACGATCCAAGAACTTGGAGTTTACAATCTCTCAAGAAGCGTGGAATTAAACCTCAAGCATTAAGAGAATCCTTATTAGATCTCGGTATGTCTCAGTCTGGTATTACATTTTCGGTAAATTGGTTATATTCAAAAAATCAAGATATAATTGATGAAATTTCAGAACGATACTTTTACGTTGAAGATCCAATATCAATTATCATTAATGATGTTCCCTCTGAAGAATATGTTGCTGAGCCCTTGTTGCTGCCTACAAACCCAGAAAGAGGGAAAAGAAAAATCAAATGTATTGTAAGAAATAAAAAATTGAGTGTATATATTGCTTTATCAGACGCTAAAGATATACAAGAAAATCAAATCATAAGGTTAAAGGATTTGATAAACATTCAAATTAGATCTAAAGATCTTAACAAAAAAATAGTAAGAGCCTCATTTCATAGTAAGGAATTAAAAAGAGACTTTTCAATTATACACTGGGTACCTAAAGAGGAGTATATAAAGGTTTCAATTATTAAATCTGATGGTTCTCTATCACAAGGATTTGGAGAACTAAACCTTTTAAAAATCCCTATGAATAATACTATACAATTCGAACGTTTTGGTTTTGTAAATCCTATTGAATTAAAAGGGGATTGTCTCTTCTGTTATTTTACTCACTAAATATTTTGAAACATTATATTCTAAATAACTCATCAAAATATTATGATAATTAAAGTTCTATTAAAAAAAATTTAATAATTAACGATATAATTATAACTGTATAAGAATAGAAATAGCTTATAAAACTAATTAATAAGATACTGAAGTCGATGCCTCATCTACCCTGTAAAAAGTGCGGTAGTTGTTTGCCCTTAGTTAAAGGGGCTGTTATTCAGTGTCCTTATTGTGGGTCAAAAACTTTTTATATAGAATCAGTTTACTCTTTTAAATATTATATTTCAGAGATCTTGAATCTCACATCAATAAAACAGAAAAGAAAAATTGATGATAGAGAGCTTGAGAGAAGAAAATTACTTATTAAATCATATTTTCATAAGATATATACTAAATTCAATGAATATAGGCATTTAGTAATTACAAAATTAGACGAAATTAATATTGATCTGGTAAAATTATTCAATTTAATTCGAGAAGCAGGTAATTTTGAGATTATTATCGAAGAATTTCTTTTAAACCATTTACCAGAAGGTAATGGAAAAATTAAATTTCAAGAAATTAGAGATTTATCTTATCTTATTAATAAATCTCTATTAGGATTATATTATAGCTATTTAGCTAAAGATATAAAACATATTGACCATTGCTGTAAATTCTATTATTATGCTGAACGAAATTTTCAGAATGTTGTAGATTATTGTCATATCACAAAATTTGAAAATGAAGCTTCACCGATCTGTAAAAAGGAAGAAATTTATTCTATTCTTGTTAAATTTGTATCTATTCTAAGAAATATCTTAAATAAAAATCCAAGGTATTACTCTGAGAAATTAGAAGATTTGCTTGAACGTTTGGGAAAAATTGGAGAAGCAGATATTCAAACATATAATTTATATACGCAAATCGATCATATATATCAATTAGAACGAGATACCACTGTATTATTGGAAAAAGTAAGAATCGATAATCCGTTTTCGCAAGCAGAACCATTGAATGAGAATTTAATACTTAACATGGAAGATGATATTAAAAAATTAAATCATATAAGAAATTGGATTAAAGACATATCTGAAAAATTTTATATTTATCAAAAAAATCTTCTAAAATTACATTCTGGAAGGTTAGTCAAATATTTAGGATCTTATCGTGAGGAATTTTTAAGCTATAAAAACAAGAATGCTGAGAAGATTGATGATTTATTAGGAACTATGGTAAATAAAGCATTAGATACTTATAATTCAGAAATTATTGAAGCTTTAGATATTTTAAGTTATTTTATGCAGAAAAACATTTATAATAAAGAAGTTATAGAAAGATTTGAAATTGAGCATGATGATTTTATCAAAATGGAGGAGTTACTCAAAAATTTTATTAATAATTTGTTTAAAAGACCACTTCTCAGAAATATTGAATCTGAATATTATAAAAAACTAATTTCTCTAATTTCAGGCAAACGCACTGAATTTGATAAAAATATCTTAAAATATATTGATCGTTTACTAAAAGATTTTGAAGAAATTAGAAATAAGAAAGTGTTGTCCTTAGAAGAACAACGTAATCAGTTTAGTTTAGAGATTAAACCTAATCTTCAGAAACTCATTAATTTAAGTTTTACTTTAAATGAAGAAAATTTACCATATCCACTTTTCATAGATATAAGTTTTGAAAACAAAAAATTAAAAGTAGATTACCCAGAAATCGTTACTCTTACAATAGAAAATCCAAATTTAACAGATATAAAGGATATAAAAATTTATTTCTTTATGCCAGACTCTTTTCAATCTAAATTAAAATTTACAAATATTAAAAGATTAAAAGCCAATGAAACGAGAAAAATAAAAACTAGAATCATACCAAGAGAACGGGGAACATTTTTATCTATGGTTATGATGGAATATCAGCATACTAACAAAACATTTTGGATGCCCTCAATTAAATTTGAATTAGAAGTTGAAGATATTAAGAGGTATGCATATCATCCTATAAATAAAGCCAGTTATGAGCATGTACTTGAGGCTAACCATCGGTTAAAATTTATTAGAAGTTTTATTTAAAAATTATATCCTAAAATTACTAACTTTTTCCAATAATGGAACATTCTTAGAAAACTTGAAGTAGATAAATGCAACAAATTTAAAATTGATTCCTATGAAAAAAATACATTTACGTTAGCACCAAACATCTTTTGAATGTCTTTAATATCGTTACTGCTTATCGGATTTCCTATGAGGTCAACTTCCTGTAGTTCTGGTAATTGTGGAAAATCTCTAACTTTCGAGATATTATTTTTATAAAATGAAATCTCCTTAAGACGTGTGAGGTTCTCAATCCCCTTTATTTCAGAAATCTTATTGGAATTAAGTATCAACACCCTCAAATTCCTAAGATTTTCTAATCCTTGAATCTCTGAGATTTGATTCCCCCCAGAGCTAATTTCCTTAAATCTCTAAGAGTCTCAAGCCCTTCAATAGCTTTGATTTTGTTATCCCAAAGGCTTAAAACTTTTAACTTTGTTAGACTCTCAAGCCCTTCTATCTTTTTGATTTGATTACTGGAAAGATTTAAAAACTCTAATTCTGTTAGATTCTCAAGCCCCTTAATCTTAGAAATGTGATTTAAGGGGAGTGAAAGATGTCTTAGATATCTTAGATGATCAATATTTTTGATTTCGCAGATTTTATTCATGTTCAAGGCAAGTTCTCTTAAATAAGTAAAATTGTCAAGTCCTTTAATTTCAACGATATAGTTCTGGAGAAGGGCTGAACGAGTAATATCTGTAAGCGATTTGAGTTCTTTAATGTCAGTTATATCATTAATTGGCTTTAAATGATCATACTTACGAGTAAAAGATGCCGAAAATTCCTTTGGTCGAATTTTTTTTTTATACCCCTGTAATTCGTGCTTGTCAAAAAGGTGTGCTCTTTCATCTTTTGAAAAATATATGTTCGCAAAATACGCAGTAGTATAAAGTTCATTGAGCATTTCATTGATTATCTCTCTCTCCTCGAAATTAAAGTCGCGTAAGAACCCTCCCTCAAGAAAAAAAAGCTTCATTTGATTCGAACCGTTAATAAACCGAGTAATTATCTCATCCTTAAAAATCCTTTTAGCTCTGATGTCACCTAACCTACATAATTCTTTTAAAAGAGGGAAGGCTAAACTATGATGCAGGATTCTCGTGTCATAATCACTTTCTATCCACACTTGAATATTCGAACAATGACCCCAAAATTCCTCTTCTGGGCTCAAATCTGATTGATTGTATCCCGGACGAGGATATACTTGCTCTAAATCGTCAATAGAAGTAATATCATCATATTTATCCAATCTTTTTATTGGAATATGAATCATTAAGGACTTACATTGTCTAAATAATCGATTGTTGACATAAATATTCGTCCTACCTCTCTCTAATTTCAGAGAAATGTGCCTATTAAGCTGAACTTCATTTCCTTTAAAATGAGGATAAATAATTTTATTATGCATTGCTAAACTTAATTATATTTCTACTATGATACGAAGGAATTACCCATATAAAAAAATATGGTGCTATTTAAATTATTTATTACCTAAGAAATGATCTAAGCCCAATTGGGTGCTTGGATCTTCTCCAATCATAATTGTATCGCCTGAAGGAAATAATCCTAAGTTAATTAACTATAACAATTTTCTAAGTTATGGAGCAAATTTTATCGCAGTCAAGGATTTCGGCTCAAGACAATTAATGAAGGAAGTTATTGATCTCTTCAGAGAATATTATATGCTGAGGATTCCATCTCGAAGAGAAAAGATTGACAAATATATGGACTTCTTTGAAAGTTTATTCGCCTTAACAGAGGGAAGATTGTATATTAAATTCCCATGGAATAAGCTCAAGGTAGTTAAAAATGGAATATCTTTTGGATGAAGAGGCAAAGAAAAGTTTATCTAATTTTTTTTTTTATTTTTACTTATCTTTACTAAATTTACAACCATAGTAGAATAATGAAGATAGTCGAAAATATATTAAAAATATCATCAAGAATATCATTGGAACTTTAAATTTATATTTAATATAAAAAGTAAAATTTTTAGTAGTTAAACTTCTTCCTCTAATTTAACAATGAACGATAAAGAAATTCAAAAAAAATCTAGCTATGAAGAAGAATTTATATATTGCCCTATTTGTGGGGCTAAGCTTCCACAAGTTCAAAACATTAAATTTTGTGTAAAGTGTGGTACAAATATCGACTTTATCAGAGAACACAAACAATTACCACCTCGACAAATAACTAATCCATATAGAATAACTACGGTACAACCTCAATATCCTCCTTCTTTTATTGATTATGGACCTGCAAAAATATCAGATGATACTATTCTCAATACTAAAGATCGTAAATTGTGGAGTACACTTACATCTATTGGATTACCTTTAGGAGCGTTTCTTGCATTAGAATTATTATTAGCAGGGTTATTTACAATAATAATATTTTTTACTTATGATTTAGATATACTCTATGATCTAATCTCTAATTCTTATTTTACTATACTAATTTCTCTTTTTGAATTCGTTTTTATTATTTTTCCAGCGCTATATGCTGGAAAATATCTTCAGAATCCAACTTTAAAAAATAGATTAACTTTATTGGGTTTTACATCAAAAGGTTATGAGAGAAAAAAAATCATTAAAGAGATTTTAATAGGGCTAGGTTTTGCGGTAATTGGATATATTGT
This sequence comes from Promethearchaeota archaeon, assembly GCA_016840085.1. Classification (GTDB taxonomy): domain Archaea; phylum Asgardarchaeota; class Lokiarchaeia; order Sigyniarchaeales; family SOKP01; genus Loki-b32. The sequence goes on from JAEOTA010000052.1 coordinate 6,836, forward strand.
TGTAATATCTGTGTCGATACTTATTGAGGTTATTTTAGAACTAGGTCTAGGAATCGAAATAGTAACTGATGATAGTAGTATAGAGGGGTCTATAATTCCCTCTGATATTTTAAGTTTAATCCTCTTTGTTGTAGTTATGATATTAATTGTGGGAACATCTGAGGAGATTCTATTTAGAGGGTTTATGCAAAAAGGCTTAGTACGGAATTTAGGAAATAGATGGGGATTAATCTTAACTGCATTTATCTTTTCAATAATTCACTTAATTGGAATCTTTCTCCTAATGGAATCACCTGTAACTATTTTTATATCTTTTATTATATCATTTATCCCTTATTTTGCAATTTCCTTAATTTTAGGATGGCTATACTATTGGAGAGATGAAAATTTGATTGCAAATATGATTTGTCATGGTGTATACAATGCCTTAACGATTATTTTAGCCTACATTTTTATAGGAGCATTTTAAATTTAAAACCATTATTAAAGGTAAATATGAACTTATTACATAAATTTGAATTGTTAGCTAAAGGAAAGGATATAAAAATTGGAATAGGATTGGGAGAATCGGATTTTCATAACCAAAAAATCCTGAAAGCAAGTAAGTCTTTTTTAGAGGAGTATAAGTCGGAAATTTTAATCTTTGGAAATAAAAGGTTTTTAAATTCCCTGAAGAAACAAGTTTCTACTAAAAAAGGCCAATCACATCTTAGATTAATCGATTGTGAAAATCCAGAAGAAAGTATTTATGAATTTTTTAATAATAATATGATTCAAGCTATTGTTAGAGGGTCATTAAGTTCAAGTAAATTTCTAAAAAACCTAAAAAAATCGTTGAATATCACGGATATAAATAGACTTGCATTACTGGAAACAATTAAAGGACACCAATTCTTTTATGGGCCAGTTGGTATTGATGAATGTAATACGTTAGAAAGAAAAAGGGTATTTATAGAGAATGCATTAAAACAGTTTGGAATACTTGATATTACCCCTAAAATTAGTATTTTAAGTGGTGGTAGGGAAAGTGATATCGGCAGAGATGATAAAGTAGATGAGACAATTAAAGATGCCGAAAACTTAGTTCAGATATTGAGAGAGATATATCCTGAATTAAGCATTACTCATGATGAAATTTTAATAGAAAACGCCATTGAAAAGAAATCGAATTTAATTATTGCTCCTGATGGTGTTTCAGGTAATCTAATATATCGTACACTAGTCCATTTAGGAGGGGGAAAAGCTTATGGTGCGATTTATATAGGGATAGAAAAAATTATAATAGACACTTCTAGAGTTGGTGAATTTTCTGAAATTTATGGTGCTTTATTACTAGCACTTGCTTTATCAAGATAATTTATTTTTTAATTTTTGTTAATAATTACCTTAGTAAAGAATTGTTTGTCTTTTTGTTTAAGAATTAAAGGTTCACCTACAATTGAAAATCTTCCTGTTAATTTGACATCCTTCTTAGCAAATAAGTCTTCCCTTAGATCTAATTGCCTTGAATCATAATTTGAATGAATACTCCCAATATACACATCAATATATCCTGGTTCAACAATAAAATTCATATTTTCATTATAGAACCCAAGTTGTTTCATAGAAATTATAAAACTAATTCTTGTACTTTCTCTAGGTTCTAGAGTTATTCGCTTGAACCCCAATAATTCTTCCACTGGACGTGTAATAGTAGCTTCACGATCATGTAAATATAATTGCATTACTTCATCACCCCTAATTTTACCTGTATTTTTAAGGTTTAATGAAATCTCAACTGACCCATTAATATCTACTTCTGAGGGGTTAATTTCTAGATTACTATATTCAAATTGAGTATAACTTAACCCAAATCCAAACGGAAATAATGGTTCTGTATTTTCTTCCACATAATTCCATGTCCAGACAGAGAGATTACCTGTAGGTTTATTATTATGAAAAACAGGAATCTGTCCTGTATTTCGCGGGATTGATATTGGTAATTTTCCTCCAGGATTATAATCACCGAATAACACATCAACAACAGCATTCGCGCCCTCTTCCCCGGGTAACCAAGCTTCTATGATTGCGGGGATATGGTCTTTTTCCCAAGGAATTGATAAAGGACGTCCATTTATTAAAATTAAAACTATAGGTGTTCCAGTAGAATATATTTCACGAATTAACTCTTCTTGGACTCCAGGTATAGTTAATCTATTACGATCTCGACCCTCTCCGCTTGTACAATCCTTTATCATTCCAGATTTTCCCCCCAAAACAAGAACGGCAACTTCAGATTTTTTAGCCAATTCTATAGCATTTTTAAAATCATTTCTATCATCTCCAAGAATTTTACACCCCTCTGTGTAAAAAACATTAGTAGTCGTGGAAATTTTTTGTTTAATTGCTTCCAAAATACTTTTAATACCGTATATCTTTCGAGTAAACAAATCTTTATCTTTACTTTCAATTATATCTTTAAAAAATGCAGCTGTTTCTTCATCAAGATCACGAATTCCTGTAGCATTGGTTGCTGAAGCTTCAAATTGGCTTATAAACGTATAATCTCCCAGTAGATTGCGCACACTATTAGCATTTGGGCCTATAACAGCTATATTTTTAAGATTTTTCTTAAGAGGCAAAAGATTATTATCATTCTTTAATAATACTATAGACTTTTGAGCAATCTTTCTTGCAAGTATTTTAGTTTTTGTGTTTGAAAATACATCAGTTATTTTTTCAATCTTCTCTTCTACATAAGGTTTTTCAAATAAACCAAGTTCGAACTTTTTTCTAAGAATTCGGGCAACTGAACGATTTAGCAACTCTTCACTAACTTTACCATTTTTTACAGTTCGTATAAAACCGTTTCCATATCCTACGGTTCTAGGTAATTCAATATCTAAGCCAGCTTTGATCGCGAGAATTGCTGCTTCAGTAGGATTAGAAGCTACGCGGTGTAACCTACATGCAAGATCGATTGTTACATAATCTGATACAACAATTCCAGTGAATCCCCATTTATTTCTTAAAAGATCGGTTAATAATTCATGAGAAATACCACATGGAATTCCATCAATTTCATGATATGCGTTCATCACTGAACCCATATTAGATTCAGTAATAGCAACCTCAAAGGGTTTTGAAAATATTTCCAATAATTCTCGCTTCGGTATAAATGCAGGAGCCCAGTTTCTACCTCCCTGTGATAATCCATATCCTACAAAATGCTTGCCAGTAGCTATTATTCCTGTTTTTAAGGAGTCTCCCTGTAATCCCTTTACATAAGCTGCTCCCATTCGAGATACAAGATAAGGATCTTCTCCAAAAGTCTCTTCTGTTCGACCCCATCTAGGATCCCGTGCAATATCAAGAACAGGAGAGAGTCCCTGATGAGCACCAACTGTTCTCATTTGTTTTTTAATCTCACTAGTCATAGCTTCTGCTAAATCTGGATCCCATGTAGAAGCTAATCCAATCATCTGCGGAAATATTGTTCCATTTCTAGCACAATACCCACTTAAACATTCCTCATGAACGATTGTCGGAATGCCAAGACGAGTTTCTTCCTTTAAGAATCTTTGTATTTCATTAGCTATTTTTACTGACTCTTGGGGTTTTATTTTTAAACTTCCCCCTAATCTTGTAATTTGTCCAATCCCATGGCGAAGTTTTCTCTTCATTTTCTCTAAAGACAACTTATTTGATTCCATCAGATCAATTGGGTAAAATGACCCAAGTTGAGCTACTTTTTCTTCAATGCTCATTCTTGAAATTAGGTCTTCAACTCTTTTCTCAATAGAATGAGTAGGATCTAAATAAATTGGCTTAATTCTTTTCTCTTTTGAATTCATATCATCTCAACTTAATGTGAAAAAATCCTAATTTCCTTTATAGTATAAATAGTATCTAATTTAAAAAAATTAAGAGAAATAATTCCAGAAATGATGCTAATAAAATATTTAATTCTATTATTTATTATTGAATTCTTTGAGGAGTGTTGAAAAATCCTTCTCTTCCTCTGAAGCCTTTAAAAAAGCAAGAACTTCATATAATTCTTGATTATTTTTAACTCCTGGTATAACAGTTGAGACACCAGTTTGAGAAAGAGTGTAATTCATGCATTTTATTGGACTAATACTTTTAGGTATCTTCTTTTTCAAACTAATACCACCTGTTTGATATTTCGCAATAGTTACTGTCCTATTTGTTTGAAGGAGTTTTCCTCCAGCAAAAGGTTTAATAGCCACTAGTCCTACTTTATTTTTTATACATGCTTTTAAAAATTCTTCTCTTCCGAGCATAGTATGATTTACCATATTAATTTGGTGCATTACTACATCAAAATGCCCACTGTTAGCAGCATTTAATCCTATAGAATTACTATGAGTACTTATCCCAATAAATTTTGCCTTTCCCTCTTTTTGTAGCTTTTTTGCTAAATCTAATAATCCTCCCGTAGCTATTAAGGATTCATATTCTTTTTCTTTAACAAACTGTAAATTAATAATATCTATGTAATCTCTTCTTAATAAAGACAATGTTTTTAATATTGTCTTCTCACAATCTCTGATATTACGAGTTCTTCGAACTTTTCCCTCATATTCTATTGATCCTAAATGGCACGCAATTTTTACCTTATCTCTTTTGTCTTTAATCGCCGCACTAATGTTCTCAATATAATTAGACACATTGAAAACTAGATCAAAATAATTTATTCCATTTTCAATTGCCTCTTGAATTACAGAAATAACAGTCTCACGAGGTTGACGATATAAATATTCAGTACCTAAACCAATCTCACTTACCTTTAAACCAGTTGTTCCTAATTCACGCAATTTCATGTTTTATATTAACTTGTATTTTATTCTTAATAAGTAATGTATATAAATTATAGTTTAAACAAAATTTAAAAAGTGAAGTAGTATAGAGAATTTTTATAAAAGAAAAGAGAAAAAATATTTTTTATAGAATTAACTTATTGCTCCTAGAAATGTTGCTAGAAGTACAATTATACCACCTATTAAGCTTGCAAAGACTATTAAAAGTATTCCTAAAATTCCTATAAAAACAGGTGCATAATGTATTGGTTTAACACCTAATCCAATAGCTAAAATGGAGAATATTAACGCAAAGATGCCACCAACCATGCCAAATCCATATAGTAAATAATCTATCCCAATTATTTCGACTATAGCTTCAATTAAAGCAATAATACCTCCAATTATAGCCATAATTCGCATTGTTTTATCTGTTTCCTGCACTTCACCCATACAAATTCACTAACTATTTTTTTTTAATTATTAATTAAAAAGAAGATCAACAACACTTAAAAACTTATAAAAATTAGTAGATGTTTATTTTTAATATCTATTCTTTTATTGTGATACTATTAAATTATGTCTTCAGAACAATTTCAACTGCTACTCAAAACAATTAGAACTGGAGATCTATCTCAATTTGAAGACTTTTGTGCCTATTTTAACAATATGGAATTTCTGGATTTGTCTGATATGGTTGATTTTATGGAAATTGAAGATAATAAAGAAAAATGCTATTATTTAGCTCTCTCCAGATTACTTTCCTCGTTAAGATTTGGAGAATTTGAGCAATTAATTGATCATTCTGATAAGATGGGGATTTTTATTGAAGTTAGAAAAATTCCATTTAGATTTAAAATTATTGCAGATTTACATTTAGATGGTATGCAAAGAGGTATGACTGGCAGGATTTTTGAAATCATACGATTTTTTAATAAATACAATTTATTTGAAATGAATTTTACAAATGAGGAATTAGAATTAATCGAAGATATAAAAAAAAGTAATAGATCTCTTGTCGCTAATTTAAAAGATTTATTTGGAAAAGTATCAAATTCATTGATTTTTTATTCTTGTAAAATTATGCCTTATGATCTATATTTAAATTTTGTTGTAAGAGTCAAATCCTATTTACGTAACGAATTACGCTCTGAATTAAGAGGTAGATTCAATATAAGATTTTTAAAAAACTGGACTGATTGGTATTCAATGTATGGTTTAAGTGTTAGGTATTTAAGCACCGTGCAGCAATTCATGGACACGCTCGAGAAAAATTACGGATTTTATGAAAACTTAGCAATCAAAGAAAAGAAAAAGGATTTTTACGAAAATAAGGATTTTTTAGAATTTAATGTCATGTACCGAACTTTTTATGACATTGAAGAGAATCAAGAATATCGTGAAATAAAAAAGCATTTCGTTTCTCTCGACAATGTTCTAAAAAATAAAGAAAATATTTTGAAAAAAGATAATTATAAGTTCTATAGCCTTTCTATGGTACTTTTTGGAGGATTAGGACCTCAAGGATTAGGATTTACTTATTCCACTCCGAGGGGAGAAGTCATTGAAATCTGTTCCGATCAAAAAGAAGCTGAAGCAATTATAATAAAATTCAAGCAATATTTAAAAAGGAAATTTCTGGGTAAACTTGATGAGGAACTAGAAAATTTGGGAATAGACGCTGACATTAGAACTAAAATAAATGACTATTTATTAGAGCTCCTAAATCCAAAAGATTTAATTAGTTATTATGATAGAGACCCGATTTTAAAAAAGATCAGGTCCTTTCTATATCAAATTGAGGAATTTCAACAGACTTATAAATCAGAACTAAAATCAGTTATAAAGAAAATTTCTAAAGCTGTTACTATTATTCTTAGGAGGATTAAAGTAAAGGATCAATTCATAACACGGATGGATCTCGTCGCAAAAGGTAAAATTAAATCTGAAGATATCGCAAAATTAACAAGTCTGAGGGGAAAGTCTCATTATGATGTTTTGAGGGAAAGATTTTTCTTTCAAAATGAAATAAATTGGTTTTTCGAGGATTATTCTGAAGAAATAAATGAACTTGACAAACAATTTTCAATGTTTTAAATGGATATTGATTCTGAAAATGGGAGAGGGGGGAATTGAACCCCCGACCAGTACCTTATCGCTAAGATATTAAGCGACTTCTCGGCCCCCAGCCGAGTATCATACCAAGCTAGACCACCCTCCCTTTCAGAAAAGGGGGTTTCTCGTAAAAGATATTTGTGAAAAAAAGTTCTAAATAGAATCTGTATTATTAAGAATCATAAATTCTATTTATTTTTAATTATCATTAGTAAAAATGATTATAGTTCAATAATTTATTCTGATAATTTTTAAATTCTTTTGAGAGTTTACATTATTAATTTTTTTTTACATTTTTCTTTATCAATTACAATCATGCGTTCTAGAAAACCATTCATTATTTTTTGGCCTCAATATTTCGATGCAAAAAGAAGTCGAGGTAGAGGTAGAAGGATACCTAAAAAATTTGCGATAGATAAAATTTCACTTAATGATATCTCTAAAGCAGCGAAAAATTTAGGATATAACGCTCAGATTGAAAAAGGCTATAAATATTCTAGAACGTGGTGGGAAGATCCTGGAAGGGTTTTGATAGACACGAAGGGAAAGCAAAAATCGAAAGTTTTACTCGAAGTTGCTAAAGAAATTAGAAAAATTCAATCAAAAACTTAGAACAAGAATTATGCATGAATTTTCATTTGCTTACGATATTTTTAAAGTAGCTGAATCTACAGCATTAAAATATAATGCGACAAAAATAACTGAAGTTCTTCTTGAAATTGGAGAATTAACTCTTATTGTACCTGAACTTCTTAAACGTTCCTTTGAGATGGCCACAAAAGGATCAATAGCTGAGGGAGCGAAATTGAATATTAAAATGCTCCCTGGAAAAATCAAATGTAGAGAATGCGATAAAGTATCAGAAGTCTCGATAACTAAGGAAGCACAATTAACTGGATTACAATTATTTCAATGTTCTCATTGTGGGAGCAATAATACTGAAATAGTTGAAGGGAAAAAAGCTAATGTTAAAAATATTAAAATCCAAGAATAGCCACTAATTAGGCAAAACCTATCTCTAAATATTATTTATAAATTTCTACTTCAAGTAAAAGAATATTTAACTTCAAATAAGGACTCCATTCAACACGCCATGCTGCCCGGGTCTACTAGTAATTCTTGCATTCCCTAATTCCGTTTCTACAACAGCTCCTTTTGTTAGTACATGTCTTCGATTCAAATCCTTTGAAGCAGCATTACTCTCAAATCCTAGGATCCTAGTTTTTGTTGTTTTATTCGTATTTGGGTCAGTTACATTAATATAATTTGTGGAAAATAACCTGATCTTTCTATTGTCCCCCATCGTCCTTTGTGGCTTCTTCTTATCTGGACCTATGAGCGTATCAATAGTAGGGCGTTCAAGTTCTCTTTTCCTTTTCTTTCTAAAACGCTTATATTTTTTCCCAGTATACTTACGCTTACTACGCGCATGACTTCGTGCCATTAAATATTAACCTAAGAGAATATTACAGATTATTATTGATAACGAAGGATATCTTTAAAATTTTTTTAAAAAATTGAATTAAATTATGTTTTATTAAAGTAAAATAAATATAGAAATATTATTTATTATATTATATCTTTCAAATAGCTATTTATTACAGAAAAAAGCGTATTAATTAAAATGATGGAAAATAACAGTAATCTTAAACAATTAGATCAAGAACAGCTTGAAAAAATGCTCAAATCTGGCACCACAACCGTTGGAATAATCATTAAAAATGGAGTGATTATGGGTACAGAATCACAAGCAACTGCGGGTTATACTGTTGCTTCTAAACAAGCACAAAAATTATTTGAGATTAATAAGTTTACAGCAGCTACCATCGCAGGGGGAGTAGCTGATTGTCAATATGTTGTAAATCAAGTACGAGCATTATCACGCTTAAAAGAAGTTGAAGAAGCAGAAGTTCCAGAACCTAAGTATGTTGCAAGTATAACCAGAAACATATTATTCAGTGGAAGAACATATTTTATTGCTATGATGCTTGTTGGGGGCTATTCACAAAGAGAGAAAAAAGGCAAGCTGTATGGAATTGACCTATTAGGTGCACTCTACGAGGAACCAGAGTATCTTTCTTTCGGCTCCGGATCGCCCTTTTCTTTAGGTGTGTTAGAGGCGGATTGGAAGCCAAATATGACTAAAAAAGCCGGACTCGATCTTATTAAAACAGCAATTTCAAGTTCACGAGAAAGAGATGTGGGATCAGGATCTAAATTTCAACTTTGTACCATTAACAAAGATGGTTTTATACAAGTTGAATAAATGAATTTGTCATTAGCGGCTCAAAAAAACGAGACGCAGGATCAGGGTATGAAATGCAAATATGCACTATTGATAAGAATAGCTCCATATAAATTTAATTAATATTTACATGATTCACTTAACATTAATTAGTTGATAATTACTTAATAAATCAACTGTGAGGATAAGATTAAATTAGTAAAATATCATCTTAATATTATATATGGTTAACCAAGACAGAAAAGAATTTGTTATCAATAGCCACTTGACTCTAAAATTAGAGAATGGAAAAACGATAATTTACATTGATAATGAAGAATTCCTTATTTGTAAGACAGCAATTCTAGATATTCCTAAAGATATAATATCTGAAATTAAGTCAATAGATGATATTATAGATGTATCAAAAATTGTTGAAAAAGAAGATTTAGCAAAGTATAAAATCACTTCATTAACTGAATTTTGGGCTCATTGTTCAAACCTTCAGATATGGGCTGAAAATGAATATAACTCTGATTTTTTAGATAGTAGATTAACATTCCCTCTGTTAAAGCGGTTAACAGAAGTGGGAGATAGAATTGCTAAAAAAAAATTTAAAGAAGAAATCGCACGAAGATATGCACATGGCACATATGACACAAAATCCTTCTTAGAATTTGAGGGGTTTCTCGACGATTTTACTATGGAGGAATTAATAATTGGTGGTTTGAGCTTTGAGGAAAGCTCCTTATTATTAGACATTATTGAATTTATGAAAAAAAAAGAAATAACTTACGAAATGGTTCTGTCATTTGATGAAGATAAAGTTCGTCATAGACTAAGCTCTTCTGAACGATTTTTAACCTTAGAGAATGGAGACGTATATATCTTTGAATTCGACTTGTTTGACAACTCTGCACACCTATTTAACAGATTCTCATCATTTAAAGGCATGCGAAATTTAATTATATTTCTAGGGGATCTTAAGGAACAATTGCCTGATTTTTCCAAAATTAAATGTAAATCAATAATTGCTTTAGAAATTTCTCATTATTCTTTTTCAGAAATTCCTTCTAAAATATTTTTTTGTTTCCCAAATTTAGAATATTTAAGAATTTATAGTCCATTTAAACCTAGTCTAAAAAATGTAGATTCTATAATTTCTCTGGAAAAATTAAAAATGATAAGGATTAATGATTGCCTTGATGGAGAAAATTATCAGAAAATACTCTCTCTTAAAAAAAGGGGTGTAGAAATAAAAAATTAAAAAAACTAATTTACTAAATATAACCATGCCATAGAATATATTGTGAAAAGCCTTTACTCCTCATATAAGTCTCTAAATCACTTAATAAGCTGTCATGATAAATCCATGCCTCATTCTTGTGATTAAATGTTATACAAACTACTTTTTTTACACCATATTCCTTCTTTAAAATTTTAGCATAAACAGCCACTTGAGGTATTGATTGAATGAAACTACTTGACAAAACGGTGGTCTTGGGGTCTCCTAATCCATCAGGCTTGTAATCACATACGAATAAAGTATCTCCAACCTTTAAAAGTATATCAAGATGTCCAGTTAATAGACCTGCCTTAGATTTTACCCAAAGTGGTAATTCTGTAGATATTAAGTAAGACGCTAATCTTTTCTTAATCTCCTTTTGTATACCGCTATGGGAAAGGTGGTTCCAACCTTTCAAGACTTAAAAGACTTAAAAATAACTACAAAATGCTTATGTTAATATCTTGGTTGTTAGCAGGAATATTCTTACTATTTGGTATACTAAATACTGTAATAGTGATTGTTCCTGAAGGATACATTGAAAGAATAGTAGGGGCTTTTGTGGCGGGAGGAGTTGCAACCATACTTGGTTTTATTTTTAGAATGCTCAAAGTAAAAAAAAAATGAGAAAATTCAGTCTATCCGGCAGCAATTACGAGGTAAAGCAAGAAATTTCGAAGGATATATAAACCAATTAAGAGAAGAGAAATTTCAATATATTTGCAGTAAATGTTTTAATGGAGTTATTCTTGATAAAAAAGCACCATCAAGGCAAGAAAAAATAGAAAAAGCAGCTAAATTTTCAATAGTATTTTGTGAAAAGTGTGGATTCAAAAATAAAATCGAGAATAAATTTTGTAGCGATTGTGGATATACTTTAGAATCAATAAGAACTTTTGTTAATACTCGTTCAAGACACATACCTAGTCATGTGCGTCAAGAGGTATATTTAAGGGATATGGGAAAATGTGTAGAATGTGACAGTAGAGAAAATATTCAATATGATCATATTATTCCTTTTAGCAAAGGGGGGGCACATAGTGTTGAAAATATACAAATATTATGTCAGCGATGTAATTTAGCAAAATCAGATAAAATTGTGTAAATAAAAAATAAATTGCTGAATAAAGTAGAAGGTGTTTTTAATACTAATTTCTAACTTCTTTTTTTTTAATTTTTTTATTCTTTTTGTTTTACAAGCGAATATAAATTCACACCCTTAATAGTTCGAGTTATAAAAACTTTTCCTTCGGCCTCTAATACCTTCAAGTAAGTGCTAACCGTGTTTCGATGATACCTTGCTCCATCTGCGACTTCTTGGATTTTGGATGTGATTCCTCTAAGAAGTCTCAATCGTAAAACCTGACGGATCTATAGCATACGGTAAGGGTGAAATTAATCTTTTGGATATAAAGATGAATCATACCATTCAATTCGAACGTTTTGGATTTGTGAATCCTATTGAATTGAAAAATAATCTTCTTTATTGTTATTTTACTCATTGAATAACTTCTTCTATTTTATTTGTAATAAATCCATTGTAATAATACTTTTTAATGATTTAAGTACAGAATAATATCAATCAATCAAAATAATACTAAATGTTAGAGAAAGATTTAAATTCATATAAATTGAATATGATCGTATAAAAAATTTCAAAATTCATTATAAAAAATGGGTGCACATGAAATCTTCTAAAGAAAGATTGGCTGAATATAAAGAAAAGAAACTTATGTGCTTATCATTGAGAGGTATTATGCAATGATACGATTTGTTCACTTTTTCAACTATACTAAGGATATTTCAATCGAAAATGGTGAATTATGGTACTTAAATGAGCATGCTCCTCGAGCTAGAAAACTACCAGGTGTACTTCATTACCTTTCATGGCATTCAATCGATCCTGGTATTCCATTTCCTCATATTGCTTCACCAACACCCTTCGATCAATTTATACGTAGAAGTGAATTGGGTTTCAAGGATTTGAAGGCATGGCAGCGTGCTATGGAAACAGATCCGGAACTTTGGACATCTTCTCTGAAAGAAAAACCGGGGTTCCGAGAGTTTGAGTGTATGCTCCTAACAGAGGAACCACAATTCGATCTCTTACGGGATGCACCACCTCAACAATATAAATATATGACACTTCCACTCTGGTGGCCAAATGGTCGACCAGAAGTCGACGAGAATGCGGATATATTTATAGATAGTTATTGTCTCCTATACAATCCTAAAATCCCAGTTGATATTGGTGAAGATTGGTATCTTGGTCATCACACACGTGAAGGCAAGCAGTTGCCCGGAATGAAACATTATAAAACTTGGAAGACAATTTACATGCCTGAGAAACCAGAAAATTCTTTCCTAAAAATTAACAAATGGTATCGTATGACCGAGTTGGGTATGAGTATAGAAGCATTTCATGCTACTATGGTAAATAAAGAAACACGAATAAGATTCACTCCATCACCATTTGGTAATATAATAGGGGGGTGGTTGAATATCGGAATCAAGTTGGATGATGTGCAAGATCTTATGAATTAATTGTCTTCATGAGTTATATTTCTCTATTATTTTTTTACTATTTTTCTTTTGTTATAACTAATATTTAACTTATTATTTAAAAAAAAAGATAGAATTTATTTTATTTGCCAAGTTAATCTTTCTATTACAAATAGACATATCTATTTAAATTAAAATGAAAAATCATTTCAATAATAAAAAAATAAATTTAGAGGAATGAATAAAAAATGCCATGGGAAGAAGCAAAAAACATCTTAAGACCAGATTTTGTAAATGATGTACATATGGGTGTAATGGAAGTAGATAAAACAAAATGTACCAAATGTGGATTATGTATTCAAAATTGCCCATTCCTATGTTGGAAAGAAGACGAAGATGATTTTCCTATACTCAAAGAAGAATATACATGCTTTAGCTGTTTTAACTGCACTATTCCATGCCCTGTAGATGCAGTAAAAATTGTTGAAACTTATCATGCACATGATGGTTTTTGGAAAACTTATCCATATCCTTTACCTGTTAAAATGCCTCTTGAGCCTAAAGATGCTGAAGGAAACCCAACTGAATGGAATGCTATTGAAAAAGTAATACTTGAACGTAGAAGTGTTAGGAATTTTAAAGATAAACCTGTTCCAGATTCTTTAATTCAAAGAGTTCTTGAAGCTGGCAGATTTGCTCCAAGTGCTGGTAATTGTCAACCTTGGAAATTTTTTGTTATAACTAATAAAGCAATAATAAAAGAAATAGAACAAATAACTACTCGCAACACAACATACACATATAATATGTATATAAATAACGAAGAAGTAAAGAAGTTAGAACCGTGGATTAGAGGTGGTGTAGGTGTTTTTGATCCACGGCTTGCTCTGGGTGGTATGGGAATGATTGCAAAACCAGAGATGGGAAGAACTCCCTCTTTTAATGCACCTGTTGTAATATTATTAGCTGCTGATGAAAGAGCCATTTCAGGTCCACAAATCAATATTGGAATTTGTGGGCAAAATATGAATTTAGTAGCCAATTCTCTAGGAATAAAAGCTCTTTGGAATGGTTTCATGGGAAGTGTAGTTAATAATATGGAATCGTTAAAGGAAAGATTAAGTATTAAACCTCCTTGGACAATAATCACAGCGTTATGTTTAGGTTATCCAAAATTTAAGCAAGAAGGAATGGTTCCAAGGGAATATAGACCGGTAACTTGGTTTAGAGAAGGAAAAGATGAAATAGAAATACAAAAATAATTTAAAGATTGTTTGAATATAACAATGGGTACTTAAAGATACACATATAAAGTATTAGATTATTAGAGCTGCTTGCTCTATATCACATTAATTTTGAAAATTGAGCCTTACAAAAGATTAAATGAATGAAACTATACAAATCGAATGTTTCATTCAAACATTTTGTCATTTAATTTAAAAAAGGACTAGAAAAACCTTTTCATTCACCTATTTTATAACAGCCTGTTTTTTAAACTCCTCGATTTCATTTTTATTGTAACCAAACTGTTCCAGGATGGAAACCGAATCCTCCCCTAAAGTTGGGGCACCCTTTCCGGGTTTTACCGGATTTTTCATGAACCTAATCGGGTGACCGAACATTTTATAAGAGCCGAGTTCACTGTTTTCAAGATCCCAGATCATATTCAGAGCCTTAACTTGAGGATCATAGAAAAGATTCGCACTGTAATTTACTTGTCCGCACGGTACGCCGACTTTTTCCAGAGCTTCGATCCATTCCTCATTTTTCTTTTCTCGAAAACGCTCTTCAAACTGATCTGTCATCGCTTTTTGATGGTTGATGACATCATCGTTCATCTCACTAAATTCAACTTTTGCCCCCTTTTCATAAATGCCTATCACTTCGCACACCTTTTTTCTTTGTGGGCTGGTGAGTGCGGCAATACTTATGAACCCATTTGCAGTTTCATAAATCCGATAATATGGATATGAATATCTGTCTGCAGGCCTGTGATTACAATCAGGAACATCGAGTATACGGGTTGATTCAGGCATTTCATACCGGAGTCTTAAGTAGGCTAGCGCATCGATAATTTCTGTATGAGATTTTCCATCCCGAAAAGCGCTGCTCAAAAGATCCAATTCCTCCTGATGTCTTTCCTTATCCAGTTTTTCGACCTGTGCGAAGCCTGTAGTCAACAAAGCCATACCAGTAGTGAAGAGCGATGTTTCAATTTTTTGACCCTCTCCAGTTTTCGTTCTAGAAAAAAGAGCAGCTACAGCGCTGAGGGCATTGAGCATACCAGTACCGATATCTACATACGGGCTTCCTCCAGGTCCGCGTGGTTTACCGTCTTCATCAGCATAGTGGGCCATAATGCCAGAAGCGGCGTGTGCGATAATATCAAAGCCTTTACGATTCTGATAGGGGCCAATTTCACCGAATGCAGTGCTTGAGATAAAAATCAGTCTCTTATTGATGGTTGAAAGGGTTTCATAATCTATCCCGAGTCTTTTAGCGACTCCAGGGGCATAATTTTGGATTACGATATCGGTCTTTTCAACCAGATGGTAGACAATCTTCTTGGCTTCTTCCTTTCCCATGTCCAAACAAAGACTTTTCTTGCCTCTGTTCATAGTTAAGGCCATTCTTGTATTGCCTTTATATCGTGAGGATCTGCCCCATCGTCTCTCTTCCGATCCATCGGGGGGTTCGATTTTTATCACCTCTGCGCCCAGATCCGCAAGCAGAAACCCGCAGTATGGACCGGCGATGTATTCAGAAAAATCCAATACTAATATACCATCTAAAATCCCGCTCATTTATTATTTTCTCCTTTATTGATAATATTTATAATAATTACATATTGTTTATTAAATATTATCATAAAAATAGCCATTAACTAGTCAAAGATAATGATTATTTCAGAAATGTTAATTTCTGAAAAACTAGAGAAAGAGATATTTTCTAATGAGCAGTATATTAACACAAGATAAAAATGAAAAAAATATGTAATTGAGATTATTGTGATTGTTTAAATTTCTCTCCAATTTACTACTTTCTTTTTTTCATTTAATCTCTAACCGGATTTGTTGTACCTGTTTTTCTAGATAAATGAATCCATTTAATTTAAAATCAGATGAATCCATTATCGTCCATATTTGGTTTTTTATAGCGGTTTTAACCATCATTGGTGAGTTTACTACAGCATTATAGAATTTGTATAGATATTTCATATACTTAACATCAAATCTGCTTGGATAAGCTTCAGCAGGATGAGAATGGAAGATGCTTAGAACTCTTCTATTATATTTTTCATAAGCATTTTTAATTATCCTATGTAATTCTTCAATATTTTCCATTAAGAAGTCTACAGGTGAACTTTTATCGGATTCAATACATTCAAATATTTCTGCGTTATAGTGGTATTGAAATTCATTTGGAACCTCTAAAATAATCTCTCTTGGTTTAGGACCGATTAAAAGTCCAAAAGATTCATTAGGACTTGCTTTTTCGACACATTTTTTCATTTTTTCATAAATTTCTTGACTGATAAAAAGAATAATATCCTTTTCATATTTCATTTCAATGACCTTTATCTTATATTAAATTAAAGTTAAAGCCGCATTCATGGCAGCAAGCCTAGCCTTTTTAATATCATCACCTAAACCAATGATAATAACATCACCCCTTTCTAAATTCAATGATATACGCATGTTTTTACTATGAAATGTTTTAAAATATTTGTCTAATCTTTCACTCACTTTCCAATGTTGTTTGTCATCTTCAGGCAAAGATTTCTCAGGAAATACAAGATTTTCCCCGTTATAGATTAAACATGTTGCTCCATTTCCATTAATTTTAATTGCAGCGTCTCGTTGAGCAATTCCATTTGTAATTTTATTTGCACTGTTTTTGACTTGGCAAATATAAGGATTTATTTTTTCAGATTCAATTATAATTTCTTTTAAAATTGACAAATCTCCTTCTTCAATGAGAGGAATTTTCTCTTTAATCTTTTTTAGAAAAGTTAATCCTTTCTTAGTAAGAATATGACCCTTTCGCTTATTCTCATCAGTTAAGACAGTTATAAAATTAATTGTTTTATTTAACTTTTTGATTAAAGATCTTGCTGTTCCTGATCCAATTAATAACTCTTTTTGTAGTCGATATCTTCCAATTCCTTCCTTATTCTGTTCAAATATGAATAATGCTAAAATAATATGAACCTTTTCAAACGTAGGTTTAATAGTAGTACTCTGAAATAAGGGTTCTAACTCTTCTAACATTATTACATTCATGTATAAATAAGTAATCAAAGAAAAAAAATAATATTAAAAAATATAAATCAATCTGTCATTTTATTATTTATCTAGATTCTTGGAATTCAACTCTAAAATCCCTAATTAAATCAAAACAATTCGACATGACAGATGAAAAAAAGGAATTTAACTCAAAAAAAACACAAGATTTAGTGATTTTCACAGCTAAAGAAGAAGATCAAAGCACAGCAGTAGATAAATACACATTTGAAAAAATTGATCAAGAAGATAAAATAAAATTATTTAATGATTTCAGACGTTACGGAGGTCATTATAAATATTCAATTCAATTAATTAATGAAAGTATAGCACCAATTACTGATGTTAAGATTAAAATAATCTACCCTAAATTCTTAAAAGTTTCCAGATGGACTCCCCCAACAATATATTTACCTGAATCTATTGAAGATAAAGATATAATGCGTATAATCCTTGAATACGATGAGGTGGTAGAGAATAGTTCAAAAGCAATTAATTTATATTTTACTCCTACTGCTTTAAATAATGAAGGTGAAATTAGAACAGTCATAACTTATGTAAATAATAAAGATTTTGTAAGAGTTCTTGATTCCGATGTAGCAAAAGTAAATATTCATAAACTAACCATAAATCCTAAAGTAATTCCAAGTTCACAAATAAGGCAAATTTCACAAACTCCAGGGATAATAAAAGTTATTAAAAGCTTAGGGATTGGAACAAACCTTAGATGGGATATTGACCTTTATTTCAATATTTTAGAACAATTTTTCTTGATTCATAACTTTCAACTTGTAACTAAAGACCCTGTCAAGAGGATTTTATGGTTCTTTGGCACAGATTTAGAATCTGAAGTAGATATATTAGCTATAGGGCAAATCATATCAAATAAAATAGAATTAATAGCCACTTCTCAAAACCAAGAAGTATTAATATCGCTTTTAACATTGTTTACAAATGATTTTACTGAACAACTTATAAGAAGAGGTTTGATAAATTCTGAAGACCAGATTTTTGAATTAGAATGCGAAATTTGTGGGGCTATTCTACCTTATTTTCCTAAAAAAGGGGAAGAAATTGAATGTACTAAGTGTAATTACGAACAAATGGTTTGGTAAAAAAATTAATATTTTCATTCTAATTTATTTATATAATTCCAAATCTACATAATAGACTTCTTTTATAAAAACAATAAAAATAATGAGTACAATAAAAAAGGAATTTGTACCTACAATGGTTGAAATGATGACATGGACTACTGAAATATTCAACCAAGGCATTCGACGTCCAGGATATCCCGCAGATTGTTGGGCAGAAAAATGGGTTAAAGCTCAATTTGAAACTTTTGGCTTACATAATATAATTCTTGATCCTGTTTCTGTAAAAAAGTGGGAAAATGATGATGCAAAACTTAGAATTTGGTTGGTTAATAATCCTAATGATGTAACTGATATCCCTTGTTTTCCAATCCCATATACTAGATCAGTAGATGGTCTTGAAGCCGAATTATGCATGATTTCAGATAAATCTCCTTTACCAAGGAAAATTAATGTTATGGAATTAAATTTGTTTAAGTTACCAGCAAAACTACTAAAATCTTTACCTGGGATAGATAGATATTTTGATCCTAAGAATGAATTTGATAATCTAACACAAATAATTCCATTTGATTTCACAATGCGGACTTTTTTAGATACTACATCAGAAAATAATGCAATTGGTTTCATTGGAATTCTTTCTGGCTATCCTTGGGAAACAGATAAATACTATGTTCCTTATGATGCTGTTGAGAGAAATATATCTGGGGTATACGTCAGTCGAAATAACGGGAAAAAAATTTCGAAATTACTTGAAAAAGGGACAGTGAAGGCTAACATGTCGTATAATGCTAAGATCTCTGAGGTTATTTCTTATAATATTACAGGTACATTACAAGGAATGTCTGATGAATGGATTATAATAGGTACTCACCATGATGGACCTTGGAAGTCGGCAGTAGAAGATGCTTCAGGAATGGCTTTAGTTTTAGCTCAAGCAAAATATTGGTCTCAAATTCCTAAAGAACAGCGTCCATTCAACTTAATGTTTTTAATGAATTGCGCACATATGGCAGGAGCCAAAGGTGCTATTAATTTTATACACACAAATAAAGAACTGTTGAAAAAGGTGATTGTCGGCATTCATTTGGAACATGTTGCTCGTGATGTAAAAAGTGAAAATGGAAATTTAATTCCACTAGATGATCCTACTATACGCTGGTGGTTTGTAAGTCGAATATTACCTCTTGAAGAAATTGTAGAAGATGCTATTATAAAAGAAAATTTAGAACGCTCTATTTTACTCCCCCCTGATGGTTTTCCTCCTGAAAGAGATAGTCCTCCTACTGATGGCAGTTTTTATCATCCAGAAGGAATTCCTTTCATATCATTTTTAACAGCACCCCCATACCTATTTGATACTGCTGATACATTGGATAAAATCCACGAAGAAAGTTATGAACCTCTTACTCGAACAGTTATTAGAATAATTAATTCATTAAAGAATCATACTGCCGAAGAATTAAAAAGCCTTGTTTTAACTAAGAAAGAACGACAAAAAATAAGAAAAAAAGTGAAATAAGATAAGAAAATGGAATATAAAGATATTTTAAATAAATTAGCTCCATGTGGGCTCAATTGTTATAAATGTTTTGCTAACTCTGAGGGTGCTATAAGAAAAACTAGTATAAAACTTCAAAATTTATTAGGCTCATTTGATATATACGCCGAAAGATTTTCGTCATTTCTACCAATTTTTAAAAAATATCCTTCTTTTAAAGCATTACTTACTTATTTAACAGAAGAGAATTGTCCAGGATGTAGGAAAGGCTCTTGTTTATATCCTGACTGTGGTGTAAAAGATTGTTATAAAGATAAAAATATTGATTTCTGTTTCCAATGTGATGAATTTCCTTGCGAAAAAACTAATTTTGATCCCCATCTTAAGCGAAGATGGATGCAAATTAATAATCGAATGAAAAAAATAGGTATCGAGTCATATTATCAAGAGACTAAAGATGTACCAAGATATTGATTATAATTTAAAAGCTAACTGTAGAAAACTTGTTTGAATTTTCTTTTTATTTAAAAAAAACTTAAGTTTAACTTTATTATATTGATTTTTCTCTCCAATATTCATGATTAAATTTAAATTTTTAATCTTAAAGATTCTATGGTCCCAAATATTAAAAATAAATCATTTAGTAAATCTTCAAAAATTTTCTAATATAGCGTTTCACAATTTGAACATTTTTGCCTTATCTCTTTAATTTTCAACGATATTTTTTTCAGAGCAAATCTTAGAAAGGATTATATTAAAAAAATCCCTAAATTTCAACAAAAATCTAATTTCCATAAAAAAATCCAAACTTCCACGAAATTGATCATTTGTATTATTCTGAATTTTGTCGTGTAACTTTTTTTATTTTTTTTCCCATACAACTAAGCATGAATCAAAATCTTTAAATATATTATAGATGTATATCTATATAACAAACTCTTAAAAAATAACAAATTTCAATACTAAAAAATATTTAATTATAAAAAAGTGGAGGAAATAAAAATGGCAGGTTCTGAATATATAAGTTGGAGTCCTATTAGAAGATTAATGAAACATAATGGGGCTATTATTGTCGCTCGAGATGCAGTTGATGAATTAGTTGATTGGATGGGTCAATCAGCCGAAAAAATCACAAAAACCGCATTAACTTTAACCAAGCATTCCAAAAGAAAGAAAGTAACTCGGGACGACATCCTTTTAGCTATTAAATACTTCTAAATAGGTAAACTTTTTAAAATTCTCTTTTATTTTTTTTTTTTAATTTTCTTACTTAAAATAATTAAATACCACAAGAAATATTAAAATACTATACGTTCAATTTAATTTATATCAATTAAATTGTGATAAAAATTGGATGTAGAAGAGAAGATTGAGCAATATTTAAAATTTAAACGTAGTCTTAAATTTCCTATTAATCCTCAAGAGTGTGCTCTCATAATTATTGATATGCAAAATTATCAAGTCAAAGAAACATCTCCTACTGTAGAATTTTTTGAAAAATTTGCTTCAGGCTTAACTCAATATTTTGTAAAGCAAGTTGATGAGGTAGTAAATCCAAATATATCTCGATTATTAGAATTCTTTAGAGCAAATAAAATCCCAATATACTATACTAAATTCGCTTGCCGCAGAAATGATCGTAAAGATTATGCAATTAATATACGTACAATAAACGAATTATCCGAAAATTTGATTGGTAAATATATTTTTCCATCTATTCAAGATCCTCTTGCGGATATTATCTCTGAACTAAAACCAGAAGAAAATGATATGATTATTCCTAAGACGACCAGTGGCACATTTAGTTCAACAGATCTTGAGCATCAATTAAGAAGCTTAGGAGTAAACTCTGTAATAATTACTGGAGTCGTTACTCACATGTGTGTAGAAAATACAGCTAGAATCGCATCTGATTTAGGATTCAACGTTTTTGTAGTCGATGATGCATGTGCGGGATGGTCCCCAACTTTACATAATGCAGCATTAAGAGCTTTGGAATTAATCTTTGCTAATATCGTTACTACTGATGAAATTCTAAAAACTTTGAATAGACAGGTCCAAAAGGTTAATAAAAATTAATTGTTTTTACTTCTATAATATTAAAATATTAAAAACACTATGCAAAATTAATCAATGATCAAAAAACAGAAATGTCAGCATCAAACAAAGCAAATCAAAAAGAAGAAAAAAAGGGGCCATATATCATATCTCAAGAAGAGTATAAAAGCAAGATCCAGCCATCATGGAATTTGAAAACTCCTTTAATAATGAAAGGTGCAGCATGGATGGTTGAGCATCCATCTGATTCAAAATACTCTATAGGACTTCGAATTGAAGAACTCGCGGTTGCGTATCCTGATAAATTGGCTTTACTATATGAAGATGAAAAATATACTCATAAAGAGTTTAATCAATGGATTAATCGTTATGCCAATTATTTTATTGATTTCGGTTTAAGACGTGGGGATATAGCTGTTATATTCGTGGAAAATCGTTCAGAATATATGTTCATAATTTTAGCATTGGGTAAATTAGGGGTCATTTCTTCATTAATTAACACCAATCTACGTGAGAATCCACTTATTCACAGTATGACACATACTCCCGGCAAGGTGTATATTATTGGAGAAGAACTTATTCAAGCGTTTGAAGATGTTAAATCTAGACTAGCATTAATTGATGAGCAAAAAAATAGTATCTTTTTTTTGCCTGATAAAGGTGAATTGAACACACCTGAAGGATACATCAATCTTAAAGAATTTATTAAGGATTCTGATACTAATAATCCCCCTACAACTTCAGAGATTCTAATGAGAGATCCATTCATCTACATTTTTACTTCTGGAACTACAGGACTTCCAAAGGCTGCGATCTTAAAAAATAGTTCAATATTGACTGCGATGACATGGTGGGGAGATATGGTTGTTGGAATGAAAGCTGATGATATAATATATATTACAACTCCATTATTTCATAGTCATGGGATAAAAGTAGCTTTTGCTGCGGCACTGTATAGAGGATCTGCAATGGCAATCGCTAGAAAATTTAGTGCGAGTAAATTTTGGGATGAAGCTAGAAAGTTTAATGCTACTTGTTTTAATTATGTAGGAGAAATATGCAGGTATTTGTATAACCAACCTCTAAAACCAGACGATGCAGATAATCCTATTGTAAAAATAGTTGGGAATGGGCTTAGACCCGATATTTGGCTAGAATTCAAGAAAAGATTTAATATCCAAGAGATAAGAGAGTTTTATGGCGCAACAGAGGATTTTGTTCCTAATTTTGCTAATATACATAATCTCGATAAAACTTGCGGGGTATGTTTAACACCTTGTGCAATTGTCAAATATGATATTGAAGCAGATGAACCAGTCAGAAATGAGAGAGGTCGTATGAAGAAGGTAAAGACAGGTGAAATTGGGCTATTACTGGGGCAAATCACAGATCCCGATAATTTTTATATGTATAAAGACGAAAAGGCTACTGAAAAAAAAGTATTTCGTGATGTCTTCAGGAAAGGAGATATGTATATCAATACAGGAGATCTATTAAGAAATATTGGTTATGGTCATGTTCAATTTGTGGATCGCTTAGGTGATACATTTAGGTGGAAGGGTGAAAATGTATCTACAGAGGAAGTTGAATTTGTAATTAATACTTTTGAACAAATTGATATGTGTTCTGTTTATGGCGTGTTGATTCCACATACAGAGGGTCGTGCGGGTATGGCATCAGTACATAAAAGTATTGCTGATGAGTTCGATTTCGAAGGGTTTTTGAACATTTTACAAAAGTACTTACCACATTATGCCATTCCTAAGTTTATTCGAATAATTGATAAATTTAGTTTTACTGCTACACATAAGATTCAAAAAGTAAATCTAAAAAAAGAGGGATATAATATTAATGAGCTAAATGATCCTATATTTGTTCTTTTACCAGGTAGTTCTGAGTATATTCTCCTAACAGAAGAAATTTATCAAGGAATCT
The DNA here is from genome assembly GCA_016840085.1 of Promethearchaeota archaeon. Classification (GTDB taxonomy): domain Archaea; phylum Asgardarchaeota; class Lokiarchaeia; order Sigyniarchaeales; family SOKP01; genus Loki-b32. The sequence continues at coordinate 30,632 of JAEOTA010000052.1, forward strand.
CTGAAGGAAAATATCCATTTTAGGATGAAAACTTAATAATTAATAGAATTAATTAATTATTTCTTCTCTTTTTTTTATTTTTTTTTTGTAATAAATCTTTCTAATTACTACTATCAGTAAACCCGCAGGAATTGAAAGAGCAAACCCCCATAGTGGAGATTTAAATATAAATATGATACTACCAACTGGATAAAAAAAGCGAAAAAGAAATTTAAATTTTCGACTCTTAAGTGGCTTTTTTTTTATAATTTGAATTGAATATTGGAAAATTGAAGGGAGCCAGCATAAAAAGAAAAAAATAAGAATTATAGGTAAGCTAACGAAATTTATGATATAATAATAAAATAAGTTACCTAAAATTAGCGCAACAACAACACCCAAAAAAAAAGAAAAACAACCTATACATACAGCATAGTTAAATATATAAAAAACATGATCATCGAAATCAACGCGGTTTGGATTATGATGTGCTAGCCAATTGATAATTATTCTTTTGTCCTTTCGATGATCATCTTTCGGAGGATTCATCTTCCTATTTCATTTATATAATAGAAAATTTGATTATTTTAGTGTAAATTTGAGATTTATGAATCAATGTATATATATAGGAATCATTTTATTACGAACCAGCACAGTCACAGTCTCCACAGTCACAGTCTCCACAATCGCAGCCACCACCATCACAACCGCCACCGTAATATCCGCCGCCTCTGCGACGTCTTCCCATACTACAACAGCTACATGCTATACAAAGAATTATAATAGCTGCTATTACAAGCATTGTTATTCCTGTAGAAGGGAAGATAGGAATGTAAAATACTCCAAAGGACAATAATATAATTCCAACTATTACTACAAAGATAACAGCAATTATTGCACCAGCTCCCCCTCTTGATGGTTTTGGTTGGGTTACAGGAGTTCCTTGGAATGGTTGGGGAGGTTGGGGGGGTTGAGGTTGTTGTGTTGGTTGTATTGGAGGAGTAACTGATTGATCAAACTTTGATCCACAATATGTACAAAATTTTGCATTATCAGGATTTTCTGAACCACAATTAGGACAATACATTTTAAATCATGATTTTTTTATTATATTTCATTCTATTATTATAAAGTAAAAGAAGTAACTATCTAATTTAAATAGTTAACAAACATTGGGAAATAAGTAAAAATATATTGTTAGATATCAGTTCCATAAAAATTGTTTAGAATAAACTTTCTATCTGGAACCTTAAGTCTGATATAATCACTTTTTAATTTAGATTCATCATATTTTAAGTTCTTAAAGATAAAATTCCATCCATTATTATTTGTCTCAATTATGCAAAATGATATCGTAGAGGGAAGTATTGAACACCCTAGAGAACCAGGATTCACAAAAATCTTATTCTTTCTATTTAGATATAGTTGTTCATGCATATGTCCAAATAGGATTATTTGAGCTTTATCTGGATAATCTTTTATAAAAGCATCTAAAGATTTCCCTTGATATAATAGAGGTATATCCCATGAATTTTGAAATTGATTATCAATTTGTCTTGAATGAACCATAAAAAATTTCATATTATTCATTTCCAGAATTCTTGATGTAGGGATTTTCTGAATCTTCTCTAGTAAAACAGAACCCAATTGTTTTTCAGTCCATTTTCTATGTTGCAATTCTTCTTCCCGTGTTTCTATATTTATTTTTTCGGTTATGACAATTTCATTATTTCCTAAAATATTAATAAATCTGTCATCTGAGAGGATAATTTCTGTTACTTCTTTTGGATGAGGACCAATTTGAAGAAAATCTCCTAGATTTAATATGTAATCAACCTCTAATTCTCTCTCGATATAATTAAGAAATTTTGTTAATGCATATTTATTAGCATGGATATCTGCTACAACAGCAATTTGCTTTACATTAGCAATTTTCATTATTTTAGTTCTACGGATTGCAGTCTATATATAAATACAAAATGGAGAATGGGTGTATTATATATAACTATTGGATATCAATTTTTTTATATTTTCACTTACTTTTTTAGTTAATTATTGATTATATCCTGATAAAATATTTAAAAGTGAATTTATGATGGTTATTGATATGCATGTTCACCCTTTTTGCAAAGAAGCTCACTATGGCGATAAGAAAAAGATTGCTGATGCTATGAGTGGAAATGATCCAATTAAGTTAAAGAGAGTAAATCGCATGTTAAATGCTATAATGGAACAATATACTTTAGAAGATTATATAGCAATAATGGATAAATTCAATATCAATAAAGCTGTCATTGTATCTCTTAATGTATCTTCTGCTTATGGATTTATCATGGTAACAAATGAAGATATAGCAGATTTTGTGAAAAGGTTTCCTGATAGATTTATCGGATTTGCTTGTATTGACGTTCCTGCAGCAGATGCATCGGAACAACTTGATTATGCTATTAATTCTTTAAATCTGAAAGGTATTAAGTTAGTTCCACCAGCTCAAAAATTTGACATATCTGAAAGAAAATATGATTCCTTATGGAAAAAGATGATTGACTTAAATATTCCATTATGGACTCATGGAGGGCATCAAGGCTCATTTTATGGCTCTATTGCTAGATACGGTCATCCTTTATTAATAGATGATATTGCATTAAGACATAAAGAATTAACAATTGTTATAGGTCATATGGGGGTTCCATGGATGTGGGATGCTTGGTCTGTAGTAATGAGACATAAAAACGTTTATATTGACATATCAGCTTATCCTAATCTTTATAATTGGTTCCCATGGGACGCGTTTATTACAGAAAATCTAACATATAAGATACTTTTTGCTTCAGATTATCCTTTAAAACACTATAGTGAAATTTTTAATGCTTTTGAAAAAGTTCAAATTAATGATTCCTTGAAAAACGCAATTTTAGAAAAAAATGCGAAGAAAATTCTAAAAATTTAGAATCGCAAACTTTTTTTTTTCCTTTTCTTATAGTCTTAAGTAATGAAAATAGCAGATATAATTTAATAAAATTATTATGAGCTTTGAAAAATCTAAAGTATATTTTGGCTCAGTCCAACATGGCAAGATCGCTTTATTTGCTTCATTTGCGGCAAAAGTAGAAAAAATTACTGAAATACTGATCAACCAGACAGAAATTGAAGAGAAAGATAAAATAGCCATAAAAATGCATCTAGGGTATTATGATGGGTATCAAACAATTCCTGTTTTCTTTGTACGACGTATTGTTGAAGCCTTAAAAAAAACAGGTGGTTATCCTTTCATTACGGATAATCCGACTGCAGTGTATAATGCGGTAAATAGGGGATACACGCAAGAAACTTGCGGATGCCCAATTATCCCTATTGCTGGTGTAAAGGATGGTTATACTACTCCTGTAGAAATTAACTTTAGAGGTTTTGATTCTCTCGAAATGGGAGGGGTATTAAAGGATGCTGATGTATTGGTTGATTTATCTCATGCTAAAGGGCATGGAGCATGTGGTTATGGGGGTGCTATTAAGAATCTAGCTCTTGGAGGATATTCAGGATCCACTCGTTGGAGGAAAATACATGGTGTTGCACAAATTGATAAGTACTGGGATAAAGAGAAAGGTTCTCCAGAACATGCAAAAAAGCTTGTTGATGCTTGTCCATACGGAGCTCTTCACTATAATGAAGAAAAGGGCGATCTAATACGTAATTATCATAATTGTCGTCAATGTTTTACATGTTTAGAGATTGATCATGACATAGGTGCCGTAAAACTTCCAAAAGAAAGTTATACTGCTTTCCAAGAAATGATGGCTATATCTACAAAAAAAGTGCTTGAAACTTTTAAACCCAAAAAAGTATTTTACTTAAATTTTTTAATTCAAATCACGACTTTTTGTGATTGTATGGGAATGGGGCAACCTTCTATTATCAATGATATAGGTGTATTAGGTTCAAAAGATATTATTGCAATTGAAACCGCAACGCTTGATCTAATAAAAAAGGAGGGAATAATAGAAAAAAACATACCTCCCTATTTCAAAGATGTTAATCTTAACCCCAACGAAGATCTCCATCCTTTTACGAGATTGCATGGACCATATAAGGATCCCTATGAGAGTGTGAGATTTCTAGAGAAAATGGGGGTAGGGAACTCTAATTATGAATTAATTGAGATTTTAGCTCCTGAAGAAACAGCTGAAATGAAGCCACCAAAAATGGAGTTTGAAGGAGAACCAACCTTCTTCTAGTTATTTAAGAAAATCTTTACAATCTCTCTTTCCTTTTCTATTATTTTTATAAATATTCAAGTATTTTTCGACACTTCATCCTGTTAATTAATATCTCCAAATTAAGCAAAAAATAGTTCGGTTGACTAGACGAAAAATCTTAATAAAGAAATTTACTTTTTTTTTAATTTAGATAAAAGATATTATGATTCCATACCCATCTTGTACTAAATTTTTAGAATATGATTGAAAAATAAAATATCATATTAAATAAAAAGAAAAAATATGATTTAGGTTTTAGTTCTCTTCCTGAGATAAATTATTGCAATAGCAGCAACAACAGCTATACCCCCAACAATGCTAATAATTACAGTTACGATAATCCACGTTAAGTCTTTCTTAGTTGGTTCAGGACCATCATCCCAAATAGGAAAATTATCTTGGCTTCCTGCTGAACCTGGAATATCATAGGGAGTATCACCTATACCATCATCATTCTTATCTTTACCAGCGTAATCATGCCAATAATTTCCAAGTTCACCATTATCCCATCGATTATTTGTTCCATTATCCACAGCATTTATCCCTGCAGGATTAGTAAAATTGTTATTATAGAAGAGATTGTTTTCACATTTTCCAGATTCCTCTATTAAGCTTACTCCTTTAACATCATTTTCAATGATATCATTATTGAAGAATGTATTATTATTACACCCATCTAATCCTAAACCCTCATTACTATTATATATCGTATTATCAGAGAAGATGGAGTTATTAACTCTATTTAAGACTAATCCAGCAAAATTATTATTGTTTATAGTATTATCTGAAATAACACTATCATTACTTTTATGAATTTGTAATCCAACATCGTTGAAATTAATAATATTTCCAATGAAATCGTTAGAATTACCATCCGATTGTACTCCGTAATCATTATATGTGATCGTATTTCCTGAAATAATATTATTAGAACTTTCTAAAATATACATACCTGCTCCGCCTTTATTATCATTTAAAGTATTTTCTGAAATAGCATTGTTATCACTATACCAGATATTCATCCCCATACCAAAGTTGTTATCTGCTTTGTTATTTGAGATTGTGTTATTATGACTTTCTATTATAGCAATCCCGGCTTCGTAATTTGATGTACAGTTATTATTGCTTATCATTCCATTATTTACTCGGAATAAAGCGATTCCTCCGTATCCCCAACCAGAACTTGAATTGATTATAGTACAATCTCTAATTATGAAATACTTACTTGACTCTCTAATCGCAATACAACTGCTCGAATTTTCACCGTTTATAGTGATATCTTCGATAATATAAGGATCGTCCCAAGTGCCAGAACCATTACAAAAGGGTATAAATTTAGCAGCCTGAACCCATGTAAGAGCACCAGAAGTCCCTCCACTATCATCAATAATAAACGAAGAAATTATACCGCTGCAATTATTAGCCATAAAGATATTTCCCTTGGAGTCATATTCTGATATACAGTATGTATTTCCATTTAAAGTATTTCCAATAACTTTTGTATAATTGCTTTCATCTAGTCTTATCCCCGCATAATCGTTTCCGCTCGCGATATTTGTCAAAATTGCATTGTTATTGCTCTTAAATAATTCTATTCCTTGATCATTGTAATTTGCGGTATTTCCTGAGAGAGTGTTATTATTACTTGACCACATCAAATAAATTCCAGGACCTGTATTATAGCAAGCAGTATTTTCCGAGAGTGTATTATTTTCACTTTCTATTAAAAATATACCAGAATGAGGGTTATTATTTGCAATATTGCCTGAAACAGTGTTATTAAAACTACTTTCTAAATGTATACCTTCCCGATTGTTAAATGAACAGTTATTATCAATAATTTGGGAATTATTTACATTTTCTAGTTTAATTCCTGCTTGATAAGCTCCAGCACTTGCATTAAACAATGTACAATCCCTTATTATAAAATATACACTAGAATCTCGAACTAAAATACAATCAGTTGAATTATTGCCATTTATAGTGATGTCTTCGATGATGTAAGGATCCTTCCAAGTACCAGAACCGCTAACCCATGCTAAATATTTAGCAGCTTCAGCCCAAGTAAAATTCCCACCTCCGATATCCCTAATATAAATACTAGGAGAAACTTCACCTTCACAGTTATTCCACTTGATGACATTTTCTTTGGCTTCTGATTCAATAATACACATACCATTACCAATTAACACATTTCCAATTACTATAGTATAATTACTCATTTCTAAAGCTATTCCATATCCATTGGAATTTATGGTATTTCCATAGACATCTGTATTGTTACTTTTATGTAAATATATCCCCAACATATTTTCATTAATTTCGATGTTTCCCGAAATAGTATTATTAGTACATTCACCTAAAAATATCCCAAAGATGTTATTATTAAGGGTATTTCCAGAAATAGTGTTGTTATTATTCCACCATCCTCCTATACCCGAACCATTCCAGTGGTTAATTAAGATATTTCCCAAAAATGTATTGTTTTGGGTGGTCTCCATATATATTCCATTTATAGAATTGTTATTTGCTATATTTCCAAGGAGGGTGTTATTATAACTAAAATAAACTCGAATACCATGGCCATTATTGAACGAACAATTATTATTAATTATTTGCGAATTGTTAACATTTTCCAAAGAGATGCCACCGTAACCCATACTTTTACTTGAATTGTAAAATGTACAATTTCTGATGATAAAAGGAACATTAGAGTTTTTAATATGAATACAGTTAGACGAATTATCACCATTAATAGTAACATTTTCTATCACATAAAATCCATTAACAAAACTACACCAAACTTGACCGACAGCCCAAGCCCAATCACTACCTGAAACGGTATCATCAATATAAATTGGATTTTCAACCCAATAATCCGAAGTTTTGATTTTAGTATCATTTCGGATTTCCACGTCCTCTTCATTACTTAATGATTTATAGCTGAATCCTATAAAATTAATATTTAATAAAGCAATAATTATTGATAATCCAATTAAAAATACAATTTTTTTTTTACGTAATTTCATATTACTTCACCAAATGACTTAAATGTCTATTTTTATAATATATACTTATATTTAACTTTTATACAAAAATATCATAAATTTTTTTTTTAAATTTTCTTCTGAGACAGTGGCCTTAATCCATGAGGCTTAAAAAATTGTTATGTATAAGTAATGAAGTTTTATAGTATTTTTTGAAAATGCTATTGAAATTTTCATTTATTGTGTATCAAAAAACTTTTTTTGGACTATTATTTATCAAATTCGAATGAAAGAAATTTATCCTGAAATATTTTTAATTGAGGAAAAGGGAATATTCAGACCCTCAGACAACATTTATGTCTTAGCTGGGAATGATGGTATAATTTATGATGCTGGGTACGGAAATAAAAAAGCTCTAAAACAATTCTTTAAACAATTTAAAGAAATTGAAACTTATTATAAAGATCAACACATGAAATTTGAAATCACACATATAATTGTATCTCATGCTCATTCTGACCATTTTAGCGGTTTAAAAGCGATAAGTGATGGATTAGATTTAAAAGTTGTATTAACAGATAAAATCGCTAAAATAATAAAGGATAAAATTAGTTTCAATAATAGTTATCAAGCTGATGACTATGAAGATTATTTAAGAATTAGAAGAAATTATATTCGCAAAATCCGGAATTTTCTTCGTAATCTTGGTGAGAGGACATTTTATAAAAAGATATTTGGTCTTTCTTATTTTGATACTCCAGATGAAATTATTGATGAAAATTCAATTATCATAATTAATGATGAGCCTTGGAAAGTTTTCCCCTCTCCAGGACATTGCCCGGATCACATATCTCTCTATAATGAAGAAAAAGGAGTTCTCTTTTCGGGAGATAATATTCTAAACATGCGATCAACTTGGTTAGGTCCACCAGAATCTAATATTGCTGAGTATATAGAAACTATTCGAAATTTGCAAAATTTACCTAATTTAAAATTAATTCTTCCAGCTCATGGTGAAATTATTAAAAACCCAAAAGAAACACTTACTGCGATATTAGAACGCATGCAAGAACGAGAAGAACAATTATTGAATGCAATTTATAAACATTCTAAGAAAGGTTTATCACCAGAAGATATCGTTAAAATTATTTATTCCAATGAAAATAAAATGGTACGAATAATAGCACGTGGTTGGGTTGTTTTAACTCTAAAAATGATAGAAAAAGAAAATAAGATAAAAAGAAAAGTCATAAAAAAGAAAATATTGTTTTTTCCCTCATAAAGAAACTTAAATTAAAAAACAAATGCTCTTGACATAAACCATTCCCAATTTACATGGAATTTATTTACTTATTTCGGAATTAATAAATAAATTCTATTAGTTAAACCCCAACTTAAATATTATACAAATTTTGCAGCGATATTAAATTTAAAAGTAAATAATTTTCACATATTTTAAACATGCAAAAAGAACACCTAAACTATTTCAATGGACCATTTTTAAAAAGGAAGAGCATTCTTTATCGACATTATCAAAATAATATTGTCAATAGTTGTAAAAATAAAAATTCCTTAGTAGTTTTACCAACTGGTTTAGGTAAAACAATAATAGCTATTTTATTAATTGATCATACTCTTAAAAAATATCCAAGTTCTAAAATTATAATTCTTGCGCCTACAAGGCCCTTAGTATCTCAACATAGGGATTCTTGTGAAAAGTTTCTTAATATTGATCCCGAAGAAATCACATTACTTACAGGAAAGATTACTCCTGAAAAACGAATTATTTTATTTAAAAACTCAAAAATTATAATTTCTACTCCACAAGTTATAAAAAATGATTTGATGAGAGGACGATATGATTTAACTCAAGTATCATTGATAGTTTTTGATGAGGCTCATAAAACAAAGGGAAATTATGCATATAATTTTCTTTCAAAAGAATATATTGATACTTGTAATGATCCATTGATTCTTGGTTTGACCGCTTCACCTGGTAAGAATTATGAACGTATACAAGAAATATGTGATAATTTATATATTGAAAATATTGTCTTTAAAAGTTATGAAGACGAAGATGTAAAAGACTATATATTCGATATTGATACTTATATAAATTTTATCAGCTTACCTATAAAAGTAGTGGAACTAAGTGAAGTGTGGTATAACCTTTTTATAATATTCTTAAGATTTTTCATTAAAAGTAAACTATTACCTCCGAATAAACCATATTATTCAAAACTGGATTTCTTAGGAATAAGTCGCGATTTAACATTGTCATTACAATTAGAAAGAGATGAATATTTAGAACTTTCTGATGAGGAGATTTTGGAGCATCTCTATTATAAATCTCCAAAAATTATAGATATTGTTAAGAAAAATAAGCTTAATGTAGAATCAATCTTCTCATATTGTTCAAGCTGTATTTCTCTCCTTCATGCCAAAGATTTACTAGAAACTCAAGATATTTCACTATTTAAATCATTTGTTGAGAAAATTGAATACAGGGCAGATGATGATCTATTATCTGCTAAAAGAATAGTGAATTCAGAACATTTTAAATATATAAACTCAGTCTTAGAAAAGGAAGACCAAGCAAAATTAACTCATCCTAAAGTGAATAAGATAATTTCTATTATAAAAGAAGAAAATGAAGAATTTAACAATACGAAAATTCTAATATTCACTCAATATCGAGATATGGCTGAGTTTCTAAAAAGAATACTATGTAATGTCTTTAATGATCAATTAAAAGTTGAAAAATTCATAGGTCAGACAAACAAGATTGATGATAATGGATTTTCTCAACGTGAACAAATTGAAATTTTAAAAAAATTCAGAGAAGGAAAAATTAATATCTTAATTGCTACAAGTGTAGCAGAAGAGGGTTTAGATATACCTAATGTAGATGCCATAATTTTTTACGAACCTGTTCCCTCTGAAATCAGATTAATTCAAAGAAGAGGAAGGACTGGACGATTTGCTCCAGGAAGATGTTATATACTTGTAACTGAAAACACAGTTGATGTTCCGTTTCACATCGTTGCAAGGAGAAAAGAAGGATTTATGAAGTCAGTTTTATCTTATCCTGAACAAATTAAGTTAATTACTAATTTAGATCGTAAAAGCATTACATTTTCAACACTTAATTCCAAATGTTCAGAATTAGGTCTTATTACTAATTTTAATGATAGAAAAGAAAAAGAAAATGAGTTTTTAGCAAATCGTTCAATTGAAGATATCATTACCCAATTAGATAAATTTTGTAATAGCAAAGGATTTCAAAAACTTAAAGAATGTGGTGTTACATTTTATTCAGATTTGATAAAAATGGAATTACCCTCATTAAAAGATAAAATACTTAAATTAAAAGGAAAAAAAACTAAACAACATAAAAGTAAAAAAATTTATTTAAATAAAAATGTAAAAACTTTAATTAAAATTGTTAAAACTTATGGTGAAAATGGAAAATTAGAGTTTAAAAGATTCCAAGACCTTGCCTGTATTGAAGAAATAATTGATCATAAGTTTAACGTTCACTTTAATCAAGCGTGTTATTTAGGTTACCTTAAAAAACAAGATAATTTAGTTCATTATCTCATGGATTATGAATAACAACATTTTACTTAACTTTCTCTTCTTTTTTTTTTTTAAATAAGTAATAACCTAATACAAAAATAGTTAATATTATTGGAAAGGCAAGCAAAGCAGGATTTCCTCCACTAAAAAGGAATAAATAATATGATAGGGTTATAATTGATGTAAAAAATGCAATAATAGTATAATATTGACTAGTGAAGTTTTTCAAGCGATTAAGAGCCATGTATACTTTAAAATTTGTATTTTTAATCACTTCAAGCTCTGACTCATCGATATCATTTAATACTTCAGGATTTTCAAAATAAATCCCCCATCTAGGATCATACTTTCCTTGTAATTTCTCTTCACTTATTAAATATAATAAATGATCCTGAATGTTTTGCTTCTTGATTTTTAATTCCTGGTTCAGGAACGCAATCGTTAAATATTCATTTGCGACTGCTTTAATAGTCATTTCAATATAAGCTTTTAGAATCAATCTTTCTAATGCTTTAACTTTCTCATTTAGTATCTCCATATATTCGTTTATAAATTTATCAAAATCTTCTAGAATAAACTTAGAGATTTGATTAAAATTCTTTGATTGTCTATTAAATTCTTTAATCTTAACATTAGCAATTTTATTTATTTCTTTTATCTCGGTTTCAATACTTTTTGCTCTTTTTTGAATAATTACATTAAGTTTTTTAAATTCCTTAATTTCGATGTGATCCTCAACTTTTCTTTCTAAATTACCAAGTAATTGGCTTAAATGGATTTTTTTATTATTAATAAATGCTAATAATTTCCCACGGAAAGATTCATTTTTTAAAAGCTCAATTTGCTCATTAGTTTTTTCCATTTTATTGTTATAATCATTTAAGAAATCATTCTTTCTTTTAACATAAAATTCTCTAATTTCAGGAATTAATTTTTCTGAATCATTAGTCTTACTTGATAATTTTTTAATTTCCTCTTCTATATTACCCCTTGATTGGTTTAATTTCTCTTTAAAATATTCTTCCTTATTCTTAAGAATCTCTTCAACTTCAAAAAAAGAATCCCTTTTTTCAGATTCCTTTATGAATTTGTTAAAAAATTCTTTTAATTCAATTCTAAGAGAATTATATTTATTTTCGATATAATTTTGCATTTTATTAAAAAGATCTAAGTTGGTTTTTATAGTTTTAATAGCTAATTCATCATTTTCTAAAGTCGATTCAAAATATTGTTTAGTTGCAATAAATTCTTCTCTTTCTTTATTTATTCCTAATTCATTCAATTTGTCATAAAATTGTTTCGGAATGATTTCTTTAAAAATTTGTAAATCTTTAATTCGATTTTGAAGTTCTAACATGTTTGTATTTAATGTTCTATTTCTTATACTTGAATCATAAAGTGCTAAAATCTTCCCAATTCTTTCTCTATTTAACTTCAATAAATTATTGTCTATATAATTCCTGAGTTCTTTATTTGAGTAATAAAAATCAGTAAAAACTAAGAGTGATTTATCATCTTCGTTAAGCTGTGCATTTATTTTTGAAATATCAATAATATTTTTTAATCTATTAATTAAAAATTTACAAGAAAGTTTTAGCTCCTTCTTTAGGTCAAGAAGATCAATATTATCCGTTTTTTTCTCAACTACCATGGAATGAATTCTGTTAGTAATGATATTATTAATATATTCATCTTTTAGGACCGAAATCTCATTGTTGAAAAAATTAGTAAATTTTTCCCATTGCATAATAGTTAATTTGGACTTTTCATTAAAATCTTCAATTTCTTTTTGACAATCACTTAATTTTTTTAAGTATAATTTGTTAGCTTTTTCAAAATCTGAATTTAGAGAGTCACATTGTTTTATTACAATCTCAACCTTTAAATTATCTGATTGATTAAAATAATTTCTGATTTCTGTTAATTTGGATTTAAATTTGAGAATTTCTTGTGTTGTAAAGTTGTCAAAATCTTCTATTTTAGATCTATTTCTCTCTTCTAAGACTTTATTCTTTAAAGATTGAACCTGTTTTGCTATTAAATCAATAATATATGATTCTAAATTGTCTAGTTTTTCTTGTAAATGTTTATATAATATAAAGAGCTTCTGTTTTTGTTTTATCTCATTTTTAATAACAACATGAAGATCTTTAATTTCATTTATTTTTGCAGATAATAATAAATCAGATTCTTTTTTAATAATTGTAAAAGCTTCTTGAAATTGATTTGAATTAATTTTATATCTAGCTTTTTCACCAATTTCGGATATATGAACACTAACTTTTTCTTCTATTTCTTCAACTTCTTTTAATTTATTGTTAAAAAATTGAAAACCATCTGTATAAAAATTAAATACATTTTCGAATTTTTCTTTAACTTTTACCCAATTATTAATTACTTTCTTATGTTTTTTAACGACTTTCCTTTCTTTTGACGTTATTTGTTGAGAGACTTTATAAATTAAACTATCATATTTTCTAACATTTTGAGTTATTATATCTAATTCTTTAATCATTAGATTAAATTTTTCATTCTTGTATTCTTTTTCTAAGACTTCCCTAAATTTTTTCGTAAAAGCATCAAATTTCTTATTTAAATCATCTTCTATTATTACAACTTTTTCCTTTAAATTGTCTAATATATCATTTAAATTTCTTAGCTCTTCTTTTTCTTGTATTTTTCCCTTTAGATATGCTTCAACTTCTGCTAGCTTCTTTGGTAAGATAGAATAAGTCTGCTCCCATTCAGCAATCTCTGACCTTAATACTGCTTGAAGGTTAATATAATATAAAATTTCATTAAATGAATTTTCAATGTTCTCATTTAAAAAATCAGCTTCCATTAAAGCATCTCGGATAATAAATTTTAATCTTTCTTTGGAATAGTTAATTTCATTAATTAAGAGGTAACTTTCTATTTCTTCTTTTATTTGATAATCAATTTTTTTAAGCTTTAATGTCATATTATAAATATCATTCTTAATATCCACCAATTTCTCTTTTTCCTCTAAGATTCTCTCAGTATTTATTTCTGTATCGCAAATAATTATTTTTTTATAAATATAGTCCAAATAAAATAGATATCTTGTTTTTGATAAAAATCGTTTCTTAGCTTTAATTTTTCCCTTGAAAAAATTTCTCTCTATCATTTCTTTAATAATTGGAAAGATGCTTTCTCTCAGTTTCAATGTTTCATAGTTTAAAGTTTTATATTTCTTATAAAGAGCAGAAAGAGAAACAATACTATTTTTATTAATTTGATCATAAAATTCTTTAATGAATTCTTGCCTCCCTTGACTCAAATTTCTAAGAAAATTTTTGAATTCAATCTTGTTATCTAAAATTCTTAACTTAAAATTATAATTAAGATTAATATATGATATTATATCTTCAACATCGTTAAGTAAACCAAAATTAGTTTTTAATTGAATTAAATCTATGAATTTTTCTTTCTCAATTTGCTTAAATAAGGTTCTTTCTACTTCATCAATGAATTTCTTCCACACAAATGATAAAAGGATTGTCAATTTTGAAACATCATGTAATTTATAAACATTCCAATTTGATTGATTACTCAGAATCTCATTTAATTTATTATTTATAAAGGAATATATTCCTGCAGGATTATAATCTAAAAACCATGAATATAGGTTAAGAACATACACAATCCAAAAAGTATCATTAATATTTCCCAGATGATTTAAATTAAAACCACCACTTTCATTTTGAAATTGGTGTAGATATTGGATTTCCTTATCTTTAACTTCAGAATCTAAATCCAAATATTTTTGGCAAAGTAATTTAAAAATTAACCCATAACCTTTTTTTCTACTTTCATCAAAAAACCCTCGAAATTGATCTCTATTAAGACGAACATCAACTCCTATAATTGTAAATATTTCTAAAACAAAAAATAAAGTTCTTCCTGGTGAAATCTTTTTGCATACGTCACATTGCTCATCATGACAGTGCATAAAAGTATTTTTCTTTTCATGTGATAAAACAAAGTTTTTAATCTCTAACTTAATATTTTCAGAGGATAAATATTCTTCTAAAAATCCTAAATTTTTCAAACACGCTAATGCTAAATATGTTGAGTAGATATCAGGAATTTTTTGTATATTAGGAGATAATTTAAATCCTAATTTTTCATTTTGTTGAATTTCACATTTTTTAATAAAATCAAATATTTCATTCTTTTTTATCTTCTTTTCGTCTTTAAGATATTTCTTTAGTAATAAAAACCAAAAAATGTTTTCTAGCGTTAAATTAGAGGTATTTACTAAATTATTATTAAAAAATTCATAGAACTTAATAAGATCATTATAGTCACTTAAATAAAAGTTCCCTATATCTTTTTGTTTTACTATAATAAAAGATTTAAATGGTTCTTTTTTGAATTCAGTAATATACGGATAAGCAGATTTCTGTTGAACATTAGCCAAACTAAAATAAACCCCAAAAACAGTGTTTTTTATTATTTTGTAATTAATGAAAATTTTAACATATATTTTTTTTGGATAAAAAAAATAATTAATATCTTTTGTTGAAAATAACATTTAGTTGTCATTTTCATACTTTTTAAATCTCTTTATGAATATTAGCTCTTGAATTAAAAATCACTTGATTCAAAAAAAGTATGATTTAAAGATCTACTTTTTTTCCGTAGTTCTGATAAAGGCACTTTTTTTTCTAATGTAAACGAAAATAAGTGCGAAAATTATGCAGACAAAAAAAATATAGATTGCCACATTTAGAATACCTGGAGATAATTTTTCTGATAGGTTTAAAATAATATAATATGCTCTAGACCAATTATTATTACCATTAAGTGATGAATCTTTAGCCCAAACTTCAATTTTGTAGAACTCATAATTAGGATAAGAAGAAATATTCTCCCAAGTAAAAAACCAAAGTTCATCTCCTTTTAGAGCCATTGTGGCATTAAATAATGAGGTGCTAATGTTCGAAATTTGAACAATAACATTACCAGACACAGGCGGGTGATCATCGGAAACATTAACAATGATCTCATAGAAATTTTTCTTAATAACTGAATTATTCGTGGATGGCTGAACAAATGTAATTACTGGAGCAACTGTATCATTATTAGCGGATTGTTTTATATCATGCACATTTATATCTTCCATTTTATTATTTGAAATTGTAGATATAAATGGTTCTTGTTGTATTAGAAATGAGGTATTAAGAGTTATTAAAATAATAATTAAAGAAAAAATGAAGAGTTTATTCTTTTCAAACATTATCTTCATTATAGTCCGTTATTGGTATCAACTTAATTAAGAATTAATTCTAAGTATAATTTAAACTTAAGGTACATAAAAATTAGCTTTATTAAAAAACCAACAAGTTAGCTAATTTCATCTCCACCTTAAATTCTCTGAGATTTCAGGAAATTATAAATAAAAAAGATATGAAATTATGAAATATTACATTTACAATTGAGGAATGCTATTAAAACTCCAAGTATCTTTAATTCGTAAATTATCTTGTATTAATGGGTTTTGTATTTGAATAATAGGAATTTTTTGTCCTGCGGGAATATAATTTTTAGCATAGTCAAATGCATCTTCTATTGTTTGATTTTGATTTAAACGATCCCAAAATATATGGAAAAACCAAGAACCAGCAAAACCATCTAAATTATTATTATCTCGCCAATACCAAGAGAAAACATCTGTTGTTGATGTTATAAGAATGGAATTGGATATATTATACCAACTTTGTCCTATATCTGAATTTATGTTTAAAAAATTACCACTAAAACAACTATCGATGTTTATCATCATACGATCACAATCGATCTGTCTAACTAAATTAAAAAATTCGGTTTCAGATATATAGCTATCATCTGCTTCAAAATGATATGTAGCATTACCACCACCGGCTATTTTATTCGATCCATGGTCAACCATATAAATTATTAATTGATCTTTTGATTTGATGCTAGAAGCAAACGATCCTTCGATTGAAACATTTAGTTCTTGTTTGAATCTACTATTATTTACATCATCATCTTCCACATCAATAATAGCTTCTGTTAAATCGTTTGAGACACCGTCATTCGCATTTATATCAATTATATTATCATTTTTATGATATAACATTAGGAATATATTTTCATCAGAATATCCATGATGCTTCAAGATCCAATAGACTTGGAGTGCTTGCGCAGGAAATCCATCTGAGTCAATTTTACCTGGAGGTGGAATTGGATTTATAGGATTTGTTACATTAACAGAAATCCATCGTTCTACTCTAACATCATCAAAAAGCACCATATCAGTACCTGTCATATTGCCCTCAACTGCTAAAACTAAATGTAATTGAGTAATTTCGTTTAAGGTAGAATTGTCGACGATGCCTGTTACATTTAGATTAATCCATCCTGTTTTAGTTTCAAAAATCCCCTTTGACCAGTCCGTTCTCACTACACCATTGCTAGAATTTAACCACCGTAACCCTATTCTTGCCCCTGGTCCTGGAGGTATTATTGTAGCAGGTGTCATTGGACAACAATTAGTTGTAATATTAACCCAAGCAGAAAGATTATAGATAGCAAATTCATATAGTGGATAATATTTCGTCCAATTAAATACATATTCCATATTAACATAGCCGCCCCCGGAATAAGCAATTAATTTTATAACTCCAGGAGCACCATCATGACCAAGGTCATTATCTATTCCTCCATAACCATTAGTGCAATTTTCCACCCATCGACCTGTCTCACTACTAAAATTTGCATCAGTTCCTTCATTGAAATCATCCTCTGGTTCACTTTTTTGAAAATCATTCGCACTTGCTATAATAATAGCTTTTCTCGCACTGGGGATTGGTTTTTTACCTGGTGGAATAAATATTATGAGTATAACAATAACTAAGGCAGCAATCATCACTAAAGCTATAATTGGAATTAATTTCTTTTTATTCATACAATAACACAAAAATGTATAGTAAATTTCTTAATTAAGCATTAAGTTTGCTAACTTTTTAAATATATCTCCTAAAATTAAAGATGAATCTAGATAAATAATTAAAAAAAGTTAAAATAGATATAATTTCACTATGCTCCTATTAATTCACTTAAATTTAGTAGCAATAGTGTAATTAACTAATTAAATAGTAGTAAAATATAATATTATAAAAAAAAGTGAAATTATTTTATTTATTCTATATTGCTCGGCCTATTATTGCTATAATATCTTCGTGTGTGGGTTCTTCAAGAACCTCTAATAAATCATACTCATTAATCATCTCAAGAATTCCTAATACTTGCAATTCGTGATTATACAAATCATTCGCATCAGATAGATTTCTCCAACAGAATGGGCATTCGGTTGTTAAAATATCGGCATTTACAGCATTGGCTTCGTCACATCTTAAACTAGAGGTTCTCAGAGAAAAGTCTGGATATCCTGCACGAACTCCCCCTCCCGCACCACAACACATTGAATCCATCTTAATACGATACATCTCAACAAATTTTATTCCAACATCTTCTTCAAGTTTTCTAAGAATTACTCTCGGCTTATCATACCATACTTCTATTTGTTGTTTAACTTTCCTCATGTCAATCATTAAGTTCTTAGATTTTTCAATCATCCTTTGCTCCATATCGAGGCCGAAATGTCTACCTGTGTGGCAGGGATCATGATAAGTCACTACCTTCCCTTTTAATTCCTTATTTGGTTTAAATTTAATTTTTTCTTTCACAATTAATTCAGATATCATTTCGAATGCATGTTTAGTTTTAAAGGGAAGTTCATCTTCTTCTATCCATTTGGGATAATCTACTAAAAAGGTTCTATAACATCCCGCACAAGAGAAAAATACCATGTCAAAGTCTTTAAAATTTTCAAGATTTTTCTTCATTAGATCTTTAGCTGTTGTTACAGAACCAATTCTAAAGAATGGGCTTCCACAACATACCTCATCATTAACTAAAGTAAAATCTATCCCTAATTTTTCGAAAATTCTACATGTCGCGATAGCTATATTAGTTTGGCGATAACTTGCGGTACATCCAACATAATAGGCATATTTGGCCCCTTTTTTATCAATATATTTCTCTAATCCCGCATCTTTAGCCCATTTAAATCGTTCTTCTGCTTTCCCACCATAAGGATTATTTAACTCTTTCACTAATTTATCTACGTATTGATGCCTTTCTATCATTGGAACACCAGATTCACTACATGCTGCTCTTAAGGATTCAATTATATCCACTGTGCGAACTTTGCTTTCACATTGGGCAGCACATTGACCACATGTAATGCAAGGCATGAAAACATCTCTTACTTCCTCTGAGAATTCTAAGTCATCATTAAGAATGGAACGCGCAATCCACATCTTTCCAGCATTCCAAAACGCTTCCCATCCATATTCTATACCCGCTGGACAAGCTTCAACCATTCCTTCATATAAAAACGTTCTATTCGTTTTACCCTTCCATTCACCAACTCCGTCTCTACTTGGTTCACCAGAATAAGCAAATTTACAAGCTTTACAATGAATACAGCGGTATATATCTTTTTTTAATTCTTCTAATCTTTTCATTCCTGTAATATTTTTTATAGACATTTTTTTATCACACCTCCTTTATTTTATGGAAGGGCAAGCCTCCCAGGATGTAAAATTCCATTTGGATCAACCAGTTTCTTAATTGCTCGTAAATATTTCCAGTACATTCCAGATTGATAATAAGCTTTAATGTGAATGTATGGATCTGGTCGATAATTCAACCATCCTTGTTTCAAACCATACTCAGTAGTCTCTCTATTCAATTCTTGAACTCTTTCGATTTCTTCTGTCTTTGTGCTATCAAAGCAAATGATAGGCATACAAATTGCTTGTCTACCACGCTCAATTGAAGCAACCCACATCGTGGGGGGAAAACCATATTTTTCCATTGCGTTACAATATACTTCACAGAAATGGGCACATTCTGGCCATGGAGTGTACCATGTAATAAATAGAAAACCGGCATCCCAGAAACTATAAGGAACAGCAATTTTGTTCGGCTTTTTTAATCTGCTTGCGATTTGTTTTGGATGGAGCTTCTGAGGTTTTATTGAATCAGGGTCTTTAGCTCTATTCTTTTTGTAATCTTTTGCCATTTCATCAATTCTATTTGTAACATAGTCTAATTCTTCCTGTGTTTGAGCCCAGCATTCAAAATTCATCCACCATTTCGAAATACCTATTTCTTCATAGAATTTATAATCGAGAGGTATTTTATCCTTTGGCCATCGAGTCATTACTAGTTGATAATTGCCCCCTTGGACCATTACACAATGATGGGAAATCCCAAATTCTTGCTTTTGGATTTCTAATGTTAAATTCTGCATGTCATAGGGATTTGACATGCCCCATACAACTATTGTTTTAAATTCGGGATGTGGATAAATCTTTACAACCACTTTTGTGATTACCCCCATGGTCCCTTGACTGCCCATTAAAAACGACCATATATCAGGACCAATTCCATATTTGTAGAATGGTTTCGCAGTTGGTAATGCCCAAGAACCAGTCCTTAAAACATCGCCATTTGGAAACACAACTTCAGCGCACATAAAATTGTCACCTTGTGGTCCCACACTTGAAGTGTATAATGAAAATCCTCTATCAATAGCATCACCCATAACTGTAGAGGCTGGTGGAGCTCCATCTGGTATTGGTGGTGCCCAATCAGGATGATTTTTATGCATATATGCCCAGAGTTCTCCTATGGTAACTCCCGGTTCGACGACACAAAACCGATTTTCTTCATCGATTTCAATAATTCTATCCATTCTTCCTAAATCAAGAAGAACTCCTCCAGGTTTGATCGTTGGACACGAAAAACCGCCAGATAATCCACCAGAGACAGGACTTACAGCTATTTTTTCTTGAGTACAATATACTAAAATCTTACGAATCTCTTCAACATATTTGGGGCGAACGACGATATCAGGGATTTGGCTCTTTAGTCATAATCCGCTTTGGGATAATGGATTTCTAAACCCATCACTGATTTCGCCAGGTAAGATGCTGTAATCGCTTTGTTATTTGAAGCGTATTCCTTGCCGACGATGCCTATCATGGCCTCCAGATCTTTTTCATCCGGTAATTTGTAGCTCATAATTTCTAACCTTTTGATTTATCTTTCTATTTTTGATTTTTTATTTTAATAATTGATATTTGGGAAAATTAAATACAGAATATTAAATTTTCTCATATCTTATTCAAACATGCGAGGTTTTTTTCTTATGATTAATATGTGATTACTGGTAAACTTCATTAAAAAAGACATAAATATGAACAAAATTGTAAGAATATTTATTATTATTTTGAACCTTTGAAAGAAATAAAAATTAAAGTTTAATATGGATAAAAGAAAAGAATTAAATCAATTTTGAAGGACAATTTAATTTAAAAAATATAACTTTAAATTTTCTATAAATATCGTAGTAAAGTCGCTCTACTTTTGAAATAGGTGTATTATATAAAAAAATTAAATAAAAAAAGGGATTTATTTTATTAATTTTAATCGCTTTTTAAACAGTATTATTGAAACTAGGCCAACTACGCCGATCACTATATATATTGAGTATCCTGGAATTGCACCATCACTGGGTTCTTCCTCCTCTTCTTCCTCTTCCCCTACTTCTGCAGGTGATTCAATCTCAAAATAATCACTAAAAGTGTATGTAGAAGGATAAGAAGCATCAGAGATTTTTATCCGATATTGATCAGAATTATTGAGATCTGTTGGTATATCCCAAGTGTAAGAGCCATCGTTAGATGTACTTGCAATGATTCCCAACATAAACCCACCGTTCTTATAGAGTTCGATTTTTACGTTTGTAATGGTACCTGTCGAGGTCCAAGTAATATTTTGAGAAGTACCTGTCTCCCATACAGATAGGCTATTAGGAATAGTGACTTTTATAGACTCAGGAGTGAATATCTCAAAATAGGAGCTGAAATCGTAGGTGTCGGGATTCGCAACATCACTGATTTTTATCTGATATAGAGTAGAATCCACAAGGGTTGTAGGTATTAACCAAGAAAAATCACCATCATTAGGTATGCTTGCCACAATTTCCATAACAAATATATCATTCTCATATAATTCTATTTTGACATCAGAAATACTACCTGTTGATATCCAGTTAATGGGATGAGAACTATCTGTTTCCCAAGAACTCGTAATATCAGGTGTATTAACAGTGAGAGAATCAGGATAAGTAAATAATATTGAAAAATCATCAGTTAAATCGTTTAAGCCTTGATATGAATTATAATAATTTGTATCCACCCCTAAATTTAACCCACAAGTATATCCATTATCGAGATCCATATAATCAAGGTAATCGTAATTAAAAATGATACTTCCATTCTCATATAAAACCAGTTCAAAT
Organism: Promethearchaeota archaeon; assembly: GCA_016840085.1. Classification (GTDB taxonomy): domain Archaea; phylum Asgardarchaeota; class Lokiarchaeia; order Sigyniarchaeales; family SOKP01; genus Loki-b32. The sequence continues at coordinate 52,855 of JAEOTA010000052.1, forward strand.
GATCCGAGTAAATATCCATGATAATGATCTACATTTAACCACTCCGCCACCCAATAAGTACCAAAAGATTGTACATAGATACTTCCACTGCCACCTGCATAAGCAATTCTTACATCATCCCAAAATGGAGCAATTACATAATGAAACTTTGGATCTGCTAGAGGGAATTGTAAATTATTCCATTCCTCAGGATATTGATAAGTAAAACTAAAATATCCATTTGTACATAAATATATTTTAGAAAATGTTTGATCATAAAAGGAAAAAGAAAATGGTAAAACTATTTCTTTCCAATGGTCTGTACTTAAAAGTAACTCCTCTCCACCAGAAGCATCTATCCAATTATAGGGAGCTCCAAGAGTCATAGTATAATTGAAAATAGGCAAAGTATTAATTTTTACTCTATTCTCTTGAATTGAAATATCACTAGGATTAATTTCAATAAGTCTATTAGGAGTAAATAAACTTAGACAAAGCAGAAGAATAGTTGCTAAAATTACATAATCTATTTTTCTTACATTTTTCATTAGCTTTCTCCCATTTTTGTAGATTTTTTCACATTTAAGTAGAATATACCCAAATGCTTAATATAGGTATAAGTATAGGTTATATTTAAAGGTATTAAGTCCAAAATTTAACAAAAACAATTTAATTATAAGAAGAGAGATTTATTTATCTTTAATTAGATTTCCTTCTTTAATTCTAGTGATTAGATATTTGGTTTAAATTAGTATATTTTGCAATATTTTTACGTTTTTTATCATTAATAATAAACTTTTGAAATTCACTATTATCATCATCGATAAATTCCCAAAATTCATCATAAATTTCTTTTAAAGTCATTTTTTTATTTTTAGTTTTAATACTAGTGTTTGGTTTATAGCCACTATTTTCTCTATTTTCAACCTTGTTTAGGGGGGCATACTTAACGTTATTACTGTCAAGAGTTATTGTTTCAAATAAGTTAGAATTATCTTTTTCTTTCTGATTGAAAGCTTTTACACCATTTCTTAGTTTTATTGAATTATCTTGATTTAATTCAAGATCTACTTTTTGATATCCGCGAATTTGAAAATTCTTATCTACGAAAACCTGAAAATGATGGGGGCATATCAATCCTTTTTGGATTGAAACTGTAGTTAAATGATTGTTATTTTTTAGTTCTCTTTCTGGAATACCGATGATATCTCTTGTTTTACAAATGGGACAGATTACTTGGATTTTATTGGTTTTGCAATAAACAACCATAATAATTATAGAAATAACAAGTTAAATCTAAGGATTAGTAATACTTCTAAATTGTAATATTTAAACTTATTATAAAATAAAAAGAATAATTAAAAAATTAGTCCTTTAAAAACTTTTTTGATGAATATCTCATACCAAGAAAGAGAAAAAACAGTGAAAATATTAAACTTAAGGGTAAATTTCCAATAACAATATAAGCGAAATTGGGTGCTATTGAATAAAAATATAGCGTAATAGAAATCACGAGATAAATGAAGGAATTTAAGACCGCAATTTTCCAGTTTGGAGCTAAAAAGCCTAGAACTAAATTTGGAAGCAAAAATAAAATGATAATGTTTACTGTCGATAATAATATTAAATACGGCATAAATCTATCGAATAATTGTTCTGGAGTCACGAATCGGTTTAATCTAAAAAAATCATATATGAAGTATGTTACGTTGATACTCAATAGTATCAAAAAGTAAGACAAAGGCCCTGCGATCAACCAAGACATTAACATTCTTATCCTAGGGGATTGCATGGTTTTCCCTTTTAAATTATTATTAATAATTCTTTCCATGTCATCAGGGAAAATTGTATTCGGGTCATAATCAGGCGAAAAAGCATCAATAAAATCTTGCATGATATTTGTAAGAATAAGTCTGACCAGCGCGTTATTATCATTATCACTTACAATAGCGGCTCCAAGAATTCTTTCTTCTGATATTGGTACTAAAATGAGTTTATTATTTTCCCCTAGATCAACATTTTTAACGATAGTTCCTAATGCCTCTCTGCTAAAGTTAGAGATTGATGAGAAAAAACCTATTAATATATTTTGATCGTATTTTTTTTTCATGTAATTTTTGGAATATAACAGGATTCCATTCTCATCCAAGATATATAAACTTTTTATCATAATTCACAACTTTTTTTATAATATTTTAATAAATTTTTATGTATTTTCAAAAAATTCCAAATAATCCCCTAAAGATGCCTTATATCTTTTAAAACTAAATAGATATTGACCAAATAATTCTGTTAATCGAATTACCATCTGATTAGGGTCAGAGTTTAAATATAATTTATATTTTTCATTTTTTCGTTCTTCTCTGATTTTAGCTATTTCCTCAAATTTAAAAAGTTTTTTTATCAATTTTTCATCAGGATGATTTAATTCAATTGTTATTATTTCACCAGATTGAGGTAATTCTTCAATTAGTTTATTATATGTTCCAATCTTAGATTCATCTTTACTAATAGTCAATATCTGATCGCAATTTGATACAATTCCTTCAGGGCCATGAAATACTAATATCACACGGAATTCTTTTTTAATTTTCTCTATGTAATTATTAAATTTTTCATATTCTAGTCGATCTAAAATTATAAGTGGTATCAAAAACGTAATTATTGAGGGTGATTGAAGTAAGGCTCTTCCAATTGAAAATAAGAGAAATTCTAATTGTGTTAATTTTGAAAATCTTTTATTCTTTTTATTTAATAATCCCGTAACTTCTAAAGCACTGTTGATATACGCTCTTTTTTTGAAAATCATTCTCATTGCTGCTTTTGCAAATAAATCACTCATAATTTCATCTAAACTAGGAGTTATTCCTGCTTTTTTTAAAATTTGGTTTAAAATTGATTTCTTCTGTTCAATAATTTCTTTAATATTTATACCATAGTAGATTGCTTTCTTAATTTTCATATTTAGTATTTTTGATTCATAGGCTTGAGGTAAAATAAAGATGCTCTCTTTTTCCTTTTTTTCTAATAATTGAATAGGCGTTCCAAAAATTTCAATAGTTCCAGAAAAATCGGAGTAACTACCAGAAATAGCTTGAAATAAATTCAAAATATCATAATCATGACTTACATTCTTCAAGTGTTCATCTTCAAAAATTATCCCTATTGATTTACCTTTATGAATTTTAAATGAAACATTCTTAATACTATCATTTATGGATAGGTTTTTAATAACTAAATATTGAGAGTGTTCCCTTAATAGATCAATTTTAAGACGTCTTGATACAAGTTCACATACTTTTTCGATTAATTGATAAATATGTGGTGGATTTATTTCATTCCAATTTTTAATTATCTCTTCTTCATTAAACTCTCTTTCTTTTAAAACTTTTAAAAGTGTTTTTGAAAAAGAAAATGACGGAATAAGAGGATAATTTTCAAAATTTACCTTTAGTTCTATAACAAAATAAGGGAAAGATATTCTTATTTCTTTATGATAAGGATTATTATCAATTACATAATTTTCAAATTTTTCATCAATTAATTTTGCTTCAGTTTCTAGAAGAGCCAGATGTTTTTGAAATTCCCTTCTAATTAATTTCCTCATACGTCCTATAATTTTACTTGGACTAACAAGACCATCTTCATCAAAATCAGGTTCCACAATAATTTCATTAAAATCAATTTCCTCTTCTATTGGAGTATAAATTTCTAATAATGGCACTCCTTTTTCCATAACATCTTTGTTTGTAAAGAATAATACTTCAAAAAAGGATTTTTTATAAATTAAATTCAAAATTGATGCAATACCAAATGTATTTTCTCTATAAGTCATCCAAAAACGTCTAGAAAATCTAATTGCGTCTAAAATTTTTAATCTTAGACGCTCCAATTCAATGTTTCTCGGTTCCTCCATTAATTTAGCTTTTTTTAATGCACTAGAGTTTTTCAACTTTAGGCACCTCCATTGCTTTATAACGGAAATATTGTTCCATTTTAGAATCAATTTGTTTTATTTCTTGAATTGAATCTTTACCTGTCTCTTCTTCAATTTTTTCTATCAGATCATCAATATTTAAATTAGTAAATATTGAAAAATCTGTACCTGCTTTGTTTTCTAAAACCTTTTCTATCCCTTCAATCATTTCAAGTCTTTCTATCATATTCTCTTGTATATCAGTGAAAATTATTTCAATTGACCTGCCTTTCCCAGGTAAATTACTTAAAAGCATTTTAGGATCTCCATAATCTATCATTCCACGTTTTCTACCAAAAATTGCGACAAGATTACAAAATCTGGATTCTTCAGGATAATGTGTTATAACTACTAATGTTGTATTAAATTGTTCATTAATTTTTGTTAATACAATCCATAGATGCTCCCTTACCACAGGATCAAGACCTGACGTCGGTTCATCACATATTAAGAACATAGGAGAATGAATTAATCCTATTGCGATACTAACCCGTCTTTTTTGTCCACCCGACAGATTTTTGACTAATTCATCCATTTTATCTTCAATTTCCAAGCTACGTAAAATTCTTTTAGCTTTACTTATTATTTCTTTTTCTGTAAGCCCATATTGATTCCCAAAATATAATAAATTCTCAAACGTCGTAAAATTGTGGTATATTTTACCTAAATCTTGCGGGACATAACCATATATAGGTCGAATTCTTCTTGATGTACTTCTATTCATATCCATTCCATACACTTGACAGAATCCTGTAATTTTTCTCATACCGAGTAAACCTTTAATGAAAGTAGATTTACCGGCACCACTCTCTCCTAAAATTCCTAATATTCTACCGTGTTCTACATTCATAGAGACAGAATCTACGATTAGCTTTCCCCCTGCATAAACACTTAAATTTTCACAATTTATGGCAGAAAGTTTTTCTAAATAAACTTTATTAAGTTTTCCACCAATTCCTAATAATAACTTAATCCTTTGTGGTATTGAAAGTCTTTGATACAATTTGAATAAAATGAATAAAGCAATTCCAGCAGCTTCTAGTAATAAGATATAAATTAATAATTGTGTCCATGGTTTAGAATCAAAACTCTGGTCATATTTTAATTCATCTATGATTATAATACCATTAGCAGTATTTCTTAAATCTCCCCCAAATCCTGGATTATCTCCAACTCCTCCTGTATTTGAACTAATACATTGAGCAAACCAATTTAATGTATTTCTAATATTTTCGGGTTGAAATCTATAATCATAAAGACCTTTTGATCCAAAATATGTTATTAAAAATGTTGATGGCAATCCTAAATAGGCTCCAAGGGCGGGTAAAACTGAAAATGAACCATCAGAAGTCTGTGCATTTTTTAAAAATTCGATTGAAGCTATTTTAGACATTGGTTCAGAATTTAATAAATCTGTAAATATCTCTAATGCAAAATACGTTGAAATCACATCACTATGAAATCCCACAAATATTGAAAATCCACCATCAGGATTTTGACATGATCTCAACCAATGAGTAAGATTAACATTATCGATAAAAGCTAACCTGTCAAGAATATCAAGTGAATATAATCCCCAATATGTACTCTCCATAGTAGAAATGTTGGAATTAATGAAATACAAGAAAACTTGATGAAATGGACCATACATTGATAAAATTACATCCACATCTCCCCCGATCTTAAAACCACCATCAGGATTCTGGAGATCAACCAAATATTTTGTTATATTCCCAATTTCAAATTCATCAAACCATTTATTAGTAGAAGGGTAAAGCATGTTGTAAATATTCAACCCACAATAAGTAGCAAATAGAGTTGTGTTTTCCCCTGGAGTGGATGCAAAACCTCCTTCATATTGATTATAACATTGGTCAACAAAGAGCAAAATATTCTCTAAGATATCTTTAGTAATGAAATCTTCATCAATATATACAGAATTATATTTATAAAGTGCAGATACTCCATAAAAATTAGCTTCAATCGTCGTACGACCAAATAAAGAATTTTTACCTTGAAACAAATGAAGCCATTCATAATATCTTAAAGTAGAATTTATAATATCATTATTATTTATTAATTTATCTTGTTTGAGAATTTCAATTGATTTCAGTGCAGCCCATCCAGGAGTAAAATCTGAAATAGAATCTGATCCCGGACGTGATCCAAAACCTCCATCTGAATTAGAGCAGTTAATAATATATTCAAGGGTTTTATTCTCATTAAAAGATAAAGGTTTTGGTAAATTTAGTATTTTTAAAGATGATAAAGCATAATATGTTGATTCTACATCAGAAACTCCCCCTGGAATGTTTGCAAATCCTCCATCTATAATACTATAAAGTGACCCTATATAAATCCAAATTGCAAATTCTTCTGTAGCTGTATAAGTCATGTTCATTCCAAGAAAAGCTTTTATTCCATAATATGTTATTTCGGCTGATGCAATACTCAGATCATCATTCGTTAATTTATAGCTACCAGCAAGCCAAGTGGCATTAATATATTTTGATATGTTTTCATTTTTGAGAACAACACCAGCATTTAACATATTCGCCAAATCAATAGCACAAGATGTAGAAATTATATCTGATTCATTAAGGAATGATATTAACTTAAACCCCTCGCCATTATCTTTCAAGGAATTATTAAGATAATTTACAATATTTTCTGTCTTATTTTGTTGAATTTTTCGATTCAAATAAGATTTATTGGCAATCTCAAGAGTTTTTATTGCACTATGGGTAGAAATCATACTCCCAAGTCCACCCACATCTGAATATGAACCATCGTAGTTTTGTTTTTCAAAAATATAATCAAAAAAGATATTTGGTCTTAGTTTTCTTATGTATTTATTTGAAATATTATTAGGATTTTCTAAACTAGAAGAAAATTCCTCAGCAATAGAAAAGTTTATTGAGTCAATTGCTCTGAAATTTGAATCTAAATTAGGTTCAATAAATAAGCCAAGATCATTTTGATGAGTCCATGCAAAAAAAGCAACGTTATCTTTAATGAATTTAACATCATCTTCTTCTATGTATGATGTATAACGAACATTCACTAGCGCTAATGTAATAATAGGTACACCAACGAGAATACCTAGAATTATTATTAATTTTAGTAATCGCTTACTTTTGCGACCTAAACTTATTATTTTTTTATCACCTTCACGTTCTCGAGACTTTTTTCTTTTTCTTCTTCCATTTGAATCCGTATTTGAAAGTATCGTCTAAAAGTAGCAATGTCTTTACTCATTGATTTAACAATTATATTATTTTCAATCATATAGTGAATCAATTTTGGCAGATTTTCTTCAAAATCTCCCAAGAGAACTTCAATTGCTTCATTTCCAACCCTAATAATTCTTCTTATCGGTGGAAAATTTCTAATAAATTCGATAATCCTTTCATTTAGATTTTCAATTGTAAATCTTGCTATTAATCCTTCACTTGGTAAAGAGGAAATTAGGTTTTGAGAAGTATCAAACTCTAATAGCTTTCCTTCCCTTAGAATAGCCGCTTTATCACATATTAAAGCGGCTTCCAAATCATGTGTAATTATAAACATCGTTGTATTCAATTTCTGGTTTAATTTCTTTAAATAACTTAGTATATCATAGCGTTTTGAAGCGTCAACCCCCGTTGTTGGCTCATCTAGGAATAGAACGTCGGGGTTATGAATTAATCCGATAGCCATTGATAATCGCTTTTTTTCTCCCCCACTCATCCGTTTAACACTCTTATTCCATGTATCTTCAGGGATATCAAGGATTTTAAATAACCTTTCAGCAGTTTCTTGTGCTTTTTGTTTATTCATTCCATAGGTAGATGTGAAAACTTCTACATTTACCATCGGATCTAATTCAAAATACAAATTCAACAATTCGAGTTGTGGAACATAACCGATATTGCTAAGAATCCGAGCATGGTTACTCTTTTTTTCAGGAGATAACCCAGTTACCTTCACCGTTCCAGTCCAATGCTTTTTTTCGATTTGACATGTCATTACTCTCACTATAGTTGTTTTTCCAGCTCCTGAGATTCCAAAAAGTCCAATAATTTCTCCCTGATTAACAACAAAGGAAACATCATGAACAACATGTTTTTCACCGAATTTAACATTTAGATCCCTAACATCTACCATTCTCTTTTTTGATTTCAATGAAATGATATTTCTACACCTCATATTGTCTTCTTTTGAAAATTAAAAAGGAAACCACTATTAACACTATACTAATTGCTAATAACCAAAAGAAGTGGAGTCCAAATATAGACTGACCTTTTTGAATTATGCCACGAAGCAACGGGTCTCCATGAGATAATGGTAGAATATATGCGATAACTTGTAAATAGGGAGGCATGTTTTCAATAGGAATGAATATACCACTTAATAAAACAGCCACAAGAAAAGTAGCGAGAAATAATTGGTTAGCCTGAGTTTTTGTTTTGCTTTGTGAACTAATAAAAACACCCATCGTTAATCCAGAAAACCCTATCATAAACAACGCTAGAAATAAATCTGGGATGGTACCAGCTACATATAAACCCATAGATAAACCGCTAATTATTAATAGAGTAACTTGAAATAGTAATACAAGGGTATAGGTGATATATTTAGAAAGTAAAATCTCTGATCTCTTTACAGGAGTAAGTAAAAGTCGTGCTATTGGTTTCTCCTGGACAATTACTAAAATAGATAACACTAATGCAATACCAAAAACCATAAAAGAGAGAGCCATAATTATGCTAGTATTGAAATTTCTGCTATACCCTTCAGGAATAGCAAATTCTTCAAACCCTTGAACCGTAAATTGTGGAGTCAGATTATTGTCATTTATGAATATTTTGATTGAATCATAGACAGAATTTAGATTCTGTTGAATATATTGAATATTTGAGGAATCAGGAATACAATCGATCAAACCAGGTAATCCCCATTCTAGGAATTCAGTAAAATCGACCGGTAATGATATGATAACATTGATTGTTCCTGATAGTAATTCATTTCTAGCCTCTTCCATAGCATAAATTTCCTCTGTTGCATTATAAAATCGAACTAATTCAAGCATTTTTGATTTATTTACTGCGTCTACATACGGCATAGTATAGTTATCTAATTTTGATTCAGTAAAGTCATTTTGATTGATAAATGTATTAGAATCATAAGATATTAATATACAGGGTATGGCGTCGGTTTCTTGAGGCACATCTGTCAATGTAAAGCCCAACATGATAATTATTAAAGGGGGCATCACAATTGCTAGGAATAAATTGAATTTATCCGTCCATAAAAGCCTAAACTCTTTTTTAACTTGTTTTAAGATTCTAAGAGCATTGGTTTTTAAACCTGAAATTTTTTTAATAACTTTTTTAGAATCAGGTTTTAATGTTAATATTCTATTTTTGACTTTTTCAAGATTTGGTTTTAATTTCGAAAATTTATTTTTGAATTTTTTAATACCAGGCTTTAAAGATCTCTTCTTCAATTTTGTCATTTACACCTCCAATTTCTTAAACATATAGATGATATAAGCTAATGTAACGTAAATCAAAGAACTTAAGTTAAGCCAAAATAGACTTACCAAATTTGGTGATAATCCTTTTAGAGTTATATCTGTTATCATTGGTATAGCATTAGATAATGGAAGTAAATTCATAAAAATTTGCATTCCTCCTTCAGTATCACCTAAAGGAAGAAGGCTTCCTGAAAAAAGCATTATTACTATGAACATAATTAAGTACATTTGATTTGCACTTTGTTCCGTAGGGCTTAAAGCCGAAATAAATAATCCAATACAAATACCGCTAAAACCAATCATAATTAAAACTAAAAAGAATAAAAACAACGAACCTAAACTGTATAATCCAAAGAAAGCGGTCATTACAAAAATTTCAGTTGATTGTAATAACATAATTACAGAATTCGCAATTAATTTGCTTAAAATTATTTCTCTTTTAGCAGTTGGAGTTATAAGCATCCGAGGAAGTGGTGCCTCAGAAACTATTGAGAGTGAAGTTAAATTCATGGTAGTTCCAAGAATTATAATGGGCAAAATTAATGGGATTGCATAATTTAGAATTGCTGACTCCCAAAAGGGTACATCAAATTCTAGATATGGTACCATAATCGTAAAATTAGCTATCATATCTGTTTGGGCTCTAAATAAAGCGATCGGCTCTTGAATAGCTATTTCAATGGCTGATATTGCTTGGAAATCTGATCCATCAATATGATAAATTAGAACTGGATTTGTTTTATTTTCAACTGATTCTGAAAAATTTTCTGGTAAAATAATGATTATGTCAATATCACCATTCTTAAGAAAATTATAACAATTTTGATATGCATTATCAAATTCTTCTGAATCTGTTGCATTATAATACTTGTAAAGATCCCATGTTGAGGTTTCATTTTGCATTATCGAAATAAACATCTTATCATGCTTTGAAGAATTAGATGGAAAATCATCATATGTTGGCATATAATCTCTAGTTACAATAGCTCCGGTAAAGAATTTTGTGGGACCTCCTCCTGTAGTAAGACCAAAAACAAGAATTAAAATTACTGGGATTATAAATAATAAAATTAATGTCCTTTTATCAGATTTAATTCTTCCAAATTCTTTTCTGATTAATCCGCCTAGATACATTATTTAAGGCTTAAAAGTAAAATTGTTGTAATCTTAAGAGTTAATAAGATGCTTTTATAATAAACATTTATTGTCAAAATTATCCAATTACCTTAATATTTTTTCTACAAAATATATTTTATTTAAAGAAGTTATTCTATTCTAACTAAATAATCTAAATCTTTAAGTTATATTAATTATTTTTGTAATTATTATTTCTCATTCAATTGATTCTAAATAGAGGTTGACTACTACGTCAGATATGGAGATTTTTTTTAATCCTAAAACAGTAGCCATAATAGGAGCATCAGAAAAACCAAAATTTGGTATAGGAACAACGACCTACCTTCTAAATTCAAATTTTAAAACATATCCGGTTAATATTAACAGCGATATTATTTTTGGTCATAAAGCTTATAAAACTGTTAAAGATATACCTGAGAGTATTGATTTAGCAATAATAATCGTTAGCAATGAATTTGTGCTTCAAGCCATAAAAGATTGTGTTGAAAAAGAAGTAAAAGGAATAATTATAGAATCAGCAGGATTTGCGGAAACAGGTACAACTAAATATGTAAAAATACAGAATGAAATAGAAACAATTGCCAAAGAATCAAAAATCCGAATTATAGGACCAAATTGTATAGGAGTAACTAATTTTCATAATGAATTTACGACGTCAGACATGGATTTTGAACAAACAATAAAGGGTTCCATTGCTGTCATAGCCCAATCGGGTGTACTAGGAAATGTATTTATTGATTGGGCCAATAGTCAAGGGATTGGGTTTTCAAAAGCAATAACGATTGGGAATAAAGTTGATGTTGACGAGGTTGATCTTTTAGAATATTTAAATGAAGACCCTGAAACAAAAATAATATCTCTTTATTTGGAAGGTACAAAAAGAGGCAAGTCATTAAAAGAAACACTTGGGAAGATGACCAAACCGGTATTAATTCTTAAAAACGGGAGAAGTGACATCGGGTCAAGAGCAGTTAATAGCCATACTGGTTCAATAGCTGGGAATGATAGGATTTATGATGCTCTTTTTAAACAATACTCAAATGTCTTTAGAGTTGATAACTTTTATGAATTGTTTAATATTGCCCAAGTTTTTGCTACACAGCCTTTATTAAGAGGAAAAAATGTTGCAATTGTTACTGGCTCAGGAAGTTTAGGAGCTTTAGCTTGCGATGAAATTGAAAAGCAAGGTTTGAAACTTGCTGACTTAGAAAAAAGCACAATAGAAAAAATAAAATCTGTTATCCCGAATTGGGTATCAATTGGCGGAACCATTGATTTAGGACCTTCGATGTTTCAGACATTTATCCCTTCTATTGAGGCAATTTTCCAAGATAATAATGCTAACTGTATATTGTATATATTTTCAGTTCCAAGTGTGCCACTCCAAAGAATGGTTTCATATGCATTAGAGGGAATCAGAGCGCAATTTAATGCTTTAAAACAAGCTGCTGAGAAATTTAAAAAACCTTGCATTATTGTTTGTTTTGGGTCAAGATGGGTTTTTGACTTTGTAAGTGAAGCAGCTTCACATTCTAACTCAAAAGTAATAATTCCGATAATGACTAGAATAAACCAAGCAATAAAAGCATTCAAATTGATGTATGAATATAATTTATCCCTACAAACTAAATTAACTTAAAGTTATTCTCATCAATTCTATCAAGATTTTTCCAGATTTTCCTTTAAATCTCTATTCTATAAATTTAAAAATTGGACTCCAAATTTTTTTAATTCTATTATAATCACTTTTTAATTAAGTAAAAAAAATAAATTTGGAGTGATTACAAATGGTTAATGCATATGTTTTTGGTATCCCTTGGCAAGAAATTGTTGATTGGTATTTAGCTCAGCCAGTTTACGGTCAAATTTTCATTTTAATCGGGATTTTCGCTCTGTTAGCACTTGCTGTGGTTATTGTATATTATGTACTGAAAGGAGTTGCTTATTTAATATATTATGTCCTTAAAGGTGTTTATTACCTTTTGAAGGGAATAGGTCTTCTCTTTTATAAGATATTCGAAGCACTATATTATGCAATTTCAGGAAAAACTAAACCTGAATCTACTCCTACGCAAGAACAACAAGCACCACCTCGAGTCAAAGAAGAACCTGAGCCAATTATCCCTATTCAAAAAACTTTTCAAAGAGTACATCCTGATGTTGCTTTTTGTAGTGAATGTGGCAGTAAATTCTCTGATTCAATGATGTATACTTTATCAGATAAAGGATTTGTTTATTGTATTCATTGCGGAAAGGGATTTCAAGGAAATTCAATAAAAATCGAGCAATAATTTTTTTTATTCTTTTCAGTATCTAATGAAGTATTTATTTATCTTTAATTTTTTATTTTTTTTATTCCGACATTAATCTCACTTTAACTGTTATATATCATTCATTTTTGGAAAGATGTGAAAAATGTCTCCACTAGCATAT
>JAEOTA010000053.1 GCA_016840085.1 Promethearchaeota archaeon
AAAGAACGTGGAGAATTAGAGAGATAAATACTGGAAACATCGCTGAGTTTAAGAATAGAATTATGGGTTTAAAAAGAGCCTAATCAAATTTGTCGAGTGAGTGGGTTTTGACATTTAAGTTTTTTTTAAATTTTAATCTTTATTGTATGATATGGAAGAAGATCTTATCGAATAAGAAAGTTAAATTTCTTTAATAAAAATTTAAAATAAAAAAAAATACGCTCATGAACAAACTCATAACGACCATTTAAACTATGATCTACGCACTTAATAAACTGTAAATGTAAAAATTGGCCCTCAAGAACAGATTTCCCCTTGTAAATTGCTTATTTTTGATATGCTGGCGTTCAGAATCCCCCTCATACACTATAAACCTAAAAAGTTATATAGTTCCGTATATTTAGCAATAAATAATTCACAAAATACAATTACATTATTAAACATTAAGAAAAAATTGGTGATGCTAATTGGAAGCTGAATTTACTCCTAAAGAACGAGAGGCTTATGATAGATATATCGCAAAGGCAAAAGAAGTATGGGAAAATGAAAACCAAAGCGTTGGGATTTATGTTGAACAGCTTGCCAAGGTATATCCAAATAAAACCGCTTTGTTTTTCGAGGATAAATCATGGACATGGAAAAAATTTAACGAAGAAGCAAATATAATTGCTAATTTTTTTTTTAAAACTAGGACTGAAACCAGGAAATACGATTGCAGTAATGATGGAGAATTCTCCTGATTATTTCTTTATCACAACTGGAATAAATAAAATACAGGGAATAAGTGCATTAAGCAATATTAATCAGAGAAGGCAAGCTTTAGTTCATTCAATCAAAATTGTAAATCCTAAATATATTATTGTTGATGGAGATTGTTTGCCAAATCTACTCGAGATTCTTGAGGAATTGGATTTCAAGAAATATGAAATCTTTATTTTAAATAACTCAGATAACATTCAGACTGATTGTATAGATCTCCAAAAACAATTAAGGGATATTTCCACTAAAAATCCTAGTACAACTCAAAACTCAACAATGACCCAAATTGGATTTTATATCTACACTTCAGGAACCACGGGTCTCCCTAAAGCGGTAATAATAGAAAACCAATCCATTACTTGGAATGGTGTGTTTTATGGGTATTCGATAACTCAAGCGAACTCCAATGATATTATTTTAATAGCACACCCATTATATCATTCTTTATCAATCTGTACTGCTTGGGGTATTGCGGTGTACATGGGTGCGACAGTTGCATTAAGTAAAAGGTTTTCTGCCTCAAATTTTTGGAAAGATGTCCAGAAATATAATATAACTTTCACAACTTATGTCGGTGAAATTCCTCGATATATTTTAAATCAACCCCCTTCTGATTTTGAAAAAACTCATACACTTAAAAAAATGCTGGGTTTAGGTTTAAGGAAAGACATTTGGATAAAATTTAAACAACGATTCCAGATCGAACATATTTATGAATACTATAGCTCAACAGAAGGTTATGGTCCGATTGTAAATATAGATGAGGTTCCAGGTATGATTGGAAGAAATAATATACAAAATCATGCGTTAGCAAAAGTAGATCAAGAAACAGGTGAATTTTATAAAAATAAAGAAGGATTTTATATAAAAAGTGAGCCGGGCGATGTTGGGATGTCTTTAATGAAAATTCAAGACATTCAGAATTTTAGAAAGTATAGCAATAAAAAAAAAACCGATGAAAAAGTAATACATAATGTCTTTGAAGAAGGAGACGCATACTTTGTAACGGGTGATTTACTTCAGCTCCACGGTAATATGTGGCTTTCTTTTGCTGATAGATTTGGCGATACTTTCCGGTGGAAAGGAGAGAATGTATCCCCCCAGGAAGTTGAAAATATATTGAATTCCCATGATTCAATATTAATGAGTGTTGTTTATGGTGTAGAGATCCCAAATAATGAGGGAAAAGCAGGAATGGCAGCGATTAAATTTGATCTATCTTTAGGATTTAAAGCAGATGATATCTCGCGTTTTGTCATAGAAGTATTGCCAAAATATTCAATACCAATTTTTATTCGTATACGTCAGCAACTAGAAGTGACAGGGAGCAACAAAATTAAAAAGTCAAACCTTCGAAAAGAAGGATATAATCTCAATGACATTAAAGACCCGATCTATTTTTGGGATTCCTTGATCAAGAAATATATTCAATTTGATAGCTCAAAATATCAAGAAATTATAAACGGAAAAATAAAAATTTAATCTAAATTATACTTTTCCCATTTCTTAATACGCTAAATATTTTAATGACTTAAGCATTAAATAATTAAAAATACGTCTGTATAAACCAAGCAATATTATGAAAGATATAAAGATTGGTTTACCTAAAATTTTTACAACTTTTGTAAAATCTTTATAAAAAAAAATAAAAATCTTAGCTCAAGAACATACTCCTCCTTACTTCTTCTCAAATCACTCTTACTTTACCAATCCATATCACAAACCCTCAGACTCTAAGCCTGAACCTTGTACTCCTCTTTCAACACCACACACTCGTGCTATTGAGAGTAGCAGGCTAAATAGGTCGCCCGAAAGCTTCCTACGTACACCTCTACCTCACCAACCCCGTCTTTTACGGGTGCACTCGTCTCGTATATATAGTTCGCGTCACCGCGCCCTACTCTCGTTATTCTATATCTTATCTATTTAGATTATGATGCCTTTTTACGGTTGGATCACGACTTACACAGGCACGTCTTACCAACTACACCAACCTAAATACATAAAACACTTCATAAACTCTATTATACGAGATTGGCTGACTATTTTCGGGTCCGGCTTCGTGCTTAGATGCTTTCAGCACTTATCCGTTGGCGCGTGGCTGCCCGGCAATACCTTGTCAGATAACCGGTACACTAGAGGCGCCGGCAAAATGTTCCTCTCGTACTGATT
>JAEOTA010000054.1 GCA_016840085.1 Promethearchaeota archaeon
AAAACGCCCATTCAGGGCTATAATATTTTCCCCAACACCAATCCATGAGAACCTCACATTCATGATTCGTCATATTTTTCAATTTTGCTACTGAATGACCTATATCGTATTTTTCCCATTGATATGACGTTATGGCTCCTTCCTTCGCCATCTCCTTAAACAATAAGCTTCCTGGATGTGGTGTCTGTATGGCTAACATGATCTTATCTATGCCAACTCTCGTTGCATATACGGGATATTCCTTCACTTGCTCCATTGTCTCGTCTGGATCGCCTATCATTAAATATCCTACAATTTTAATTTTATTCTCCTTCAATATTTCGATAGCCTTTTCCACGGTAAAAGTAGTAATCCCTTTTTTTAATTTTATTAAGCGCTCTTGATTCGGACTTTCGATACCAATTGCAATCCACTCCATTCCTATTTCTGCTAATCTTTTAATTAAATCGGGGTGTTTAGTTATGTGATCTACGCGTATTTCACAGAAATATTTGAAGTAAATGTTGTTTTCTTTGATGAGATCAATAATTTTAGCGACTCTCTCGCTATCTTGCATAAAATTTGCGTCCCATATATGGACTGTGGATAAGTCTGGGTGTTTTTTTTGTAGCATTTTCAATTCTGCAACAACATTTTCTGGGGAACGACCTCGCCATCGACCGTGTACAACATCATTTGCACAAAATGTACAAGTACCATTACAGCCGCGTGATGTAACTACGACTTCGTGTTTATTAAAGATAGGGTTCTCTGGACGCAAATTCCTATCTGGAAATGGTAACGAGTCGAGATCCATTATCCTTTCACGGTCCTGATTATGACGAATAATCCCATTTTCATCCCTAAAGCTCAATCCTTTAACGAAAGTTGAAGGACCATTTAGAACAAGTTCTTTTAAAGTCATTTCTCCTTCTCCACGAACAACAGCATCAATTTCCGGGACATCAAACATTGCTTCAGGAAGAGCAGAAGGGTGATAGCCTCCCACAACAACATAAGTACCATGTTTTTTTGCTATTCTAGCAAGTATTATTGCGTTGGGAAATGATGCTGTCATAGTTGAAATTCCTATAAGATCACATTTCCTACCTTCTTTTTCCATTTTTACTAAATGATTTTCAAATTTTTCAAATGGTCTAAGATCTATACGCATATCTATAGGCATTGTAACAGAATTCACGTGATCTTTTATAACTGCGCTAAGATAACAAAGAGGAATGTTTGCTTCAAAAAAGCTAACATCAAAACAATCTCCTTCCGCCTTGACCAATACTATATTCTTGAAATAAGTCATGTCTGTCTTCCTCTAAGATTTAACTTAATTGTTAGTTCTACATAGTATTTAAAAGTTATCCAATTTTTCAAAATATTAGAAGTTAATCAATTTATAACGAAATCAAATCATATAATTTTTCCCAATAAAATCATTTTTTTAAAGAAACCCTGTTAAAAATAGAAATATTAAGTTCCTTCCTATGAAAGAAAAATTAAAATCACGAATTGTAATCATACTGATAATATTTGGATTATTTTTCTCAATTCTCTATCTTATTAATTATATTAAAATAGAAAAGCTAGAAACGCTACTGAGGATATATTTAAATGTGGAGAGGAATTGGCTAAAGAATATAAATATCAAATTAAAGTAAAAGATAGAGAAGAAATTAATTATATTGTAAAACATAAACCTATTTTATTGAAAGAATTTTTCAATTATCCAATAAACACTAATTAAAAATGCAAGGCAAATAATCAAAGACTTTGTAAAAAATGTGGCCTTAGTATAACTGATCTGATATTCTCTTAATTACCAATTAAATTTCAAAACCCCAGAAGAAAGTGAGATGGCTGAAATAATTATCCTGTTGATCGAAATTCTAATATAAGAAGATGCTAAATAATTTATAGATATAATAAGCAAAGATACCCATTAGCTTTTGATGAAAATGTTGGTTTGAAAAAGGTTCTATATCTTTCTAAATTTTTAATGAATCGTTCAAATAATCTTTTAACTATATTTGAATATATTTCATTATATGAAGAAGCAATCTCTATAAATGAATCCTTATTTAAAATAAAGGAGGTCTTTATTTCAGTTGACAATAAAAGAACGCGCGTTAATCTCCAAGCAGCTATACCAAAAATGATTTGGAATTTATGGACTGATACCCAAACTAATACTCTTCGATATGGAATTGGTAGACACGATTCTACGGATGATTATCAATGTTTAATATGTGTATATTATCCCCAAGGAAAAGCTCCAACTCAAACGGAATTGAATGCTGCTTTATTAGGAATGAGTGAAGAAGAAATAAATTCCCGTATCCAGTAAAATGATCCAATAAAAGAGGAGGATCTTCAGTATATCTTTGAAACCTATAGCCTTAAACCCGACCAAGTACAGAGACTAAGAACCCTTATTGGTCAGCCATTTAATAACATTCTTCATGGTGATTGCGGAGTATTTAATCTAAAATTAGGTGAAAGACATGAGCGAACAACGGCTACACATATTCCTGTCTTAATCGGAACGTATGCTGTTATTCAATATATATTGCATCAATTAGAAATAGGAGAGGAAGGAATTATTAAATCTATCGCAGATTTTAATGCTTTTACTTATCCTTCAGAAGAATGTATAGTTAAGAAAAAAAGAAACCCAAATTGTATTTGTAATGATCCTATATATCAAAAAGTGTTTAAAAATAAGTGGGAGTAATCAAATCATTTTAATGTATACAGGAAATTATGATCATCCAATAATATAGAGAAAATGTGATACAAAATAATTATTCAAAAGAAAATTAATACTGAATGAGGAAATTTAAAAACAATAATTTATTAATCTGTAAGATTGAGTAAATAAATAGCTCAAAAATAAAAAAAGAAATATATAAGTATATAATAAACTAAAAGCTTATATAAAAGCAATAGAATTGATAAGGATCAATAATTTCACGAAATTTTATATAACTATTTTTCCTTTGCTCTTATTATATTATGATAATTGTAAACTAAAGATCCTATTTTATTAAATTAGTTCTTAATTATAATTATATTAAATTGAGAAAAAAACGTTTAAAATATACAGAATTGCTAAATATATCATTATAAGATTCAATTTAACGCTTAATATTAAATTTGTAAAAGATAACTTTTATAGATTCATTCAGAAACTTTAGGAAAAAATTTTGAGATAAATTGATTTCTTTACTTTTTAATTTAGATTAATTAATGAAATAGCTTTATTCTAGCAATAATATTTATCAATTATTTAATAAAAATGGATTAAATACCACATAAAGATATAAATTACTTAGATTCTATGATTAAGTTACAATATTATATACAGAAATCTATAAAAAAAATTAGGAGTTGATTTATTTGGCTGAAGAATGTAAAATTTTAGAAAAAAAAGCTAAAGAATTAGAAATAGAAAATGTAGATGAAGCAATTAAAGCTTATAAACAAGCTGCTGAATGTTATATTAAAAATGATAAGCCAAAAAATAGAAATAGTTGTTTAGAAAAAGTAGCAAAATTAATTAGAGAAAACGCAAAATCAATCGAAGATCCTGTTGAAGCATTAGAAATCTTCAAATCTGCTTCAGAGGTTTACAATCAAATTAGTAAACAAACTGAGTCAGAAAAAGTAATGAATGAAGCTAATAAAAAGTTAATAGATTCTGCAAAAATTTTAAGAGCAGAAGCAAAAAAAGTTGAAGATCCTGATTTTGCAGAACTAAAATTTGCAAAAGCTTCTGATTATGCTTCTCAAGGGAAAGACGATGAATTGAGTAAAGCATGTTGGAATGATTCTGGTGATCAATATAGAAAAAAAGCAGCAGAAATTGAAGATCCAAGAGAAGCTTTAGAAGTATTTAAACATGCCATACAAAATTACACAAAAGGTGGAAGTGAAGAACTAAAAAATAAGGCCTTAACAGAAGCAGCAGATAAATTTAATAAAAAAGGTAATGATGTCGAAAAATCGAAAAAAAATTTGATATTAGCAATTGACGGCTATCTTCAAGCAGCTACTATATATAAAGTTGCGAATTTAGACGAAAAAGCAGACAATTTAACATATAGAATAAATGATTTATGTGGATTTATTGGTATGCCCTTAGAAGAAATAACAAAATACTTAAATTCGCAGAAAATAACAGCGATCTCTATTTAATTTTTAAAAATTGTGAAGTTGAAATTCTAAGTCTCAGTAAAAAAAGACTCTGTAAGAGATTTTCTTTCGGGTTTTCTTTCATCAAAAAGTGCTGAGAGAACCGATATATTTAAGTATAATTTCAATTTATATCTCAATTCATTCCACTTTTAAAAATAATTAAATAATCTTCTAAAAGAGATTATTATTTAATTTATATATTTTTATCTCTTCTTTTATTATTTTATTAGTATTTGTATATCACTATTATACATATAAAATAAATAGCCCTTGGAAATATTATTATAATTTATCCTTATATGAATAGGAATAGTATATTTCTTCGCGAAACGATGATTATTCTTTAAATATCCATATCAATTATATGATTCGGAATTTCGTTAAAGGTCAATTCAGAGTCTGATTTCAATGTAAATTCATTTGAAATTTACTCATCTTTTCTCCTCTTCTAAATATATAAATACACGTTTGTAAGGATATTATGTGTCATAATCTGATTCGTGGAATCCGTCTCCATTTTCGCCCATTTCCTCATCCTCATCATTTTTCTCATTCCAGTCCCTGTCTTCTTCTTTTGTTTTGGCTTCCTCGCGATTTCTACTTATCTCATTCCATTTATCACCTTTAAATTGCTTTTTACCTTTATTTTTTTTCATAATTATCTCTCTTAAGTATTTATTCTAATATGCATTCAAATTTTAATTTATAATTTTAAGTATGAGTGGTTTAAATTATAAGATTTCTAAAAATTTGGTGTCCACTTAAATGGATCTATTTTTTAATCTTCTAGAAATCCAATTTTTTTGTGTATATTTAATCCCATCTTATTAGAAAGTTTATAATTCTTTATCAAATATTTAATAAAAATGGTTTAAATGCCCCATAAAGATATAAATTACTTAAATTCTATGATAATGTTATAACGTTAAATATAGAAATCTATAAAAAAATTAGGAGTTGATCTATTTGGCTGAAGAATGTAAAATTTTAGAAAAAAAAGCTAAAGAATTAGAAATAGAAAACGTAGATGAAGCAATTAAAGCTTATAAACAAGCTGCGGAATGTTATATTAAAAATGATAAGTCAAAAAATAGAAACAGTTGTCTAGAAAAAGTAGCAAAATTAATTAGAGAAAATGCAAAATCAATCGAAGATCCTGTTGAAGCATTAGAAATATTCAAATCTGCTTCAGAGGTTTACAATCAAATTAGTAAGCAAGCTGAATCAGAAAAAGTAATGAATGAAGCTAATAAAAAGCTAATAGATTCTGCAAAAAATTTAAGAGCAGACGCTAAAAAAGCTGAAGATCCTGATTTTGCAGAACTAAAATTTGCAAAAGCTTCTGATTATGCTTCTCGGGGGAAAGACGAAGAATTGAGTAAAGCATGTTGGAATGACTCTGGTGATCAATTTAGAAAAAAAGCAGCAGAAATTGAAGATCCAAGAGAAGCTTTAGAAGTTTTTAAACATGCCATACAAAATTACACAAAAGGTGGAAGTGAACAACTAAAAAATAAATCCTTAACAGAAGCAGCAGATAAATTTAATAAGAAAGCTAATGATGTCGAAAAATCGAAAAAAAATTTGATATTAGCAATTGACGGCTATCTTCAAGCAGCTACTATATATAAAGCTGCGGATTTAGACGAAAAAGCAGACAATTTAACAAATAGAATAAATGATTTATGTGAATTTATTGGTATGCCCTTAGAAGAAATAACAAAATACTTAAATTCGCAGAATATAACAGCGATCTCTATTTAATTTTTAAAAATTGTGAAGTTTAAATATTTACATAATTTTCCCTTATTATCTTTAAGTTTCAAAGATTCTTTCGTTTGATGTTGCTTTTTTTGTAGAGATTCAAAGACATAAAACAATTAAGGTAGAATATCAAGATGATAATGGAAATTTAGTTTTAGAGAACTTCTCTAATGATATTTCAGAATTAGTTCAACATGAAATTGATCATCTACATGGCATTTTAGCGACTGATCATTTGAAAGATTTAAAAAAAAATCATAATGAGAAGTGAATGGGAAAGGAGGTTTAAGTAAGGTGAAAAGAGTTGGAATTTTAGGGGGTATGTCATATGAATCCACCATAAAATACTATGATTTAATTCTCCAAAAATATTATGAAAAATACAAGGATTATCATTATCCCGAAATTGTAATATTTAGCTTGAACTTTCAGAAAGTAATTGACAATGAATTAAGTGAGGATAGAACAAAATATATAGAATATTTAATGACGGGTATTAACTCATTAGAAAATGCTGGAGCAAGTTTTATAATAATGGCAGCAAATTCACCACATGCAGTTTATGAAGATTTGGTGAAGCTCTCAAAAGTACCAATATTAAGTATTGTACAAGCTACAGTAGAGAAAGCAAAACAAAAGAATATGCAGAAATTACTTCTACTAGGGATAAAATTTACAATGCAATCCACATTCTACCAAGAATATGCAAAAGAATTAGGTATAGATATGATAACACCATCAGATGAAGAACAGGATAAAATAAATAAGATTATCTTTAAAGAATTAGTAATAGGATTTTTTAAACAAGAGTCCAAGAAGGAACTAATACGAATTATTAATGAATACAAAACAGATGGCGTAATCTTAGGTTGCATGGAACTACCTTTAATTTTGAACCAAAAGGATACAAAAATAAAATTGCTTGATACTGTAGAACTTCATGTAGAAGCTGCCTTAAACTACTATTTTTCTTTATAATGATAAGTTGTAAGTTTTTTTAACTTGCAAGTGCTATTTATAATAATTAAGCTTGGATGGTAATTGCTGATTAGTCGATTTACTACAGTAAAATTCAAAGATCTTGCTCCAATTGTATTAGTAATGGTATTGCTATTTATTTCGATAGCATGTGCAAATATGCTTATTCCTAGTTATGCAGCAATAAGGCAAGAATTCAATATCCCAGAAGCACTAATAGCAATTCCTGATGCCTTTTTCGTGTTAATTAGTGCACTATTTGCATTGCTTTGGGGATATTGGGCGGATAGAGTTGATAGAGGAAAAGTTCTACTAGCAGGAGCGTTTTCATGGACAATTGGAATGCTCCTAACGGCTTTTTCTACGACATACTTAATGTTAGTAATTTCAAGAGTATCTAGTGGAGCAGGTTTAGGCTGTGTTTTGCCAGTTGGGTATTCAATTATTTCAGATGCAATTCCTGCCGAAGAAAGATCTGGGTGGTTTGGAACACTAGCAATTTTAAGTTCTATATCGAATGGGGCGGGACAGGGACTTTCTTCTTTTTTAGGTCCAATTTTCACGTGGAGATTTCCATTTTTTCTTCTTTCTGGTATAAGTGTAGTTGTGATTTTCATACTTTTTTTCGTTAAAATTCCTAAACGAGGGGCTAGTGAAGATGAACTTTTAGATTTAATGGAATTAGATTTAGAATATAGTTATCGAATTTCTAAGGAGGATTTATCAGTCATTATAAGAAAAAAAACCAATCTATATTTAACAATACAAGGCTTTTTCTCGATTATTCCAGGTACCGTCTTAGTATATTTTACAACATCAATGTTGATGCTCCAATATTTTAATCAAATACCTTCAGAAATACGTCTTCAAACTGCCACAATATTTGCCGGTATGATAGGTGTTGGATACCTTATTGGGAATGCTGTCTTTGCACGTTTAGGAGATGTATTATTTCGGCGTAATAAAAAAAATAGAGCTAGATTAGCAACAATATGCCTTATATTATCAATTCCTTTTGCAATTGTATTACTTATTTCATTGCACCCTATCAATTTAAATAGACTCAGTATCATTTATCCTGAACCAATTCCCACAGAGAAAATTTGGCTTTATATTTTTCGAACAATTGGTGAAATATTCGTAGCATATCCGAATTATATTATTTTCTTTGTTTTTGCTTTAATGGCCTCTATGCTAGGAGCAGGACCAGTTGCGAATAGGAATGCAGTTATGATTGACGTTAATATGCCTGAACATAAAGGTACAGCTGCTTCGTTCTTAAAGCTTTCGGAACAAATAAGTAAGGGTGTAACCCTCCTTATTTCTTTTACATTAATTACTTTATTAGGAAGCATTTTCAATATGTTATTTTTTACCATATTTTTTTGGTTTCCAGCAGCGATCTTGTGGTATCTTGCTAGTAGAAACGTAGAAAAAGATATGGCTTATAAATCTAGAATTTTATCAGAAAGAAAACAAGTTAGTTTAATTGATTATATATTCGAACTAGAAATCCAAATAGATAGAGCAATTCAAAAGGTTCAAGATTCTAAATATTATATTCAAAGTGATGAAAATAAATTCAATAAACTACTTAATGATGCATTATTGATTTTTAAGTTCTGTGAACGTGAAGGAGAATATCGAAGCATTACTGATGTGCAAAAAAAAGCACATATTTTCTATTTACGCGTTTTATTAATAAAGCAGGAGGTAAATTTGATTTTTGAAGAATTATCAAAAGAAGATTTAGAACCTAAAGAAATAACCCGTCTAAAAAATGAATTAAGGCAAATCTACAATAAAATAAGTGAATGGGAGAAGAGTACGTATGGAGAAATACAAACTTATTATGAAGATGCGTATTTAAAAATTATTGAGGCAAGAATAAATCAGAAAAAAGATTTGATAAAAGGATTGTTCAAGATATCCGAAGCAATAAGAATCTATGAACGGGTGAAATACCTCTTAAGTGAAAGGCTTGAAGTTGCAAATGAAAAATCTAACTTATCAGAAGAAGAATCAATAGTGCGAGACAAAGAACAAGAATTATTTAATAAATGTTCTAAATCTTTAAATGCAACCAAAAAATTACACGAAGAGATAAAATTTGCCTTAAATCAATTAAAAGAGGTAGGAATTCAACGAGAAGATTTAAGTAAGATTTCTGATCTAAGTCAAGAATATAATATTGATCTGTATGATGTGATTCTTGACACATTTCAGGACGATAAGAAAAGGCAAAAAGCGCTTATTGGAACTTTAGATGAAATTGATGATATTTTTAACCAATATGATAAATGGAAAGAAACTGAATTTAAAGTTTTTTAAGAAATTTTATTAATTATTAAATTCTGCTCGTAATAACTCTTGCATCTCAGATCTTTCTACTTCTGAAAGCTTGTTTGGTTTTTTACCTTTATTATGAACATAATCGGGATATTTGTGCTCAAAACATAAATTAATTAAAAAAAGTAAACAATTTCTAACTCTTAAAGCATTAGATATTTCATCTTCTAGATCTTTCATTAATTCAACTAAAATTTTGTATTTACTCACCTCACTATTGGTGGATGCCTTTAAGATTTTATCGAAACAATCTTCCATTTTTATGAAATCATTTAAAAAGTTATATCTTGATCTGTTTTATCTCTACATCTTAAGCAGTTACATAGAGAATTAAATATTTATAAGTATCTATTGTCTTTTTTTTCCCATGAGAAAACGTACTTTCCCCTTGTTTCTATGAAAAAAACTTAATTTTACTGATATTGAAAATTTTCTGTAAATTACAATCCTAAAATTCAATTTTCTTTTCAATGTTATTTTTTTGAACCTAAATTTATTTCAAGATTAGAATTTGATTGATAATGAAATTAAATATCTGCATTTTGATGTGAAGGTAAATTTTTCATTGAAAAACTATTACCACTAATAAGATTTTTAAAATTTCAGCTATTTTAAGAAGAATTCGATAATATTTCCTTTTTCCACAACAGAATTTTTATCAGAACAAGGTTTACCATTAAGTAAAATTAATAGTTCTCTTTTATCATTGGGAATCCTAAACTTTTTTAATATTGAGTTAATTGTAGATCCATTAGGTAGATTAACAATTGCTTCAGCTAAACCATATTTTCTCAAATCATCAGATAATTTTATTGTTATTTGTATAGAATTAGAAAGTGGTATTTCTGCAAACATTATTCCCATTCTTTTTGGAAATAAACCTATTCTATCACCGTCTTTGATTTTTATTCCTAACCCACATAGATTTCCATTTACAAAAGTATGGCTAATTTCATTTTCTTCAATATTAAATTTCTTAAGAATATCTAAAATAGTTCTTGAATTATCAATTTCAATCTCTATAGTTTTAGGTATTCCATTGTATTCCTTTTCTAAAGAGATTTTTTTTTTTAAGTCTCCATATAGCTTTATAATTATCGACATATTTTTTACTTTTTAATGAGAGAGATACATATTTATAATATTTAATATGTGAGAAATCTAATTAATTCAGTAAGTAGATTATCTCTTCAAAAGTCTAACAAGCTATAAGAAATTTAAATATATCTTTTATATATTAAAAATTAGTGTTAAATCTAATATTTAGAAATTAAATCTCGACACTTTGAACAAAAATATCGATTGATTGCTCTAAATCTATAATATCATCGATATCTTTGATCTCACTTGAAGCTAATTTTGCGAGAAATTCTTTCAAAAGTTTCTCTTTAGATTTATCGGTAGGAAATAGGAGACTGCTCTTGTAATGCTCATAATCAAGTATATTAGTAAATATCAAAAACAAAATTTCAACGTGCGAATAATCAACAAGAGCCTGTAATTTATCTTTGGTTATCATTATTTTAGTGTGATCAGTATAAAAATCTGAAAGATCATCATAATAATTAGTAATTCGGGCAATGTTATCAAGCTGTGCGTGTAATGCTGCTTGATTAATAGGACTTTCTTCATCTTTATATAATATATCGAAATATTTCATTATGAAATCTTTCAATTTCTGTAGTTTAGTCTGGAATACCCTTGTTTTTACAATTCTTTCAAACATAGGTGAAGCCAAATCCTGATAGAAACGAAGTTCGAATTTAACTATATCTAAAATGTCAAAGAACAATTCTCTAATGTTAATCTCTTCAGACATTTTTTATACCTACTCTGCCATCTATTTACTTATATTATTACAATTCTAAATAAATTGAAAAATATTTATATTTTTAGATTTTGATTCTAAATTGATTTATATCTTTTTTTAGTATTAAACGATTTGTGGATTAAATTCTTAAGGGAAAAGAGCGATCTGGGATTACGGGCTCAATTTTTTTAGAAATCATTCTAAACCTATCTTTTCTTTTTATCAATTTTTTAAAAGAAATTCCTTGGATATGAATTTTAACAATTCGAATAGGGCAGCGAATCATAAAGCTTAAATTATTTCGGGGAGATTTACGCAATCTCAAGAAATTAGAAAAAAACTTACTAGCACTTTTCTGAAATCGTGGTTTCTCAAAAGATATAAACCGTTCAGCGATTTTTTTAAGGTTTTTTGTATCCCTAAAACAATAATAGTTTGAGGCTTTTAGAGACCACTTTATCGCTTCCAATTGGTACTTAGTAGGTTTAAGCTTTTTTAATTGGAAAATGAGAATTGAAAAAAAAGAAATCATTAAGTTCATAACCATACTTTTGAACATTTCGAGAAATGTTATTTGGATTTTCGGTCTGATTTTACTTCTTAAGTCTTCACCAAAAAGAGTCGTACTATTTATAAGAATATTTCCTAACACAATATTGCGGGGAGCAAAAATACCTGAAAATACTTTATTTACCCTAAATATTTTGTGGAACACAGCCTCTTCCCAATATCTCTTCTTAGTGAGAAAATGACTTACAAAGATTCCTGTTGACTGTTGAAGTACTCCCAAGATTTTTGTACTAAGTTTTGTATCAAATTCTCTAAAGTTATGTTTTATCTCAAGTGCAATAAAGTATTTTTCAATTTCCTTAATATGATGATTTGAAACTCTATCTTTAAAAATTATTAACAAATCGCAATCTGAAACGGGTGTAGTCTCACTACTTTTTACTCTTTGGCTGCCAAATAAAAGAACTGATAAAATTTTATTAACACCAACTTCTCTATTGATCAGATTAATGATATCCTTAATATAATTATGTGATTGCTGATTTAAACCTTCTAAATTCCCAGAAATTTTATCTTTAATTTCCTTAGTAGTGCTTATTATATCTATGTCTTGCACTTTGAATCAATAAGGCAATTTTGATGTTAATTATTGAGTTTTTCTATTTTTTCTTATCGATAAAGAATTATTAATATAATAAAAATATTAAATATATTTAGCTATTTTAAAGACTCTTTAGATGGGTTAATAACTATTTATCAAGATTATAAGCTGTCTCAAATCCTTCATGAATTGCTTCCATCATTGTTCGAGGTTCTTTACAATCTCCTATTTTATACATTTTAAATGGTGGATTTGTAGCTTTGATCTTATCATATAATTCTGAATTAGGCTTAACACCTGTGGCTAATATAAACGTATCAATGTTTTCTAATGATTTTTTTTCACCTTCAATTTCAAATTCCATAGTTTTTCCTTCGAATCTTGTAATATTCGCTCCTGTAATTGTTTTTATTCCCAATTTCATTGTATGACCAATCATAAAACCGCGAGTTGTTCTCCCAAGATTGAGGCCTAATTTCGGGAGTTTGTCAATTATTGTTACACTTCTATTACCTCTAAGCCACTTATCCATAACTTCTTCTCGAGGAATTAAATCATAAAAACTTATAAATCGTGCTATCTCTGAATCTAAAGTTCCTAATTCGGCAGCCCAAATTGCTGTTTCCATACCCGTTGCTGAACCTCCCACAACTACTACATTTTTTCCTACGGGATAATCTCCCGCAAGGGCATCATCAGCAAAGTAAATGGTACTTCCAAGACTTCCATCAATACCAGGAATATCAGGAATATCAAACTTAACTCCTGTCGCGAATATAACCGCATTTGGATTGTATTCATTGATTTTTTCCAAGGTTGCTTCTGTATTAAGTTGTAAATCAATATTACGGTGCATAATTTGAGCTCTGTAATAATCAATAATTTCAGTCATTTCTCTTCGTCCTGGAGGAACCATTGCTGCATTCATTTGACCGCCTATCTCATCCCTTTTCTCCAAAATCGTAGCATTATGACCTAATAATGTAGCTACACGAGCTGCTTCTAATCCCGCTGGTCCACTTCCAATAATCACTACTTTCATAGGTTGATCGGTTTTTTTATCAAGATCATACTTACCTTCACGTGAAGCAAGATAATTTTGCATACATTCAACAGACTTCCCTGTAAAAATATGATCAAAGCAGCCCTGATTACAAGCGACACATTTTCTAATATCCCACAATTTATTCTCTTTAGCTTTATTAGGTAAATAAGGATCTGCGATGAGTCCCCTTCCCATACAGATAGCATCTGCCCATTCATTTCTTAAAATTCGTTCAGCAAGAACTGGATCATTAATTCGATTGGCAGAAAATACGGGGGCACTAACATTTCTCTTAACATTTTCCGCTAAATAAGCATATGCTCCTGCAGGTACCATCATAGGGAGTTGAGGAATTCTAGTTTCATGCCATCCTCCAGTTACATTAATATAATCAACCCCTGCATCATCATAATATTTTGCAAATACAGCAGTCTCTTTATACGTATTAGAGCCCGGGACAAAATCATCTCCCGCGACTCGCATTCCTACTAAGATATCCTTTCCTACTCTTTCTTTGACCAGATTTATTAATTCCAAAGGGTATCTAAGACGATTTTCTAATGAACCCCCATATTCATCAGTTCGTTTATTAGTCATTGGACTAAGAAATTGATTTATAAGGTATCCGGCTGATCCCAATAACTCTACTCCATCAAAACCAGCTTCTCTTACTCTTTCTGCTGCTAGTGCATGATTTTCTTGAACTTCTTTTATTTCATCAATTGTTAATTCTTTAGGAACCCTCCTCGTTAAATTTGACATAACTGCTGAAGAAGAAACCATACCTGGCATACCTGAATATGCACCTGCGTGGTATAATTGAACAATGGTCTTTGCGCCATGTTTATGCATTTCTTCTGCAAATCTAGTATAGCCTGGAATATGTTTATCATCATCAATCGACAACATTGTTGGACCTCCACCTCTGGCTTCTACAGCACATCCTCCGAGGATTATAAGTCCAACTCCCCCTTTAGCTCTTTCTTCATAGAAATTAATAGTCTTATCATTTACTGTTTGATCACGAGAAAAATTAAGTGCCATAGCTGGCAGTACAAGTCTATTGCGAATTTCTACATCTCTTATTTTTAATGGTTCAAAAAGTTTTATAAACTTCATAATTTTAATATTCTCAATTTTAAATTTTAGATATTAATAATCTTGAATCTTTATATGAATTTTAAATTTTTTATAGAAAAAAAACTTGAAATCAGAGTGTTAAAGAACGGAATAATAGGATCTAACGGAAATAGGAATCCGCACCTCGATCTTCTGGAATTTGTTTCATGAAATGGTCAGCTTGTTTTTTAAATGATTCAAATATGTGCTCCATTTCCTTAATTTTCTCATTAAGTTTACTAAAGTCCATCTCTATTGAAAAGTAATCTTTTAATAAAGAAACTAAGGCTTTTGATGAACGAGGATCTAACGTCATCATTGGTAACGGTAAAGTTTCTGCTAAAAGGCATATTCCTGGAGCAAAGTTATTTGTACCAGCATAAGCAGGTAAAATTCCATTTGCTCCTGAAATATATCCTCCCTCGTATATTTTTGTATTATCAAATTCAAGGAAGGATTGGACTAAATCTTGGTCCGTGCCACAAACATATACTAATGGACTATCATGAACTATGTCGGAGATCATAGCTCCTGTACTTACATACATTTTAATTTTTCCCCCAGTTATTTTTTGCATTTCTTCGCAAAACACTTTTGAGAATTCAAAAACCCCTTCTGGAGTTTGAGGTTGATAGGAGCCTGTCAAAATAAAAAAATCATTTCCGTTTTCATTATCTCTTGGTTTATAATAGATTTTTGCCGTAGGACTTTCAAGATTTCCTTTTTCAACAGTCGCTTTCGGTGGAAAATCAAAATATTGAATACTCATAAATTCATCGGCATTAATTGAATCTTTAATAGAAGTGATTGCAAGCTTAGCAACCAATGCTATTCCTGGCCATCCTATTAGAACAACAGGATTGTTAATACTTTCAGTCTCTAATTCAAATTTTTTTTCTATATTGATATACATTTTTTATTAATCCTTTTATCATCCGTTATCTATAAATGAAAGAACTTCCCCACAATTAGGACAGAATTTTTTTGGGGTTTTTATTAAATATCCACAGAAGGGACAATAAAATTGATCCTCTATTTGCAGTCTTGGTGGTGTTATAGGACTCTTCACTTCTTCCAATTCTTGAGTTTTTTGTATAGGTTGTTGATATGGATCGTGGTATACCTCTCTGACTGGATAATAACGTGTTTGATACTGATATCCTAAATCTTTTTTAGCTTTTAAAGTAGTGAATAATGATGTTAGGATACAAATAAAGAGTGGAGCTAAAATAATTTCTATAAGGTTTATTAGAATTTGATAGAGAATTATCATTCCATAATTTCTTGTTTCAGGATTTAACCACGAATCATGTATAGATGAAAAATTATCAACACTAGTATATATGACGAAATCTATAATAAAATTATAAATCAATCCTATTATAAAGATTATAATAAAATTAACTATAAAGACTCCAATTATTTTCCAGAATGAACCTTTAGCAATTGTTCGAGCTTCTGAAATAGGATTTTGAACATTTTCCATATTGTAAGTAAACACTAGAAAGATAAAAAAGCCAAAGATAATAATAGCTGGAATAAACAATAATATACCTCCTAATGGCAAACATATCCCAATAATAAGAATTGGAAAGAATATCTTTTTATTGAAGGCTGATTTGAATGATTCTCCAAACTTTGTGTCTATCCACATCTGTCTTTTATAAACGTAATTACTAACGGAACACATAGCGATTGTAATAACTACAGCTCCAATTAGATTTTGAAGGAAAAGAAGGGCAATATTCAGAAAAAGAAACGAGGATAATAGATTCCACTCACTTTCTGTGATAGGAACATCTTCTAAAAATTTATTCAAGATTTCTGTAGTTGTTATTTCTAAAGAATTAATATACAATCTAAGATCAGTTAATAAAAAGATATTTAGAATTATTAATATGACTTGAAATAACGCAAGAGGTAAAATTAAAGTTTTATAATTTTGACGAAATAATTTAAATCCCCCTGCAATTATTTCCGAGAAACGCTTTTTTGCTAATCTGATTAATCTATCTTCACTGTCAGCCATAACAAAAAAAGTAGTGGTTTACATAAAAATATAATTATACGATTTATTCATTACACTAGAAGTAAATTTTTCAAATAAGTATTACTCTCATAAATTTTATTATATAACTATTTATGTATGTGCAGAAACAGCCAACTCGTCAAATTCCCGGTTTTATATCTTACTTGGAGTTGTTTTCATCGAAACGTTTAGCATATTCTCTATTTTTTGGAATACCTTTTGCCTTTGGTTTATTATCACTTACATTCAATACTATATTTACTGGAACTTTTGATTTACTACATTTTATCCGATATTTTATATTCTTTTTATTACTCTCTGTATCTGGCACTTTGTTTTCTATTTTTTTTTATTCTAAAAAATGTCCAATTTTACGACTACCACCAAAAGGATGGGCTCTACAAATAAATGTCTTTTTTTGTGCGATTATGGGTTTTACATTTATTTTTGGTAAAATATTAGCAATAATCCTGAATAATCCGACATTTCAAGAAGTTTTTTTTATATTAGGCGCTATTCTCTCTTATATTGTAGCATTTGTAGTCTATTTTTCGTTTACCACCGTCGGTAGACCTGGCTACTTAATACTGGCTCTTGTTCAACCAGTAGTAGCTATTATTCTCTATAGTGTGTATAAGTATTGGTGGGATTATTCATTGGCTAATGTAATTGCTTATTCATTCTTTTTTTTAATTAAAGCAATGATTTTTTTGGTAATTTGTGCGCTTCTATTTGCTATTCCTTATAGAAAAGGGTTATTTCAAGTTAGTAATGTATATAAAGAAGCAACTGGAATGGGGGGATATCCCTTTATTAGAGCTTTTATCCTTTCAATGATGACAGATGGTAATGATGAATTAATTGAAGATTATTTCGATAAAGTGGGAATTAAATCAAAAATAAGAATTCAATATTTATTTGTTCGTAGTTTAGAATCAAATAAGATTAAAGGATTATTTATCGTCCCACATACTCACTTTGGTCCTTTTAAAACTTGTGGTTCATCAGATTTGCCTGAGCATATTTATAAATCATTTAACTATATTCCAGGAACTACAGTCTATCACACAACAAATGACCATACTCAGAATTTAACAACTCAAAGTTATGTTGAACAAATTATTGAGAGAATTAAAAATGATATTAATGAAGTACAAAATATTGATAATACAAATTGGATTAAAGAAATAACAGATTTCAATCGAAAAATTTCAAATTCTGCTAAATTAATAGGTATGGAGGTTGCAAATGTCCCAATTGTGTTTATAACGAGACATCCACTCCCTTCTGATGATATTGAAGCAAGTATTGGAGAAGAAATTAGAGAAATAGCTATTGCTAATGATCATAAGGATATAGTTATCATAGATTCTCATAATGCTATAATTGGAGATGAAATCTTGATAAAAAAAAATTCAATTGAAGCTCAAGATTTAATTGATGTCTCAAAAAAGTACATTACAAGTAAGAAAGTTCATAATAGTCAAAAAGCTCAGATGCTATATGGGGTAGCAAAAGATCCAATAGAAGAATACACAGAAAAAGATGGCATCGGCATTGGCGGGATTGTCGTTCATTTATTTAAAAATATTAATACTGACCAAAAAACAGCGTTAATACATTTTGATAGTAATAATGCGTTTGTAGATATCCGGTCCAATATTCTAAATATGTTACAAAATAGAGGCATAGAACGAGGGGAAATTACCACATCTGATTCTCATACTGTTGCCAGACAATTCTCTAATAGAGGTTACTCCCCACTAGGTCAAAGAATTACCGTTGACTTCATTCTAAAAAAAATAGATTCTTTACTCCAAGAAGCAGAAAGTGATTTAGAACCAGTTGAATTTTATTACAGTGATTCAAAAGTAGATGATATTAAGATCTGGGGAGACCCAAATTATTTTAATGCCATTATGGACACTCTAAGGGAATGCATTAAAGTCTCTCAAAGCCTTTTAACATTTAGCTTAATACTTCCTACTTTTTTATCATTTGTATTATTATTTTTTTTAATATAATAATTTAAACCATTCTCTGGAAGATGTTAAATTTTGGGGAGATCCATCGTATTTTAATGCAATATTAGATACATTGAAAGAATGCATTAAGGTATCTCAAAGTTTATTATCAATCAGTTTAATAGCTCCAACATTCTTCTCATTAATTCTTTTGATATTTTTGTATACAATCTGGGTGATCTTGGGCTTTTTTAATATATTTTTAAAAAAAATTTTAAAATTTATATAATTCCGTCTCTTAATGTTTACTAATATAAACAAATAAAAAAAGTGTTTAAGATATGTCATTGGAACCCTTAGATATTATTAACGGTGTTTTTTCTATAATTTTTGTGGCAATCTCCATAATGGTAGGTCTCATAATCTTATCAAGATATTTTAGATACAGAGAGAGAGCTTATTTCTATGTTGGAAGTACATGGATGTTTTTGTCAAGTAGTTGGTGGCCATCATGCGTGTCTTTTTTAGTTGCGTTAAATAATGGTGTTGGAATCACTGAAGAGCTCTATTTTTTAATTGGAAATGTTTTTGTTCCTCTTGCAGTTGTTCTTTGGTTATTAGCATTTACTGAATTTCTCTATACTGAAAAACGCAAACAAATCCTAATGATTGTTGGAATTTATGGATTGTTGTTTGAAATTCTATTCTTCATATTTCTCTTTGTTAACCCAAATATAATAGGAGTTTTGAATCCTCCCGTTGATGTGAATTATAGATATTTCGTAATGTTTTTCCTGTTATCTTTTCTTGCCATTGTAGTAGTTACTGGTATTCTATTTGCTCGTTTATCTTTACAATCTGATGATCTTGAAGTTAAATTAAAAGGGAAATTACTGATAGTTGCTTATATTACTTTCACTGTGGGAGCATTATTAGACTCCTCAATTCCTTTAAATGCTATTATTATAATTTTTACTAGATTAATATTAATAGCAAGTGCAATTTTTTGGTATGGGGGCTTTATACTTCCAAAATGGATGAGAAAACTCTTCTTAAAAAAGAAATAGATTATTTTTAATTTTTTTTTATTAAATAATTGAATGACTCAGATTTGAAATTCCGTTCTATAAATATATATATTTACAAATAGTAAAAGAGTCGATAAGTAGTATTAGCCAGAATAATATTTAGATATTATCCAGATTCATATTCTCTATTTATTCATTTTTTCTTAATAGGTCATTAAAGAAGTCATAATTAATATGTTAAGTTCTGAATTAGATAAGCTAGTGAAGGTTTCTTTAGTTGGCTTTCCGGCTACTGGTAAAACAACCATGGCGAAACTTTTATCAAAAAATGCAATAGATCGATTTTATATACCAACACATGGATTAGATTTAAAAACTATAAAATTTGATGACTATTTTCTAAGAGTTTGGGATTTAGGAGGTCAAAAATCGTATCTTAAGACTTATTCTAAAGATTACTTATTAGGTTCAGATTTAATTTTTGTAGTTACAGATTCAACACCACGAAATGTGTTAAATTCAAGGGAACTCATAAACTATGCCTGTCATTTTGTAGGTGAAGAATGTCCAATTATTGCTATCGCCAATAAGCAAGATTTAAATGATGGACGTATGGATGCAAAACGAGTTGAAGATCTTTTACATGTTAACACGTACGGGCTTACTGCAATCGATCCGGCAGAACGTTTGAAATTGCTTAACATAATTAAAAAAGAATTAGAACATATAGCAATTAGGAGGGGATTAATAGAATGAATTTTAGTGAGAATGAATTATTTGGAGCCGCTTTAATCGGATTTGATATGATAGATGGTCCATTTCTCAAATGGAAAAAAGAATATAATAATACTAAAGTCGGTGTAAATTTAGATGATTTCGCTATGAATTTTTATCTGGCATTTCGAGGGGGTAACCAAGGTTCTAAAAAACCACGAGCAATTTTATATGATAAATTCTATATTGTGGCATTTCCACAAGATTTAGAACTATGTTGTCTTTTTATGAAACCTCATGATATCGATGATAATATTAAGCAGTTAAATAAAATTGCGTCAAGAATTATCACAGAAATGGATAATGAGGAATTAGAAGATTCAAAATCTGAGGATTCCGATGTGGATACTGTGGAAGAAATTATGCGATTGATTCCGAATTTACTAAGTGAAACTAAGATGACTACTCCAGAATTAAGGCGATATTTTAAATTAAGTAATTCTCAAATTTGGAAAATTATGTCAGAATTGGAAAATTCACAAAAAATCAAGAGAGCAGGAAAAAAAGGTCGATCTGTATCTTGGATTGCCTGTTAAAATAAATTTTTATATCTTTTTTTATCTTGTTCTATGAACCCAATTTTTTAATTTTGTATAGTATCTTGAAAACATAATATAGCAGATATCAGGTAAATCTTTTTCAAGATTATTAACTGTAATATATCGGAGAATATGGTTAATTAAGAAGATCCCAATTAATTCTATATGATAACTACTTATATTCTTACTTAGATTCTCACCTGAGAATTTAATATCTAAACCTGTATCTTTATTCCAAACAGTTTCTATAAAAATCTTAGGAAATATCTCTTTTTTTATTCTCCATCCTTCAGTAAGTTTCCACACTTTAACTCCAAGAAATACCTCAAGCTTTTCTTTATCCCCATCTTTTAACAATTCGAAAGGTTTAGTTCTCTGTAATAAGACTTTTTTCATTAAATCAGATTTAGAATCATAACTCTGTTCAAATAGTTCTTGACTTTTCAATTTTCTTTCTATTAAATCCATTACTATATCGATATACGTTGCACTATCTTCTCCTGGAACCCAAGTGGCTCTTTCTCCTGAAAAATAAAATTTAAATTCAGCTTCAATATCATCTCCAAATTCATCACCAAAATAAGAATAAGCCATATGTATATTAATTTCAGGAAACATTTCAATAGTTATTGTCCAATCTTCACTGAAACCAATGTTTTCAATTTTTCCTCCAAGATTTTCTTCTATAATTTGTTTTAATTGTTTTATATCGATTCCAGTAAATAAAGGATACTTAGCATTACTAATATCTTCAAGCTCTTTTTCATGCGGCCCTCTTACACCAGTGGCATCAATCTGCCCTACTGTCCATAATTTTCTTTTTGACATAATGAGAGTAATTATCCCTTTTTTTTGAATTTTCCTATGAAAAACCCTTGCGTTTGATGTACTGATGGAAATAATCTTCCTGTTCCAGTTAGAATAGAATTATTAACTTTATAACTTGGAGAAACCCATGTGGGTAAGTCTAAAGGTTCTAAATCATCTAAAAAATCTAGAATTCTATATTCTCCTTCTTCAGGATATAAACTGCAAGTAGAATAGACAAAAATACCATTTGGTTTTAACAGCTTTATAGCGCTTTCAATTAATTTTCTCTGTAAAGTAATGTTTTGGTAAAGAAAATCCTCATTTTGACGCCATTTTATCTCCGGATTAGATAAAAATGACCCACTTCCAGTACAAGGGGCATCTAATAAGATTCGATCGAAATAATTCTCAAATCTGAGTGGAAAGTCAATGCTATCTTCATTTAGAATATTTATATTTGGGATTTTCAAGTCTAATAATAGGTTTCTCATTGTTTTAGTTCTTTCAGTATGAAAATCTCCTGCTATAATACATGATTTATTATTTGTTAGATACGCTATTAAGCTGGTCTTAATTCCAGGTGCTGCACAAAAATCACAGATTTTCTCATTCATTTTTGGTTCTAAAGAAGTTACAATTAGTGCAGAACCTTTATCCAATATGATTAAATCTCCAGATTGATATGATTCTGATCTTAAAATCTCGCTTTTATATTTTATTGTTATGTGAAAAAGATTTGTTATATCTTTATCTTCATGAAAAATCGCTTTCTCTTTAAATGCATTTTCTATATTTTTTTTTACAAACACTGTGAATGTTGTTTTTTTTGAAAAATCATTCATACTATGTATGTTTTCTTTTAAAAAGTCAAATGATACAATATTAGAGAGACGTTGGACAACAAAACTCGGTATGGCTTCTTCAATACTTAATTTTTCTTGGGGACTTTTACCCCTTAATGCCTTATCCCATGAAAAAGATCGTAGTTTGTTTAGAAAGATTGAGAAAATTTCTTTATCTGAATTTATATATGGTTCTATTTCTTTCAATACTGATTTATTTGGTGCGTCTTCCCAAACTGTGCGGTAAGTCGAATAAAGATATTTCTCAATCTCAATCATATCGAAAGAATCAGAATTTTCTATAGATCTAAATGTCTTTTTTATTAAAAAATTTAACTTGCTCCAAAATCGAATAATTTCATGGTAATAGTGAAATATTATAGGATCTATTCTATCTAATTCTGTGAGTTTAATTACTTCACCCTTCAAGAATCTATTTAGAAGATTCAGAATTCTTTGAGTTTTTTTAGCATTAATCAATTCTTTTTCCATTATATTTTATTATTCCACCAAGTAATAAAAATTGGTCTCTTTAAGTGTTAAATACAGATTTAGTTCTAATTCAACTAAATCAATTTAAATTTAAATTAAAAAAAAGGTATATAGTATGAATAAACCAGACTTAATGAAACCAGCTTCAGCTCCAGAGGATTATAAAGCTATAAAAATATATTCACTTCATAGAATTTTTCTTGCTCTCCATCTTTTCTCATATGGAGCAGTAATGGCTCTTTTAATTTTAATGTGGTCGTTAACAGCAATTAATACTTTCTTTTGGCCTATATTCCCAATCTTAGGCTGGGGAATAGCTGTTGGCATACATCTAATTGCCTACTTAATGTATTTTGATAAGGTATCATATTTTACGAAGATAAAACGTCAATCTACATTTGGGATATTATTTATTTTTCATGCGTTTATCTTTGTTATGACAAATCTTATCATAATCTCTGGAAACTTCCTAATCCCAGATAACATTTACTTCTACTGGCCTTTAAGTATATGGGGCATTGGTATGGCCTATCACACACTTGGATTTTTCACCTGGGAAAAAGTGATGGAGTTTGAAAAGAACAAGATGAAAAGAAAGCATCCTGACTACGAAGAGAAAAAGATTAAAATATTGACTAAATCAAAAGTCGTTAATTTCTGGATTTTTCTAGCACATATTACATATTTCATAGTTCTTACAATCCTGATTTATACTGTTATCCCAGACCTTCTTGACACTACAATTGAAAACTTAAATGCTATTGATAATACAATTACTTGGAGTACCTTATTAGGCCACCATATATTTAGCTATTTACTTTATTTCTATAATGAATCCATTAAACCAGTATTAAAAGGACTAATTATCCATATTACACTATATATAGCATCCAATATTCTGATAATCTACCAATGGTTTAAATCTGATTTAACTTATTTCTGGCCAATATATTCTTTAGTCTTATGGGGTGCTATTATTGGTATCCATGTATTTTTATCCATGAGATATGATTATATGATAAAAGATGCTTTAACTAAGATTGAGAAATATTATGAAGGTGCAGATAAATATAAGTTACATTCCGAAGCACGAGTGCTTCTTATCTGTCAGTATTCTTTCATTTCTCATTTACTTGTTTATGCAACAGGAATAATTCTAATAGCTATTCAGATGGTTATTATAGGTATGGACTTAGGAGATATTATTCATCCGATAATGGGATGGATGATTGGTGTTGCTATTCATGGAGCCCTGTATTTAATCATTCTTTTAAATATAAGGGGATTTTGGAAATGGACTTTTACATTCCATTTTGCAGCATACATTTCAACAAGTATTTACCTCATAATTCTTAATGTTATAACTGGAGGAATCTTATGGAGCGCAATAGCGATAACAGGATGGGGAATTGGTATAGGAATTCATGCCATTTTAGCTTTTGTTCGCTAAAATTCCCAAATTTTTTTTATAATTTTTCAAATTTCAAGGAAAAAATAATAAAAAATAAGAAAAATTTTTTTTTTAAATATTTATTCTAATTTAGCCGGAATTAGAAGCCCTTTTGATTTTAATTCTAAAATAGTATAAATTATTTCATTGCGTGATTCTTTTCTTCCAGCCATAGCGAAGTTTAAGAGACTTGATACGAAGAAAAATTTCTTTTCTTTCTGAATTTGCTCTGCCACTCTGATAAGAGCTTTTTCTAAACCCTTTAATTTAATTACTTCATAATGCTTTCCTAATTGAAGTGGATATACTAATGTAATATTGAAATACTTTTCAATTAAGTCATCAGCTCCTCTAAAGGGTGTGATATCTCCTGTAAAATCCTTTAAATTTTCTCGATATCGTTTTTCAAAATGTTCTGTAAATAACCATTGGTTCTCTTTCAATTTCTCTGAAGGTACACCATCTAATATTAAAGCTACTCGTATAAAATCACCATCAGTAATCACAATTTTAAAATCATAATAATCCATTTCAAATCCTTCACCTTTAGCAGTTTCCTCTGCACCTTTTTTAATTTCATATCTGAATTGTGAAATAGCCTGTAGGAACCCAGAGATTAAATCAGCATCAATACCTTCCAGAGAAATTTGCCTATCATATATTGAAACTCCTACTTCTTTATGTATAATCATAATATAGGAGGTTTTAATTAAATCATCTAAAATCAATGCTTCTTCTGACCAAATCCTTCTTAACCTTGCATTTTTATAATATCTTACCGTGAGAAAAGAGATAATAGCAGCTAATCCAATAATTATATATGGCAAAAACTTGAGAAGATTATCCATAAATATAGTATATTCATCGACAATCTTTATATAATCTGAATATATTTCGTTGCTAGCATAACGTCTCTGTTCAGCAATTCTAACTCGGATGAAAAATCTACTTCCTGTATTTTCTAAATTTAAAGAAGCTCTAGCCTCTCCATCTTCATCGGAACTATCCGTTGCATCAGAGATTGTAATATTATTTGCATTTAATAATTCAAAAATGATTTTTAAACCTTTTATAGGTTTTCCACCTGGTTCCATAATTTTTACTTCAAATATTCTAGTTCCTGTCATATATCGGGAAGCTGGAAAATCAATAAATTCTATAATTGGCTCTATTTTAAATACCTCACAAAAGATTATTACATCAAATCTAATAATATTCCAAAGGGAGGATAGGTCGAATTCAAAAAATCCTTCCTCTGATATATCAGCGTTATCAATATTGCCTTCCCAAATGCCTTTACCAATTCCATCATCTGAAATTAGCGTACCAAAATTTTTCATGAAAATATCAGAAGGTTTCAACATATTATTATTTATTCCAAATCCAATTTTAGAGGTAATATCTGAGGAAAACGCATTCTGAACATGGAAATTTAAGGTAAATTCATCAATTGAGACATTTATCCCTTTAAACGTACCATTTCCTATAAATCGAAGTCTCATTCTAAGAGAATTATCCTCACTTTCATTAAGCAAATGCATTATAATCCACGTATAGTAGGAATCAAATTTTAGTATTTTAGTATCTTCACTAATATCTGCAAAAGTCTTGTTATCAGAAAATTGTATCCAATCTGCTCCATAGAATAAAGGAAAATCACCACTATTATATATTTCTAACATAGCATGAGTAAGATTTGAAGGATCTTGAATAGTTACGTTAGAACTAATCCGAAAATCAATCTGATATATTCTAGGATTCGGTAAATTTAAGATCCATTCTAATGGATCATCTACATCCCATAAAGAGCTATCTAAATTAGTTAATACATTAAATTTAAAATCAATTATAGTGGTATTTGAATCGGAATCTCCAAGAACTTTAAGAAATTTATTATCATTTTCCTTAAGAGATTCAATTATTTCATTGTTAGGAGTATTAAAAGTACTATTCAATAGACTTACATTATTAGCGTAATGTAAATCATGTATTATTGGATCATACTTTTGAACTGTTTTAATAGTCTTAATTTCTCCTATTTCGATGTTAAATAAATTCATTGAAGTATTATAAGCATTAACAGCATCTTTACCCTTATATAAAACGAAAAATATAATAGAATTATTTCCATTAGGTGCGGTGTTCATATGTTGTATTACTTCAAGTTTTTCTTCTGGTTCTATAGCAGTATAATATTGTAAAAATTCAGATTTTTGTGTTATGTTTATTTTGGATTTATAATTATAATCAAATTTCAGAGTATCAGGATTCCACCAAAACAATAAAGAATAACCGATGCGATTAACATCGCTAACATTTGCAACAATAGAAAAATTTATACTAAAAATGATATTGTTTAAAATATTTCTCCACTCATACGGTTTTTCTTTCCTTATATCTTTTAAATCGTCCCAAGTATAAGCTGAATTCGTTAAATTATCAATTTCAAATCTAACGTAATAGAACACTTGTTGATATAATCCTACAAGTGTGCTTTCTACTGTATATCTATCCTCATCAACATTTTTAAATGAGAAATTATCTCCTTCTATAAGAGTACCATTTAAGTATTGATTTTCTATGACATCTTCTTTATTATAAGTTAGGTTTATAAACTGAGGAGATTGTGCAAAAGTTTCTCCTTCCCCTATATCATTGGGATCACCACCGTCTGGATTTAAGTATAAGAATTTTGGACCACCCCCAGTTCTCACATCATTTGGAGGTATTTTAATTTTTATTGCAAACCAGTAACTTTTAACACCAACTTCAATTGTCCAGTTTGTATTCAAAATATTTAAAAAAATTGGTCCTATGTCTGAATTTTTAAAGTCAAACATTTCCCAGTGAGCTACCATATTATTTGGATGAGGCTTTTTTAACGTTCCTAATATGTCATTTGAGTTCGGTGTACCAATGGGATCATTTGAGCAATTTACTATAGAAGCCTCCCATGAATTCTCATCTGTGTAATTATCTTCATCAATTACATCTTGAATAAAGATACTCACATTATTGATATATTGATCTGTTTTAACCGCAAATTTTTGATATACAAATATTGGCTCTATATCAGAATAAGTCATAATAAATTCTGTTGGGTCAGTTTCAATATTTCTCGTATAATTAATAGCGGTAATATTTTCAAAGTATAATTTAGCATATGAGATATTATAATTTGGTATGAAAATTGTTGGTTGATTATTTAAACTTGGCAGGTCCTTGTTAATATAACAATCTTTATTAAACACTGTTAAATTGCTGAAAATCTTACCTGTACGATTAATAGCTTGAGGGTAAATAACATGAGATTCATTACTATAATTAAATCTATTATTATCATTTATCAAAAAGCAGGAAATAGGCAAGCAAGTCATATACAGTAGAAATATAACGTATAAAGATTTCTTTTTAAAGATTTTCATTGAAAAAATCCTCATTTTTTATAAATTTGAGAAAAATTAAGTTAGGTAACTAGTGATGTATTATATTTTTAAAATTAGTTTTTCTAATGTACTAGAAAAACCAATCAGGTAAAGAAATGAAATTTAGGTACAAGTTTTAAGATTTATCAAATTGTACTTTTTATTAAATCCTCTAACTCTTTTTCTGTAATGAATCTTTTTTCGGTTATTATATCATGTGCTTTTTTGATAAGTATTTCTCTATAATTTTCATAATTTTTAATACCCATTTGTTCACATTTTATTTTAAGAGCATCTCCGTGTAAGGTAGTCGGACCAAATATTATATGTTCTTCTTGTCCTACGACTTCTGGCTTAAATGGTGTAAAACACATCCAAAACTTTTCTTTCTCTAAAGCTCCCATTACATGAAGCTCACTTTCATGTAAGAATGTGTTTCTACCAACGATAGGTTTGTTATAAGGCAATGGAACACCAGATACTTTTTCGATAAATTTACTCAAATTATATAATTTAGAGAGATCTATTCCAGTATCAACGCCATACAACATTTCTAAGGCAACAACAACTTCCTCGAAGGATGTATTACCTGCTCGATCTCCAAGTTTATTTACTACTAAATCCATATATGATGCACCCTGTTCTACAGCTGCTATTGTTGAAGCTGTTCCTAAACCAAAATCATCATGAACATGAATTCCTATTGGAATCTCTTTTGTAATAGACTTTAATTGCTTTATTAAATAAGAAATAGCAGGAATATTACATGCCCCTACAGTATCATATAACATTATCATTTTAACCCCATGTTTTATTCCTTGTGTAATGGCGAGCATTAAAATTGATAAGTCTGATCGAGTAACATCCACGCAATCTAAAATAGCTTCTGCTCCCATTCTTTTAATCCTTTTTAATACTGAGGGAATCATTGACACCATTACATCTGGATTTATCTTTTCATCACCTGTAAATAATTGAAGTTGCCATTTTGTTAGAACAATTCCAAAGCCTATATAATCAATCTT
Organism: Promethearchaeota archaeon; assembly: GCA_016840085.1. Taxonomy (GTDB): domain Archaea; phylum Asgardarchaeota; class Lokiarchaeia; order Sigyniarchaeales; family SOKP01; genus Loki-b32. The sequence continues at coordinate 28,740 of JAEOTA010000054.1, forward strand.
TGCTTCTAAAGATTTATTAATTTCTTCAGTCCATCTTGTAGGATTCGAACTTAAGTGTGAATAGGTCTTTAATTTTATACCTAATTCTTTGATTTGATTAGCTAAATTCCATTGATCTTGAACTTGTCCAATATATCCACAATCTATATGTTCAACACCAATATCTTCTAATTTTTCAACTATTTTAACCTTTTGTTCTAAAGTGTAATAGACGCCAGGAGTTTCTTCCCCTTCTCGGATGGTTGAATCTCTTACATAAACTTTTTTTGGAAGTTCAAAAGAATCTCTCACGTTATTGATATAATTTAAAGGAGACACCCACCATTTATTATTAAACCATTTAGTATTTTCTTCCATTTTCTTCAATCAATTCTTTTTTAAATTATTAAAAATTAAATTAAGCATTTTATATAATTACTTTTCTTGCTAAATTTTCAAGTTCTTCTTCTGAGATATATTCTTGTGTCTTTATTTTATCTTGGATCTTTCGACGGAGAATTTTGATATGTTTATCCGTTGGTTTTAATGCCATTTTAGCTAATTTCGCTCTTATTGCCCTATCTTGAAGTGTTGTAGCACCAAATATTAATTTACGGGATTGCCCAACAACATGTGGCTGAAATAATTCCCATGTTACCCAATTACCGATTAGAATCTGCTCAACATGTAAATCGGATTCATGAACAAAACAATTTTTTCCTACAATTGCTTTATGAGGTTGTAATGGTGTTTTGCTGTATTTTTCGATAAGTTGAGATACCTCCATTATTTTATCTAATTTAATGTTAGTATTTATTCCATATAATATTTCAAGTGCCATAATAACCTCTTCTGTAGCCGCATTACCTGCTCTATCTCCAAGCCCATTGAATACAACATCTACTATTTCAGCTCCACCCTCCACTCCTGCTAATGTAGTTGCAACAGCTAATCCTAAATCATTATGAGTATGAACTTCTACTGGAATATCTTTAACAATATTTTTAGTAAATTCAACATTATCTTTAAATGAGATTGGTAATGCACACCCATTTCCATCATATACTACAATCCTATCAACTCCAGCTTCTAAAGCAAGTTCACAAAATTTTTTCCAATATTTAGGGATAACCCTACCTGATCCAAATGCCACATAAGCATTTTGAGATTTAGCATATTCAATGCCCTCTGTAATTCGATCAAAAACAGCGTTCTTAGTTTTTAAAACAGGATCAGGAACCAGTAAAAAGTTAATAATATCTGCTCCTGCATCTATGATATCATCTACTTCATTTTTCACATCTTCAGTATACATTCTCGCATGCGAAGATAATTTCATCTTAATTCCTTCCTTTTTAAGTGCTTTAAATGTCTCAGCATGCTCTTTAATTCCCGCAGCATAACCTACTTCAATTTCGGGGATTCCCATTTCTTCTAACAATTTTGCAATTTCCACTTTTTGGTCTACTGTAAAATAAGTTCACGGAGTTTCTTCTCCCTCTCTTAAAGTATCATCTTTAATGATGATTTTTTCTGGTAAATTAATTTGATTACGTATAGAATCGGCAAAATCCCATTCAAAGCTCCACCAACGTTGTTCTTTATCAATTCTCATAGAAGCCCAAGCATTTATCCACAAAATTTTTCACATCAATTATTTTTAAAAAATTAAATCATAAGAGGTGTTCTATAAAAAAATATTTGATCTTAATTAATTAATAAATATCTTTTTGGAAACGAAATTGAATTGAGTTCAGAATTTTAGTTTAATAATATTCCAAATTAACTTTATTTTTGATTATATCGAATAGAGTTATACCTAGCGATGCCAAAATAACTTCAGAAATTAGAACATAAATAAAATTCAACCAAATTGGCAGCGCATAAACTATATACAAGATTATTGCAACATAAAATGAAATTATTATTGCATATAAAATACCTCCTAGATATTTCAAATATTCTTTATCTCTGAGATAAATAATACAATACAATGCGGGAATATTAACAAAACAACTAACTAAATCAATTGGACCTAAAGGTGATGTTAAGTTAACAAAAAAAACTCCCAAAACATTACCAATTAGACCTTCAATTGGGAAAAGGAGACACATTCCGACTATTAATTCAGCTACACGAAATTGTAACCCAAGGAAACTTATCGGTTGAAAAATATACCCTAAAGCAGTATACAAGGCAGCTGTAATAGCTATCAAAGCAATTCTTAAACTTATACTAATTTCATTAATACTTTTTGATTCTTTTTCATTCTCAATAGATTCATTGCTCAATTTTTCAAACCTTTAAAATTTTCTAATATCAGATTATAACTGTTAATTAAATAAATAAATCACATTTTATTTTAACTTTATATACGCGTTAAATTAAAGAGCAAATTCATATAGGATTTGGAATTCACTTCTGGGAAAAAAAGGATAAAAAAATTAGTTTTTATCATATTTTTACTAATTCATAATCTATTGTTCCTATTCCATTTTTTACAGCAGCATCAAATTGCCAAGTAGTATCAACTATAGGATTTAATGCTTTGAATTTCTCAACCCCAAGTTCAACTGGATTTGTCCATTCTCCATTCCTATCTAGAAATGGAAGTCCTGGTGCGTTAATTTCCGCATCAACACAAGCTTTATCAATTGCTACTGGATCAGAGGATCCAAATATACCCAAGTCAGGAACAACTGGTACACTGGCATTAGAGACACAGTCACACATTAAAGGAATCTCAAAAGCAAAATTAATGTATCTAATTTTTTCTGGACCAAAACTTAAGACAGCACTAGCATTATCTATAAGGCGCTCAACGAATTCATTATTATCTCTCCTAGAGGGAATTTTTATCGCTCTTTTCACAGGACATCTCTGTGTACAATTAAAACAACCAAAACAAATAGAAGAATTGATTTTGGCGAAGCTATTTCTAATTTCAATTGCTCCCACTGGACATGATTCTATACATTCTTGATTACACCTTGAAAGATTACATTTCTGGCTATTAACAACAATGTAATCAGAGAAATGAGCGAGAAATTTATTATGCTTAGTGACACATCCCATTCCAAGTTGTTTTAATGCTCCCCCAAATCCTGCGAGTGGGTGGCCCTTAAAATGAGAAATAACAACAAGTTTATCAAAATCAAAAAGTCCTTTAGCAACTGAAATTTCTTTGAAATGAATCCCATTATTTATTTTTACAATTTTTCTATCAATCCCTTCATTACCATCAATAAAGTGAAGGGGTGCTCCAGTAATAGATTCAATATATCCATGAAGGTGTGCAATCTTTAGATGATCAGTTGCTTTTTTCCGATGTCCTACACATATAGTATAGTCATCATTTATACAAATATATTCAATATTGTTCCCTCTTCCTTGAGTCTCTATAAGAGTAGGAATTGCACCTTTAGATTTAATAGTTTCAATAACTTCACGCACATAGTCGGGACGTAAATATCGAGTATTCTGTGCTTCTCCAACGTGAACTTTAACGCCTACCTTATCACCAGAATTAATATTATCTAATATTTTATCTAGTATAAATCGAGTTTTAACTAAATTATTAGTTACCATATTTTTTGCGGTATTTGGTAAAGCAGCTATCTCAGTTGGCGGTGCCCAATATACTTTCGGTTTATTTTCCATATTAACAATCTTCTTCATATTTAAAAACATTATTCAAAATAATGTTGAATTCATTAAAAATAGCATTAATTTACACAAGTAAAAAATAAAGAGTTAAAATTAATAAAGATCCTTTATAACGAAATCTAAATTGAGATCTATTAAAGTTTCTTTTAGTGGATATCCATTTTCAGGATTCCAACCTATTTTTTCACAGTAGCCTTTATAATCTGCTAAATAATCGATCCCTACTGCTCTTTCCGGTAATTTATTATTAATAATATCAATACCCTCCCTTAAGGTGAATGCTTGTCTAAGGGTTTGAATTCTTATACCAATTTTAATTAATTCATCGATAGTAAGATTCCAGCCAACTACTGCTTTAATTAATTCTACGAGGGGATGCTTTTGATATATACTAACAAATTGACATAAGCCAAGGCTGTTTAAACTTTGCCAAATTCCCACTATTAACTTTTCTGCTTCATTTCTATCATCACCGGGTTTTTTGAATTCTGTAGGCAATGAAAACCCATTCAATAATCCATTGGGCTGTCCTAATCGTCCAGAAGCACTAAAATCTAATGTTGGTGTAGTATGTCTTCCTGGTGTTGGATCAAATGCGTAAGTTGCACCCATACTCCTATAGAGTTTTGAAGAATGCATACCAAGTTCTTGACCCAATGAATGAATCGCATACACATCACTGCCTTTTCCAATTTTTTCTGAAGCGATTTTTGATCCATCTGCTAAAATGTTTCCAAAACCTTCTCGTTTAATCACTTTTTTTCACTAATTCAATTATAGCTGATGAATTTCCCCACCTTAACTCAAGCCCATCAGTATCATCTTTGTTTATAATACCATTTTCATAACACTCTATTGCAAAAGCAACAGTAGCACCGAGAGATATGGTATCTATTCCTGCTCGATTACATAAGTCATTAATAATAAATATAGACATTAAGTCATCATTTAGCAACATTGGTCCAAATACAGAACATGTTTCGTATTCTGGGCGATGAGTATTTTTAATTCCTACTTCCGCCACATTCATAATAGCACCACATTGAACTGGGCATGCAAAACATCCATAAGCTTTCTGTTTATATTTATTTATTTCCATTCCTGAAATTTTATTTGCCATTACATCAGGAAAATCTACTTTTGAAGTCCCTCCCCAATTCTTTATTGGAGTATCTCCCATTTGGACCATAAGTGTATTACCAGCAGTAGTTCCTAAGTTTTTAAAAATAGAAATTAGAACACTAGTACTTTCATTTATAATTTTATTATATTCTTTTGTTAACCTATTTAATTCATCTCTATCCTCTACAGAGATTTTTTCATTCCCTTTAAGTACAATAGCCTTTAATTTTTTAGAACCCATAACAGCACCAAAACCGGATCTAGCAGCAATTCTAGCGTTATCATTTATAATACCAGAGATAAGGGAAAGCTTTTCACCTGCTTGACCAATACTTGCTACTTGAACCTTTCCATATCTTTCAGTTAACTTATTTTCTGTTTGGACTACATCTAAGCCCCATAGGTCAGAAGCATCAATAATTTGCATGTCACCTTCAATAATGGCAATGCATTTAGGAACATTTGCTTTTCCTCTGATTAAAAGCGCATCAAAACCTCATTTTTTAATTTCGGGTCCAAAAAATCCTCCACAGTTAGAATCTCCCCAAGTTCCTGTCAGAGGAGATTTTCCTGCTACCATAAATCGTCCAGTTAAGGGAGCAATAGTACCAGTTAATAACCCTGGAAAAAAACCAAAAATAGCTTCTTCTCCTAAAGGATCAATTCTTATTGGTAAATTATCATATAATAATTTAGCTGCTAAACCATAGCCACCCAAATACTGGCGATAGTATTCTTCAGGTAAAGTTTCTTCTCTAAAATTTTCTTCTGAAAGATCAATCCATAATATTTTTTCTAAATATCCATTTACTCCCAAAATATTCACTTTTAGATTGTTTAAATCATTTAAAGGTGAAGTTATATTAAACATTTTGATATTATTTTATAATTAGAAAATTTAAAAAGAGAATTTTAGAGTCTTTGTATAAAATTTTTATTCTTTATTATAATTCAGCTAGATATGATGTTGAATTCGTTATTTGTAGAACCCCACGATTTTAATATATTCTCTGCTTCCTTCATGATATTTTTAATCATTACCTTTAGAGGAATTATTTTATTTTGGAATCCTACTGATGGTGAAGGAACACGAGTACCTCCTAATCTTCGATGATAAAGTTGCCTATGATATTCCTCCGTGAAAATATCAGTATTAATTCTTTCTTCCTTCCTTTCTATAGACATCGGACTCTCTTCGGTAATTAAAATTGCTGTTCCAAGACACACAGCATCAGCACCCATAGCTAAAGCACCAAGAAGACCTCGTACATTCCCTATCCCTCCGGCAGCAATTAAAGGGACTTTTAATAATTTCCTACCCATTGTTAAGTTAACTAAGGTAGTGTGCTGAAAAGGATTTTTATTTCCTGCTGATTCCATCCCCATGAATGTAATTGCATCTGCTCCTGCCTCTTCTGCTGATATTGCATGTCTCATTAAAGGACACTTCGGGAACCAATAGCAACCTGCCTCATGGACTCTTTTCCCTACATATTTTGCTTGATAAGCTGATGTAGTGAATATCTTAACTCCCGCATTTATTGCGATCTCTAAATAATTTAAATATACCTCTTTATTGCCATCCTCATTAATAGTCATATTAACCCCAAAAGGCTTATCTGTAAGTTCTTGCATTTTCCTAAGCTCGTTTTTAAATTGATTCAGGTCATAGTTCATGGCAGTAATAATTCCAAAACCTCCAGCATTTGAAAATGATGCGGCAAATTCAGTTATGCCATATCTCGCAAATGCAGCCATTACAATTGGATATTTTGTTCTTGTTAACTCAGTTATACGTGTTTTCCAAATCATTATATTCAACAAGTTATATCAATTTGAGTATGTAAAACTATAAAAAAAGCAAAAAAAAGTTTATGATTTTAAAGCTTTAATACTTTCTTAGCAGAAAACAACCAATCATTTAAATTGGAAATATTTATAAATAACTATCTATAGTTTTTTGAGTTTTAATAAAGCTAATTAACTTACTACTCTTTTTCCAATGTTTAAAATCAACCATCATCCCTTCTGCCATTTTTTTAAGAGAGCCATTAAAATTATCAATGATTAAGGGATTTATATTTTCCATAGCATTTTTTACCGTCTCTCTAATAACCCATACTCCCAAAGGAAGGATGTACCCTCCACGAACTTCTCTAAAAATTAGAACTCTAGCTTGTTTCCCAATTTTATAAAGGTATTCACAAATTTCTTTTCGAGCAGCATAATAAGCGCCTGTAATATTGCTCGCATAATTCTTTCTTCCACTATAAAACTCAAAATCAGTCGCTATTTGAGGAGTTAAAGTAGGATTCCAAAGAGATTTAGCAGCCCATACTTCATTCATCTCATATGTGAATTTTCCAGGAAACAGGAGGATTCTAAAATGATTGTCAAGATAACTACTTTCAAAAATGCGATAATCATTAATTTCAGGGAACTTTTTTATTTCCTTAATTAACGCTTTAGATATAATGTCATCCACGGCGGTTATGCTCCAACGAGTTGGAACAAGTCTGCGATTTTCTTTTTTTCCGAGTAATCCTGCTGAAAATACTCTCTTAATAGTCGATTGAGGTACATGTCCTTTAAAGTAAAGATATTCTGATACTGCATCTGTAGCTTTTAAATCAGTATCTGATACACAGTAATCTACTTTAGGATGGACTTTAATATTTTCTGTTACTTTTATTTTCTCTGTCATTCCAGTTGGTCCAATTGGGGGAGAATGATTATCCATCATCATCCTGAGATTCATTTTCTCCAACTTTGTTTCTGTATCTACTGGTCGAGCTGCCATAGCCAGTTCTTGAGAAGTGTCTAATAATCTCTGAATTTTTAATGGGAGTGTGTTTTTTCGATTGGTTCGACCTATTCTAACATTTGTTATAAAATTATTTCTAATTAAACTACTCCTATATTTTACAATCTCAGCCATCTGTTTTCCGAACCATAATTCTGGTGCATCAAGAATGTAATTATCATTAACACCTAAATCTAATTTGAAATCTTGATAAGGAACAAGGGGACCAATATAGACTTTTGGATAATTAAAACGACCAACGAAAAAGCCTGGAGGACTAGCACCAAAAACTTCTACATCTCTCATTGTTTTATCGAATTCAAAAGGAACTAAAGATTTTAAAACTGATTTTTTCAACAAGATTGGACAAGACTTTTTACCACAGAGAAGTCTTGCTCCCTTACATCGAAGGCATATATTTTTTTCTGTCGGAGGTCGTACCACTGTTCTCTCTCTAATAAAATTGATAGCTCTAATAAAAATTAATATTCTCTATTATTAAAAAGGAGAAAGAGTTTAAATTTTTAATATTTATATTAAAGAGGTAATATCAAACCTTATTTTAATTTTAATTAAACTATTTTCTCATAGTTTAAATTATTTAAATCTAAGACCTTTTTCACTAGTTCTTTAAAACTTTTAATAATATTTGTATTTTCTTTAGAAGAAGTTAAAATGTAATCTTTTTCACTATGTTTTTTAAGGAATTGCTCAATAATTAACCTGTCAACAGTACTTTGCTTATTCTTTATCTCAGCTAAATCCAGTTTTGTTCCAATCAAAACTTTGGGGCAATTGTTAAGATTATGTTCTATTAACCTGTTATACCACCAATCTAGTTTCATAAGACTTTCCAATCTTAATAAATCAAAAACAAGAAATATACCACTCGCTCCATTTACATAATAACCAAATAATGTTTTAAAATGCTCTTGCCCCCCAAAATCCCATATTAAGAGCCGAACAAAGCTTTGCTCACCTTCTACTATGATAGGCATGTCATATTTGTAAAAATCTATTCCAACAGTTAATTGAGTATTCAAACTAAAAGTACCGTAACATAATCTTCGAGCGATACAAGTTTTTCCTATGCCACCATCCCCCACTAAACAAATTTTAAAAATATAACTAGGAGATTTCTCATCTAAAACCAAATTGCTCCCCAGTGCTCACTTAGATATTATAATAATATTTTTAAATAATCTTTATTATTTTATCTGAATTAATCTTATAGTTATATTTTTTAAATAAAAATATACTTCTTCTAATTTATAGAACCTTTAAATTTTAAAATTTAACATTTATATCTGTTTAAGATAAAAAAATCTAATGAAAATAGTTAAACTATTTTCTCATAATCTAAAGAATGAGCTTCTAACACTTTTTTTACTAATTCTTTAAAACTTTCAATGATATTTTTATTTTCTTTAGATGAAGTTTTAATGAAATCTTTTTCATTGTGTCGTTTGAGGAATTGTTCAATAATTAGATCATCGATTTTATATTGTTTATCTGCAGTCTCAACCAAATCAAGTTTAGTCCCAATCAGTATTTTTGGGTGATCTTGAAGGTTGTAGGTAATCAACTGTTCATACCACCAGTCCAATCTCGTTAAAGTCTCCATTTCTAATAAATCAAAAACAAGAAATATACCATTTGCTCCACTAATATAATAACTAAATAGATTCTTAAATTGTTCTTGCCCCCCAAAATCCCATATTGTAAGGCGAACAAAGGTTTCCTCATCTTTTACTATGATAGGTATATCAAAAGTGTAAAAATCTATTCCAATAGTCATTTGAGTTCTAGCATCAAAAGTATCAAAACATAATCTTTGAGCAATACACGTTTTTCCTACTCCCCCACTTCCGATGAGACAGATTTTAAAAATATAACGAGGTTGTTGTTCCATCATGTTAATCAACAATAACTTGATATTGGCTAACTTCTAATGTATTGAATATGTTTAAGGTTATTAATTTCAATACTTTATTTATTATTAATACTTCTTAGGATATTCTTATACTTTTATATAGATATTATTTCATTATCTCTAATCTAGATATTACATTATTATCATTAATAAATTTAAAGAAAATTCTACATTTTTTTAAAGATTTAAGAATCATATTTACAAATGTCTGAGTATAAAAAATTTAGAATAAGTGAGTTATCCTTTACCGTAAGTACCAATAGCATATAGATATTGTAATTTTCCTGAAATTTCTTGTCCATAGAACATTTTTAAATTCGGTTCACCTCTTTTAGTAAGTTGCAGCAAAGAGAATAGGTTATTTTGTAAGAGTGGATGAGTAGGAATTATTAAGTGTTCAGCTCCTAATGATATACTTCTCTTAATGAGATGTATTGCAGTATCCATATTCTTAGCAATTATAGGTCCTAATCTTACTTGTGATAATATTTTAGAAACCAGGGCATAGCCTTCATTTTCGACGATTAAAATTTTTGCTCCAAGAACAAGTCTTGTCTTTAAATACTTAGTTCTATTGAAGCCCATAGCTTCTCTGTCAAGATTTACTAACCAATCTGGTAAAAAATTGATTTCCTTTAATTCTTTTTCTTTCATATCTATTTTGGGAACTACTTTTGGCAAAAAATACATATCTGCATAGTAACTTCCTTGGAAACCATATTTTTTATATATTGGTTCTCCTAATTTTGATGCAAAAAGTATAGTGGTTTTGATTCCTAGATTCAAACCTATTTGCATTAAATTATTGAAGATTGCAGTACCTACTCCTTGACTTCGATATTCGGATAATACTCCCATATACCCTATACTAGCAACTTCCTGATATAGAAATAATCCTCCTGCACCAATTATTTTGTCATCTGTTAAAGCAATAAGAAATCTCGCAATATTTTCTTTGATTAAGCTCAACCATACTTTTTTCTCTTCTTCCAGCTGATTGTAAGAGGTTCTACCAAAGGCTGACAAAAAAACTTTAATAGTTCTAAGAATTTCATCTTTTTTTGGTTCTCTAATTATATAAGGTTTCATTCTCTTCTATTATAAGATTTTTTATAATTTTCTACACAATAACTCTCCTTTACCAATCGGGACAATTAATGCATCTACACGTTCATCTGCTAAAGCTTTATCTATCATCGGTTTTAAAGTTTCATAATGATTAATTGCATTATCAGCTACAAATATTCCTCCTTTAACCATATTTGGTATAACCAGATCATAGCAATCCTCATATACTTCTTTTTCAGCATCTAAAAAACAGAAAGAAATATGATTATAATTCTTAATATAATTTCGAGCATCACCTTCGATTAATTCAATATATTCCTCCATATTCGTTTCTCTGAAGGTTTCTTTTGCTAAATGAATTTTATCTTCTAAAACTTCAAATGTAGTTAGTTTGTTTCCAATTAACTTACAGGCAAGAGCAATCCATAGAGTAGAATATCCGGCACTTGTACCAATTTCAACATATTTTCCTTCTGGAGCACTTGCCGCTAAAATTGAAAGAAATTTTCCTGTCTCAGGGGGGATTTGGCGAAGTTTTTTTAATCTTGGTGTCCCATCATTTCTATCTCTTGAATCAATATCTTCTAGATATTGCATTCGATTTCTTACTTCTTCAGATAAATTATGAAACATTTTAATATCTCCTAGTATTTTTTTCTATCTTAGATTTGGAATAACTTCATTAGCTAGAGATGTTATATTCTGAATCTGTTTTGAATCAAAGAAAGGAAAATAGATTATAAATTCATTAATCCCTATTTCTTCTTTATATTGTCGAACAAGTTTGCGAAAATTATCTTTAGAGTTAATAATATTGCGTTCAAATCGGCTATAAAACAATATCGAGCGATTTAAGGTCTCGGGATCTCTTCCTATTTCTTCGCAATACTTATCTATTAATGTTGCTCGCATTCTAACATTATTAATGATTTTATCAACTGGAGTATCCCATTCACTTGCTCCATGTGTATTCCAAGTATCTGCATATTGAGCAGCAATTTTAAGCATCGAATTTCCAATAGCACCAATAGTTAATGGTGGTCGGGGTTTTTGAATAGTTGGTGGATTCATAGCTGCTTCATTTAATTTGTAGAATTTCCCCTTATAATTTGAAACACCTTGACGTAAGAGCCGATCAATCATCTCAATTTGTTCCTTAAAGCGATTAACTCTTTCTTTTGCACTCCAATCTTCAATACCTATCATTTTATAAACAGGATCTCTATTACCGGGAACACCTGTACCTATTCCTAACTCTAATCTTCCATTCGAGATATGATCAATTGTTAGTGCCTGTCTTGCTAATATTGCTGGATTACGTAGTGGTATTGAGGATACTAACGTTCCAATCCTGATTCTTTTTGTCACCACCGCAAGAGAAGCAAGAAGCGTCCATGACTCGAACCAATGCCCAGTAGGATTTACAGGATCTGTAAAATGATCAGCTAACCATACATTATCAAATCCTAACCTTTCAATAAGTTTCCAACGTTCAACTTCTCTTTCCCAAGGAAGATTCTGAATGGTCAATACACCAAATCGCACACTCTTTCTCATAAATCATTCCTCTTAAAAAATTTCTTTAAAACTACAATTATTTATGCAGAATAATAATAAAAATAATAATTTGATTGAATTATATGAATTCTATGTCTTATTAAAGAAATTTATAACATATCCTTAATGATTAGTTTTTACTTTTAGTGACCCCCCTCTTTATTTTTAAGTAAACATAAATATTAATTTTCAAATCAAATTAAAAATAAAATTCCTGAATTATGTGGATAAAAATTAAAGAATATAGTAAATCATATGGGTTATATAAAGGAAACTCATGAAGTAATTAAGGATTCACTCAAGGGTATCTCTAACAAAAAGAAGTTTAAAAAACTAATCGATAATATGATTTTTGCTATAGAAACAAATACTGTTAGTGAATATTTCTTTTTCAAATATAAAGTATTGGAAGAATTAGCACCACTTATTAATTTAAAAAAAGAAAAAGATAAAGAATATTTGGATAAATATAAAAAAGTGAAACATTTTTATAAAAATCAATTCAAAAAAATGACTTATTTTTAGTTAGCATGTTTAGCTTTTAATGTTGGGATAATAATTCAATTAAAGCTCTTGGAATTTCTCTATAGTCATTTACCGCATAAAATTTTCCTCTCCCTACTTTAGCAATTTCTCGGCATGTATTAATTCCTTGATTTGCATCATTCTCTGCAGGCATTCCTATAACATGAAGTTTAGGAAACTTTTTTGCAAGCTCAACGGGATTATCTCCTCTATTAAAATTTCCATCACTAATTAATATTCCAAATTTTTCTTTTACTGGTTGTCTAATTTTATTTAACTCTTTTAAACCCTTTTCTAATCCAAGATAAATATTTGTAAAACCAACAGCTTCTGAATCTAATATATCATCTATAATAGTAATAATTTCTTTTTTTTGGTCAATTTTTTTTAGAGTCATGGCGGTTGAGTTAAATAGAATAATCGCAAAATCTTCTTTTTCCATATGATAGGCTAAAACAGAGGCAGTAAGAGCAGCATTTAATAGTAAACGCCCATACATACTACCGCTAGTGTCTAAAATCAACACAACTTTCCTTTTTTGACGCTTTCTTACAATTCCAAAAATGTCTTGGTAATTCAAACTTTTTTCATATATTTTTAAAGGATTATGTTGGATTGTTTCATCAAGACTGAATTCAGGCATTCCAATCTGATAATTTGGGGTTGTTCTTTTAAATTGACCTCTTATTCCTCTACTGGTTATTTTCAATGAGAGTTTTAAAATACTCTGCCTTGCTAATCGTCTAAAAATAGATTTATATTTTTCGGAGATGGGTCGTCTAATAAAAAAGTAAATTTCTGGCATAAAATCTCCTGATTCTTTAGCTTTTTCAGAGAAAAACTTCACACCATCTTCAGTATCTAAAGCATCTGTTGCAGCATAGACATTAGCTTTAAGTAAACCCATTAAAGCTTCTAAATTTTTGTATTGGATTGCGAGATAGGTCATTTCTTTAATTTGTTTATAATCTAGTGTATTAGCAAGAGCCTTGTAATAATCAGGTTTTTTCTTTTTTTTTCTGATTATTTCAAACTTTAAAATTTCTTTATCTGGTCGACTTTCAGTAAGTCTAACATGCAGTCTTTTCTCAATCTCCTCAGATCCTTCCTCAGAGAAATCATCGACTATTGAAAATCCGTTTTATTTAGAACAGCTAAAACAATATTGGTGATTATTTCTTTCTTAGATTGAGTTAATCCGTCTTCTAGCTCTATTTTATTATATAATGCCATTACTGCAACTTCTACCCAGTTTTTCGTACTCCTACTATTTCCATATTGATCTATTAAAGTAGCTAAATCTATACCACCTCTAATGGAACTTCCTCTGCGAATTGATGTGCTATCTCTCGTTGCTTGTATAACCAATTGAGAAATTGTAGAAATTCTATCAGAATTTATGTTAGCTTCTTGTTTGATGATTGAGATTTCTTCTTCTGGAGTTTGGTATTCTAAATTAATCCAAATAAATCTATCTTTTAATGCTTCACCTAAGACGGTAACACCTACATGAGCTGCTGGATTTTGAGTTGCGATTACAAAAAAATCATTATGAGCTTTTATCGTCTCTAATTTTGGAATTTCAAGTATTCCTTCATCAAGAGCAGTTAATAATGAGTTTTGAGTGTTTTCAGGCATTCTATTTATTTCATTTATAAATAAACATCCTCCATTCAACATAGCTAAGGCTAAGGGACCATATTTATAAGAATCTTCATTATAACCTTTCGCAATTACAAGAGGTGGTTCAAAATAACCAACAAGGTTGTGCGGCAGTAATTCTTCACTACAATCAACTCTAAAAAAATTAAAGTTATTAGAACCGTAATATTCAGCAATAGCTTTAGCTAATATAGTTTTCCCAACACCCACATTACCTTCTAATAATATATTTTTACCTACTGAATGAGCCAATGCAATTTGTTTTAATTCTTCTGTTCTACCAATTATTTTAAATTTCTCTTGTATTTCACTTACTAGACTGGTCATATCAACCATATGTTTTGGAATTAAACATTTCTAAAATAATTATAGATTAAATATTATTAAAATTAGAACCAAATTATTTTGAATTATTGAGATTTTCTAAAATATCTTTTATATACAGATCAAATGAGGTGTAACCAAAATGATAAGTGACTGTCTTAAACCCTCTAATCATTGTATTAATATGTTTCTTAAGCGACTCTCCGTGAATTTTCCCTCTTTCATAAGAAGACCCTTCGGTTTCTAAATAAATCATATTATTAATCTGCTCCATATAAAATTTTGAATTTCATTTCAATCATGAAAATTACATCTTCGATTGAAATATGAATAATTGGTTCTCAAATTAACATAAACTTATTAATTACTATTCAAGAAATGACAAATATTTAAATGTTTACATTTTTCAAAAGGAAGTGCATAGTTCCATCATCCTTTCATAGAAATATTTAAATATAATCTATTCTTATTATATTATAGTTAATAATTTTTTTATTCACCTCGTTAGAATATCTTATACTTTTCATTGCTTTATCCTAAACACTCTTAAAAGACTTGATCAATAGTTATCATTTCCTTAAAAAATAGAATTTTTAAATCATTAACATGATTAAGATTAGTTAAAACTTTCATTTTCAAAAGAAAGTTTACAGATCACGTCTCGAACTTTTATTATATCATATTTTTTTCTATGAATACTAGTGAAACCAATAATTTTTCCTAAACTAGAGATTAAATATTCTCGTTCTTTTTAATAAAGTATGGAGGAAAAAACATATAAAATAATCTATATTATTGGTTTAGCTATCACTACAGGATTGATGATTTTAATTCTTTTTATGGGTGATTTATCTCTTAACTTTACATTTCTCATCTTCTTTTGGGTTGTAAAATTCTTAGCGGGTTTTGGGTTGGTCTTGAGTATATCAAACGGCTTCTTATTAATTATGGATAAATTAAGTAATAAATTGGGTAAACGAGGCACTATTATTTTAATCTTAATAGAGATTATCATTCCAGCACTTTTAATTGGTTATGCAATTTATAAAATTATTTCAAGTTATACTGAAGCAGCAGCTGTTACTCAAACAGGCTTATGGTTATGGTTTGATAATATAATATATATTTATGGTATAGTTTCCTTATTACTAAATCTTTATATCATACCTTTAGCGAGTGAACAGTTTCATAAAGCCGCTGAAATGAGTAAACTTTCTTTTTGGAAAAAAGGTGCAAAAAAAGTAGCTAGAAAAATTAAAAAAGAATATTTTTCTTTGAGAAAAGAATACGCAAAAGCTCAAGTTCAAGATCAAATGGCTGTGAAAGATATTTTAGATTTATGGCGCAACAAATTTGCAGTTAATTTGCTATTAATTTTCGCAATTGGGTCATTTTTATTTATGCCTATTGCTTTTATTTGCGTGATGTATTGGCTTCATTTATATATTTTTTATAGATTGCAAATTAGATTATGGGAAAAAGCAGCCCTACTAATTGGAATGATATGGATTGGATTTATTGCTGTAGTTTTACCATTTTTAAGTTTTCCAAAGGTCGTGGAGATTTGGAGAACTATTGATCCTTACTTTTGGACTGTGAACGTATTATATTTGGTTGGAATTTCTTTAGCAACATTCATCTTTATTAAAAAAATACTTAATTTACAAGGGATTACTATTAGTGGACTAAAGATACAACTAAAAGACAAAAAAATTGAAAGGCTTAAACAAGAAAAAGAAGAATTAGAAAGGAAATTAGAAGAAAAACAAGCAAAAGAAGAACCAATTTGAAATAAATAATGCTTAAAAATATTGGAAAATAAAAAATTATTTAGAAGTATTATACTTTTCTAATATTTTTTACTCGGGGTGAAGTTTTACTAGAACAAAATCTCCTTTTTTCAAACCTTCTTGATGTGGAAGAATCTCAATTATGCCATCTGAAGAAGTAAGAGAACTAATTACACCAGATCCTTTTAATTTTACCGGGACAGCTAAAAATATATTTTCCTTTTTTTCAACTTTCACTCGTAAATAATGGAGAAATCCAAGACCAGAAACAGGAACATCACTTTTAATTGTTGCGAGTATCTCTACTCTTGGATCTAATACAGAACATCCAAGTATTTTCCTGATTGCCGGTCCAGTAATTTTTAAGAAAGAGACATATGCTGCAACTGGAGTTCCTGGTAAACAAAATATTAAGACATTCTCTACAAATCCAATTAAAACTGGAGCTCCAGGTCTCATAGCAATCCCATGGGTTAAAACCATACCTGATTCATTAATAATCTCGGGAAGATAATCTTTAGTACCAACTGAAGTGCCACCAGTAAAAATTATAACTTGAGAATTTCCAGCGGCTTCAAGCAATCTATTTTTGATAGCATCTTTATCATCTTTTACCGTTTCACCTCTAATAACTGTTCCACCATACAAATTTACTAATGCGGATATCATAGGAGTGTTTGAATTATAAATTCTTCCCGGTTGAAGTGCCTCACCGGGTTCAAGTAATTCATCTCCAGAAGAAAAAATACTTATTTTTGGCTTAGTTCGCACTTCTATTTTATTAAACCCTAATGATGCCAAAAGTGCAATATGTTCAGCTTTTAAATCTGTGCCCTTGCTTAAAACGGGGGTGCCTTTCTTAATATCTTCTCCTTTCTTTGAAATATTTTTTCCAGGCGGTAGAGAAACATAAATATTTATGGATTTTTCTTTAATTTCAGAGTCTTCAATCTTTATAACGGCATCTGCACCTTCTGGTATCGGTGCTCCAGTAGAAATCTTAATTCCCTCACCTTTATTAAGCTTGAGGTTAGAAGATTCACCGATTTCAATTGTTCCCACAAGTTTAATCTTTTTTGGGGTTTTAGGAGATGCATTAAACGAATCTTCAGCTTTAATAGCAAAACCATCCATAGCTGACCGATCAAAAGGAGGAAGATCTATATCACAAACTATATCACAAGCTAAAACACGATTTATAGATTTTCTT
Source organism: Promethearchaeota archaeon (assembly GCA_016840085.1). GTDB lineage: Archaea > Asgardarchaeota > Lokiarchaeia > Sigyniarchaeales > SOKP01 > Loki-b32. The sequence continues at coordinate 46,379 of JAEOTA010000054.1, forward strand.
ACATCAATTTCTTCAATTGGATTTAGCGGGATTTGTGAAAATAACTTTTCTAAAGCATCTTCTAAAGATGTTAACTTTGAAAATCCTATCTTTCTTAATTTATTAACCATAATTATTCCTTTTTGTTTATCATGTATACAACATGTCTTAACTCTGGAATTAGCAACTCTTTAAAGGCGAGCTCTACTGCCTTAGGGGAACCAGGAAGCAAAAATATGGCTTTATCTTTAATTCTACCTCCAGTTGCTCTTGATAACATCGCAGCAGAACCAATTTCTTTATATGATAAATATCTAAAAAGTTCTCCAAATCCAGTAATTTCCTTATCTAATAGTGGTTTAATAGTTTCATAAGTAATATCTTTAGGTGTTAAGCCAGTACCACCACTAAATATTATGGAATGAATAGATTTATCTACTAAAAACGTATTTAAAATGTCTGTAATCTTTTCTTTATTATCAGGTACGATTTTAGTAGCATTTAATGAAATTTTCTCATGTTCTATTAGAATTTCTCTTATTAAGGGAATTGTTTTATCTGAGCTTTCTTTCTTTTCTTGTAATTCATTAAATCGAGTGGTACTGACAATAATTAAGGCTATATTAACAACTTCTGGACCTTTTTTCTTATGTTCTTCATGAACTTTCATTAAAAGAAATACACCTTTCTTTTATCTCCTTTGTCTATTATTGATTCCAACTCTTCAATTTCAATGTATCCATCTGCATAGAACATCGTACTAATTGCTTCTGAACCTGTTTTAATTGGAAATATTTTCTTAATTCCCTTTTCTTCCTTGATTTTAACAGCTTTGAATTCATGTCTACCGACAGTGCTATATATTCTTTCACCAATTTCAAATTCCTTTGAAAATTTATCTCTTAAAGGATAGCCAGACATTTTTCTCAGAAAATTATCAATAAATACATAGAAACAACTCAATGCAGACGTTGGATATCCTGGTAAAATAAAAATTATTTTTTTCTTCACTTTAGCAAAAATTATTGGTTTTCCTGGTTTAATTTTTACGCCATGGATTAGAATTTCAATATCATTATAACCTTCTAAAACTTTAGGTCCTAAATCTCCTTCTCCTTTAGATGTCCCTCCAGATAAAATTACAATATCGCTGTTTTCTAAAGCTTTTTCTATACCATTTTTCAATTCGTCATAATTATCCTTTATAACACCTAAGAATTTAACTAGAACACCTGTATTTTCAATAGCTTTTCTTAACACAACCGAATTTACATCATAAATCTTTCCAATTTCTAAGTTCTTCACTTCTTGGCTTACAAGTTCATTTCCGGTACTCATTAGAGAAACAGTTGGTTGTGTGTATACCCAGACTCCCTTGATTCCACATGATGCGAAGATCCCCATAGTTGCTAAATCAATTAAAGTGTCTTTTTTAAGTATTGTACTACCTTTTTTTACATCATGTCCAATCTCGATAACATAAGTTCCAGGAGTAATAGCTTTAGAAATTGATACCTTATTTTCCTGCCTTTCAGAGAATTCAACCATTACCACACCATCTGCGTTTCCTGGCACGGCAGCTCCAGTTGCTACATAAGAACATTGTCCTTTCTTTAACCTTTTTTGAGGAATATCTCCAGCTTGAATTGCCTCTATTATTTCAAGTTCTATTAAGTTATCTTCTTCTGCACCAAAAGTATCTTCTGCTAGTACAGCATATCCATCCATTCTTGATTTTCTAAAGTGAGGAACATCTATTTTGCTTTCAATATCACGTGAAAGAATTCTATTAAAACTTTCTCCGATACTAACTATTTCTTCTTCAACTTTTAATCTTGGAATTGAATCAAGAATAATCTTAAATTCATCTACGCTAATTGTTTTTAAAAATTTCATGAGTAAATTAAAATTCTCTTAAATTTTATTTAAAACGTTATGATTATTAATTTTAAATCGATTTTAATGGATCCATTCAGTTGATCCATCATTAAAATCTTCTCTCTTCCATACGGCTATTTCATTTTTATACATTTCAACTGCTTTACTAATTACATCAAATCCTTCTTTTCTATGAGCTGAAATCACTACTACATATACTAAATCTTCAGAAAGTTCAAAACTACCTCTTAAATGAACGATCTTAACATCAATAATTCCTTGTTCTTGTTTTAGTTCTTCGCATATTTTATTAATACTTTTATTTGCCAATTCATCATAAGCATCGATTTTCATACTAATTACAGGTTTCCCATTTTTCGAGGTTCCTCTGACTATACCTGTAAATGTATGAATAGATCCAGCTTCTTGGATATGAGGATTATTTTTTATTGATTTGATTATTGTCTCTAAATTAATTTCCCCTTTATTATAAATTCCTGAATCCATTTTTAAGTCTTTATCATCATCCATGTCATCTCAACCCCCTGAAACTGGTAATAAAAACGCGATTATATCCCCCTCATTTAATTGTTTCGATAAAATATTATCTCCATGGAAAGGTTGGTTATTTATTATTACAGAAATAAAATTACTCAACTTTTGGAGCTTATCATCCCATAGTAACTTGCGAAGACTATGATATTTTTTTAATAATAAATCTATTAAATCATTTAAACTCTGATTTGATAATTCTAATTCTTCCTTTTCTTTACCTGTGATATCTTTAAATTCTGCAAAATATAGAACTTCTACAATCATTTAATAAAACCAATTTTTAAAAATAGGGTTCTCTTGAATCTACGACTTGTTTAACAATTTGCTCATATTTCTCTAAAGAATAATGATTTTTTAGAGCCTGTTTTAAATTTTTTCCCAAATCTGAACGGTAAAGGCATCCAAAAAGGTTTCCATCACACCCAACCCGAAGTTTAGTACACCCCATACAAAATTCATGACTAGGTGTAATTGTTTCTATAATCGCGGAATTTGGTAATATGAATACTTTTCGATTTTGCATGGAACCTCTAACTAATATTTTTTCTGCTTTTGATTCAAGTTCTTCGATAATAGGCTTAACATCTAAATGGTAATTATCATAAAAATCCCCATTTCCTCCTATTACCTCAGAAACTTGGTGTAATTCGATTAATTGTAAAACAAAACCATTTTTTGCACAAAAATCAATCATATCTTCCAATTCATTATCGTTAATTCCTTTCATTAAGACAAAATTTAACTTTATAGGATTAAATCCGAGTTGGTTTGCTTTCTGTAAGCCTTCTAAAACTTTATCCAAGGAATCTGATCCATAGATCTTTTTATATATCTCTGGTTTAAGTGAGCCTAATGAAACATTTATTCGATTTAAACCAGCGTTATACAATTCCTCGGCTTTATCATACAAGAGAGCCCCATTAGTAGTCATAGAAATATCCTTATAGAGATGTAAATCAGAAACATTTTTTATAATCTTTACAATTTCATTTCGACATAAAGGCTCTCCACCTGTAAATTTAATTCTAGTAACGTTTAGGATTTCAGCTAATATTTTGCATAATTTTGTGATTTCTTCTAGAGCCAGCTCAGAAGTTTTTGGTATAAAACCCTCTTTATCACAATAAACACAATTATAATTACATTTTGATGTAATTGAAAATCTGATATGTTTGATTTCTCGATTACAATTATCTTTCATTTTATAAAATCTAAGGTTTTTTAATTTTCTCCTCTACTTTAATATCATAAATTAATGTGTCAGGATATTGTCCCTCATTATTTTTCTCATACATTTTGACAACATCCCATATATTTAAGAGTGCTATATTTACTCCTGTTAAAGCCTCCATTTCAACACCTGTTTTTGCGATACTTTTTACTGTGCATGTGACTTTTATAATTGTACCATTTTCAAATTCAAAATTTACATCAACATTGGTAATAGGAATCGGGTGGCAAAATGGAATTATATCTGGAACTTTTTTTACTGCATTTATAGCAGCTATTTTAGCTATGGTAAGTACATCTCCTTTCTTAACTTGATTATTCTTAATTCTCGTGATGGTCTTATCTTTAAGTTTAATTCTTCCAGATGCCGTTGCAATCCTTAGAATTGTATTTTTTTCAGAAATATCAATCATTTTGGTGAGATGCGATATGTCTCTCCTTACACATCGAAAATTCTTAAATATTTATAAGTTTAACTACTTCTTTTCAAAATATCTTGTTTCAAAAAATGAAAAAAAAAGATTTAAAATGAGATGAAATTTTTTCAAGTTTTAGTATAATTCATGCATCGATATTTAACATTTATGTGAAAAATTGAATTCTTTAGATACCTAATTCATAATATTTTAACGCTAGTTAAAATTAACCTAGAAAAGGTAGATGTGAAGAATTTGCTTGAATTAAAAAGAATTTATCATTATTATGGGAGTGCAAAAGTACTTGAAGAACTCAATTTAAAAGTTGAAAAGAAATCTCTAAATGCTGTTATTGGTCCAAATGGAGTTGGAAAATCAACACTCCTTAGATTAATATCTGGTTTAGAAAAACCTGACAAAGGAAAAATAGAATTCTTAGGTGAAAGAATAGATGGCTTGAAAGCTCATAAAATCGCTAAAAAAGGAATTTCTCAATGCCCAGACCGTCGTAGATTATTTTACGACTTGAGTGTTGCGGACAACATCAGAATGGGGGCTTATTTATTAAAAGATAAGCAAAAATATAAGAGTTTAAGAGATTTTGTTTATGAAATATTCCCTCGATTAAAAGAGAGACGAAAACAGCGAGCAGGAACGTTAAGTGGTGGCGAACAACAAATGCTTGCGATAGCCCGTGCATTAATGTCAAATCCAAGACTACTCTTGTTGGACGAACCTTCAGTAGGTTTAGCTCCAAAGGTAAAGAAACAGATTTTTGGTGCAATTAAAAAAATAAAGCAAGAAGGAACAACCACTTTATTGGTTGAACAGGATATAGCTTTAGCAATGGATGTTGCAGAGATTATTCATGTACTTGAAGACGGAAAAATTGAAATAAGAGGGACAAAAGAAGAATTAGAAAGAGAACCTAGAATAAGAAAAGTTTATTTGGGAATTTAGGTGATTTAAAATGATAAATTTGGTGTTTTAATAGATTTAGGATTATAAATCATTTGAAATTTTTATAGTAGCTTGACATCTGTTGCCTTAAAATTAATATAAACTTCAGATTCTTTTTTTAATCCTAATTTTCCTCTTGAAAATTCAGTTATTGTAATCAGAAACCTTTCTGATTTGCTTTTAACAACTAAATGACAAATATTACCGAGTTCACGAATATTTTCGATAACTCCTTTAAATGTATTTCGATAACTCACATTCCTAGGAGGTTCCTTAACGATTCCAATACTTTCTGGTCGTATACAAATTTTTACTTCACCCTCTAATTGAGTAGAAGCCGTTATAGTCAGATCATTAACTTGTATTAGCGTTAAACCAGAATTCTCATCTACTTTTGCAATCCCTGAAAGTATATTTTCATAACCTACAAAAAGAGCTGTGAACTCATCTTTTGGAGCTGTAAATATTTCATTTGGTGTTCCTATTTGAGTAATCTTTCCATTGCTGAGCACTGCTATACGATCAGCATACTTTATTGCTTCAAGGGGGTCATGTGTACTCATAATTATAGTTTTTTCTTTGTCTTGCTTTATTTTCATTATGAATTTATCAAGTAGTTTGACATTCATAGGATCTAAATTAGCTGACACTTCATCTAATAAATAAATCTCAGGATTTATAATAAAATTCATAGCAATCGCAACACGTTGCATTTCTCCGCCCGATAATGTTCTAGCATTTTTGCTTTCTAATCCTCTCAAACCGATAAATTCAATAATTTCATTTACAGATTTACTATATTCTTCATAGTTCATTCCACGCACTTTTAAGCCGTAGGCAATATTATTAAATACAGTTGTATTTCGTACAACAGGTTTTTGCCTGACAAATGAGAATTTTCTCCGGGTTTGTATTTTTTCTTTTCTTGAAATAGCGTTTAAATCTTTTTCATAATATAATATCTTTCCTTGAGTTGGCGGTTCAAGTAAACCTATTATTCTTAATAAAGTAGTCTTTCCACTTCCATTTGGGCCTATAATTACAAAACATTCTCCTTTTCTAACCGAAAAGTTGATATTAGAGAGGACTTTAATAATTGATTTATCATCCTTATAAAATTCTTTGTAAAGATTCATGATTTCAAGCATGGTTATTTCACCCAGTTCTAGTTTGTAAACGAGTCATTCCATAATTCACTATAAAAGCTATTGAAATGAGAATTATACCCAGAGCAATTGCCATACCAAATTCACCCATCCGTGTTTGAAGCACAATTGAAGTTGTAAATGTTCTGGTATACCAACGAATATTTCCTCCAACAATCATAACAGCACCAACCTCTGAAATAGCTTGACCAAAAGCGACTAGAAAACCTGCTATTATGGATTTTTTGGAATCCTTTATCAACTCCCACCATAGCTGCCGTTCATTTGCACCTAAAGATAAAATCGTTTCCTTTAATATAGGATCTATGCTTTCAATAGCAGCTTTAGCAGTACCAGTGATGATTGGTACAGCAAGAAGAATTTGAGCAACGATCATAGCTGATGTTGAATAGAGTAAACCTAATTCGCCAAATGGTCCACTCCTTGACAATAACAAAAACACAATCAATCCCATTACTACAGGGGGAAATCCCATAAATGTATTGATTAAGTTTGAAATACTTTTCTTACCGCGAAATTCACGTAATCCTATAAAAGATCCAATTGGTAATGCAACTAATGCAGCAAGAAAAGTAGATGTTAAAGAAACACGAAAAGAAACCCAAATTACTCCCCATAATTCATTATCAAAAGTAATCATTAATCGAAGAGCTTCTAAAATACCATCAATAATTTCATTTGACATATCAATCCACCATAATCACATGAGCCATATTTAAAGAAATAAAAAAAATTTATTTTATTATCAGTTATTCTTAAAAACTATATCGAAAGGTCTGCAAACTCACTCTGATATTCCGTCCAAAAATTGATTTCTTCAGCAGTTGTAGGACAATCGTGTGTTTCATTACAAATCCCAAAGCTAGGATGGAATAAAATTGCATTATTTTTTCTATATGTTCCTATTAAAATTTGACCATATTCAGAGGTTAAGAATCCACCAAATCTTAACACTGCTTTATACTTAACATGAGAATGCAAATCCGGATTAACAGGGATAAAACCATAGGGATTTAATAAATAATCCTCTCCTGCAACAGATTCGGCTAAAATATTTAAAGTTGTATATGTATCATTAAAAGAAAGCCATGTTCCTCTGTCTACTAATGTGTATCCTTTATGAGCATCATTAACGTCCTGATAAGTCATTAGAAGTGTAGATCCCATTCCTTGACCTGTTTCTGTATATTTATCAGAGTCTTCAGACCAATAAGTATCTGGAGTTACACCAATAAGAGCCCAAAGAGATATCTCTTTAGAATGTGTTCCAGAGCCATCTCCTCTTGAATAAAAGGTAGTCTTTCCAGCATCCATAGCATCTTTTAATTTTGTTATCACATCAGTAATATTATCTCCTGGTTTTAAATTAGCAGGATTTGAACTGTGTCCAACAAAAATGAAATCATTATACATTATGCATGCTCTATGAACCCCATAAGGTATTTGGCTTCCAGTATCATTAACAAAAGCATCTTCTCTTGGTCTTGAGTGAACAAGAATAACATCAGCATCGCCACTTTGTCCATATGCTATTGCTTGTCCAGTTCCAACCGATAATATTTTAATCTCTATTCCTGTTTGTTCTGTAAATTTTGGAAGCAGATAATCTAATAATCCCGAATCATAGGTAGAAGTTGTTGTCGCTAAAGTTATTCGTTTTGGGCTTTGAGCAGTAAAATAATCAATTGCAAAATATGTCCCTACTGATCCCCCCGCAATAATTATAAGTGCTAAAACAATAGCTGTTCTATGTTCATTTAGTACATTTTTTAATGGTGACATTTTTTCCAAGTTTGTGATTCAATTTTAGCGATATGTTCATAGGAACACATCGAACGATAGGAATTAAAATAAATATCTCTTAAAAAAGTTTTCCTATCAAAATTGAATATGTAAAAATAAATTCTTTCTAGACTTCTTTCAATATATTTAATATGCCCTTATTTTTCCATCAAGAATTCTTTTGGAATTTCTTGGCCTAATCCTGCTTCTTTAAATTTCTGACCATTGTCAACGTAAATGTTGTACCCCCATTCTCCCATTCTGATAGTAGGATACGCTTTTTTTTTAATAGCAGGAACACCAGCATAAAGACAATTGTCTTCAGTTTTTCCCTTAAGAACAGAACCGCCAGCCACAATAACTCCCTTCCCTACTTTTGAATTATGTAGAACAGTTGCCCCCATTCCTATCAATGTTGAATCTCCAATAGTTGCAGGACCATGTACTATACATAAATGCCCTAGCGTGACATTTTTCCCTATCTTACATAGCGCGTTCACTGTAGAATGGATTACACAATTTTCTTGGATACTAGTGTTTTCTCCTACAATAATCTTACCCCAATCGCCTCGAATTTTTGCCCCAAACCATATATTGACGTAAGCACCAATTTCTACATCTCCTATAATTACAGCATCCTTGGCAATAAAAGCAGTGGGATGAATTCTGGGAGTTGTTCCGTTAAATGGGGATGCAACAATCATTTGTCTAATTCAAACTTTAGATGAAAATAGGTTGATTTGTAAAGATTCAAAAATTATTTAAGATTTTTGGATAAAACTAATAATTCTCGATTTGAAAAAGAAGTTCTTTTCAACCTTTTATATAGAACTAAGATATGTTAATCACTAAGAAGAGCTACAGAAATAATCATAGAACCAAACATTAAAATCAATAATAAGAAACTAAATGAAAAACATAAGAGCTCTTGAGTGTCATGACAAATAGAAGACACAAGTATAAACAATATAGTGGAAATAATAAACACAAGATATGATATAGTAGTTTTATACTTCATTAGATTAGAATATCCCTTTACTCTATTAAGGTTTTCTTTATAAGAATATAAAGTATTAATATTAATAGTTAATTTATGACTAAATTTAGAAATTCTTCTTTTTTACCATATGAGCCATTTCAAAAGACATTATAAATTCCTTTGATAAATCTGGATTTATTTTATTGACTTTGAATAATAAGATCAATATACCTCGGTCAGAATAAGTTTCTGACTCCTCTTTTTTAAGGATTTTAATTTCTGCTTCTATGGTGTCGTTAACTCTAAGTGATGATTTAAATTTCAGATCTTGAACCCCTAGTAATGCAATAACAGTCTTCTCATAAAGTCCTAGTTTTAAAAAAAGACCTATTGCTAAAGGAATAATAAAGGGTCCTGGAAAAACTGGTGTTTTATAGGGCATTTCTTTAGTAGTATAAATTTCATCAAAAAACATTGATAAATTAAACCAACATAAATTACAAAAGTCTAGTAAGTCTGCTTCTCTTAAAGTCCTTCTCGAAGAAATAAATGTTTGACTCTCAGCAAATTCCTCAAAAAATTTACCTCTTTGTTCAGAAATGTTAAAAACCTCAGACTATATTATTTTCTAATTAAAAGAATTAGATTTCAATTAATAAAAAACTTCACTGAAAAAATTTTAGTGTAATTAGAAATTTTGTTTTTTATAGATAATTTTAAAAATGATGGCTTAGTGCTTAAAATACATGCGGGAACAATTTAATGAGAATAATAGTTTTAAAAATAACTATTGTGAAGTCAATGAGTATATTTCGATTCAAAGATATGAAAATGAATCGAAAATAACTATCTATGTAAGCAATGAGCCCTTAATCACGATACCTAGTCCGAAGTTTCCATCATTTGAATATGCTCTCCAAGAAGTAAATGATAACTCAGCTCACCATATACTTATCCAAGATAATAACATTACAGAAATCATTTTCCAGAAACTTATTCGGAATTTAGATATCTGGTCTAAAAACGATTATGACACTCAATTACTACACTATAAAATAGCGTTTCCACTATTAAAAAAATTGAGAGATGTAGGAAAGACAAAATTTCAAATTATCTTCCAACAAGAAATATTGAAGAGATATTCTACTAGTCCATTAGAAGTTAAAGATTTCTTGGAACAGGAAGGATATTTGAAACTTATTGGAGATTTTTTTTGAGAGAATCATAATATTCATCATTATCAATTATTGGATTTTTACTCACTCAGCAATAAGTTTTAATTAATAATTAAAAACCTTGTTTTTTAAAAAATAGAAAAAGAAATTAAAAATAATAGAAATCCAGTTTAGGGAAGAGTTACAGTGTTAGTATTTTCATCAAGATTAAGAATTCCCTTAACGGCAAGTTGTTTTATGGTTCTAACAGCCATTATTGGAGGAACATCTAAGAGCTTTTTCAAGTCATCTAATTTTACTGAGCTTTTTTCCATGATAGTGGAGATTATATCAACCTCATGGATTTCTTCATCGGAATTCTCAATCAAGAATGATGTAAAGAAGTTCTCATGTCTCAATTGATTAATTCGTTTTTCTAACTCATCCATTTTTTTCTGGTAAGCATTTCTTAATTCCACTTCTCTGTTTTCATTTTCAACTTTCTTTTGATCCAGTGAGGTTTTTTCTGTTTCTTTCGTGGCAATCTTCTCATTTATTCCTTCTAATTTGCTTTTCAGACTATCTAATTCAAACTGAGGAGTTTTAAGATCATTAATAGTAGTCTCCAAGGTATTAGTAAGTTCAGAAATTTTTGAAGTTAATTCATCTTTTTTTGCTTTTAGACCATTAATAGCAGTATCCAATTCTTCTGATTTTGTTCTTAATTCTGTTAATTCTGAATTTTGTGCCGATAAATTCTCCTTTATGCTATCTTCTTCTTTTTGTTCAGCTTGCATACAACGCCATGCTTCTTTTAATTGAGAAAGAACCTCTTCATTATGCTTTTGCAAAATTTGCCAGTAGGTATCATATGCAGTTTCAAATTGTTCAATTAATGATAGAATTTCTTGTGAACTCATTAGAAATCCACCTCCTCAATTAACTTGACTGTTCCTGCTGCTTCGTCATATTCAATTGGTCCATTCTTTTGAACCATTTTCGCTAGTATATTTCTAAATACATCTTCCCTCAAACCAGTTGCAGAAACTAAACCCTTTATTTCTAAGGTTGTTTGAGGCACTAATGAATTGATTACTTTTAATTGAGGTGATTGAATATATCCTGCTTTAATTAATGATTTCATAGCAGCTGCACGCATTGCGAATAAGTTACTGAATTTCTCTTTTTTGTCATATTCTTCTTGAAGTTGAGCTTCAAGTTCTGCCATCTGGTTATTGAATTTTTCTTGAACATCTGTTAATTCTGCAATTCTTTTTTCTAGTTCCTCTAAACGAGATGTACGAGTTGCCAATTCTTCTTTTTTCATAGTTATTTGTGCTTGGGTTTCATCTAATTCATTTTGTGTAGCTTGAATTTTATCAATAAGAGTTTTACGTTCATTGGTTAGTTCAGTATTGCTTTCCTCTAAGATTGTAATATCACGTTGATTCTGAGAAATCTTATTTTTTAATGAATTAATTTCATCATCATTAGATTCAATAGTTTTTAAATCATTAGCTTTAATTTCTTCAAATCTCTGTATCTGTTCAAGTATAATAGTTGGTTGAGTTTTTAATTTAGGAACTGAATCTGAATTTAATCCATTTAACTCATCAATAATAGATATTATTTTTTTAAGTGAGCTTTTTGTATCAGTAATACTCAATTTAATTCCACTTTTAAATAAGTTTTATAAAATAATAAAAGAATTTATACTTAAATTTTGATTTTTTAGAAACTTCAAAATAAGATTAAATTTCTTTAGAAATATCCTCAATAAATTTAGCTTTACTAATCACTCCATAAGGAAGATTTCTTCTTTCTATCACTACGTTTAGATCTTCTATTATTTTTTCTGCTAAATAATTAAAATCAAATTGAAAAGATGAGCTTGTTTGATAATATTTTCTTAAAAAAATATTTATTAAGTCAGTTTTATGTGTTGGTTCGTCCATTTCAAATATACCTGGCTCGGTATCAAGAAGGGAACAACAGATCCATGCCAAATCATCAATATGGCTTCCCTCATAAGCATCTTCAAAATCAACTCCATAAAGGGTGTCGCCTGAAAAATCCATAATAAAATCTCTTAGTCGAGTATCCCCTTTGTTTAATACAAAAATCTCTGAAAACTCTTTTTTTCTTACAATATTTTTTTCATGTAACTGAGCAAGCCACTTAGCAAGGCTTTCAACACATTGTATCATCTTATTTCTTAAATTTGAATCGAGATCGTTTAATTTTTCAACTTTTATTAAATTTTCATTGATGAAATCACATAAATTAACGCCATTAACTTTTTCAAGTACCAAGTATGGAATTTTTAAAAGTAATATTTGTGGGACGTGAAAATTTTGATTTTTTAATCTAATAAGTATATTATATTCAATCGCAATGTTAGGCCTATTAAAAATTTTAACTATTGACTCTTTAGGAAAGTTAAGTGGTTTTTTATCGAAATGTAGATTAAAAACGATATTTTTCTTACTTGGTAATTCAGTAATATTATAACTATAATTACGGTCTCCAAGTTCAGGGATACTTTCCTTTAAGTCTGCTATTGCTTTATTTACTAATTTTTGCGATTTCATTTAGGTTTAATTATGTAATTCCTCTAAATTTGATATCGTAATTCAAATACTTAATTTTGCTGGTTTTTCTCTATTAAGTTTAAAATAATGTCTTTTATTTTAGAAAATTCTGGGATAACTACAATACCCTCCATTTGTTTTAATCTTCTTATATTTTCAATTTCAATATCCCTAATCTTGAGAACTAAGGGGGACCCATCCGGTCTTGATGTTACTATTGGTTGTAAGTCTTGATCTGATGGAAAAACATGTACCTTCATACCGCCCTTAATTGCTTGAGCTACACAATTTGTAATTAGAGAATCTGCTATTCCGTATACTGTTTTTGCAACAGAATTGGCTGAGACAGGGCAGACTAAAAACATATCATATTGCCCTAGTTGTAGAGGACCAGCATAAAATGGAATGTTGGGAGTTTTTTCTACTTTAACTTCTTTTACTACCTCGGTTAATGCTAACCATTTTTTATACCATTTAACAACAGCTGTTCCTTCTTTTGATAAAATCACAGTTAAATCTACATTATAATCTTCCTGCAATTCTTTCATTAAGTCTATTGATTCTTGAAGCACATATCCTGTACCTGTCATACCCCATATTAATTTAAACAAACAAATCCCTTTTACTATTTATTTTCTTATGATATTTATTATCTTTTTTCCCTAATAAGAAGAATTAATAATTTAAGCATAATAAATATTTAATGAGAATAATCTATAATTATAACTTTTAGATGGAATATGAATACTTCAAAATATATTTACCTTGATAATGCTGCAACTACACCAATGGATCCTCGAGTTATTGAAGAATTAAACAAACATTTTAAAGATACTTATGGAAATTCCTCAAGTTTACACTCATTGGGCCAAAAAGCAGGTCAAATATTGTTGAAATCACGTGAAATAGTTGCATCATTAATCAATGCGAATAGAGACGATGTTTTTTTTACATCTTCGGGAACAGAAGCTGATAACATCGCCATATTTGGTGTTACATCAAAAAATAAAGAAAGAGGTAATCATCTTATTACTTCTTCTATTGAACATCATGCAGTGGAAAATCCATTTAAACAATTGGAAAAAAAAGGGTTTGATGTAACTTTTTTACCCGTTGATAAATACGGTCTAATTGATGTTGTAGAGTTAGAGAATGTTATAACAGATAAAACTATACTAATTAGCATTATGTTTGCAAATAATGAAATTGGTACAATTGAGCCAGTAAAGGAAATTGGAGTAATAGCAAAAAAACATGATGTTATATTTCATACAGATGCTGTTCAAGCTTTCGGGAAAGTTCCAATTGATGTAAATGATATGAACATTGATTTGCTCTCTGCCTCTGCCCATAAGCTTCATGGTCCTAAAGGAGTAGGGATGTTATATATTCGTAATAAAGGAGTAAGAAAGGGCTGGGGAAAATTTATTGAACCAATTATGTTTGGCGGAGGTCATGAAAAAAACATAAGACCAAGCACTGTAAATGTTCCTGGAATTGCAGGTTTTGCAAAAGCAGTAGAGATTGCTAAGGAAGAAATGCCAAAAGAAATAGAAAGACAGACTAGATTGCGTGATACAATTATAAAATGGGTAATTGAAAATATTGAGGATTCTTTTCTTAATGGTCACCCAACTCTAAGACTTCCAAATAATATAAATTTAGGATTTAAATATATTGAGGGCGAATCAATCGTATTAGACTTAGATACTGAACGAATAGCTACTTCCACGGGTTCTGCATGCTCCTCTGAATCATTAGAACCTTCGCATGTATTATTAGCAATAGGTCTAAGACCTAAGGACGCTCACGGTTCATTGAGGATATCATTAGGTAGATTTACAACTGAGGAAGATATAGATTATTTCTTAGAAAAATTACCCCATGTAATTGAAAGACTTAGAAAAATCTCTCCTCTTAAAAAGGGAGTTAAATATATGTTCGAAGAAAATCCTAAAAATTACCAACATTAAGTACTAAGATTATTTATTATATTTAACAAATATTAACTCTTAACTACTTCAATGTTTTAACCATAAATTAGTGTTAAGAGAAATAAGAATCCAATTGATAAAATTACATGAATAATTGCAAATATAGCACCTACTTTTAATAGCCTTTTATAGTTTAGGTTTTCAACACTATTGTTCTGAGCTATTTTAAGTGTTAGCATATCGCATGCTGCTCCTTGGGGAATTAAATTTCCTCCAATATTTATTCCAATTATAAATGCAAAGAATAAAGGAATTGAGGGGAAATTAAATCCTTCTATTAGTAATCCGACTATTGGGATAAAAATTAAGGCTGTTGGAGTGTTTGCTACAAAGCCAGATATTAAACTAACAATAATTAAAATAATTAAACTTACTAGAAATGGATTTAGCACTTGAAATGGTATTCCCTTAAAAAGGTCTTCAAAACCAGCTTCTAAAAGACAACCTATAACAACATATAATGAATTTCTTAAAAAAATAAAACCTATTTTGCTGTTCTATTAATGGGTGAAAATCCTTCTTTAAATCTACATCAAAATCAAGTAAATAATACATTAGAACATTCCTTCTCTTTTTTGAAAAATGATTTGGTAATTTTTGATTTTGATAGATGTTTGATTATTGATCCAAATTGTGATTATGAAGATATATTACTAATTACTGAAATTGCAAATTATCAATTACTTGAATTACGTGCGTTAGATTATTTATTAGATAAAAGATTAACTCTAGCTGAAGGTGATATACATAAAATTTACTTTAAAAGTCGTGGTATATTGAAAAGATTAAAGAAAAGGGTTAGAAATTTGCTCAGATTACGTCATGATTTTATATTTTTATTAAAAAATATCGAAAATGTTTCAAAACTAATTGGTGATTATTATTTATCTCAAAATTATACATGTTTAGCAAATTTATTTCAATTGAAACAATGGAGTGATAGTATTCGTCATCGTATTGAGACTTTAGGTGATATCTATAATATTGCTCAAACAAATATACATAAAAAATTTCTGCTTTACTACCAGATTTTATTAAGTTTTGTATTTATAATGGAATTTGTGTTTTTAATTCTAGATTTTTTCAAATAAATTAAAGAGATTAAAACTAAAATAGAATTTTAGAAAATTCAAATTTATTAATTGAATAATCTAAGTTTCTGTTTTTTATTTATATATTTTTAATCGCTGTTCGACAGTATTAAGTATTTTTATTAACATTTCTTTATATGAATAACTTGCAAACCTAGACATTTTAGCTAAATGTCCATCCCAACACCAACCAGGATTTGGATTAACTTCCAATAATTTTGGATTTCCATTAATATCAAGCCTCCAGTCAAATCTTACATAATCTTTGCATTCTAGTCTTTCAAATAATTTTAAAGAACAAGATTCAATTAACTGAGTTGTTTCTTCTGGAAGTTCAGCAGGTATTGATTTAATATTCCAATAAGGAGAATCTGGAAGCCATTTAGCCTCATATCCACAAATTTTCGGTAACTCTGGGGGTAAACTTGAATAATCTTCTTCTATTATCGGTAGAATTATATAGTCATCAGGAGGATTTCCAATAAAACCTAATGTTAAGTCTTTTCCAGTGAGGAATTGTTCAATTAAAATTGGTTTATCATATCCAAATTTTTCTCTAATTTCTGTTATTGCATTTAATAATTCTTCTCCATTATTAACCACACTTCTTTGAGTAATACCAAAACTCGAATCTCCGAAATTGGGTTTTACAATGGCAGGAAAATATAATGGTAAATCAATAATTTTATCTTCAGGTTTAATATATATAGCTTCTGGTACAGGAATTTCTAACTCTTTAGCAATACCCCTTACTAATGATTTATCATAACAGAAAGCAAGACATTGTGGACCAGATCCAGAATAAGGAATTTTAAACATTTCCATCAGGGCAGGGATATGTAATTCTTTTCGAGGATCATTATAATACCCCTCATCGCATAAATTAAAAATATAATCAATTTTTCCCTTTGCTTTTAGTAAATCTTGAATTAAAGTATCGTGGTCATTTAAATATGTAAAATTATATCCTTTTATATCTTTTAAAGCTGCTTTTAGTTGATCTATTGTATATAAATCATCATCATCAAAGATTGTTGAAGGTTTAAGCATATCAGGCTTATTTGGATCTCCAAATAATATTACTACATTTTTATCTGAAAATTTGACTTTTTTCTTAAGATATGTCCATTCTTTTTTTGCTATAGCACTTACTAGAAGTCTTCTTTCCATCATTCCCAAATCTTGATCACGTTGAGATTCAGGTTTAATAATGCCATGAAATATTATTTCACTAAAGCCCGCCTTCTCTAATAACTCTAAAATTTGATTCTTGGAATATAATCTTTCAGCATAAAATTGATCTACGAGTACCCCTTTATTAACATGTGTAATGACTTCACGTGAAATTAATCTTTGTTTATCTAATGATAAAGATCTTTCACGACATACGAAGTATTCTTTATCAATCCATTCCCATGAACGTTCCTGAAAATTATCTCTTAAATATTCACCATCGGTAATATCAATCAGTATTTTTCCCCATGGTTTAAGAGTACGAAATGTTTCTTTTAATATTTTAAAATCATCATTAATTACCTCAAAATAACCGAAACTATTTCCTAAGATCATAATAAAATCAAAAGTATCAGGAGCATATGGTAATTTTCGGGCATCTCCTTCACGAAATTTGCATATAATGCCATTCCTTTTCGCATTAGTTCTGGCTTTCTGTATTAAGTATCTTGATCGATCCAAACCTTCAATATTTTCAAACCCTCTTCTTGCTAATTCAATTGAATGTCGTCCCTGACCACAACAAAGGTCTAAAATACGATTTTCTGGTATAAACCCCAAAATTTTTGAAAAGACATCAACCTCAAATGAAGTAATCTTTTTATCCTCAACAACATCTCCATCTGTTTTCAAATAATAAGAATTAAAAATCCGTTTCCACCAATCTTTCCTAACATATTCCTCTAAATTAGTTAGTGGTCCAAGACAATGCGAATTATTACTTTCCTTCTTATCTAAATTAAAATTTTTTCCTTTATTATTCTCGGTTTGTATATTCATTTTTTTTATTATTTATTTTTTATTATAAAATGTTATTGGATTGCTATTTAAACTTGAAATAATATAATTAACATGTAATTTTTCTTGAAATATTCTATCATAAACCCCGTGTAAATTAACAAAGTTTTTTCTAAGCACAATATTGTATGTATACAATATACCTTAAAATTTTGATGTATTTAATTTCAATATTATATAGATTTGACTTTTTTTTATTTAAATAAACCATTCTATTTGAAATCAAATAAAATCAACCTTGTTTATAAATCTTTCTATTAGTATCTATTAAGAGTAAGATAACATATGAAGCCTTTTTCTGATATTATTTTAAATATATCCCTTCATTCTATTCAAATTTTTCAATTAATTATTAAAAAAGAATAATATAAATCACGTTGTTATATTAGAGTCTTTTTAGATTTTATATTGGAATATATCTAAACAAGAGATATCAATAAGGAATTCGCTGAAATTGTCAAATCTATTAATGAATCAGATATCGTCATGTTAGAATATAAAAACAAAAATATCACTTATATTCCCTTGGCAGAAATAAGTATAGTCACAGAGCGCTTATAATAATTTTTCTCTTTAAATTAGTTTTTTACAAATTTTATTTCAATGAATTACTTCTTTCGCCTTTTTAAAAGTTCCCACCTTGTCTTTGTTCTTGGAGGAAAAATGCCTCCTTTCACCGATTGTACATGTTCAATTGAAATAAATGCATTAGGTCTAATTTCCCTTAAGATTTCTAATATGATAGCTAAATTTTTACGTTTAATTATCATTATTAACAATTTCACATTTCCTTTAATACCTTCAGCAGTCATAGTAGTTAAGCCATAACCTTGATTTTTTAATATATTAATTAAATCTTCTGGATCATCTTCTAAGACAATATGAAGACTCAATAATCCTAATGAGATTTTGTTTTCAACAATGAGACCCACATAATTCCCCATAGCAAAGCCTCCTGCATAAGCAACATAATAGATTATATTACTCAAATCGCTAAAAATTTGACCAATAGCTAATAACCAAATAAAAATCTCGAAAAAACCAACAATTGGTGCTAATTTACGCCTTCCTTGAGAGATAAAAACAATTCTTAAAGTACCAAGAGTCACATCAACAACTCTAGCTGAGAAAATTAAAAATGGTAATATAATTAAAGAAAATATCTGATTATCTGTCCAAATCATTGATAAACTCATAAACCCTAGAATTACTTTTAATTATTCTATCAATTCTATTATCTAAAAAACTCTACTATATTTTTAGTTAGTTTAAAAAAATTAAATTTATAGAAAATGAATAATTAAATCTAGTCAAAAAATATATATCTCCTTTTCATGTAATAAATATGCTTAAATTATATAAAAAGGTCTGAAGTAGAGAAATCTCTTATTTTTTTTATCATAATTTTATTTACAGCTTTCAAGAAATCATCATTAGAAATTATATCAGAATCCCTTCTGATAGTATGCATTCCCGCTTCTGTACAAATACCTTTAATATCTGAACCTGTAGCACCCTCAGTAAGAGAAACTAAAACTTTAATATTTATATTTTGTTCCAAATTAAGCTTTCTCATATGAATTTTAAATATTGATTCTCTCGCTTCTTCATTAGGTAAAGGAAATTCTATTATCCTATCAAATCGACCAGGTCTCAATAATGCTGGATCTAATATATCAATTCTATTTGTTGCGGCAATAAATTTAACGTCTCCTCTCTGATCAAATCCATCTAATTCACTCAATAGTTGCATTAACGTTCTGTTGACTTCTCTATCACCTGAAGTTGCATCTTCCATCCTTACAGCACCTATAGCATCTAATTCGTCAATAAATAAGATAGAAGGTGCTTTTTGTCTTGCTAAATTGAAAATTTCTCGTACATATTGAGCACCCTCACCAATGAATTTTTGTACTAATTCAGAGCCAATCACTTTTATAAATGTTGCGTTTGTTTCATGAGCAACTGCTTTTGCTAATAAAGTTTTACCTGTTCCAGGATATCCATGAAAAAGGACACCTTTAGGGGGTTCTATCCCAATTTTTTTAAATAACTCTGGTTTTTTTAATGGTAATTCTACGACTTCTCTAACTTCTTGAATTTGCTCATTTAATCCTCCAATATGATCATATGAAACATCAATTAGATTATCTATTATCTCCATCCCTCTGATAAATGGATCCAATTCTTTTGGTAAAATTTCCATTACTGTATAATTTCTTTGATTCAATGCTACATTTAATCCAGGAATTATTTTCTCCTTTTGTAATTTATGACTTAACTTAACAATATAACAAGCATTAGTAGTGCATTTTATTACAACTCGTTCGATTTTATCATCTAAAATGTCAGTTATTTGTCCTGTCAATAATGGAGGTTCACATAAACGATCTATCTCTGATCTCAGATTCTTTACTTCATACTCCAACCTTGATAATTCAGATCTTACTATATTTTTTTCTAGTTCAATATCTTTAATTTTTTTCTCAAGATGATTAATATATGAAGTAGTCTTCTCAGTATTCTCCGGTTGTTTTTTTCTATTATCAATTTCTGGTGAGTTCATCTGTTTTTTAAAACTTTTTAATTATACTCAGAATTTTAATCTATTTTTTTTAAAAAATGTCTGTGGAAATATCTTTACTTTTTATTATTTTTGCGCTAATATAATATATCCTTCATATAATAGATTTTCTATAGCTTTGGGTTATAAATGTAAAATTATGTTTAATTTAATTTAAAGTTAATATCTGAAATTAAATATAACCAAACCAATTTATAAATTTTTTTAAACCATATGTTATAAGTAAAAAAAATTTAATGGATTTATATCTATTCATTTTAATGATTGAATGCCTTTACATTTATTATTAGAACTTTATTTGTATCAAGAAGATAAATGTTAATTGGATTAAATATTCTCTTATCATTTAATATAAATTTTAGAAAATTGTGCGATTTCTCTGATAATAACTTTACGATTCCTTTTAAAATCAAAAAAACAAAGTAGTAATTTGATTTTAAAAATTTTTATCAAAAATACATAATTTTCTAAGTTCAATTACAAAAAAAATTCTTGCGAAAGAAAAGAAGGTTAAAAATCTATGATTTTTCAGTTATCCATATCTAAATTTATAAAGAAATTTGGCTAAAAAATTCGTAATAATTTTTTGGAAAGAAAATTTGTTAAAAATAATGAGTACTGAGGAATTTAAATTTTCAGATAAGACAATTCTAATTGAAAAGAGAGAGAAATTTGGTTCTTTTTATAAAATTAAGTCTTACAAAACTAAACTAAAACTAATGGAAGATCGAAAAATTCCTCAAAAAAAAATTGATGTTGTATTTAACCATTTATTTTTTAAAGATAGACTTATCTCAAGTAAAACTAAAAATTCTATTTCTAAGATAATCTATTCTCAAAATGATAGAATTATTGTAGCAATAACGCAACATGGAAAAGATATAATAACAAATCGGGATAAATTAATCAAAAATTATGGATGGTTCTTTTTTGTATCTGAAACAGATAAAGAAGAAGTTACACCTAAAAAAAAGAAATCTAAAAAAAAGGATGAGAAAAAAGAAGAAAAAACAATTAGTATAGAAGAGTTCCAATATGACGACTTAATCATTCCTTTAAAACAAAAGGAAAACATGCGAGCACTATATATGACCAAAGAATATAGATATTATTTAAAATTAATCAAATCAGAGAATATATCTCAAACTCCTATAAGAGATGTTCTTAATGATTTTTTTTTAAATAATACATTAATTCCAAAGGAAGAGAAACAAGGAATTAAAAAAATCATCTATTATAGAAAAGAAAAGGTCATCGTCATTAAATCACTTATTGGTGATGATATGTATGAAAACCTAGAGAATCTAGTGAAAGAATATGGATGGTACTTTTATATAACGGGCGTACCTGTTGGAAAAAGTGACCTTTCAATTGCCATCGATAAAATTGAAAAAAGATTTGATATGGATTATTTTTCTAAAGTCTCCCTCATAGAAAAATCAAGCAACCCCAAGGATATTAGGGTAACTATATATCCTATTGTTCTAAAGCCAAACCATAATTGTCATATTTTAGGTTTAGGAAATATTAATATCTTGTTGGATTGTGGTCTTTCAGAGAAAGATGAAGAAAATGAACAAGAAGGTGATATAAGATATATAGAAGAATATCTTCAGAATTTAACGCATTTTATCTTAGAAGAGGAGAAAAATAGAAAAAATATTTCAGATGAAGAATCGGATGAGTTAATTTTAGATAATTTTCCTGATAATCCTAAAATTGACGCGATTTTTATATCGCATAGCCATTATGATCATCTCTCAGGACTTAAAGAATTAATTAAAATATTTCCAGATATTCCTATTTTGTGTTCTCGCATAACATTAGATTTATACTTACTTAGAGATTCAAATTTTTTAAAACAAGAAAATTATGAGGAAATAGAAGAAGAAGAATATCAAAATATAATTAGAAATGTTATTTATGTTGAAAATGGCACTAAGATAGAATTTAAAGAAAATAAATGTTTTCTTTCTTTTTATCACGCAGGACATATGCCTGGTGCATTAATGATGTTAGCTAAAGCAAATGATTTTAGATTTCTTTACACAGGAGATTATACTTATTATGATATAACACCATTCGCAGGAACAAGACGTTTTTTAGATCAAGTTCCTCGTCCAATAGATTATTTATTAATTGATGGAACTAGTGCACGGGAGGACTTTGGCAATATCTCTGATCAATTTCATAGTTTAATCTTATTTTTAGAACAAAAAGCAGAATATGGAGATAATTCTTTGATTGGAGCAGATCCCTCAAGTTTAGCAATAAGTTTTATGTTAATCTTCTGGAGATATTTTAGAAAATTACAGCTGAGACGAGGTTTTAAAAAACGTCCTAATATATATGTAGATATGATGGTTAGAAAAAATATTCAGGTTATTAATCATCGGTATGAATATATTTATGGTCCGATTTCAAGACTAATTCGAGATAAAGCAAATCCTTTTAACAGCATAAAATTTAGATGGTTTGATCATACTAATCTAAATTTTCTACGTAAGAAAAATAACATAATAATTTCACATCCACCTGATCTTTCTTATGGGTTAATAAGAAATATTATTAATGTTGTAGGACGAAATCCACACAATTTTGTTTTTCTAGCCGGATCAATCCATGATCCTCCCGGATCAGATTTAATCGAAGGTGCTGAAGAGATTGAATTTTCTGAGACATGGAAAATGCCTTTTCGGGCATTGTTACTCAACACTTTTGCACCTCATATTAAAATTAAGCTCCATGCGGATAAAAATCAACTTAAAGAAATGATAAAAACCTTGGAACCAAAAGAGGTATGTTTTTTCCATCAGTCAGCTAAAAAATTAACTGAAGTAGTTGAATATGTAAAAGAATTAGGAGTTGATAAAGTCTCTCTACCCGTAAAAAGAAAGCTTCTAATATTGAATTAAGAATTTTAAAAAAAAAAAAATTTTAGTTTATTCAGTAAAATCTCCTAGATCTTTTATAGCCATAAAATCACCCAAAAATGCTCTTTTTAGGAGTTCAGAAGCATTTTCCCATAGATTCTTTAAAACAGTTTGTACATTTATCATATCTTCCTTATTTTTAAATTCAATAGTAATTTTTTGAGATTCTTCATCTACATTTATATCCATTTGAATGTCTTCTGTTAAACCCCCAATTACTTTAAGCATGTCTTTTACTTCACTCTCTTTACCTAATTCATCCTTTCTTTTTTTTTCTCCTTTAAAATCTAAACTAATTTTAAGTTTTGTATCATCTATATTGATTGACACTTGTTCTTTTAACATATCTTTTAATCCATCTATTATATTTTCCATATTAAATCCTCCTTCTTTAACTATTATTCTTTTTTTTTAATGGGAATATCAATACGGGACGCGTAAGAGGCATTTCGTGCAATAGTGATAGTAGGTTTTCCATCAGGTGGGTATTTTCTAAAAGTGTCTTTATCAGCTCCCGCGATGGCAAGTTTAAGTCTATGTCCTTTTCGAATAAGGACAGACGTCGGTCGAAATCCGAAAGTTACTTCTGTGATTTCCCCCGGTATCATTGGAGAGGCATCCTTCTTTTTAAAAGAATGGTAGGGGATTAATATTTCATATGGGGGTGTATCCGTGGATATTTTACGGTGAATTAGTCTTAAATTTCCATCTGTAAAATAATGTATGTTTCCATTATCATCTACTTCTTCTAAATAAGCAAATATTGCTCCATCATCGTGAGTTGATCTAAGAAATAATGTAATCGTCGCATGACCTGTGATCTCTACATCTTCTTCAAAAGGCGGACTCGTATATGTCAATAACTTTTTATCTGCTTTTTCTCTATTTGAGTAATCAATTGGTAAACCTAATAATGTCCACCACCTATTTAATCTACCAGATGTGGCGGTAAAGCTTACTTTATAATTATCTTCTCCAGCATCATTTTCAGGTTTCTTTGTAGTTATGGTATTATTTTCAGATAAATACCACTTCATTCTTGTAAATCCTTCAGGTGGCCAAACATGAGTTTTCTTCCATTTTTCTTCTCCCATTGTGTAATAATACATTGTTTTTCCTTTAATTCCCTCTCCATATAGAATTGAGTCAAAAAAATCAATCCATGTAGTAATACGCTCTTTTGGAGAAGGAGTGACTTCGGGTTTATCCGGAATTAAAGGATCAGCAGGATATGAAGCTCCATGATTCCATGCTCCAATTATTGCAATGTGAGGATTTTTCAAATTTATAAACCTATTTATGTGAGCATCAATATAAGCTGAATCTAACCAAGCACACCAACTCAATATATGCACATTAGATTTTTCAAGCTGATCTTGGTAAATAAAAGAACTAATCTCATCTGGTGTTGTCCCATCTGGAAGAGAATCATCTCGAAAATCTTTATCATGAAGTAAATCATAGACATATTCATTTGAAAGATGTTCTTCCTTAGTTTCCTCTAATTTTTTCTGATCTATATCAATATCAATAGGTTTTACCCCTTTCATCAATAACCATAAGTACGGAATTAGTTCTTTAAAGCCTTTAGAATTGTTTTGATCAAGATTTCTTCCTACAAAGGACCAAAGTTGTATAAATGCTTGATCAAAACAGCCTCCAGGAAAAGCGACATCAGTATAAGCATCCCATAACCCGTGACCCGGCATAATAGCTTTGACAGCGGGATGATTATTTACTGCTAACTGTTCCGCAGTTGTTCCAGTATAAGATATTCCATTAGAAACAACATTTCCATCTGACCAAGGTTGAGAAATAATCCATTCTACAATATCAGCGCCATCTTTAACTTCTTCTTTTGAAAATGGATAAGGTCTTGATCCAAAAGAAGCACCACATCCTCTCACGTCTACATACACTATTGCATAACCACGCTTAGTGAATAATGTAGGTGAGGGTGTAAAAATTGATGTTTCTTTAAGTACCCATCGAAAAGGAATTCTAAGTTTTGCAGCTCTCCAATATCTTGTTTGATATAATAATGTAGGAAGTTTTTCTTCGGGATCTATTCCTTTAGGAAGACATATTGTTACAGCAATTTTCACCGTATCTCTCATAGGAATATGGATATTACTGGTTGTATAATCTTTATAGGTCTTTCTTTGTGGAAAATTCCACTTCAGATGAAATGGATTATTACCACTTTCGATATTTTTACTCATATTTGTTTCTCTAATCCTAATTTTAATTCATAAAATAATATAATACTATTTTTATCTTCTGTTATTTATTAAGTTACTTCTTCTGATAATTAATTGAATTGATTAGGTGTAAACCATAAATCTTTAAGGAAATGATCTCTTATACATCATAGAACTAAATTGTTGATAAGGTGCATAAAGATTTACTCTGATAAAGTCATGGAACACTTTAAAAATCCCCGAAATATGGGTGAAATGAAGGACGCTGATGCGGTAGGCGAATATGGAAATCCTATATGTGGTGATTTAATGCATATATATATTAAGGTGAAAGAGATGAATGGACAAAAAATTATTGGTGACATCTCTTTTCAAACTTTTGGTTGCGCTGCTGCTATTGCTACATCTTCTATGATTACAGAGATTGCAAAAGGAAAAACTTTAGATGAAGCTTCAAATATTACCAGAGATGATGTAGCTAATTCTTTAGATGGACTACCTCCTATTAAATTGCATTGTTCCAATCTCGCTGCTGATGCATTAAAGGCAGCTATTGACAATTATCGAGAAAAGCAAAAGTAAAATTCTTTTTACCTTTCAATTAGAAATAAAAGTTTATTCTTTACTATTATGGAATTTTCTAAACCAATAATTGATATAATTCAAGAGCGAATATCTCATAGAACTTATTCTGGACACTCTCTTGAAAAAGATCTAAGAGAAAAGGTACTAAATTTATTGAAAAATCATGATTCGATAAGTCCTTTTAGTGAATATGCTGGAAAAGCAAGATTTAGGCTTTTAAGCATTCCAGAGTTTAACTCTAAAGAAAAGAAAAAGTTAGGGACTTATGGATTTATAAAGGGTGCTCAAGATTTTATTGTAGGAGCAGTTGAAAAATCTCAGTACAGTCGAGAACATTATGGATATCTTATGGAAACTATTATCTTAGGTGCCACAGATTTGGGGTTAGGTACATGTTGGTTAGGTGGTTTTTTTAACAGAAGTCTTTTTGCTTCGAAAATTAATTGTACATCAGATGAAATCGTACCTGCTATTACTCCCATTGGATATTCTACTCAGAGAACAGTTAGAGAAAAAATTATTCGATCATTTGCTAAAGCTGATAAACGATTGCCATGGGACCAATTATTTTTTGAAGGAAATCATAATGTCTTTCTGACTGAGGATAAAGCAGAAGAATATTCAAAATTACTTGAAATGATTAGATTAGGCCATCTGCGGGAAATAAGCAACCTTGGCGGATAATTAAGGGACCTAACAGAAAAATTTTTCATTTTTATACGATTAATCCTAAAGATGGACGCTTTTTGCATTATAGCAAATTTCGACCTATAGATATTGGAATAGCAGTTAGTCACTTTGATCTTACGGCAAAAGAATTAGGTATCAATGGAGAATGGATATTTGAAAATCCTCAGGTTCCTGAAGCAGAGAATTTATTATATAAGATTACTTGGAATGGGGATAACAAAAAATAATCCACCCAATAATTAGTGTTTTTTCTAAAAGTAAAGTTGATAAAAATATTTTAAATTATTATCAATAACTATAATTACTGAATGTAGTAATTTATCTTAAGAGAATATACTTTAAATTTTGAAAATAAAAGGAGTTAAAAAATGATCTTCAATATTTTGCACACATATCCATTGGGACCATATCATTGGGTTTTCATGTTAGTGGGAGGTTTAATTTATTTTGTATTAAGCCTATTTATCGCTAAATATATGCATAAAGATGCAATCAAGAGAGGAATCAAAAATAGTGAATTCTGGCTATTAATAGGTTTTATCCTTAACGTGATTGGTTTACTACTTTATATCTTTGTTAGGAATAATTACGAAGAAAGAACATAAGACTTAAGATATGGGTAAAAAAGCAATTAAATTTCTATTTAATATTTTTTTCTTTTTTGAAATGGAAACATATCAAAATTCTATTGATATCCATATCTAAACCTTTTAAAATACTTCTAAAAAATAAACTTTAGTAAGAATTTGTCTAAGTTTTACAATTAAAACCTAATAGAAAATTTTCAAATTATAATCAAAAGCTATATTTACGGGGTAAAGTAATAAATCATTAGACTTAGAGGTGATATGAAATAGAAACAAAATCTACTGAAAAAGTAAAAATTAAACTTAGTGGTATGACATGTGCAAATTGTGCATACAAAATTGAGACAAAACTAAAAGGATTAGACGGAGTTAATAATTCAGTTGTCAATTTTGCTAATGAGGAAGCAACCGTTGAATTCAATCCCACTCTTGTAAATTACGGTGATTTCAATAAAGCTATTCACGACTTAGGATATAAAGCTACTTTAGCTAAGATTGATCTTAAGATAATTAATCAGCTTACAGAAGAAGAATTCAATAACGTGGTTAATAAAGTAAGAGAAATAAAAGGAATTTATGGTGTTAGAGGAAATTTTAATGTAAATAAGCTATTTATTGAATTTAATGAATTGGAGTTAGATGAAAACAATGTATTTTCGCATGTTAAAAGCTTAGGTTATAAGATAGAAAAAACAGCTGGTGCAATGGATAAAGAAATTGAAAAGCATAAAAAAGAAATGAGATATCGACTTCGGATTCTAAGTATTTCTTTGATTTTTACCTTTATTATTACACCAATTAGTTGGTTTATAGAAGAATCATTTACAAGAAATCTAATATTATTCTTTTTCGCTATTGGCAATTATACTATTGCAGGGTCTTTCTTTCTTATAGGTGCTTATAAATCTTTAAAAAATAAATCAACGAATATGGATGTTTTAGTTGCATTAGGTACGACAACAGCTTTGGTCTATTCGATTTTAACAACGTTTCTTATAGAAGGCAAGACGTTTTATGAAGCAATGAGTATGATTTTATCATTCTTACTTGTCGGTAAGTATTTTGAACATAAAACGAAGGGTCAAACCTCTGAAGCAATTAAAAAGTTAATAGGTTTACAACCCAAAACAGCAACCCTGTTAAAAGATAATTATGAAATCGAGATTCCCATTGAAGAAATCGAAGTAGGTGATATTTTAGTAGTGAGACCTGGTGAAAAAATCCCCGTTGATGGAAAAGTGGTTAAAGGAAAGACAAAGGTTGATGAATCTATGATTACAGGTGAAAGTAAATATATAAAGAAAGAAGTAAATTCTGAAGTAATTGGTGCTACTGTCAACCAAACTGGATTAATTCAAATTATAACTGAAAAAGTAGGAAAAGACACTCTTTTATTCCAAATCATCGATTTTGTTAAAGAAGCTCAAAGTAAAAAGGCAGCAAAGCAAAAGTTAGCTGATAAAGTTAGTAATTATTTTGTTCCAGTTGTAGTGTTAATTGCAATGGGTGCATTTCTTTATTGGTATTTTTTTGCTCAAATTGGATTAGAATTATCATTATTAGTTTTTACTTCTATAGTTGTTATATCATGTCCATGTGCACTAGGTTTAGCTATTCCTACGGCCGTAATTGTCGGAACTGGTAAAGGTGCTGAAAATGGAATTTTATTAAAGGGAGGAGATTCTCTAGAAGCCATAAATACAATTAATGCCATAGTTTTTGATAAAACAGGAACATTAACGGTTGGAAAACCTAAAGTATCTGTAATATTTACTGAAAAGGATTTAAAAGGCGAGGGATATGATGAGAAGGACCTTTTATTTTTTGCTGGGAGTGCTGAAATGGGATCTGAACATCCTCTAGCACAAGCAATAATAGAAGCGTCTAATCAAAAAGGCTTAACTCTTGAAACACCAATAGATTTTGATGCAATACCCGGAGAAGGCATCATTACTACTATTAGGAACAAAAGTGTGTTGATTGGTAATGAAAAACTGATAATTGAGAATAACTTCTCTTTTGAACCTTATAAAGAAAAGTATAATGAATTCCAGGAACAGGGAATAACCACGATATTAATTAGTATCGATAAAGATGTACGAGGAATTATTGGAATATCCGATAAAATTAAAGATCAAGCACCTTATGCTTTAGATAAATTACGAGAAAAAGGATTAGAACTTTATATGATTACTGGAGATAATAAACAAACTGCCTTAAGTATAGGAAAGCAATTAAAAATTAATGAGGACCATATTTTAGCAGAAGTTTTACCTAACGAAAAAGCGACTAAAATACAGGAATTACAGCAATTAGATGATCACAAAATAGTTGCCATGGTAGGAGATGGTATTAACGACGCTCCGGCATTAGCACAAGCGGATGTTGGAATTGCTATAGGTTCTGGAACTGATATTGCTATAGAAACTGCTGATATAGTCTTAATGAGAGGAGACCTAAGAAACGTTGTATCAGCAATCAATTTATCTAAAAAGACATATAGAAAAATGATTACAAATTTAATCTGGGCTTTTATTTATAATCTTATTGGCATTCCTATTGCAGCTGGTATTTTATATTATGCTACAGGATTTTTCTTACCACCTTATTTAGCTGCGGTCTTTATGGCTTCCAGCTCAGTTTCAGTTGTAACAAATGCATTGTTTTTGAAAAGATTTGAACCTAAAACACCTCAACAATTAGAAGAAGAACGGTTATTGATCTCTCAAGAAAAAGTTATTGATCCTGTATGTGGTATGCAAATCGAACCTAGGCGTGCTATTGAATATGAATATAAAGATAAGATTTATCATTTTTGTAATCCAAACTGTGAAGCTCATTTCAAACGTGATCCTGAGAGATTTAAAAACTATGGTGCTATGGATCCGAAATTAATGCAAATGAAAAGCTCTAATAATAAAGAGATAAAAGAAATTGTAAATGAAAATAATCTAAAAAAAGAGGATGATAAAAAAATGGGAAAATTAAAATGTAAAGAATGTGGATTTGAACAAGAAATCCCAATGCATTGTGGACAACCAATGCATAAAGAAGGAAATCAGTTAGTCTGTTGGATGGGTGCATCTTGTGGAGCGCAACCAATTCCAGAACATCATAGTAAACCAATGGAAGTAGTTAAATAAAAAATTTTGAAAGGAGGTGGATAAAAATATGGGATTGTACAAGTGTAGTGGATGTGGCAAGGTAATAGATACATTGCCGAAATGTTGCGGAGAAGATATGATCTATGATGAAGAAGAAAATCAATTTGAATGTTATATGGGACCAAAATGTGGATATCTTCCATTGAATAATCTTAAATGCGAAGATTGTTGTAATGATTAATCAATAATAAATACAATTTTTTCTTTTAAATTTTTAGCATTAAAAAAAGGCTTTTAAAATTTTTTTCTATGAATAGTGTAAAGAATTAATATAATCTTTTTATTCATTAATAGGATTATTTTTGTCTTTCAGTTTCAACCAGATTTCTAGAAACACAAACATTAATAATCCGATAAAGCAAAGCAGAGCGCCAATGAGAAATGCCACTTGATATGCAAAAATTTCACTTTTTCCTTGGTTTATGAGAGCATCTATCAGTGGACCACTGATCAAAGTGCTGGCAGACCCCCAACTCAAGAAAAAAGTAGTGTTATATACAGCGAATAATTTTGCGCGAATTCTTGCTGGAATCAGATTTGAAGCTATCGCATAGGAAGATGCATATATTATTACTTCTGCTGCCCCTATTAAGAAACCCCCTACAAAAATGAGCTCTAAATGAATGGTAGTGGCTGTAATTATTAAAGCAATAATTCCTATAGAAGTTCCAAGTATTAATGATCGAGAATGACCAAATTTTTTACTTAAAAATCCTGCTATAAATCCAATTATTACTACTGCTACTGAACGCATATTTGCTATAAAACTTAACATTATACTATTTACATTAAAACCCGAATCCAAAGAGAGGTATTGAGAGTATGGAACTGCGATTGAATTTCTTCCAAAATTAATAAAAATCAATGAAATTATGAATACAATAAAGATGACTATATTTTTTTGATTATTTTTATTGTTTAATTCAACTAGATTTTTCTCCTCTTTTTCTTCTAAATTAATACCTCCTTCTGGACAGAATAACATAGGTAAAGTAGATATAAACATAACAAACGATGCAACAAAAAACAATGACCCGTTTCTAAATCCCAACCCTTGATCATACAAAAATCCTCCTATGAATATTCCAATAATACGCCCCAATCCTCCTATACTATTAAGCTCACCCATAATTTTTGTGCGTTTTTCATAAGGATATAAATCAGTAACCAATGCGCTCCAACCAATATTAGACATTGACCAAAACATTTCTACACAACTAAGACCAATTATAATTACATATCCCGCAAGGTATAGGTTACTAAATGAATAATGTATTAGCCAAATACTAAGTGTGCCAATCCCCGCAAGAATCTCACCTAAAATTATTAAAGTACGGCGGAGTTGAAATTTATCACTAATAGGCCCCCATACAAAGTTCTGAAATATAACACTCATTATCATAGGAAGCGTAGCGTATAGAGTGGTTTCCCATACTGACATATTTAAAAATTCTTTTAAATAAATTGATAAAAAAGTGTAAAATAAACCCCTTCTAAACATTGCTAACATTTGAAAAGAAGATAATCCAATAAAAATGTTAGAAGATGATTTGGATGCTGTTTTCGTCAACAAATCTCTCAATAATTAATCTTTATCTTTTTTAAATAACCAAAAGAAAAAAATTTTATTTATTCTGATTTTGACATACAATTTTAAAAAATAGTTGAATTAAAAAAAAGTTTGAATTTTTTGATACTAACAGTTTAGAATTATTTTATTCGTTTTATGTCTGTTTTTTCTCAAAATTTTTAATAATCGAATCTAGTAGATTTCTTATCTTAATGTTATTTGGGATAAGTTCCAATTGTTCTGTATATAATGGATAATTTTTATGTAAAATATTTAATAACTCAAGCCAAGACTTCTGATTTTCCGTTTGATTCGGAATGTCTTTTTTTAATTGAAAAATAATCCTCTTTTCTTTCTTAGATTTTATAGCTCTTAGGAAATTTTTGGCAACTAAAATTCTAAAAGCAAAATATTCTTCAGGTCTAAAATGAGCTAATGAATAATTCATACTATCATCTGAAAACGGCAAAATTTTAATCCTTTTATCCTCAGGTTCCTCGGGATTTTCAATTAACGTAAATTCTAAGTCTCTTTTACTAATTTCGTCTAAAATAAAATATAATTCTCCTAAAGGTATTTTAGTACTGCGTTCTAGCTGATTGATAATTTTTGAAACGGGGATATAAAACTCAGGATTTCTATCAGGAGTTTCTATTCTATACATATATTCTTTTTTTACATTTTCTATAATTTGATTTTTTAGATCTTCTGATAATATTGCTTTAAAAGTCTCAGTTACATGAGCTTCCTCTTTAATTTTTTCAACTTTTTTTTCATCAATATGCTTTTTTCTATAATTTGTTGTAAGGGATTCAATAAATCTATCTGAAGCTTTATCTGATTCAGCTTTAGTTTTTAATCTACTTACCCCACTCGCTGTTGCAGTAGCTGTTTTGAATAATCTTTCTTGTAAATATTTCTTTGCTTTTTGTTCTGCTACTTCTTTTTTCTCAAATCGTTCCGTGACGGAAGTAAAATCGATGAATTTTGTCGATTTACCTAATTCATCTCTCCTTTGTGTTATAAGAATATCCATATCTTTTTCAGCTAATTGCCTTATCATAGAATAGACATTTGCTTTTGATAACTGAGTCGCTTTAATCAATTCACGCTCAAGAATCTCAATTGGAAATGCTTCTCCTCTTCTTATATATTCACTTCTAATAATTATATAGATTTTTTCCATACTTTTCTCTTCTTC
Organism: Promethearchaeota archaeon; assembly: GCA_016840085.1. Taxonomy (GTDB): domain Archaea; phylum Asgardarchaeota; class Lokiarchaeia; order Sigyniarchaeales; family SOKP01; genus Loki-b32. Next base: position 79,700 of record JAEOTA010000054.1, read on the forward strand.
GTTGACAGTTTCTTTTTGCATCCTCATAAACATCGAAGTTTCATGAGGTTTGAGATAATAAACTAATATTGTCAAACCTAAGAAACAAATAATTAAAACAGATATGATATATTTATCAAATGATAATATTTCTCCTACAAAAGTTAGAGTTTGATTAGGGATTTCAGCGATATTAATATATCGAGTAAAAGTTTGAGCAAGTACACTAGCTAAAAGAAATAAAATTAATCCATCTTTTTTAAAGATCAATATTTGCCAACCTAATGATTGTCCTGTTTTTTTAACTATACGATATAAGAAAAACATAGAAATTAAAAATTCAAAAAGAAATATGAATGAAAATATTGACTCTGTTGCCCCAACTGTTGCTTTGAAAGATGTTATGGTTTCTGGACGCATAACAAGAAAGATTGTCATTTGTAATATTTGAAAGAAAAATATAAAGAATACGATTAGTGAGAAAGTAAAATTATCGAAAGAACCAGCTCTTTTTGTTTCAGCTCGTCTTCTGGTAAAAACTATTTCAAAAATAATAAATAAAAGAGTTGCTACCAAACTCAAATAAATTAAAGGCATAACAAGGCGCATTTCTGTTTCATATACTTTTACAGCATTTTCAGGGTCAAAATGGCTAAAAAAATCTAGAGATAAAAATACTAAGAAGCTCCTGTAAAATAATGAAATTATAACTAGAATACCTAAAATAACAAAAGGGGTAATTAATACCCCTGCATATCTAGGAATAGAATATTTTTTAATGAATCTGGCTTCTATTTTAGTAGAAAATTTACGCGAATAAACATAAAACCTACTACTTAAAAGGAATAGCCATATCATTGCTAATAACAATAAATAGGATGTAAAATTAATACTCGTACCTATATATAAAAACATGAAGTAGAGACTAACTATTAATCCAACATATAAGATAAATTGCTTGATTGCAGATTTTTCTTCAAAAATAAAAAGCCTTACTTTATCAATACTAAATATCACTGATAAAATTAAGAAAAAAGCTATAATTGTGTTTGAAAACGCAAAAGGATTTCCAAACATCAAGATTGCGGTTAATGGATTTCTTGAAATATTAATTTCTAAAATTAACAGGAATGCATATAAAATAAAAATACCATATAAACCAATAAATTTCTTTTTAAATGAGTAAAATTTAGGCTCTTGCCCTTCAAGGTACACTTCTTGATGAACTATTTTATCATAAACATATTTCAACTTTTTTTTTACATTTGAGAAAAATCCGCCTATTTTTGTATTTAGTCTCGAAAAAAAGCTGATTTTCCTATGTTTAATCTCTGGCGATTCCTTTTTAGACATTATTTGACAATAAAATTATTATAATTAAATGTTATAAATGAGAGTTTTTAAAATTTAAGAAAAAAAATTATTATTACATATTATTCACTTAGAAAGCCACCCATCAAAAACTCTCTCTTCTTCTTGGTTTGAAATATCTTGTAAACACTGCTTCTGGGAATCCGTCTTATAATAGAAACTATAACACTTGATGCAATTCCATCTTTTAAGAACTGGGTTCCACACTAATACGGTGAATCATTTAAATCGTAATGCTGCTGGAAAGCGTGAAGAGCTAGATTGCTTTAAAAGAACCCTGAATTCTGTTGTGGAATTTGGGTTTATGGACTCGCGGTTACATAGTAATTTCCTTAATTTTTTTAAGGATAATTTCTGAGCATTCAAGAGCACTTTGTGCTGCAAGTTCTGTCCCAATGCCCCAACCACCCGCATCTCCACCCACCATGTATAGTCCTTCAATTGGTAAGGATATTGAAGGTCGATTGATTCCTGCCTGTTCTGTTGTTTGAGAAATGCCAATAACCGAACCTTCTTTTCCCCACATTGTTTCGATATCATGTGGAGTAGTAATATCGCACCATAGTAAATTATTGGATAAACCTGGAAAGACTTTTTCTAACGTGTTCATTGAATTCTCAATCCATTTCTCTTTATTTTTTTCAAAGATCTCTTTCGGTACAAATGTTCCAGCTGTCATCAGCTGACACCCTTCAGGAGCCATTGAGGAGTGATAATTCGAAGGTATGGGAATGAAGTAATCTATCTCGTCAGGTACTTTACCTTTTAAAATTGACTTAAATTTCTTTTCTGGGTCTTCTGAAGTAAACGATACAACGATTTTATATGGAGATAATGGCTTTTTAAGAGCAATTTTTATGGTAAGAGCACTCACCGAGTACTTTAAATTGTCAATCTCTTTCAGAAAACTTTTATCAAAGTATTTTCTGCCAATTAAAGTATTGACAGTTTCTTTTATTCCGGCATTTGAGATAACAATATTCGAAGTAAAAAATTCACCACTATCTAGTTTCACGCCTTTTACTTCATCGTTTTCTATAACAATTTCTTCTACAGTAGTTCCTGTTTTAACTGACCCTCCATGTTTTCTAATTCCATCGGCATAAGCAGAAGGAATAGATATACACCCTCCTTTAGGATAACCTACACTCTGATGTTTATTAAGTGTAGTCAAACATCTGATAAACTCCCCGGTTGATACTGCGTGATATGGGATTACAAAATATAACCCACAAATAATATAAAAATATGAATGTATAAGGGTATTTGTTGTATATTGATTCAACCAAGACTTTACATTAATTGTGTCTAATTCATTTGTATTTTTTATCTTTGATGTTTCACTAATCAATTTTAATAAACCCAGAAAATCTTCTTTCGGTAATAATTTTCTGAAATCTTCTGGAAATTGATAAAGCTTACTTTCAAGGTGCCAGCGTGCTTCATCACTTCCTATTATACTCCAATCAATGGTATTTTGCATTCCAATCTTATTTAAAACTTCACCAAGAGGCCCGTGTTGGCATCTAGCAAATGAATGCACACCAAGATCGACTTTAAAGCCTTCCTTCTCATAAGTACTACACCGCCCTCCTATAAATTTATTTTTTTCAACAAGTAATGTTTTTAATTGATTTGAGGCTAAAAGAGCTCCAATTGCTGTGCCTCCAATACCACCACCAATAACAACTATATCATAATCGGTCATTTTTAAGACACTATGCCCTCTTTTTTATTAAAAATTATATAAAATTTTAATCAATCGATAATATGAATGCTTTTTATATAAATCTTATAAAAATGAATAAAAAAACATCCTAATGTTTATTGGATTCTCTCAGATTTTCTCATACTATGTTTTTTTAATTTAAACCTAATTATAGTATTATCATAGAAATCGATTAGATAAATTATGGTTGAAAGTTTTAAAAGGAATCTTTAAATATTTTTAAATATAACACAAATTTTTTATTTTGAGAATGGAAAAAAAACAATTACAAAATAGAGAAACATTAATCCACTTAGTTAAAAGAGCAATTGAATTACTCTGTGAAAAAAATATCTCAAGTATAGTTGTTCTCTCATCATATAAAATTAATTCGGTACTAAGAGAGTCCTTCGGGATCGATATAAAAGTAGATAAAATAGGTAGGGTTTTGAGCAAAATCGCTAAGTTAAATGAATTAAAAAGATTAAGTACAAATATTCCTAAATATAAATTACAAATCTCTAAAGTTTCAAGCTTAAAATTCTTTTAAAATAAATTTTAAGTTATATTACGGAAATCTGTAATAATTTTTTGAAGTTTTTCAAGTAAATTATTAATTTCTGTGTAAGCTTCTCTAAGTGGCTGTAGTTCTAAGCTTATTTTTTCAATTTTTTCATTAAAATTATTCTCAAGTGGTGAAATTGATTTTTTAAGTCCTTTCTCTAAATTTTGAATAATAGATTTTAGATCATTATCAGTTGAAGAGATAGATGATTCCAATTTATTAACTAATTCTTCCATATTCGAGTTTTGTAGGAGGTTATCTGTTATTTTGTCTGTGATTGTTTTATTTAAATTATCCATATCAGTTTTAAGATATTTTATGTTATCATCAACATTATTAGTCAATTCACAAATAAGATTCTCCTTGGCTTGAGCTGTATCGATTATTAATTGCTTTTGTATTTCAACTGGACCCTCTACATATTTTGAGACACCTCCTTTAAAATCGCCTACAATATTATCCATATTTCTGTTAAACCATTCATCTGCTCTTAAAAAACCAGAAGATATCGATTCTTTTAATTTATTTACAGATTCTACCATTAATTCATTTCCGTTCGAAGAACCTTTATCTATATCATTAATCCACTTACTAATTTGAGATTTCAATGAGTTCATAAGAATTTCAGAGAACTTTCCGAATCCGTTTTGAAAACTTGAAATTGCAGCTGATACTTCTGAGTATTTTTCTAATTCATCTCCTCCTAATAAACCTTTCTCAGCCACTGGAATTTCCTGAAGATCTTCTGTAATTACTTCTTTCATTTCCTTTATTTCTTTAATTAAAATAGGATTTCTTTTATGAAAATCTTCCATAAATTTTTGAACCCATTTAAAATATTCTAATGTCGCAGGTATCTCAACTTCATAAGCAACTTCATGATACTTATCAGGAATTTTATAGTCATCTAACCTATAAATTTCAAATCCAAGATTTCCATCTTTACTCATTAAGGTATGATCGAATACTATTCCAAAACCATATGGGGCTTTTTCATTTTGAAAGTATTGTAGATTTCTTTTATCGCTTTCGCTTAAATATAATCCCCATGAAGGATGCGAGTGGTAGTATCCTATAATTTCTCCAGAATACTGCTTTCCCAAATTGGAAAACAATTCATAGTCTTCTCTGTCAAATCCTACTTCTACAGTACCACCGTGAGTTACAGGCACTGCATTTTCCATAATAACCTTATCTTCATTTGGATCATAATTACCAATACAAATTCCCATTACTTCTTTACTTTTTTCTATTGCTTTATGGCCAAATCGTAGGACATGGCTTATCATGTTTCGAAGTGCTTCTTTTGTTATGAAAATTTTACCCTTTTCTGAAATTTTATGTTCATTAAGCGTATCATTTAAATCATTGTTTGACATTTTCTTATTGTCCTCCTTCCAATTTTTTAAGTTTTTTTAAGAGATTTTCATTTTCAGTCCTTAAATCTTTTATATTCTTTTGAAGGCTCTTATTTTCTGTTTCTAATGTATCTATTTTATTCTTTATAGGATTCTTTGAACTTTCTAATACTATTATAGCTGCTTTTAAATCTGATAAAAAACTTTTTGTTTCTTTATTTAAATTTATGAAATTCCCAACAATTTTATTAGTATTTTTGACAACTTTAGCTAATAATTCCTCTTGAAGAGAATTAATTTTATCTAGCGTTATATTTTCAATTGTTCTAATTTTCTCAGAATTTTTATCCAATGTGGCAAATTGATTTTTTAGTTTTTCAGAAAGTAATGATGTTTTCGTTCCTATTTTTGCGAATTGATCTGTTGTTTGTTCAAAAGAACTCAACATTTGACCTAAAGAGTTTCTTAATTTTGTTTCAAGTAAATCATTCAATTGATCCTTAAGTTCTAAAATAAATTGATTAAATTGCTCTTTAAGTTTTTCTTGATCTTCTCCAAATTCTTCAAATTTATCATCAATATACATATCAAGTTCATTTAATTTATCTTTGAACGAAAATTTAAGTTCCTTTTGTAAATTTGAAATCCCTTTATTAATATTTTCTTTTATTGTAAGCAAATTAATTCTCATCTGAAAATTATTTTCGACAATATTCTTTATTATATCTTTACTCCACGAATTTAGAAATGAAATCAATGGGTTAATTGATAGATCAATAAATTTAGACAGTCCGTTATGGATTGCTGAGATTATTTCTTCTACATTAAGTTCTGGTCTTTTAGCTCTAAGTTGTTCCTCACTTGGAAAGGCAATATCTCCAAATAGATCTGGCATCTCATTAATTTCTAAAATAGGAGGTTCTTTAGTATGTATACTGCCAATTAAATCCATCAATTTCAAATAATATTCTTTATCATCAGGAGGTTCTACTATTGTTTTAACTTCATAATAACCCTCTGAGGGTTTTGAAGGATTATTTAATCTAAATGTGCGAAATCCTAAATCTCCTGGTTTTTCTAAATAAGTATGATCAAATACTATCCCTATTCCACTAGGATTGAAGTCAGTTTGCCACCCAAGCTGATTCTTTACATCTGTGCTTGAAAAAAATATATCTAAGCCCGGATGGCTGTGGAACCATCCACAACTAAATAACCCTTTATCAATATATTCGTTGTCAACCATAGAAAATGTTACGTAATCTTCTGGAGCAAAATCAACTTCAATTGACCCTCCATGGGAGATGGGAACAGCATCTTCTATTATAACATCTCTTATTCCTTTTTTATCAGGTTCACCCTCTTCTAATCTCCCGATCAGTATTCCCATTACTTCACGATACTGCCCTCGCTCTATAACTTTATTTCCAAATCTTAGCACATGAATAAGCATTTTATAATATGCATTTGGTTTGATAATAACAACCTTTTCATCAGAAGTCAATTTAATCACGTTTTATAAAAGATTGAGATATAGTTTGTTAATGATATTATATATGATTTTATTGATTTTAAATATTTGAATAAAAAGTTTGAAATTTATTTTTTAATTTTGGCAATTATATAATTTTCTAATCCAAATGAAATTCAAACTAATATCAAATTTCTCTAACTAGAATTAAAGTGAATAAGTAGAACCATTAAAAATATATTTAATCATGTTCGGGCAGAGGTCTTCCGCAGAAAGGGCAGAATCTAAATCCTAAGTCTTTACCACAAAAAGGGCAAAATTCCTTCTCTGAGCCTGCTTGAACTTGTGTTTCACCACCAACTTTTGGGATTGAAGGCAATTCTCGGGATGTTCTTATCGTTGTAGCTGATGAAGCTTGAGGTTGTTCACTTCTCGCAGCTACCCTCTCTTTAAAGGCTTGCCTTTGTTCTTTATCAATTTCTTGTTGGGACTTTATACTATCTCCTTTTACCCAACCTTGAACTTTTGGTCTCTTTAATTCACTTTCAGGAACTTTTTCTAATTCAATATCTCTAGTTTCTGATACAGGAGCCATCATTTTCCTTTGTTCTTTTTTCTGAATTGCTTGTTTAACTAAAGCTTGGGTTGTTTTCATTACTTGATGTGGATTTATATTGGGAATTGCAACAGTCCTTAATACCCACCCTACTACTAAATTTTGATTCGGAAAATTACCTTCAACATCCTCATCCTTAAAAACATAGGAATCGATTATATCTCTCCCTTTTAACAAGCGAACTGCCCATTTCTCATTGATAAGTCCTAGTTGAAGCCTATAGCTAGTCCCAGGCACGCCAAGCTGACTTGTCAATGGCTCAAATCCTCTTTCTGTCAATATCCTTCACTTTTTAGATATTAATATTTTGAATTTAGTAATATTATAATGGTGGTTTTCGAATTTAAATTATTATTTGTTTTATATTTTTTAACATTAAAAATTTTATCTGTTAACCTTCTTCTGAACACATGAGAATTTGTATCTAAATTTTAAAAACCATTATCTAATAAAAAAGACATAAATAGAAAAATTTGTATTAATTTGTAAAGCACCATTTAGATATTAAATTAAAAAAAAAGATCTAGTATAAGATGACTGTAATTATTCCAAAAAAGGCATATAAAGCTATTGTAGCAGCCTCAGTGCGGTTCGCTAATGCAAGAATTCCTAAAGATGATTGGCTTGAAGTAAGTGGTATTTTTACAGGTAGAAATGAGGGAGATGATGTTATCATTACTGAAGTATGCCCTATCATGCATCAAGAATTAGATAAAAATGCCATTATTGATCAATATAAGTGGAGCGATGAAGATTATGAAGCTTTATATATAATTGATGAACAAGCCTTTTCAAGAGATCCACTGGAATTTGTAGTTGGTTGGTGGCATTCACACCCTGGATTTAAAGTCATGATGTCTCATATCGATATTCGTACTACCTTATCTTATCAACAAAATAATCCTTTAGCAATTTCTCTTGTTTTTAATCCTCAAAGATTAGTTCGCCAAATTGAAGTTGCAGAGAAAAAAGGAGATCCAGATAAGCAACTTAGGAATGATCCTGGGTTTAAAATATTTAGATTGGATGACACAAGTCGCGGTATAGAAGCTTCATATCATACAGTAGATTATCGTATAGAAGATTATGACAGTATGGAACAATTGGTATCTTTCACACAAAAATTCATAGTGGATGTTACTAATTTATTTCCAAATGAAAAAATACCTCAAACTTATGAACAGATTATTGATGATAAAGTAAACCAATTAAGCTCATTAATATTAGGGACAGAAGAGTATTTAACCACTCTCTCTAGAAGTGGAGAAACTCATAGAATTCCAGAAGTATTACAGAATCAAACTCAAGAAATTCTTAAATTTGTAGATCAAACTAATAAAAAAATCGAAGAAATTAAGGAACTTATGGATTTCTTGGAATATAAAGAAAAAGAAATAGTTATCTCCCAAGTAGAAACCATTTTATCAAAATGGTATGATGCAATTAAAGGATTAGATAAAAGATTGAAGGAATTATCTAAGAAATTTTAAATTCCATAATAATTTTAATCTTATTTTTAATTTTGATATATTTTTATTTGATTACACTTTTCTTTGATTAAGTATACGTTTATTTTTAAAATAAATATCGGAGTATTTTTGCAATACAGTCATTATCATGAAAAAGATTAATTTTCCCTATACCGCAATCCTTGGACAAGATAAAATGAAGATGGGGTTAGTATTGAATGTTATTGACCCTCAGATAGGAGGCGTTTTGCTTACAGGCCATCAAGGCACGGGAAAAAGCACAGCTGTAAGAAGTCTCGTCGAATTGATGCCACAAATTGAGGTTATTAAGGGATGTGAATTCTCATGTGATCCTAATTCAGATATAGATGATTTATGTGAGAATTGTATAGAAAAAAAAGGAAAAGAGAAAATTGAAACTGAATTCAGGGATATGTGGTTAGTCAATTTGCCACTAGGTGTCACTGAAGATATGGTTTGTGGATCTTTATCTATTGATAAAGTGCTTACTGAGGGAATAAGAGCTTTACATCCCGGATTATTAGCAAAAGCAAACCGAGGTATTTTATATGTAGATGAAATAAATTTACTTCAAGATCATATTGTTGACGTATTATTAGATTCTGCTGCTTCAGGAGTTAATATAATAGAAAGAGAAGGAATTTCTGTGTCCCATCCCTCTAGATTTGTTCTTGTGGGAAGTATGAATCCCGAAGAAGGGGATTTAAGGCCACAAATAGCGGATCGCCTAGGTTTAGAGGTTAAGATAAAAGCACCTCGCGACTCAGAATTACGTGCTGAAATAACTAGGAGAGTAATCAGTTTTGATGATAACCCAAAAGAATTTATTAAAAATTTTGAAGAGGAACAAGAAAAATTGAGACAAAAGATTATTAATGCTCGAAAAATCCTAAAAGAAGTCCAAATTCCAAGTTCAGTTTATGAATTTGTGTCTAGAATTGTAAGTGAGTTAGAAATCTTTTCTCAAAGAGCAGATATTACCTTTATTAGATGTGCTAGAGCCCATGCTGCTCTTAATGCTCGAATAGTTATGAATGAAGAGGATTTAAATGTCGCAATGGATTTGGTATTTGAACATAGGATTCAATCTCTTCACTATGAAATGACACCAAAAGAAATTAAAGCAAAAATCGCTGAGGTCTATGGGAAAATAAGAGAAGCATATGAGAATACAAAAGTTCTTCGTCCTAATAAAGAGACAGAAGGTCCTTTAAAACATTCAGACGAACCCCAAAAAGAATTTAAACGCCAATCAGTTGATCCCGACAAAGTAGATATTCCAGAGTCAAAAGAACAGAAATTACCTCCCCCAAAATACCCTGATAATAGAAAGAGAAATCCTAAACCCGCTGGAGGATGGAAAGTAAAAAATATTCCATATGCGGAAGATGATTTTAAATTTTTTGAAGTAAAAAATGGAGTATCACCCTTCATCTATAAAATGGAAAAAAAGATGACCTCAATCTTAGATAATATTAGAAAAGATCGAAAAATTTCTGATTATGGGGGGAGAGGTATAGGTCGCAGAATTAAAGTCTCCTCCTCTCAAAAAGGTAGATATATTTCTTATAGAACACCAATACGTGAGCAACCCAAAAGAATCGCTTTAGATGCGACTATCAGGAATTATCTAAAAAATATAGTATATAATAAGACTGAAATTGATTTTCCTATTCATTTTAATAAATATGATTTAATGGATAAAATCTACGAATATCGAGCTCCATTAGCTCTTTTCTTTGTTCTCGATAGTTCCGCATCAATGTATTATGTACTAAAACAAATGACAGATGTAATACTTTCTTTACATCGTGAAGGATACAGAAAACGAGATAAAATAGCATTAATAATTTTTCGTGGTAAAAATGCAATCGTATTACAGAAACCGACTGTTAATTTTAAGATGGCTGTTAATAAATTGAAAAAAATCGAGGGTAAGTCATATACTCCAATGGCTGCAGCATTAAAAAAGGTATCAGAGCTAATAAAAGTTGAAAAATTGAAGGATAGAAACATTATACCTATTGTTTTTGTATGTAGTGATTGTGGAGCGAACATATCAGTTAAATATCCTAATTTGATCGCCCAGACAGAAAGCGACTATATTTTAATTACAAATGAATTAAAAGAACTGACTAAAAAGATAAATAAACAGAAAATACATCTAGTGGTTTTGGAGCCTAAGAAATCCTATGCAACACACGCGCTTGGTGTGCATACTTATTCTGCAGATCAAATTAAAAAGAATTTTAAGAAATATGCCAATGGTCAGATTTACAAGTTCAACAAATATGATCCTAACTCATTAATTTTAGAATTGAAGAAAATACTTTAAATATAAAAAACTGCTTTAAGTTTTTATTCGTATATTTATATAATGGCTAATAAATCAGTCTCAGTTCTTGTTGTTGGATTTAATACTCGTCCTTTAGCTTATTCCTTAAATAAAGCGGGATATGATGTTTATGCTGTAGATTTTTTTGGTGATTTAGATTTATATCCATATGTAAAAGATTCTATTGTAGTTGTAAATGCTTTAAGTAGTAATTACAATTCATTGAAAGATAAATATAGTAAATTTTTAGCACATTATACGTTACAATTACATAGTAAACATCGGGATGTACAGTTTTTATTAATTGGGAGTGGTTTAGATGATGATTATGAAGGAAGACAACTTATTTTAGATGAAATTAAGACATCCAATACAAAAAGTGTCAATAATGATCCAGAGATTATTAAAAAGGCAAGAAATATTGAATTAATTTTTGAATTTTTAAAATCTCGTGGTTATAAAATTCCAAGATCTTATTCATTCGAAAAATTTCAATCGAAACAATACAACATGGAATATCCTTTTATCTTAAAAAAAAAAAGAAGTGCTGGTGGCATTAATGTTTTTAAATTAGAAGATAAAACGACTTTAATTTCTCAACTAGAAATTTTAGAAAAGAAAAAATTTATCCCATCAGAATGGTTGATTCAAGAATATATACACGGGATTCCCATTAGTTGTACGACAATTTCAAATGGGAAAAAATGTGAAATTATTTCAATCAATCGTCAAATCATTGGAGAAGAATATCTTAATCCACCAAAAATGTTTATGTATTGCGGAAACATTGTACCTGCTGGACTTTTAAAAGAGGAAGAAAGAATTATTTCTGAGATATCTATTATTTTAACCAAAGAGTTAGGATTAAAAGGAATTAATGGATTTGATTTTGTATTAAAGGACCATTATCCTTTTTTTATGGAATGTAATCCAAGAATCCCTGGCTCAATTAGAGCTTCAGAATCAGCGCTTAATTTGAACTTAATGGATTTACATATAAAAAGCTTTATACCTAAAGAATGGAGAAATATCAAAAAATTGATTAAATCAGCGAAACCTAATACTGTTGCAACAAAGTTAATCTATTTTGCCCCAAAAGAAATTGATAAAAGCTTTTTACTAAAAATTAATAATTTAGAATGTATCCATGATAAATCTGAACCAACTAAAAACATTTTGAAGGGTGAACCTTTATGTACTATTTTATATATCTCAAAAAGTTTCTCTGAATCTTTTAATGGAGCGAAAAAGATAGTAAATCAAATAGAAAGTATTATTGAATGATTGCTTTAATTTTCGCAATTATTTGCCCTAATTTCCTTTCGTCTGATTCAGGAACAGCAAGAGCTAATATTCTATTTTCATCTAAATCATGGATGATTACAGAACCATTTTCACCTCCAATTATGGAATATTCCATTCCGCTTTCTAATAGGACTCCTGATAAGTTATATAGAGCAGCAATCATAGCTGAAAGTATTGGTTCTGCCATTGTTGATTGAATTTTAATGGGTAATCCATCTTTGGTAATAATTGCTAATACAAGTGTATTCGGAATTGCTCTTTTAAGTCCTTTAAATATCTCTTCCTTTAGAATATCTGAAGTTTCTATTATAGCTGAAATTTGGAGAGCCAATTTTTGTAATTTAATTATATAAGTCTCTAATCCTTCAAGTTCTGCTAATTCTCGATTTAAATGCGTTATCATAGTAATATTTTCTGTTAGTATAGAGAGCACAATTAAATCTTTTCCCGTAATCAAATTATACGCTACATCTTGATTTAAGGTATCTTTTAACATTTTTGATGATAGGAATACAAGACTGCTATTAGCTGCTGTGATTTCTCCCTCCGTCATTCTAACTGACTTTTTAAACTTACTTGCAACTTTGGTGCCCTCAGGTGTTCCAATATTAATCCCTAATATTGCTGATGATGATTCAAGCTCCTTATCTATTAATTCGGATATGTCTGACTCTAGTTCTGCAATTATTTTTTCTTGGTCTTCCATGAATGAATATATGTTTATTTGAAAATAAAAAGATATTCTAATAATTAAGTAATAATATTAAGATTATACGAATGAAGAATAATTAGAATCCCAATATAATGGAGTCTAAAGCAAGTCACTTTGTAATAATTCTAGCTGCGGGTTATGCTACAAGATTAAGACCACTTTCAGACAAAATCCCAAAACCATTAATAGATATTAACGGAAAAAGCATAATCTCTCGAATAATAGCAAATTTTAGAGAAGCAGGATTTACTAAGTTTTGTATTGTATTAGGGTATAAGAAGGAAGCGATAAAAAAAGAAATATTAAAAAATAAAGATTTAGAAATACTTTTTGTAGAACAAAAGCACTTAGTTGGAATGGCGGATGCGATACTATTAAGCATAAACCATATAACTCAAAATGTAAATAGTATTACTAATTTTTTCATAACAGCTGCAGATATACTTTTCTCAAAAAATAAGATAATTCAAATGTTCAACCTTTATAAAAATTCTAACGCAGACATAATCTTAAGTCTAATGAAATCACATGATATTGAGATAGCAAAAGGACATGGAAATGTTGAAATTTCAAATGATTCAGATGAGGTTAATGATACAGATCCTACTCGTGGACTGATTATTACTGATGTTATTGAGAAACCAAAAGCTCACCAAATTTTAAGCGTGTATTATTCTTTACCTCTTTACTTGGTTAATCAAAAAATAGTAAATTATTTAGAAACAATTAAAATTTCTAAACGAGGCGAAAAAGAATTCCAAGATGCGATAAAGAAAGCGATAATTCAGGGTGATAACATTCGAGGAATAAACATTATCAAACATTTGATTACACAGAACAATATAGGTCAATATCATTTAACCAATTTAAAGGATCTTATTAGAATGAACAAAAGATTCTTAAAAGATTCGGTTAGTGGGAAAATTAAAAATAAATCAATAAAGATTGTTGAACCCGTTAGAGTTAATCATGATGTTATTATTGATAATAATGTTTTATTAGGCCCTTATGTTATTATCGGTAAAAATTGCAAAATTGGAAAGCATTCTAAATTATCAAATGTGATACTTTTCGATAAGGTAGACATTGGGAATTATTGTGAATTAAACTGGTGTATTTTAGATGAAAATGTAACCTTATCAGATAATTCATGCCTGAAAGATTGTTTCATAACAAAAAATGAAAAAAACCAATTGGAAATAATAAATTTTTAAATTCAAATCGTTATAGTAAAAATATAGAATAAAAAATATTGTGATTTTTTATGGACGACTACTTATTCAAAAAACACCTTGAAACAAAAGATAATCTTCTTAAGTTAAAAGATGATCAAGTAAAAACTCTCGAGAATTCATTAAGATTGAAAGATGAGCAAATACAAACTCTCGAAAATTCATTACAAATCAAAGATGAAAAAGCGGAAACTTTAGAAAAAACAATTAAACTTAAAGAGGAGGAAATCAGTAAATTGAAGTCTTCTGCCCTTGATCCAAATGTTGTAAAAGCAAAAGATGAAAAGCTTAAAGAACTTGAAAAAGAAATAGAAATTTTAAATGGAGAATTAGCAAAAGCAGATGAAGATTTAGAAAGCTTAGAATTAGAAAATGAGAAACTTAGAACTGCTAAATCTAGCTCTACAGATGCTACAATCACTGATTTTACAAATGCTCAAATCAGTAAATCAGAGATTCTTGAAAAAATGAGAGAAATAATACAAAATGCTAAATCTAATGTTACAATTGTAGTCCCTAGTATTGAAGATTTACAGGCGCTTTACTTATATGAAGCTAAAGCCTCTACTACTCTGAAGATAGCTTGTTCAATCAATGCTGGGATCGAAGAACATAGTGAACTTTTAGATGAACTCGAATCATTTGATAATATTACTCTCAGAAATTATGTGCGAAAAGATAGATATGCTCTTGTTCGAGATGGAGAAGAATTACTTGTCGCAGTAATTGGAAAATCCGAAAGTAGTCATTTAACTTTCCATACAAAAGACTCAAAACATATTCGATTGTTAACTTCTTTAATAACAGAATCTTGGATCCAAAGTAGGAAAGTATAAAAAATTCCATCATTTAATTCTGATTATATTTAAAAGATAGGGCATTTTATTTTTTCACATTTATCATTTATAGCTGAAAAAATACACTTATTATAAGTATATTTCAATTCAATATTGAATTTTTCTTTTAAGAAAGCTAAAGTTTCGCATATTGATAATTTAACCGATCTCTTGCAACAATGCTCTAGATTATCTGCTATCTTAGCTAATGATCTTGATGTCATTTGATTCGCTAATGTTCTAGGCTTATCTGTAGAAGGGGTTGCATCCGTGAAGATACTGATTGCAACTCCAGATCCCATACCTGCTCCACATGATCCATAAAAACCACACCATCCTCCTGGGATCTTAGAGGCTCTTCTAATTGCTTCTTTGATATCAAATAAACTGATATCATTACCATCTAATTTTTTTATTTCATTATTTTTAAGAGCTGTTAAAATAACTGCGGGTGTTAATACATGATGTTCGGGTCCATATAATTTAAAATTTGGGTGCTTCATTATTAAATCTGCTAATTCAAATGGATCTTTTATACTTGTTTCAGCACAAATCTTTTCAATAATATCAATTGGACCTTTTATATGGCAATCATTACAAATATAATGTCCATCTTCACAATAAATATTAGTATTAAATATATTTCCACAGAATTTGCAGGTAAGATCGTTATAATCTTCAGGTTTCGTCGCATAAATTAACTTTTTACCGCAAATCTCACATTTATCACTTTTATTCTTAGTCATTCTTAATCATCCACTTAAAGTATATTATATTTCTATAAATGTTCTTTTTCTTTTATAAAAGTGAGCTAGTTTATTATAACCTATCCTGCTTACCAATTTAACCATTTTTTTAAATTTATAACCTACTTCATTAGGATGATGAGCATCTGAGCCTAAGAGAATAGGGATTCCCAATTCATACATTTCTTCGATAATTTCTAAACTAGGATATTGTTCTTTTATCTTTTTTCTTAATCCCCCTGTATTAATTTCAATCGTCAAATCTCTTTTTTTAACAAGCTCAAGAGTTTTAATTGCTTCATTTATAATCAATTCTTTGTCGATAGCTCTTTTATTATATTTTTTTGGTAAATCAAAATGACTTACAACATCAAAATCAAATTCTTCTGAAGTGATCATATCCTTTAATTTATGATAATATTCCAGATAAATATTATCAATACTGTCATATTCTTTATACATACTTAAAAATCTCCTATCATCAAAAGCAAAAAGTTTTGATTTTCCATGTAATGTATGGACAGAGCCTAAGATATAGTCTAAATTATTTAAACTATTATTAATTTTTAAATTTAAAAAACTCTCTTGGCTTTTAAAATAATCAACTTCAAATGCTACTCTTAATTGAATTCTATTTTTATATTTATCCTTTAGTTTTTCTATAATTGAGAGATATAAATCAACTTCATTTAGACTCATTGCATATTCTTGATATGGAACTTCTTCAATTAAGATAGAACTGTTCTTAAGATATTCATACGGAAAATGGTCGCTAATTCCAATTGTTCTAAGTTTAAGCTTGATAGCTTTCGTGATATAATCCTCAATCGAGCCAACAGCATGATGGCACATTTTGTTATGAGTATGCCAGTCTTCAAAAATCATATTACATTTACTAAATAATATAAACAAGATAAAATTAATGATTACGCAGTAAAAGCCGATTTTATATTGGAATTTACAGAAAAACAATTAGATGGACCCTATGAAGTCTGTGGGGTGGATATCCAGAATCAAGGTGAACTACTCAAAGGATTACTTTACTTCCCGCCTAAATCATTTGAAAAACCTTTTCCTATAACACTATATTTCCATGGTTTTCCACAACTCTTTACTTTAAAAGAGATAGTTAAAAATCATAAATATATTTTAGATTTAGGATATTCATTTTTTGTTTTTAACTTTAGAGGATATAGATTTAGTGAAGGAAATGTTTCTATACAATCTCAAGTTTCAGATGGCTATAAAACTATAGAATTTGTAGAATTAATGGCAAAAGATAATATTTTCAATAAAAATGATATAAATATTATTGGACATGACATAGGGGCTTTTATAGCTTTACTAACTTGCTCTTACATTAAGAACATCAACAGAATTATATTGGTAACTCCAATTTTAGATTTAAGAAAACATGTTTATGATGATAATTTCATTAAAACATTGAATTATATAAACAGGTTTCTCCCCGGTAATATTAGGGGTATATCCAATGTAAATGAATTTATTACCTTGACAAAAAAGGAATTAACATCTGAGGAATATCAAATTCAGAAGGTTATAGACCATTTAAGTTGCAGAAAACTAAAAATTGTTATAGGAGAAAAGGATAATATGACATCAATTTCAGAGGTTAAAGAAATAATGCAACATTTAAAAATTGAATACGAATTGGCCATAATGAATAATATGGGTCATCAATATATTGATGATGAAGAATTAATGAATGTAAATAAAGAAATAAAAAATTTCTTTAAGTAAAAGGATCGTTTTGGGACAGTAAAGCTAATCTTGAAAAAAGATATTTAAAATTTAACACATTTAAAGACAATTTGCCAGCAATATTTCTTAAAAAAAATGATTTTGTATAATGGTTTTTCAATAAAATTAAGAAATTTATAAGTTGTTTTAAAGACCGCATTGCTTTTAATAAACCTTTGAAGAACCCTAGCAAAAGGAGATATTAGGAAGAATTCGTAATGCTCAATATTACCAAAAATCTCTTCTCCTTTTTTGACTTCTGACATTAATAATGGATGTTCATAAGTTGTTCTCATTTTTGGAGCAATATACTTTCTATTGAATTCAACTATAGGATTTTTCTTCAATGGCTCAATAAATACAATACAACCTTTCTTTCTAAGTAGACGTTTACATTCTTTAAAAAAGAGATCAATATCTGGTAAATGATGAATAATTCTAAACCCTACTATAATATCAAATAACTCATCTTCAAAATCTGGAATCTGTGCATTCATTACTTTAAAATCAACATTTAACCTTCGCCTTTTTGCCTCTTTTTGGCAAAATTCAATGTAGTTTTGTGAAAGATCTATACCTGTAACATTTGCTCCCATTTTGGATAAATAAAAAGAAAAAGAGCCTTTCCCACAACCAACATCTAAAATAGTTTTTCCCTTAATATTTCCTAATAAATCTTTAAATTTTAAATAAGCATGTCTAAAGAAATC
This sequence comes from Promethearchaeota archaeon, assembly GCA_016840085.1. Classification (GTDB taxonomy): domain Archaea; phylum Asgardarchaeota; class Lokiarchaeia; order Sigyniarchaeales; family SOKP01; genus Loki-b32. The sequence continues at coordinate 97,895 of JAEOTA010000054.1, forward strand.
TTCATTTTCTAAATTAAAAATACCTCCTAAGCGTATTTGATATTTCCCATAATATTTTATTTCATTTTTAAAGATGTAGTCAAATTCAGAAAGAATATTTGCTCTCTCTTTTTGATTCATATAAATCTTAAAATAGTATTTATTTATTTATTTCTAATATAATTTTTTATGGATTTTTTATATTATTATATTGTACCTGATGGTTAATATAGAAATATGGAAAAAAAAAGTAAAAAGGGAAAATTCTGCTGTATTTCTATCTCAATTCTATAGTTTCCTAAATAATATTTGCGATAAAAAATCAGAAATTTTACAGAAATATATAATTAATAAATATAAAGAGATTTATAATGTTGCATTAGAAGAAGGAAAATTTTTTTTAGATTTAGAAAAAACTCAAATTAAGAATCCTCCTAGAATTGATTTTAAAGCTGGTTATTTCAAAAAATTTAAGGCAACAAATTTAGAATCTCTATTTACTAATAAATATGTTAATTATATACTCAGAGATCGACATATTTTCGCTTTAGATCTTAGCAGTTGGGAATTTAGCGAGATCCCAGAATCAATCGGTAATTTATCAAAATTAGAATATTTAAATCTAGCTAATTTAAGGTTGAAAAATTTACCAGAATCTTTACAAAACCTTTCTGAACTTCAATATCTCAATTTATCTGGCAATAGATTAAAGAAACTTCCCCGTTGGCTAAAAAATTTTGTAAAAAAAAAATATCGTAACAATTATGTAAATCAAAGCGTAGATAGATATGAAGCAACCATATTAGGTATATTGGAGATTTTAAGTGGAAAGAAATTAGAGAAAATTGAAATCCAAAAAGACATAACTCAATGGGAACAATTATTACACTATAAACTAAATAATGAGGGAAAAATAGTTGGACTGTTTATAAATGACGAAAAAGTGGAAATTGGTATTTTTCCGCAGGAAATTTGTTTACTAGAATTTCTTGAAGAATTAGAATTATCAAATTCTTCTATTGAATATATTCCAAATTGTATTGATAATCTACGAGTCCTCAGGCAATTAGATTTATCTTTTAATCGAATTAAATCCATTCCTGAATCAATTAATAAATTAAGAAATTTAGAGTATTTGAACATTGACAACAATGAAATCCCTGAAAAAATTGCTTTAGATTTAAGATGGAATAAAAATGGAGAACACTTTTTAGAAAAAGGAGAATATGATAAAGTTATAGATGAATGTACAGCAACTTTAGAAGTGTTTCCTAAGAATAAGCTAGCTTTGTTACATCTTGGAATCGCTCAAAAAGAAAGGGGGGACTTATCTCTCTCAAAACACAAATTTAAAGACTTATTAAACATTGATCCGCTAAGTTCGGTTGTGTGGAGTCTTTTAAGTGATATCTACTATCAAGAAGACGATTATGAGAAAGCAATCAAGGCAATAAAACGTGCTTTGGTAATAGAACCAACTGTAGCAATATTATGGAGTAATCTAGGTTTAAATTATAAGAAGTTAGGTAAATATGATAATGGTATTGCATCCTATTTACATTCTATTGAACTTGATCCAAATAATAAAAATATATGGAGAGAGCTCGCCTCAATTTATCGAGATAAGGGTGAGATTATGAAAGCAATTGATGCTGAGGAAAGAGCTCTGGAAATTGAACTTGGCTTAAAAAATGAAAATGATAAAAATTAGAAGTAAATCATATCATTCTATATAACTGTTTATATAACGTTGTACTCCACTCGCAGGTTGGAATATACCAAAATGACCTTCACATAAGATATCTGCTTTTAAGCTTAAAAGCATGCGTAAAGACTTTTGATAATTATCAAAATTACTAATACCCGGAATCATAGGGCCATGCAAATCTTGACCAAACAATATTTTTTTTCCTTGGATTTCAAGTAAAATTGATATAGAACCTGGAGTATGTCCAGGTGTATGAATACATTGGAGATCATATTCTCCAAATTTTAATATTTCAAGAACTCCTTTAAATCTTTTTTCAAGTTTGACTGGAATATATTTCACTCCATACCACTTAGCTGCCGTCTCTTTATCATGACCTCTCTCTTCTATAGCGTCTGCATCTAATTCATGAGCATAAAACTTTACTTTTTTATTAAAATTTTTAAGGTCTGAACATGCACCTATATGATCAATATGAAAGTGTGTTATAATACAATGGTTAATTTCCATTGGATTTAGTCCAATTTTAATAATTTTTTTTATTAAGTTTAAGCTCATTCCACAGTCAATTAATATTAGGCCTTCTTCGCTATTCGAATTCACTAAATAAACTGAGCATCCACTATCTCCTAAATGGTATACATGGTCGAATATTTCTTTCATGTTTTTAACAATCTCTTAAAATAGTTAAGATCTATTTAAATATAACCTTTTATAAAAAATTATCGTTATTACAGCAGCCACACCTGTAGGAAAAAGAACATCTGAAGCATAGTGTGCCCCCAAGACAACACGGGACATAGCTACAAATAATCCCCATCCTATAACTAAAACTAACATAATAATTTTATAAGGATTGTTCCATTTTTTATCCTTTATAATTATTAATAAGGGTAAAAACATCCACCCTACAGCGGCATGGCCACTGGGAAAAGATCTACCACTTGAAGTCGGTCCTGGGGGTAAAAACCATGGAGTGTAATCTGTAAATCCAGGCGCCAAATCCCTAAATCGAACTCTTCCACACACTATTTTAGCTATCTGAACAAATAATAATGGATTTATAACTGCTAAGATTGTAATTACAGCTGATATATTTCTGTAGGGTTTCCAATCCTTATTAAAGGTAATAATTACAAATACTAATAAAGCGAGTATTATTGCTCCTCCATCAAAGATAAGAACTTGAGAAGAAAACACTATTCCAAGAACAAATAATATTATACCGATAACTATAATTACATAAGCAGGAATTTTTTGTTTCTTTATATCTTGATTATAGCTTCCAATAAGCGTTGCTAAAGCTATTGCTATCAATCCATATCCTGGAGCTTCGCCATATTCTCTTCCAAAAAGTCCCCATAAAGAATTTTCATCAACAACTGCTCGTGAAATCTCTAGATCCGTAAAACCAAAAATAATAGCAAGAATCACCCAAATGACTATAACAATAAATAACAATTTCACTGTTCCGGATTCTTTAAAATTTTTAAACATAGTAATCACATTTTTCTTTTCTTATTTAAAATGTTCTTGTATTAAATCAAGTAGTTTATCTGGATAATCAGTATAAATGGCACTAACAAAACTATCTTTATATTGTAATTTTAGAACTTTATTCATATTAGCTATTGTATTTACACCCCAAATATAACATTCAAGATTATTATCAATCACCTGTTTGAATAAATCTTCAACATTTCTTCTACATCTCAAATTAATAATATTCACACTAATTTTGCTTAATCTGTCTAATGCTAAAGTTTTACTTGTGATTTTATTAATATTTTCCGCTAATGTATAAATGAGTTTTACTTTTTGATTTTGATTCCTTAAAAAAGAAAGAATACTTAATCTTCTATCTGTAATTTCAATCTTGTCAAAAACACTAACTTTTTCAGCGATATTTATAAGATCTAATCCTACATTTTTATTCGCTATATCGAAACTATATCTTAGATTATGAGAAATATCATTAAAGATTTTAAATACTTCTTCTACTAATGAAACTTTTCGATGATCATCAAATTCAATTGATTGAATTTCTTCGTATGTTAAATCTTGTATAAAATAGTGTTTTTTACCTGCATTGAAGATTGGATCATGAAAACAAACTACTTTTTTATCTTTAGTATAGATTAAGTCTGATTCTATTCCGGCGCCCAAGCTTACTGCTTTTTTGAATGAAGGGATTGTATTTTCAATTTCATACCCCGAAGCTCCTCTATGGGCGAAAACATAAGGCTCCATTGTGTTAAAGAAAAATTTTAATAAATACTTGAAAAAAATAATTTTTATAGAACTTAAAATTACTAATATTACTTAATATCTTCTCTTAATTTTGATAAAAATGGAAGAAAAACAAAATAATGTACATAATGAACACAAAGAGCCATTTTCAATAAAATTGAAAAACTATTTTAAAAATTTATTAGATTTTTCTAATTACAACTATAAAACTATAATTTATATTGTTCTATTTGTAGTTTTAGTAGTAATTTCTCTTAGTTTACTATATTACATCTATTTTGTCGACAAAACAATATTATATAAATTTGTTGTTGAATGGTTTGTAAATCCAGTTTTTTTACTTGGTTTTATTGGAATTCTCCTTTTCATCGTTATTATGGCAGTTCAAGGGCTTATAGTACCCATTCCTTCTGAAATTGTTCTATTAGCAACTGGGATGATTTGGGGCATTTTATTGGGAGGATTTATGGGAGTCATTGGATCAATGGCAGCAGGAATGTTATGTTATTATATAAGTAAACGAGGAGGCAGACCTTTGGCAGAGAAATTTGTGGGAGAAAAAGCAATAAATTTAGCAGACGATTTTATTCATAAATATGGAATATGGGCAATATTAATCGCTCGGTTTTTGCCATTTATAGCTTTTGATCCTATAAGTTATGCATCAGGTTTGGTTGATATGGACATCAAGAAATATTCTTTAGGAACTTTTATTGGCTCTTTTCCAAGAGCTTTCTTTTATTCTTGGTTAGGATGGTCATTGGGAATTAGACCCCCAATTAATTTTGTAGATCTGCCAATTTCTCAAATAAATGCCCAATCTGAATTTTTTAATAATGTACTCTTAATAATATTAGTAGTTTTGATAATTATGTTTATTTCTTATTATATAATTGCTAAATATTATGAAAAAAAGAAATTAGAAGATAAATCTTAAAGGTTGTTTTTTCATTCTTTTTAAGATATAAATGGCATGTATTTTTTTTGTTATACTTGACAGATAATAATATTATTGTGATATTACTTCTTTTTTTTTATTTAGATTAGCTAATTTCAGCTTATGAATGAAAAGGATAAAATAATAAAAAGATTTGAACTCAAAGAAACTTATGAGCTGAACTTAGCTGAATTTTACAAGGCTTTGGACAACGCAATAAGCAAAAATAATGCACAATCTATCTATGGACTTAGTAAAATTTTTACAAGATATTATTTTAGAAAATTGAACAACTAAGGATTTCTAATCAAATAAAAAGCATGTGGGTTTTTTATTAATTTTGAAATTTTTTCATATCTTACTTAGTTTCTTTGACAAATTTTTATAATTTATTCTCTTTGATTTTTGAATTGTTCGTTCCATCAATATAAAAATTTTTCGATTAAAGAAATTTTATATATTTGAAGACGATATACTTATTAGAGTATTATAGAATATATTTTAATAATGTTAGAGTAAATGTCATCATGAATGTTAGCGAAGATTATGATAAAATTTTGGAGGACACCCTTAAAGATGAATTGGAATGGCTAGAACAGGAATTTGAGCTCCTCTTTAGAAGTAAAAAGAGTAATTGCTCTAGAAAAGACATCACGATGGCAACCAATATTTTGGATAATGTAGTTGATAATATAAAAATGAATTCTAATAAACAATTATTAAACTTATTAACAATAATGCTTAACAGATTAGAAAAGACCTATCCTGATTTTTTTTAATTTAATCCAACTTATTATTTATTCTGTTTTAAATCTTTACTAAGTAAATATCTTATTTCTTCCGCTTTGCTATTGAAATTTTATTTAAGTAAATAATCTAATCATAATCAATTTGATTATAGAAAGAGAAATTATTTTAAGAATGAATTGCATATTTTAAAAAAGAAGTTCAGAATTATTTCTTGGAAAAAATAGAATAGATATCTCTTATGGAAAGAATCATTATCATACATTGGTCTTCGCAAACTGGACCAGAACCCATAATTCAATATCCTCCAGAAAAACCTTTTCCTGCTAAAGATATATTCTTAAAAATATGGGCGAAACACGAGTTAAATAAAGAAAATTCTATGATTACTTATGAAGAGAGTGAGAATGGCTTTATATCAATTATCCAACAATTTGAAGGAGAAATTTGGATGGTAATATTAGTATATTCACAAAAAGATATGATAGAACACTTTTTGATAGAAGTTTCACCTGACATTTTGGCAATTATAAGCAGAAATTTAGTAGAATTAATAAATACAAATAAAATTACTCGTGCTATCTCTGAGGCTTATAATACTATAAAAAATTATTCCAAATTGGATAGAGAAGAGAATCTAATTAATTTTTTCCAAGATAAAATAAAATTTACGATTTTACAAATTCTAAGAAATGGTGTCATATCTAAATCGAAATTAACAAATAAATTACGGCACGATTATGGTTTTTCAACTGTAAATATTGATTTAATATTGACTTCTTTCTTTCGTGAAAGTTTAATTGTTAAACAAAATGTACCAGGGAGTGAGGAGTGTTATTTCTTGGTAATTGACTTGTCCTGTACAAGAATTCCTCCAAATAATCTTACTATTGATCCTCTAGATACAAATATTATAAAAAAATATCAAGAAAACATAAAAAATTTTTATTTTGATTATGATAAAATCATCGAAGTAGAGAGTAAAACTATTATACAAACAATCTTATTGGATAAAGATGTATTTACATTGATTAAAACATTAAGAGAAAGGAATCTTTCTGTAAATGAATGTTTAAATATTTTAAACAATAAAGAAGGATTATTTAACGAGCTTTTAAATAAAAAGTTTATTTATGAAGCAAAAGGACTAGTTTTTATTTTCTCAGATGTTCGGTTTATTAAATTTATACCTTACTATATTATTGAAAAATTAATAGAGCGGTATAGAAACCAAGATATATCTCTAAATGAATATTTAACACACTTAAAATTATTGACTGAACAATTAGATATACACCCTTTTCTCGATTATGAAATAGTGTAAAAATTTCTGATTTTATTAAATAAAATCATAAAATGATTTATATTATTACTTAATATCAAATTGAGATTCAACACTTTTTCAAAGGAATCCATGAATTTTATTCTTTTAACCCAAAATAGAATAACCAAGCAGAGAGAGCCATTGCAGATCTAACAAATATTAAGGTTACACCAGGAGAAAATAAACCGTCTAATATGGCTCCGATAATGTATATAAAAGCTCCTAAAGATATTAAAAAAAACTTTCTCCTTATTATTCCAGTAGCTTGAATACTTTTTCTTAAAAATCCAAATCCAAGAAAAATTAATAATGATAGTAAAAATATCAAGGCTGCTATACCAGTTATTGAAGTAAAAACAAGATTATCATTAATTAAATCTCCTCCGGGAGTTGAAGGATTATCGTATGTGACGGAACCTGATAGATCTATAAAAAGAAATAATTCGAAAATTATGCCTAAAACTAAATAAATTGAAAAAATATACCATTTTTTCTTCGGTGTTATAAGTATAGCACCAATATACATAGCAAATAGGACCGCTCCAGGAAACCACATCCAATTTATAAGACCTATTATTCCAAACGAATTATCTACATTGTCTTCAGTTAAAAGGATTGTAAAAAAATCTAAAACATCTCCTGTATAAACAAGACCAGCAAAAATATATATTAGACCCAAATATAATATAAGATTTGAATGTTTTATTCTTGATTTAATAACAAAAAATAATCCAAAGAGAATTGAAAAAACAAAAACGCCTGATGCTGTAATCCCACTTAACCAACCTATATAAGAAAGTGTGATAAAAATTCACCTTTTGAAGATATATTTATTATTCAATACCTGTTGTTTTTTTAGAGTTTATAAATATTTTGAGTTCTAACTTAAATTAGATATAAAGGTAATTTTTATACATGACCAAATTTACTAATGTCTATCTAATCATAATGAGAAAACGATCCAAATAGTAAAAAGAAATAAGTCTTGAAAATATCGTATTATAATAAATAGGAAATATGGAAAAATAACTAAAATTAGATAGTTAAGATCGAAGTATCTGAAATCTTTTTATCAACTGGTGCCTTTCCATCTCCATAAATATGATATAATGCAGTTCTTCGTGCAATTTCATAAAAACTACGATAGATGTCCTTTTCTTGATTAAATAATGCGCAGGTTTTATAAACTAATGGATTCCAAATATATAAGTCATTTTTAGCCTTATACCATAGTTTCTCATTTTTTAAAATCTGGATAAAATCTTCATCACTAATTACATCTTTAAGATCTTGTTTATTCAGCATAATTATAAAAGGGATGTCTTTAATTAGCCGATTTTTTGTTATACTTTTTAATTCTAATAGAAATTCTATATTATCCTCAAAAAATCTAATTTGGGAGTCCACTACAAAAATGACAGCATCAGTTTCAGCATCAAGCATATTAAAGACTTTAATTCTAAGTGGAGTAAAACCTTTTTGACCTGCCACTGTATAAACTCTATAATACACCTTTTTATGTTTCTTTGATTGAAAAATCCCTCTATCAAAATAGAGTGTAGCACCACTTGCTCTATCTATTTTTTTTAAATCACCAACAGGAATAATTTCTCTTGTACCTTCTTTTGTTAATTTATAAAGTGTATTTAGTATGGTAGTTTTACCTGATCTTGCCATGCCATAATATACTATCTTTAAATAGATGTTACCCTCTTTGTATTGAACCATTAAAAAAACTCCAAACTTTTTGCAGAATTCGATTAAATATATATACTTTTCTTTATCTTTAATTATTTCACTTAAATTGATTTACCTAAGAATATATATACTAATTTTCAAAATTAAAGATTTTGCATTTTTAATTATTTTTATAAATAATAATTTTTTTTTACAATGAACAATGATTCTCACATAGATTAAGAAGTTAATTAATAAAAAGCTAAAAAAAATCGAACTCATGGATGAATATACCGACTCTGACTGGAACTGGGATTTTTATGAAGAATTGGTAGATGACGTAGAGGAAAACAAAAACATTATTGCATGCTGGGATTGTGGTAAATGCGTAGGAGAATGTCCTGCTTCTAAGATTTCTAATTTTAACATAAGAAAGATTATTCAAAAGGTTCTAAAAGGAGATAAGAGCGTATTGAAGGATTCTGACATCTGGTTTTGCTTCTTATGCGAGCGATGTAAAAAAGTTTGTCCGAAAGAGAAAATCAATATACCATTACTTATTTTAAATTTAAGAAACGAATCATTTAAGAAAGGATATGGGCCTAAATATAACGATCTTACCAAATATGTAGAAATGTCAGAAAAGTTTCTAACAAACGGAACTGTTTTAGATAAACCTTTAGGTGAGAAGCTTCCTCAAGATCGTATTGATGAGTTAAATGCAATTTGTGATTTTGCTCGAGTAAAATATGTTTTTAAAGCCAGTAAAAATAAAAAGAAAAAAAGAAAAAATAAATAACTAACAATTTAAGATAGAATAAATTATAATGGAAGCTCAAAATTTAGCGTTAGATTTAGAAAAAATTGAGAAAGACTACCCCGAAAATCCTATAGAATTTTTTAGGGGAAAGAGACTATGTTTATTTAAAGCATGTCTAGAGGCTTACTTCCCTGGTGTCAGATGGGGTATTCAAGATTTATTAGAAGACTTAGATTTAGAAGTCACCACCTGCGCTAGTCAATCTTGTTGTAGTGGAACATTTTTCCAACGGAATTTAATTACAAGAGCGCAATTTGCAGCAATAAATGAAAGAAATCTTAACGAAATGAATCGTCAGGCAGATATTGTTTTGTTTAGTTGTAATGGATGTTATAATTCCGTTTTAAGAGGTCGAGATTTTTTAAAAGTCCCAGAAGTTAAAAAAAAAACACAAGATATTTTAAATAATTTAAAAAAAAAGGATTTAGGGGAAAATTATCCTAGAAAATATAATGTTCTGGGTAATCCAAAAATAAAAGTTATACATGACTTAGACTTCTTATATTTAATAAAAAATAATGTGCTTGATTCCCTTAAATTTGATTTGAAGGGTCTCAAAGTAGCTGCACATTATGGATGTCATTACTTAAATTTAGAAAGGGATAAAAAGTCAATTGAAAGTTATATAAAGGATAAAACCAAACTAGATGAATTTATAACTTTATTTGGTGGCATTCCTTTAGATTACCAGGAAAAAGATGAATGTTGTGGATGGGGGGCATCTCAGATTGTATTGCATCCAGAGGAGGCTTTAAAAGTTACTTATAAAAAATTGAAAAGTGCTGAAAATGTCGGAGCAGATTTTCTATTAATGCCCTGTCCAACTTGTTTATACACACTTAGTAAACCGGAATTTAGAAATGAGATTAATACCTTATTTAACGAAAAATTGGATATCCCTACTATTCATATAAATGAATTGATTGCAATATTAAGAGGATGTGAAGAAGAACGATGTATTACTCTAAGAAGAAGAACTCCACGTCTGGATGAAATATTTGAAATTATTACACGAGAGTAATAAAAAAATTAATTCTATTAATATAAATATGGTTACATTTCTTCTATTGCAAATCGGGGGCAACTATCCAGGCATAGCAGACAGCCTATACACTTCTCATAAGAGAATTCTAATCTTTCTTCTTCATCAAAATGTAACGCATCAGTCGGACATAATGAAATACAAGCTCCACAATCAATGCAGTTTTCAATATTAACTATTACTCGACCTTTTTTATTTACAACTATATTATTTTGTTTCAACGATTCTGTTATCGTTTTTATTTTCTCTTCTGGAATATCCAATAATAGATTTACACCATCCGAACCTGTAGTAAACTTTAAAATATTAAAGGTAATATCGTGTCTTAAGATTTCATTTACTATTTTAGAGTAATCATTGATGTTTTTTAGTAATCCAAAAGGTATTGAAACATTTATAATAGTCAATTTACATCAACTCCTCCGAAGTTATTATCCCTGTTACTTTTTCATTATCATCTATAACAGGTAAAGCAGATATATTATGTTGTTTCATTTTTCTGGCAGCATTGCTTATTGGCTCGTCATCATATGTAGTGATTACGCGTTTAGTTATAATGGATGCTAAATCATGTGCATCTTCTGCTATAGCTCTAGTAATATCGAAGCTTGTTACAATACCTTTTAGGTGGTTTTCTTTATCTGTAATAACGATATGATTAACATTTTCCTTAATTATCTTTTCAGCAACAATCTTAATATCACAATCTTCATAACAAATTTCCGCATCCTTTTTCAAATCTTTTACAAATTTTAATTTGGAAGTCATTTTCATAGGCTTAAAAACTGTATCTGTAGGTAATGTTTCAGCAGGGGGATTTAAGTAAAATATCCCCTCTTGAATCCATTTTTTAAGAGTTTCAGCAATTTTTCGAGCATAAAATAATGATGATAATGAAGAACATTTTACTTTATTATCATTTAATTCAATATATCCACTTTTTAATTCCTTATAGCTTATTTGCTTGATATTTGGTCTGTCTCTTCTTGGAACCCCATAATCTACTATTTCAGTTAGAATCTCTTCATCTCTAATTGCTGTCTTTTTAGCTAGTCCTTCATTTAAAATAGGAATAGGAATCCCAATTCCTACAAACATCGAGGTACCATATTTTTCATAGGTTACTCCACGCAAATATTCTGGTGTCATTTGTTTTAGGTCTCCTTTCACAAATAATGTTCCGAGTCTATTAACTGGATTGTGCTGAGTTCCCTCTCCTATGACATAACCAATCCCTCCTCCTAAAAATATCCTAGTACCTATCCCTATAGTTTCATAATCGGGGTCATTATTTAGTGGGCTTAAGCATCCTGCTCCAGAATAATGGGCATTCCCAAAATGAGGTAATAATTTTCCCATATAAGTATACAAAGTTCTATCAGAACTATTGATTGCACAAACATATCTTTGATATGCATTTCGCGGATTACATAAAATTGCTTGATTTAAATCCTCAATTGAAAATTCTGTGTCAACTTCAGCTAAAGGATAACAATCTGTTGTATACGAATTACCTCTCAACCTTATATATTTTCCAGAAACTAAGTCTTCAATAACATGACCTCCGCCATATTCAAAAGGTCGGACATCTGCCATTCTAGTACATCCAATATAACAGTCTACAGCAGCATTCCCATGATATGCATGTACGTCATTTAACCACATATGCTCAAACTTTATAGGAGGATCTGTATGACCAAAATTTAAGAATGCTCCACTTGAACACATAGGTCCAAATGTTCCCGTAGTTACCACGTCAACTTCTTCTGCTGCAACCTTAATCCCTTTTTGGTCCACAATTCTAATCATTTCTTCTGCAGTAACTACAATAGCATTGCCATTTTTAATTTTTTTATTTATTTCAGAATAAGTTTTAGTCAAATTACCACCAATATTCACAATTATTTATGGTCACATTTTCAATTTTATATGAGTATGATTAATTCAAAATAAATAGTATGTAAAATTTAAATATTTGATAGATAAAAAATGCATTAAATGCATACTCACAATATATAAAGTAAGTATAAACTCAAAATTTTCAGAATCCTTTTTAGTTTTATTATGTTTTTTTCAATAATATCATACATAAAAAGAAATTTCTATGGAAAAAGATACATTTCTTAGCCAGAGTTCAACCAAAAGTTTAATTGCTATAATTCTTTTAGTTTTAACTACTATTCTTTGGGGCTCATCATTTATTCTTACAAAATATATGACTGAAAATGTCCCCATTTTCCTTTTTCTTGGAATAAGGTTTTTAATTGCATTATTCGGATTCATACCATTTTTTCCTCATTTAAAAAATATTAATAAAAAAATTATTTTGATGGGTTTTATAACTGGAATGCTCTATTTTTTTGGTATTGCGTTTCAAACATTTGGTCTTCAAACAACAACGGCTGGGAAAGCAGGTTTTATTACCGGATTAAGTACAGTTATAGTTCCTTTTATTACTTGGCTTGGATTTAAAAAACCCCTGAATAGAAGAGTTTGGGTTGCTGTAGCATTGTCTATGGTAGGTATGGCTTTCTTACTGCTAGAAGGTGAATCTGGATTCATCATTGGTGATATCTTAGTTTTAATCTGTGCTTTCTTCTGGGCAATTTATATTGTATTTAATGATAAATACGTAAGGCTAAGTGATGTATATCTTTATTCGATCATTCAAATCTCCGTCATCTCCGGAATAAGTTTTATTTGTTCTTTAGTTTTAGGAGAAAAGTATATTTGGACCTCAACCCAACCAACTTTCTGGCTTATAATGGTTTATATGGGAATCGGTATAATGACACTCACTATTTTATTCCAAAACTGGAGCCAACAATATCAAGAACCTGCTCAAACAGCAATAATATTTACTCTTGAACCTGTATTTGCAGCTTTATTTGGATTTCTTATTGGAAATGAAGTCCTTTCATTATATGCTTGGTTTGGCTGTGCGTTGATTTTTATTGCAATCCTTATAACGGTCTTAAAAAATAAAAATAATTATGAGGAAAATAAGAGAGATTTACTTTAAATTTATCAACGAGTTTAAATTATCTTAGACTCTTCATTTTAACTCGTTTATTATATATTAAATAACTTAATCTGTGCGTAAATCTAAAAATTTTTACTTAAACAATCATTTAAATATCTAAAAATTTATTTCTTATAATATATAAGGGTTGTTTTTTGACAAATGGCTTTTTTTAGACAATTCAGAAAAGTCAAATACCTGTGATATTGATAATGACCGCACCTAAATTAAAACCAAAAGATCTTACTATTTGTTCCAAGTGTGGTAATGTAATGGTTGGAAGAACGATCCGTACCGTTAATAGTGGTAAAGTAGAACTTCAAAGGATAAAGCAATGTATTGTATGCCGTTTCTGGGTATCCTTAGATTGATTATTATTGGGTATTTTCTCAATAGACTTAATCAAATTGAACTTTATAAAATTTAAGACGATGAATAAACCTAAAAATAATAAGAGATTAATATTTGGTTTTGGAATAAGCCTTTATTTTAACTTTTATCAAAAAGTAACATAAATAATAAAAGACATTAATGATTCGGTATAAAAAAGTTTGATTTAATTTCCATATTCATAAGCAGATTAAATGAGTTCATCGAATGTAGAAATTTTATAAAGAAAAGGGAAGGGAAAAAAGAAATCCGTGCTTAAGTAATAAAATCAGGGAGAGAATTAAACTCATTGAGTTTAATAGAGGGCGAATTTCGGTATACCTTCGAATCGAGATTGTATATATCCAATGTTTACACGAATTTTCTTGTAGTTAGGTTTCCCTTCTTATACTTTATTAGGTTTTTTTTATATAAAAATTAATTGGTTATAAAATATTATGTTCTTATATAACGAATTTACAGATTTGAAAGTTTTGAGTATTAACCGATTCCACATATATGACAAAATTACGTTTAACTTCTAGATTTAAATTATTGAAGTTTTAATGGGTTATCAAACTTAATTCAATATATCTGAAATTCTTAATTTTAATCCATCTTCAGCAGCAATAATTTTTTTGATATTTGTGTTTTCTTTTAATTTTATCACTTGACTAGGCACATGGTTTTTTTTAGAGCGTGGACCATCCATAAATGATCCAAAATGCGTAATAATCAAGCCATCTAATGGTGGATTTATTTTATTTAAATATGGAATAACTTCATCAGTACATACATGCCTTTTACAGGTGACCGAATCAGGTCGTAAAAGATTGAGAATAAGAATGTTGACCTTGGAGAATTGTTCTGAAAAGCCCTTAAAAACCATAGTGTCACTCGTATAAGCTAGAGAATAATCTGTAAGATTAAACCTTATACCAAACCCTTCGTTATATGGAGAGTGAACGACCTTGGTACCGACTATCTCAACTCCTTTATATTGGAGCTTATCACCTGCTTTAAATCGTACAATCTTCTCAAGCATATTTAGATGATATGTCTGGATCAGACTAATCACCTCATCATTAGTAATTAATATTCCCTTTTTATGATAAATATAGTTCTTATCATGTAATATTTCTCTTGAACTTTCAATAACAGCACTAATATCATTATAATGGTCAACATGAGCATGGGATACGATGAAAAGCTCAGTTTTTACTGGATCTTCCATATATTGATTAATTCGTACTAAAGCTCCAGGTCCAGGATCTATATGCGCTTGTAAGTTATTAAATTTATATAAAAAACCACCAGTAGCACGGTGTTGAGTTCGTATATGATACCTTCCCCCCCCAGATCCCAGTATAATAAGTTCATCATTCATGATTTTTTGATTTATTTTTTATGAACTTAATACTTACTTATATTAACTAGTTTTCTAGCTAAAACTACAAATGGTTCCTCTACATTATAACCAGATTTAGCTGAAGTTTTTACATAGTCAATCATATTAAAAGCATTTTTAATATGAAGAGCACTTTCATCATCAACAGCGATAAAATCTTCTAAATCGTTTTTTGCTCCCACTAATACGATTGGTAAGTTGATATCATGAAGTCTTGCAATGTTTACCCATTCAAGGATATCTCCAATTTTAGGCATTTTTGTCATATCAAATAATAGAAGTGCGCCTCGTGCTCCCATAACGTAGCTTTCGAGGAGATATCTGAATCTCTTTTGGCCTCCTAGATCCCAAAGTTGCAAGGAGCAATGGAAATCATCAAAAACAACCTCTTTAATAAAAAATTCAACTCCTATTGTCATTATTGTGCTTTCATCGAAAAAACCATCTACATATCTTCTTAATAAGCTTGTCTTGCCCGCTCCTCCCTCTCCTGTCACTAAAATTTTAAATAAAAAATTACGCATGTGTTTTCCTAGCAATGAATTATGAATAAGTCTATAATAAGTGATAAATGAAAAAACATCTATTTATTTTAACATATAAAAATATACTTCAATTTTAAATTCACCATATTTGGTACATATTCTAATGGAAAAAGATTTTTGTAGTTTTATTTATTACATTTAATACAATTTTTTCTTAAGGTTTAGTTCTTGATTTAATATGTTATCAATTTTCTTGAAAATTAGTTTTAATTTTATTGATAAGATATTTTGAACTTTAAGTTTAGAAATTTTAATCTTGTCATTTTCAGATATCTCCTTGATTACTTGTATGGTTATTTCTTGTCCTTTTTTACCTAACTCTACTAATTTTTGATGGTTAGGAGACCTCGAATTAAATTTTCTAATAGGTATATCTAATGGAAGTTTAAAAATATGTCTTGAACTTTTCATTATTTTGACTTGTCTAGTAAAAAAGTTTGAATTCAAGATTGCCGACAAATAATAAGCTTCATCAAGGTTATTAGCATCATAAAAACTTAAATCCCCCGTTATTAAGAAATTTCCTTGTATAACAGCAGCGTTTAGTGTAGAACCTGAATTGTTATAAACTACTTTGATTTTAGATAGTTGTCTTGAATTTATTAATTTCCCCCATCTGTCCAAATTTTCCATTAAGGATTTATGTTTAGTTGTGACTTTTTTTTTCTCCAAATATATGTTATTAATTTTATCATAGAATTTTTTAGCGTTTTTTGGTAAATCTGCATAATTATAGTTTAAATTTCCTTTTGAAAGTGGAAGAAACACTTGATAATAGTCATAAATGATAAATTTCACTAATTCTGTACTTTTCACCGCATTAAAAATATATTCCTTTTCAACAATCTCTCCTTTAAATTCTCTTTTAATCCAAGGAGGTTTTGCTTTTTTAAAAATTCTATCATCAGGATTGATCTTTACATGCCTCTCATTGATATTTTCAGGTGTAATAAAAATTAAATTTCTAGGGTTGAGATCTGCTCCCTTATGAAATAAATCCTTATAATATCCTTTTTTAGAAACGATTAACTTCTTACTTTCTTCAATTGATACAAATTTTTTAGTGAATAATCTATTATTTTTTTTTTCTACTCCATATGGAATGAGAGTTCTTTTATCTTTTATCTCTAAATCAACCTGACTAAAATAGTCAAGGATCGATTCTTCATCTTTTATAGAATATTGTAAGGTTGGAATCTTCAGATTTAGGGAATCTTGAAGGTTATTTGATTTTTGGGCAAATAAGCAAATAAAATCAATATTAAAGATTCTTTCGATATTCTTATTAAATTCCCATATCCTGATATTCATAAACCCCTCAAAATTACGGAACCGAGAAGTGTGAGAACCTGTAATTACTCCTTTAGTAATTACAAAGAATATTTTTCCCTTATCTTTTAGATATAGGTTGGCTGACTGGTAGAAGAATATAGAAGATATCTCAATATTTAAAATATTTTTTGGCAGAGGTTTGATGTTTAATTGATCAGCCAACTTTTTTACTTTTTCTTGATATTCTATCGATTGAATATCACTATAAGTGTACCATGGTGGATTTCCAATAACTAGATCAAAACAATTAGCAAATTTATTATGATTGGGGAATATTGAATCAAGTTTAAATAAATTAACTTTTATATCATGTATTAAATCTCTTAACAAATATAAAAGGTTAATTTTTGTAAGGTAAATAGATAAGGGATTTATGTCAAAACCGTATAGATTATTAAGTGCCATTATTTTTTGTTCATTACTTTTATTTGAGGCAAGTATGACTTTAACAATTTCTATCAAGAAATTTCCTGTTCCACAGCAAGGATCCAAAACATTTTCACCAATTATATACGTTGTTTCAACCATTTTTTTGACTAAGAAAGGTGGAGTATAATATTCACCAGTTTTATGGCGAATTAATGGAGAAATAAAGTTTTGAATGAAATAATCAAAAAAAAACTCAGGATCAATTTTTAAATTTGATAGGTGATAATATAGTTTCTTAATAAGTTCATTAAATGCATTTATATCCTTTTCGATAGAAAGTGTTAAAATTGGTTCGAAATAATTAAATTCAAAAATTTTAATATTCTTATAGCTAGCTTCTACTTCTTCTATAATTTTCTTGTATTTTTCTATAGGATTATTCTGTTTAAATAAATAAGATTCATTTTTTAGAATATACTTTGAAATCAATTCAAGACTTAATAA
The DNA here is from genome assembly GCA_016840085.1 of Promethearchaeota archaeon. Lineage (GTDB taxonomy): Archaea > Asgardarchaeota > Lokiarchaeia > Sigyniarchaeales > SOKP01 > Loki-b32. Next base: position 115,928 of record JAEOTA010000054.1, read on the forward strand.
GTAAAGTAAAGATAAAGCAATATATAGCCGTATATTTACATATTCATTCCCGTATATATCTTTAAAATCTTGAATCCATTGCTTGAATCCAATATTGTTATTAATCTCATTTTTGATTAAGATTTTTTCTAAATTTTTAATTCTATTAACTATAACTTGTAAATCCAAATTCTTATAGTTATTTATGGATAAATTATCGACCAAAAACTAAAACTCCTCTTTCATTATTGCCTAACATAATCAATGAATTAATATTTAAATATTAATTAAATATTTCAATATTATTTATTAGTCAAAAATTAATTGAAGAATCTCAATTTTGACATCAACAGAAATCAAGCTTTCCAAGAAACTTGAGAATGGAATTGAATTTTCTTGCCAGATGTGTGGTTCTTGTTGCAGGGGATTAAACGAAGGCGAAGTATATTTATATAAGGATGATATCCTTAGATTAGCTAATTTTTTAAATCTAAAGGATAAAAGCGGTTTAAGAGAATTTGCAAAAAAATATCTTAAAATTATTAATACATCTTTTTATTGGAAAGAACCAAAAGCACAAAGAGGAAAAACATATAAATTTAAAACACTTGCTTTCAAATTTACAGGAGAGGATGAGCGTTGCCATTTCTTAGTGGATAATTCATGTAGGGTTCATGAACATAGACCATTCCAATGTAGGTGTTTTCCTTTTTGGCAAATGATGGTCTCAAGTAGAAAGAATTTCATAGATTATACAAAGAAATGCAAAGGTCTACAAATTTCAAAAGGTAGATTTTATTCAAAACAGGAAATATTGAGTTGGGCAAAAGCAGAAAATAAAATAGAAAAAAATTTCTTTTTAGAAATGAAGAAAAACAATTTTGATATTTTTAAAGTCTATCCTTTTTTATCAAAAGAAAAACTCTAAAAGGAGGAATATTTATGCCAAAAGGGCTAATTATAATGAAGTATAATAATAGAAGCGGAATAGACATAAAAGCCAGTTTTCCACAGGAAGAATTGGATATAAATAGTGGAACTCTAATGAATATTTTTAGTCTACATGAATTTAGCAAACAAGCAGGAATAGCAAGCTTGACAGTAGGAGATATAAATATAGTAACTTATTATACTGGGGTAGATATGGATTATTTTATTATACTTTTATTAAATGTGCTTGAGAATCCAGAGGATTATGAAGAAGGTTTACAGGAAATTTCTCAAATAATATTAAAAAATTTAGAAGAAGATAGATATTTAAATATGCTACCTTCTCTTTTTAAACAAATATCTGAAAATCCAAAGAAGAAAGAAAAGGATTAACTTTAAAATTTTATTTTTTAATATTGTAAGATTCTATTAATTAATTGTTAATTTTTATTACGAATAATTATTAAAATAGAGACTTATTATAAGACATAGAGAAATTCTCTATTATTAAATGAGGAAAGAAATTTGAAAGTAGGATTATTTGTGTGCGATTGCGGGAAGAACATTTCGGGAGTAATTGATACTAAAAAATTAATTGATAATTATTCAAATAATCCAGAGTATCCAGAAGTTTTTGTAATAGGAGATCAATATTTATGCTCAGAATTAGGCCTTAATAAGATAATTGATGAGATTAAAGAGAAAAAAATTGATAGAGTAGTGATTGCTGCATGTTCATTTAAGCTACATGGATTAGTATTTCGTAAAACTATTGAAAAAGCGGGTATTAATAGATTTTTAATATCTTTTGCGAATATTAGGGAGCAAAATTCATGGGTCCATGCAGATGATCCAGAAAAGGCAACAAGAAAAGCTATTGATCAAATTAATATGAGTATAGAACAAGTTAAACTATTAGAGCCTTTAGAAGTTCAATATTCTGAAGTTGTTCCTTCTACTTTAATTGTAGGGGGTGGAATTGCAGGTATCAAAGCTGCCTTAGTAATCGCAGATGCGGGTTATAAAGTATATTTAGTAGAGAGGGAACCAACAATTGGAGGACATATGGCTCTATTCGATAAAACATTCCCTACTTTAGATTGTTCGATTTGTATTTTGGGCCCTTTGATGTCTGAGGTAAATGATAATCCAAATATAGAGCTTCTAACTTATTCTGAGCTAGAGAAAGTTGAAGGATATATTGGAAATTTTGATATTAAAATAAAGAAAAATCCTCGATTTATTAAAGAGGATGATTGTGTGGGGTGTATTGATATCTGTCGAGAAGTATGTCCAATAGATATAGAAGATACTTTTTTTCCACGAAAAGCAATTGATGTTCCTTATCCTCAAGCCATTCCATTATACCCTAATATTTTAGAAGAATATTGTATAGGATGTAAAGCATGTGAACAAGCTTGTGATAGAGATGCAATTGATTTCAATCAGCCTCCTGAAATTATAGATATTCAAGTAGGATCAATTATAGTTGCTACTGGTTTAAAAACGTTTGATCCGTCTGTACTTGGAGAATATAATTATCAAAAACATCCAGACATTATAACTTCAATGGAAACGGAAAGGTTACTTAATAATGATGGTCCTACGCATGGGAAAATTATAAGACCTTCAAATGGTAAACCACCAAAAAAAGTCTCCTTTATTTTATGCGTGGGATCTCGCAATAAGCAAATACATCGTGAATATTGTAGTCAAGTGTGTTGTAATTCATCAATTAAACAAGCTGTTTTAATTAAAAAAGAACATCCCGAAACTGAAATCAATATATATTATAATGACATTAGAGCTGTAAGTAAGAATTGTGAAGAATTTTATAATAGGGCTCGAGAAACATTTGGAATTAGATTTATAAAGAGTAATATCTCCGCAGTGTTAAAAAGTGACATATCAGACGAATTATTAGTAAGGGGAGAAGATATAATTGAAGATAAATTATTTGAAAATAAAACAGATTTAGTGATATTAGCAGTTGGTATTGAACCCGCCGAGGGTACTGATGAGCTAAGTATATTACTAAACATCTCCCAAGATCCTTATGGATTTCTATTAGAGAAGCATTTAAAAGTAAAACCTTCTGAAAGTTCTGTTAATGGAATTTTCTTAGCTGGTGCAATTCAAGGACCAAAGGATATTCCTAACAGTATTGCCCAAGCTGAGAGTGCTGCTGCAAAATCAATTGCTTTAATTGCTAAAGGTCAAGTAGAACTTGAACCCCACGTAGTAATTTTTTATCCTGATAAATGCAATCTCTGTAGATTATGTGAGAACATTTGTATGTTTAATGCTTTAAGTATTGAAGGTGATCAATTAAAAATTACTCAAGTTAATTGTACAGGCTGCGGAGCTTGTGCTGCTATGTGTCCTGAAGACGCTCTTTATATTCCAGGATTTACTAAAGCACAAATATCTACGCAAATACAGACAGTGTTAAAGAAAAAAAGTGAATCACCTTTAATTCTTGCTTATTTATGTAACTGGTGCTCATATTTAGGAGCTGATCTAGCTGGAACAAGTAAATTGACATATCCTACTAATGTAAGGATAATTCATGTAATGTGTACGGCTATGCTTAATCCATCTTTAATTTTTGAAAGTTTTTTTTATGGAGCTGATGGAGTTCTTATTGCGGGGTGTTATCCTCAAGATTGTCATTACCAAGAGGGGTTTAATAAGGCTAGAATTAGATATGAAAGTATTAAAGAGATGTTAATAGAAGCGGGTATAAATGAACAACGGTTAAAAATCACTAGTATTTCTGCTGGAGAAGGGGAAAAATTTGCTCGGACTATTGCAGAATTTAAGGAAGAATTAAATAATTTAGGGTCAATTCAGCCAAATGAATATTCAAAATCTATTGCATATAAAGAAGAAGTGAAAGATAAAGCAAGATTGGATGAAATATAAAATCTTAAGAAATGAAAATGATATTATAATTTCAATATCTATTACATATGAATATAATTTTTTTATTGGTATTTCTCTTATTATTTTTAGTAATGGTGAATATTATAATTATATCTAATGAAAATTCAAATTCAAATTTCCTAATAGTGAATCTTCTATGAAAGTGAGAGCAATAACGATTGGAAATATTATACCCTTCTTATATAAAAATGAAACAATTTTATCTTTCTTACAAGAGAACCTGAATAGTTTCTCAGCTTTAAATAATGAATTAATTCATGCGTTAGAACAAATTGGAATAAGTGTTGAAACCAAACGATTTTGTTCTCAACCACTTTTCAGTTTTGATAATAAACTTTTTTATGAAAAAAATTTAAAAGAGACTCTTGTAGAAATTACCAATCAGTTAAGTTTTTTACAAGATATTCTCAAAGATTACGAATTTGACTACTTTGCATGTTGTATGATGCGAGGAGATCAAATTCAGGAGTTAGGGATTTTCGAAAAATTATTGTTAAGTGAAGTTTCAAATTTTATAAAAAATACAGATATCTTTTTTACTTCATTACCAGTTGCCTCTACACAAGAAGGAATCAATATTACCGCATTAAAATCTGGTGCTAAAATAATAAAGCAACTTTCAGAACCAGATCCATTTAAAAATTTAAATTTTTGTGTATCTGCCAATGTGGGTCCAAATTATCCATTTTTCCCTGCAGCATATCATTTTTCAGACAAACCAGCATTTTCTCTTGCTTTAGAAATGGCAGACGAAGTAATAGATGCTATAGAAAACTCAAATAGTTTAAAGGACGCTCAATTTAATTTATTAGCAAAGTTTAATAAAATCTATGACGATATAACAAAAATTTGCGAGAAAATTGGACGAAATTTCGATATAGAATTTAAAGGAATAGATCTTTCTCCTGCACCCTTTCCGGAAATAGAAAAAAGTATTGGTACTGCCATAGAAAAATTAGGTGTTGAGTATTTTGGAGCTATTGGTACACTTACTGGAGTTGCGTTAATAAAAAACTCTATACCCGTTGATAAAGAAAAAGTGATAGGATTTTCTGGTTTTATGCAGCCTGTGTTAGAAGACTTCATTTTATCTAAAAGATTGGCTGAAAATAAATTCAACTTAGATTCACTTCTATTATATTCCACTATGTGTGGTACTGGTCTTGATGTTGTTCCATTACCAGGTGATATTACTGAACAAGAGTTGTTTTATATTTTACTAGATATATGTACTATTTCTGTCACTTTAAACAAGCCCTTAACAGCTAGGTTAATGCCAATACCCGGAAGAGACATTGGTGATGATGTTGAGTTTGATTTTGAGTATTTTGCACCTTCAAAGATTATTAACTTTCGAAGGCTAACTGGCGAAAATAAAAATGATTTATTTAATAGTAATGAAAAGACAATAAAATTCTTCTAATAAAATTTTTTAGAAGACTTATCTAATTATCTTGTGAAGAGTTATTAATTTTGGAATAAAAAAATCCAAATTAAATAATGAACAATAGAAGAAAAATAAAAAGTTTAAAATTCTTCAATGAGGCTGCTGAATATCTTGATAAATTCAATACTAAAGATATTCTATTAAATGAAGGATTTGTAGGAAATAGATCCAATACAAATTACCTCAGAGATGAAATGTTAATTGAATTAAGTAATCTGAGGAATATTATAGCAAACAATCCAGATTTAAAAATAGAATCATTAACAAAAGCAGAAAAGGAAACTTTTTTTGAATTTGTTAAGTTCTATCACTTATGTCCAATATGTGGAAATCAAAATCATTATTTTAATTTAAAGCAACTCTTTTTTGACGAAGAGAAACAAGCTCTTAAACAAGAATTAATACGATTAATGAAGTATAAAAACAAGAAATTAAAGAAGTTTAATCTCAATTTAGGAGTTCCCTGTTGTGATTGCTACAAAAAAATAATATCTGAATAATAAGATTATCTAATTATTTTAAATAATCAACTACTTGTCCACTTTGAGTAATCTCGTAATAGATATTGTTTTCCTCTTCGATTTTTTTAATACAAAAAGCTTTGATTAAGTAATCCATATTATAATTAAGTGAAGACTCATCATTAATTACGGATTTATCTAAAAGAGCTTTAAGTAAATTCTCTTTAGAGATTTTTTTAACCCTATTAACTAGAATTAAGATTTTGCGTCGAATTGGATGATTTACGGCTTTAAGATATAAGGAGTGTAAGTATCTTGTGCCTTCTACAGTTTTCCCATATTCTTCCATTGATTTATAGTTTTTAAAATCGAATTCATCAGGCATAGTTCTGTAAAATCTTCTTAAAAAAAAAAATTTTTCTATTCAGATTATATTTTGTATTATTCCAATCTGCAATTTCTTGTATTGAGAAATCTTTTAGTTAGAATTTCTCAAAAATTCTAATACTTATTTTTAGTTTCGGGCATAGAGGCTCGATGCGAAGAATACTCTCTTAATTTTCGATAAACGTTAACAGTCTGACTTAACATTTTCCAGATTAAATAATTCTAGTGAAATTTCTTTCTGTATGAAAATTATAATATATTTATATACAAACTTGAATTATTGTATAATTGGACAAGAGAGGCGATTAAATGAAAAAAAAAATTAAATTATTTTTAATTCCCTTAGTCTTTTTTCTAATCATTTTAGTAGCATTAGGAGGAAATATTCGTCACCCATTTGGACTGCAACCTAAAATTGCAGCTCCTGGCGATGTATGGTTTGGTACTGTGACTGATAAGGAGGTAGGAGATATTTTTGAAACGGATATCTATGTTGACACCGGAAATCAAAAAATTGCTGCATATGGAATTGATATCACCTACAATCAGAATGTAATAGTAGTTGAAACTTCGATTGGCACTTCAGGGGTTGAAGCAGGTGCTGACGGATTTGTTACAGCAGTAGATGCGAATACTCCGGGGGTGATTACCATACTGGGATTTGATGTGGTGGGTACAGGACCAGGTTCTCAATTGCATCTTCTTAGAATCTGGTGGGAAGCAATAGCATTAGGTACAAGTCCTTTAGATATCAGTATTGATGCTCTAGTTGATGAAAATAATATAGATATAGGTACACCAACAGGTATAGATGGAAGCGTAGAAGTAGTTGAGGATGTGACAATTGGCAATGTATGGTTTGGTACTGTGACTGATAAGGAGGTAGGAAATATTTTTGAAACGGCTCTCTATGTTGACACTGGCATTCAATTATTAGCCTGGTATTCAATTTATATCGCCTACAATCAGAATGTAATAATAGTTGATACCTCGGTAGGTAATAATGGAGTTGAGGTAGGTGCTGATGGATTTGTTACAGATGTAAATGTAGATACTCCAGGGGTGATTGAAATATGGGGAATTGATCCCGTGGGTAGAGGACCAGGTTCTCAATTGCATCTTCTTAATATCACGTGGATAGCAGTAGCAGTAGGTACTAGCCCTTTAGATATCATTATTGATACTCTAGTTGATATTTACGGTTATGTAATAGGTACACCAACAGATATAGATGGAAGCGTAGTAGTAGTTGAGGATGTGACAATTGGCGATGTATGGATAGGTTCTGTTCCAACTAAGGATGTAGGAGCTATTTTTGAAACACAAATCTACGTTAACACAGGAAGTCAAAAAATAGCTGCTTATGGAATTGATATTGCCTACAATCAGAATGTAATAGTAGTTGATACTTCTGTAGGAAATAATGGGGTTGAAGCAGGTGCTGATGGATTTGTTTCAGCAGTAGATGTCAATACTCCTGGAGTAATTATTATAAGTGGATTTGATCTGGCGGGTACAGGACCAGGTTCTCAACTGCATCTTCTTAATATCACGTGGATAGCAGTAGCCGTAGGTACTAGTTTTTTAGATATCACTGTTGATGCTCTATTGGACCCAGATACTAATGTAATAGGCACACCAACAGGTATAGATGGAAGCGTGGTAGTTGAAGATTTGACAATTGGCGATGTATGGGTAGGTTCTGTGCCAACTAAGGATGTAGGAGATATTTTTGAAACGCAAATCTATGTTGACACAGGAACACAAGAAATAGCCACATATGGAATTGATATCGGTTACAATCAGAATGTAATAGTAGTTGATACTTCTGTAGGAAATAATGGGATTGAAGCAGGTGCTGATGGATTTGTATCAACTGTAGATGTCAATACTCCTGGGATGATTAGTATAAGTGGATTTGATGCGACGCGTACAGGACCAGGTTCTCAATTGCATCTTCTTAATATCACGTGGATAGCAGTAGCGGTAGGTACTAGTCCTTTAGATATCACTGTTGATGCTCTAATGGATCCAGATACTAATGTAATAGGCAACCCAACAGGTATAGACGGAAGTATATATATAACAGAACATATTGCTCCTCTGATAACAATTAATGTTCCTTCTAACAACACATATCATAGTAAACCACCTACAATTCAAGTAATTATATATGATTTAAGCGAAATAAATACAACCTGGTACACCGTCCCTGGATGCGGTGAAAGTAAAACTTTTAGTGGCAGTTCTATCGATTTTGATGTTAATCTGTGGAATGATCAAGAAGAAGGTTTAGTTTTAATCAGGATATTTGCTAACGATTCAATAGGAAATCTAGGTCAAACCGATTTAATAATAATAAAAGATGCTTTTAAACCATCCATTAGAGTCACTTCTCCATTAGATGGAGATGTATTTGGAGAAGATGCTCCTGAATTTAATATAACTGTTTCAGATTTACATCTTGATATCCTCTATTATACAATTAATGATTCAGCCATCAAATATTTTGTCTCTTTTACATCCGGAACAAATCTTATTGCCATTAACGAGTCAGTATGGGACGCACTTCCAGAAGGTCAGGTATTAATCAGATTCTTCATAAATGATACCGCAGGTAACATAAATGACGTTGGTGTGGTCTTAAAGAAACAAATTCCTTCAAGAGCTCCAGCCATCCCCGGATATAATATATTTATATTTCTATTTATTGGAACAACAGCTATAATAATATTATTTTTTCGAAAAAGGAAATAACATAAGAATTAAAAAATTCTTTTCAAATTTAGAGTTCTGGAATACTATTATTTTGTGTGGGCCTAGGTATATCCCCTGACAAAATATATAAATCCAAATTTAAGAAAAGAGATGCTTCTTAATAAAAAAACTTCCTTTAAAGTGCAAGTAGTTTTTATATATTAGTACCAAATTTTTTATGAGTATCCTTATAATTAAAAGCGTGTAAGAAGATAAGAAATGATGGAAAAAACGACAAAAACGGAAATACCTAGCCCTTTAGATGATGAAAAGATTAATTTGATATGTAATAAAGAAAAAGTAGCTAATAAAATTGAAAGTTTATGGAGTAATAGATCCGCTCATGAACGAAATAATAAATTTGGAACTAAACGATTAATAATCAAGCTAGAGACTTCAGGCATAGAGAAAAAAAGGATTTCATTAAAATTGGAAAGTACTAATTCGGATGTGAATTCTAATAATTATCATCTTCTTTCTGAACTTTTAAAAGAATTTTTTAAAGTTAATCAAGACTAATAAAAAATTTATTTTTTTCTGATATTATCATAATTCATAGGTAAGTCCTATAAGAGAAAAATATATTATTTTAAGACTCTTATTTTTTCATTAATCTAAATATAAAATTAATATAATCTGATGAGTTATAAAATGAATTTTGATGACATTAAAAATTTACTTGGATCTGAAGCTGATAGTCTTTTAAATCACACTTGCACAGGAATTCCAAATAAGATGATACATATTCCAGGACCAGATTTCATTGAAAGAGTTATGGAGCATAGCGATCGGAATAATTTAGTTCTAAACAACATGAATAGATTATTTAATCAACGAGGTCGATTAGCAGGAACGGGTTACCTTTCAGTATTGCCTGTAGATCAAGGCATTGAACATACAGCATCCGCTAGTTTTGCTGTAAACCCGTTATATTTTGATCCTGAAAATATTGTCAAATTAGCTATTGATGGAGGGTGTAATGCATTTGTGTCTACATTAGGAGTGTTAGGCTCTATTTCACGGAGATATGCGAGAAAAATACCATTTATTGTAAAAATAAATCATAATGAATTATTAACTAAACCAGCTCTTTCAGACCAAACTTTGTTTGCGAATGTAGACCAAGCATGGTTAATGGGTGCTGCGGGGGTAGGCGCAACTATATATTTTGGGTCTAAAGAATCTAGACGGCAGATTCAAGAAATAAGTGAATCTTTTAGATATGCTCACGAGTTAGGACTAGTTTGCGTTCTTTGGTGTTATTTAAGAAATAAAGAAGAATTTATCAAAGAAGGAAAGGACTATCATACAGCTTGTGATCTAGAAAGTCAAGCAAACCACCTTGGAGTAACTATTGAGGCGGATATAATTAAACAAAAAATTGCCACTTTAAATAGAGGATTTCTTGATTTAAACTTTGGTAAGACGGATAAATTAGTTTATGACAAATTGGCACCAGATAATGCAATTGATTGGAATAGATATCAAGTTGCAAACTGTTATATGGGAAGAATAGGACTTATTAATTCTGGAGGGGAGTCTGGCGGGAATGACCTGCAGGATGCGGTCAAAGCAGCAGTTATTAATAAGCGTTCAGGCGGAACGGGTTTAATTTTAGGAAGAAAGGCATTTAAAAAACCTACTCTCAAAGGAATTGAAATTTTAAATGCTGTCCAAGATGTTTATTTATGTAAGGAAATTACGATTGCATGAATAAATTTTATTATCTTTTTTTTCTTTTTTTTATCACAAGTAAATTATATTTAAAAATATTAAATTCATTATTCAACTAAACAAATAATTATCTCTAACATTTATTATGGGAAAAGATAAAAAATTAAGACCGGATCCTAATCTTAATCCTTATAGAGTAAAACAAGGAACTCCCCCTCCAACAAAAGGTTTTATTGATTTTAATACTCAAAGAGTATGTCCTAGCTGCGGTAAAGCAATCAAGATGTCCTATAATTTCTGTAAATATTGTGGAGTCGATTTGAGCGCAATAGAACCTATTGGTATGGATGAAATCTCAAAACAGTTGGCAATTACAGCAGTAACCGATCCTAGTCCTGAAGTTAGAAAAGAAGCTGTTGATACATTAGGAGATTTTGGAGATAATAGAGTATTAGGTGTGTTAACATATGTTATGCTAAATGATCCTGATGAAAATGTTAGAATGGAAGCTACTGATGAATTAGGTGATCTTCATCACCCGTATAGTATGGATGCCTTAGCTAAAGCCTTAAAAGATGAAAGTCCACTTGTAAGAAAAGAAGCTATCGAGGGATTAAAAAAGATTAAAAAAAAGACCAAACCCAAAGAAGAAATCAAGGGTAAACCTGAAGAAAGGGGAGAAGAAAAAGAAAATAAGACTGAATTCTAAATTTCATATAATTTTTTATTTTAGGAAATAATTATTTCCTAGATTTCTAGTCTTCTTTACTAGGAATCTTAGGTAATTGTCTTCTATTTGTACTTTTAGGTTTTGTCTCTCTTCTTTCAGGCTTTTTTTCTTCTGTCTTCATTGAAGCAGGCTTGGGTGGCATTGGTGTCATTGAAGGCTTCTTTTTTGGAGCTGGTTTCGATGTTGCTGGTTTTTTCTTAGGAGCTGGTTTTATTGTTGGTGTTTTTTCCTTTTCTAATACTTCTAAAGCCTCAACGATTCCATTTTTCTCATCAAAATATACTCTTAGAATGTGATTATCTAATTCCATTATGTTTTTTGGAACTTTTTTAACGGATTCCCATTCAGTCTCTTCTATATCTTCTCCAAAGACTTTAGCACTTTTAGAGATAGCCGCAAAAAGTGTATGACCTAAAATTAAATTTAATCGCTTTAAATTTTCAGGAACCTCTGTTTTTAGAATTTTTTCTTTGATTTTTTCTTGCCGTTCCTCTGATAAGCCTACTGAGGACATAGCCATCTGAAGTTTTTGATATTGTGTTCTAGCCTTCGGAGTAAGTCCACCTGTAGTAAAAGATGACATTACCACTTTTTCACCTGTATCTTGTAGTGCGGGGGAGAAATATTCCTCTTTACTTTGTTTTTGATCTCTTGCAATGATGGTAGATTTCGACACTACTCCTCTATCACGGTCAATATTACGTACATATCTCATATCTTCGAGCCTCTCAGTTACTTCCATCGAATCTAGTTGAAATGCATCCAAAAACTCTACAGGTTCGTCTCCTGCATCAACTGATACTATTTTACACCGATGGTATCTTGAATCTTTCCTAAGATCTTCTTGAAGAGCTTGTGCAACTCTGGAACTAATAAATCTTTTACGAACAGGACTTTTTCCGCCTTTCCAAATAAAAATTCGTCTTAAGTCTTCTCGGACTATTACAAGAACTTGTTCAGGGTGTAAATTAGATTCAAGCTCATCTTGAGGTATATTTAATTCTCTCTTTTCACCAGAGTTATCCAATTCATAGACCATGAAGGTTTCAATTTCAGTCATTTTTATAAAATGAAAATATTAATCAAACAATATAAATTCTTTAAGAAATAAATTTAAATTTTTATAAAATAACTCGAATTTTCTTTTCAAACATTCTTTTTTAAAGAAAATATTAAATTACATTAATAAAAATATTTTGGAAAATAAAATTTAAAAAAATAATTAGAAATAATGCTTATTTCAATTAATGAAATAATTTATTTCAATCCATCAATTTATTTATAAGTTTCCTAAATGTTTCTTAATGATTCAATTAATTAGCGATCATGAAGAACGTTATCTATTGAAAGAACAAAACCTAAAAGAATTCTCCTGTCTGTTACATTATCAAGTATTCGTAAAGCGTAAGTATCTTTAAAATCGAACAACCCACCAAGAAACATATCTCTCCATCTATCTGCTTTTTCTATTTCAGCAACAACATTTCCAGTTGTTACATCATATACTTTGAAACTAAAACCCATAAATTTACCTTGAGCCCTAAACCATTGATTCCCTTCAGGATCTTCAAGATAAAATACAGGTCTGAATAATGACAGGATTTTTTTCTTAATTCTGGCTATCATTTGTCCATCTGGTGTTTTCAAATCTTGCGCTCCTCGGGCTGATATGATTTTAGAGTGAATTGTAGCTACAACGGTGCCGTCAAGTTCTCGTAATTCAACTCTACGCCTAATACTTAAGATAATTCGTTTCATTCTTCCAATCGGTTGGTTTTTCTCGTCTAAAATGTCACCGGAGCCCCAGTCCCAATATTTTTCTTTTAATATGTAGTAGTTCCGGTTAATATCGAATAAACCTCCTGATCGACTATAAGGTTCCATACCTGTCGCTGGTCCAGTTGTAGGGGCAACTGAAGCAGGTGCACTTTGTCGCGCACTAGCCGGTATCGGTGAACCACATTTCTCACAGAAGTTTTGAGATAGATCTTTTATTTCGGCCCCACAGTTATTACAAAATCTATTTGACATTTTTTCCACCTTTCTTTTTTTAAATATTTTTATACTAAAAATGGTAACTTGTTGTTATAAATTTTAGGATTCAAGACATTTAATTTTTTTCTCATAGAAATGTTTTAATTGAATAAGGTTTAATTAATATTAAATTAAAAATACATTTAAAAGAGAAATGTCTTCAATTCCCAAGCTCCTAAAATTAAAGGATTATGTAACTCTTATAGGCACTTCACTGGGAATTATAGCTTTAGTTTGTGCTTGTATAGGCAGCCGTGAATTTTTATCCTTAGGTTTTTTTTTAATTTCAATTGCCCTCGGAGTTGACTTAATAGATGGTTATATCGCTCGTAAAACAAATACTGTAAATGAGATTGGAAGAGAATTGGATTCATTAAGCGATTCTTTAACTTTTGGGATAACTCCCGCAATTTTAACCTTCCAAGCTTTTAAAACTGGGGGAATTATTGATATTTTTATTATTATTGGTGCAATATGTTTTGCTTTAGGAGCAATTCTGCGTTTAGCACGATTTAACATTTCTGAAGTTTCAGGATATACAGGTGTTCCAACTCCTGTCAGTGCTTTATTAATAATTGCTTATTTCTATGCTAATTACTTCTATGCATTTGCTATGGGTGATTTTCTAGAAATAGCGTCTTATTTGATACCTTTGGTAATGATTTTAATTGGATGGTTTAACATTACTACTTACATAGGTTTTGGTGAAAAAGATAAGTCTATATACTTATCTTTTATAATTCTTGCCCCTCTTTGTCCAATTTTAGGAATAATTGGCATTTTAAATCCTAATTTTCTAATTTCAATTATCGTGTCAATTTTCTTTTTATGTTCTTTTCTATTAGGGATTGCAATTTTTATTAGAGGATTTTTTCTTCACTTTAAAAAAAAAAGGCGAAACCTAAGATAAAATTTTAGTACCATGGCCTTGTTTTGGACTATTTCTATACCAATTTTTTTTTCCAGGTTTCAATAGCTTCTATAATTTCATTTTTATCGATTTCAGCTAAAAGATCATAGACTTCCTTGTATTTATTTATGAAACTCCTTAACTTGTGTAGGGTCACGGAAAACCCACGCTTTTCTAGGACAAGATCAGCAATTTTTTGCAACTCTTTGCTAAAATCTTCTCCTTTAATATTATTTAATTTCTGAATTAAATTATTAAAAGCGTCATTTATTAATATGCCAACTTCATCTCCGGCCTTAGGAACTTTAGGTGATGTGGAGTTAATTTGTTCTTGTAGTTTTTGCGTTAGATCAGTTATTTGTTCAGCTGGTTTATGAGTATCATCAGATTTTATTTTTAGTGTATTAGAAACTATTTGACTTTGAGGTAATTTGATTTCTTCAATTCTTTCAAATACTTGAGCTTGTGTCTTGCTAACTTTTTGTGGTTCCTTTTTAATTTCAGATGTCGGACGAGTTATTGGTTTAACTATACTTATTGTTTTTTTAGCTGTTGCAGGAGTACTTGAAATTTTGGCTTTTTGAGAAGCATAAACTGTATCACTATATGCATCTTCCCAAGTTGACTTTATAATTGAATCTAATAAATTTATAAAGGGTTTATAATTACTTCCCATGCCTATAAAGTCATTCAACGGATTATTAGTATCATTTTGGATAATACCAATAGCTATTTGATTATTATCCCCTTTTAAAGCTATTAAATTCTCATTTTGATTAACTCTATATGTGATATTGGCTATATCTTTAAACTTTTTGACGAGACTATTTGTATGGGGTTCTGAAGAAGCAATTCGAATTTTTAAATCTTTAGGGATATTATCAAATTGTTCTACTGCTAAATGATTTTCAAGTGTTGGAATGATGATAATGAGATTTTTTTTAGAATTAGTTATAAATTTCTGTATTTCTTCATTTATTTTTATCCTACTATTTATTACCCAAATATTATTAATTACAGGTTTATCTTTAGAACTAATATCGTGAAAATATTTTTTCATAACCTCTTCAACGGGTTTATTCAAACTAGAAATTTGATTTACAGAATCTTGAATTATTGTGTTTAAATTTTCTGCGACTTTTATCTCAAGGTTCTTTAGGCTTGCAGAAATATCATCCTTATTCTCAGAGATCATCTCATATATATTATTCATTTTATTTTCGAAATTAGTTATCATGTTAAGTAGGATCATTTTAAAATCATTACGATACTGAAATGTTGTGTCTATTAACTCACCTAAAGGTTTTATAGACTTATCAAATTCTTTTTCTATTAATTCGTGCAAATTATTTGTAAATTTTCCAATAATTCTATCCATTTGTTCTTTAAATATGTGGTCAACAACAGATATTACTTCTTGTTTATGCTTTTTGAATTCAAGCTCATCAAGTTTAGTAATTATATCAGTTTTAATATTGGTAATTGTTTTCAGTAAATTTGCAAATTGAGTTTGAGTAATTGATTTAATATTTTGGTGTAAATCAGATACTTCTTCTCTAACTTTAGTTAAAGCCTCCATTCCTTCAACAATATCTTCTATCTCTTGTTTCTGAATAATAATATCCTCATCAATATCTTTTCTGAACTCTTGAAAAGCACTAACAATCGCATCTAAATTGATAGTATCATTTTGCTGAAAAATCTGATTCACTGATTTTATCATTAATTCTTGAATTAAATCTTTAATATTAGATAAGCTCGAGTCAATATTTTCATAATAATTTAATATTGGAAGAATTGGAGGAATTGCTAAATAATGTACTAGAACTTCGGGTCTTTCAGATACTAGTCGAATTAATAAACCTCCATTAACAAGTTGATTCAAACTTTCTTCAAATTCTTCAAGGGTTGCACTAGATACTATTGCACTTAACTCATAATATGTTAATGGAGTTTTTCCCAAAGATTTAAGATAAATTTCTATTGCATAGTTAGATAACTGAATTTTTCTTAAAAAATCCTCCATCCACTTTCCACCAACTAGAATCTCAAATTTATGCTTGTTATATTTATGCGTATGTTATTTTTATTTGTATTTATTTATTTGTATTTCTAAAAAAAATATATAAGGAAGTTCTCTTATTATGATTAATAATACAGTAATAGTTACTCATCGAAATTGGACAATCAGATGTGAGGAGATTGAAGGAGGATATCTATTTTTACTTAGATTTAACCAAGGATTTGCTAAAAAAGAAAGAAATTATAAAAGCTATTAAATATTACATTGAGGAAAAAAATAAGATTAATATAAAAGGCCATTATTCTATTCTCATTTTCCAAGAAGAAGGTAATCCAATATTCATTACTGATAAAAAAGATGCAAATATTATCGCTAATTCTATTGAAGAAAATTGGAAATTTAGACTAAAAAAGCAGAGTTATTTTGAAAATGGCTTGTTTTATATATTTTCTTATATAGCTGAAACTGTAAGAAAAAAATCAAAATACAATAGGATTATAATAATAACAGATACCCCATCTGATTTATCTGAAGATTATCAAGAAGCTCTATTTAATTTGGTATCAAAAATAAAAAATTTCCCTACTTTTATTGACATTATTCGCATTTCTGAAGGCGATACAAGATTTTTCAGTGATGACGTTAAATTGAACATGTTAGCCGCTGATACGAAGGGATCTATCGTTTATATTCAAGATAGAAAAGAGTTTTCTGATAGAATTAAGAAGTTAGTAAAATCTAAACAATTCATCAGTACTTTTGTTGATAAACCAGATATAATTAAAATAAGTAAAGAAGATTATGTGTTTTATAATCATTTGGCAAAATCATTGAAAAAACCAGAAGACGCACAGGGATTAAAATGTTATCTTTGTAATGAAGAAGTATGTCCGATATGTACAGATGTCTATGATATTCCATTAATATGCGAGGATTGTAATTCAAGTTTTCACCATTGCTGTATTACAAACCATGTTATAAATCATAACGTAGGTATACCAAATATTTTTCGTTGTCCTGGTCCATCTTGTGATGTCCTATTAAAAATTGATGAGGATGAGATTATTGAAGTATCTGGTGAAGTAGAGGTGAGTTCTGTGAAAGATTATATGGCAAAAGAAGTTCTTCAAAAGATCACTAAGGAACGCCCTAAAGTAAAGCCATTACCGGTATCAACACAAATGATAGAACAAACTAAAGATAAAAGAATAGATACAGTACCAGTTACTAGCTATAGTACAGCAGAAAAAAATAATAAAACTGTAAGAGTTGGAGGCTTTTTTGGTAAAATGTATACTGTAAAGAAAGTCAGTGATAAAATTGTTTATGAAAAACTGACAAAAGCAACTAGTTTTAAACCAAATAATGATATGTCAGAGAAATAGGAAATCCTCCTTGCCTGCTATTTTGTACAAATGAGATATCTATATTGGAGTTATTTTCAATATTAATGAGAAGTAGAACCAACAATTATAACATCTTTATAACATAAATAATTAAAAAAAACACTACTAAATTAAGTATAACGGATTTGAGAAATATAAATAAAAATAAATAGCAATTCTAATATTATTCTTTTAAATTTTTACGAGATTTTTTATAAACTTAAACATTGAATTTGATAGCAAGATGTTAACAAGATCAGATGCAGTAAATTCAGAGGAATTCATATTCTATTTAGATTTAATTGGAGATTTTACGAAGAAAAAGACTTTAATAAAAGCAATTAACACTTTCATCAAAGAAAAAGACAAATTTAATGCTTTAAGCTCATATGGATTAGTAATTTTTCAAAAAGATGAAAATCCTGTAAACGTATATGATTTGAAAGATTCAAAAACCGTTTTAAATACAATTAATGATGTGTGGGATACTCGAGAAACTGAGCAAAGCTATTTAGAAAATGGCTTATATGAAATTCTTGCTTACATTTTTAGAAAAAGTAGAGAAACAAGAAAAAATTATCGCGTAATTATTATTTCAGATACTCCTAGTAAATTACCAGAAGATTACTACAATGCTCTTTATGATTTACTTATTAAAGCTAAGAAATTTTTTGCTTTTATTGATATAATTCGCGTTGGTATAGAGAAATTTTATGAAGATGATGTAAAATTAAAAGTTATATCTAGTGAGACTCGAGGAGGGATGTTTTATTGTCAAGATGAAAAGTTATTGCAAAATATCTTAGGTTCTTTGGTTCAAAATAAGAGAGAATTTAAAGTTATTAAAACAGAAGAATCTGATCAGATTTTGGAAGAAGACAAGGTTTTTTATGAACGTTTAGCAGTCGATTTAATCAGCCTTTCTTCTGAAGATGAAGAGATATGTACTATTTGTGAACAAGAATTATGTCCAATCTGTGAAGCCCATTCTGATGAAATACATAAATGTTTTAATTGTGGTGCTAAATTTCATAGTTGTTGCGCAGCCAAATATTCACTTGCTAAAAATATAGGATTTAAGCATATATTTCGATGCCCTCAATGTGATACATTATTAAAGTTAGATGAAGAATTCGTTAATATGGTCTATGAAGAAGATTTAGAAGAGGAATTATCAGATATAGACCTAACCGTGATGGAAATGGAGAAACCATACGAAGAAGACCTTGAACAAGAAGAAGTTATAGAAGACCTTGAGGTTGAAGAGCAAATAGTAAAACAAGAAGAACTAAGTTCAAAAATATCAGAACTTCATCCCCCTCCCGAAACGATAAAAAAAGTTAAGGTTGGAGGTTTTTTCGGTAAAGAAATCGAAATAAAAATGAAAAAGGACGCAACTTCGCACACAGAAGTCCCAGTAGCAATTAAAGAACCAGAAGAACCTATCTCTATTACATCTCTAAGTCCACCCAGGAAAAAAACAACAAGGACAATAAAACTATGTAGAATATGTGGGACTACGCTCCAAAATGCTACTATTTGCCCCACATGTGGCGCAAAACTAGATTAAATAATGATATTTAATTTTCAAATTTTTAAATCTTCGACGAGAATAATTCCTGAAACATTTGTTTCTTTTACAGCACTAAATCCTTTTTTCTTTAAGCTCGTAACTTCTTTTAGATACGTTAAAATTTCATTTATTTTCTCTTTAGGAAAATCATTCAAGGTCAAACTAAACTTTTTCTCAGAATCATTCCGAATAAAGAGAAATTGATAAATTACATAAGGATTAACCTCTAACTTTTTCAATCGTACTTCAATCTTATCAATTTCAAACCAAGAAATTCGAAATTTTGGTTCTCGAGGTAATAAAATTTCAATTTCATAATTAGATATAGTAAATTTTCTGAGTCTTCCAGGAGCTTTTGTTACAACATAATAAGAATAAGCAAAAAATATAAAAATAACTCCTAAACTTAATAATGTGTTTATAAGAGCTCCAGGAATTAAAAACGTGAAAGTAACAATCAATATAATTAATATCGAAATACAAAATATAACAATTGAACAAGGGATAGTGAATTTATGAAATTTTTCACCTGAGAAATCAACTACTTCAATATTATCAGAGTCCATATCTCAAAGTTAGTTTAATTTAATATACATTTAAACTTTAATATTAAATATTATGTTTGTAAAGATATTAAATTAGACTAGAAAATAATAGATAATTTCATAGTGAAATAAATGGCAATAATCATTCGAGATATGACTAAAGATGATGAATATTATGTTAGTACCTGTACTCATGTGAATGAGAATAACATTGAACGTGAAGAATCTGCTCTGCGTCGCATATCTTGGCTTCGAAGTATGAAAAAATACGGTTTAAAGGTTAAAGTTGCTTTATTAGATGATGTGCATGCTGGTTTTTTATATCTAATGCCTATTGAAATAAATCCATGGCAAATTCAAGGTAAAAATTTAATGGTATTCCCTTGTTTAGTTTCACAATCTAAATTTTCCCAAAGCGGTGTAGGGAAGAAATTGATTAAAGCAGCAGAGGAAGAAACCCTTTATCAGAAACGTAAAGGGATTGTAACGATTGGATATTTCTGGGATTTTTGGTTTATGCCCGCTAAATATTTTCTTAAACTTGGTTTTAAGGTAGCAGCAAAAAAGGGTGAGGAAGCAATTTTATGGAAAAAACTCAATCATACAGCTAAACCTCCACGATTTAGAGCAGAATCCTATAAATATCACCCAATTAAAGGGAAGGTTATAATAGATCTGTTTTGGAATACTTTCTGTTTAACTAGTGATGTCGAAGCCCAAAGAGTGCGAGAAATAGTTATGGAATTCGGAGATGATGTCAACTTAAATGAATATTCGGCAGATAATATTAAGATATTGCAGAAATATGGCATCTCTCGGAGAATATATGTTAATGGCAAAATAATCGAAGTAGGCCCAGAAATTGAAAAAGATAGGTTAAGGCAAGAAATAAAAAATGCTCAGATTAAAGTAAAATAATTTTTAAATAAAATTAAAATTTTTAAAGAACAACTATAAAAGAAAGATATTTGATGGTTTAAATGTTCATAAAAGAAGAATTACAGTTCTACGAGAAAAATAGGCCTAAATCAAAAGAAATTTGGAAAAAAGCACTTGAGACCTTACCAGGAGGGATATCTCATAATATTCGAACTTTTGGATTGCATTTAATAGGAGGCTTCCCAGTATTTATTAATTCTGGTGATGGCCCAAATCTTAAGGATATAGACGACAATGAATATATTGATTGTTGGTGCGGTCATTTCGCTATGATCTTAGGACATAATCCTCCTGAAATTAGAGAAAGAGTTAAAGAATATTTAGCATATGGATGGCATTTTGGAACGAATACAGAATACCAAGTTAAACTTGCAGAAACTATAATTAAGAGTAATCCTGGAATTGAAAAAATTAGATTTTGTGTCACTGGGACAGAAGCCACAATGTATGCTTCTCGGTTAGCTCGAGCTTTCACTAAAAAGAGACTTATAGCAAAAGCTAAAGCAGGATGGCATGGTGCAAATGATACTTTATCCTATGATATAGGAGGGTTAAAAAGTGTAGAACTATCCCCGGGGCTACTCAAAGCTGAACAAGCAGGTATCAAAACATTTGAGATCAACAGTGAAGAAATATTTCATATTATAAAGGAAAATTCTAATGAATTAGCTGCGATAATTTTAGAACCTGTGTTAGGAGGTGGTGGAGGATTTCCTGCTGATCCAGAATATTTAAAAAGATTAAGAGAGGAAACGGAGAGAAATGGCATTCTTCTTATTTTTGACGAGGTGATAACAGGATATCGTTTTACCAACAGCTTATTTCAGAATGAATTAGGAGTAATCCCTGATTTAACAACTATGGGGAAAATTGTAGGTGGTGGATTTCCGATTGGTGCTATAGGTGGACGTAAAGAAATTATCGATCAGTCTAGTCCCGATGCGGTTAATCAAGTGTTAATTGGGGGTGGAACTTTTTCTGGATATCCACTTAGTATGATAGCAGGTTTAAAAACGTTAGAAATATTAAATAACTCGCAAAAGGAATATTCGCGAATAGGTCAAGAGGGTGATAGATTATTGAATAATCTAAATCAATTTTTCAATGAAGAAAAACTAAAGATTATTGCTAAAGGACATAAATCAATAATAATGCTTCATGCCCTTACTAAATGGATTGAACAACCTACAATGCGAGAAATTTTTGAATTTAAGGATAGAAAACGAGAAGCACTACTCCAATTAGCTCTTTTTAATCGAAATATATCAGGGTTACATGGCTTAGGTTCCATTTCAATGGCTCATACTCATGAAAATGTAGCTAAAATACAAGAGGTTGTAGAAAAAATTGCACATCCCGTTTCACAATCAGAATTTAATTAAATTTAACTAAAAAAGGTAGATAAAATGAATAAACCATTTGATGTTATACAAGTAGGGTTAGGGCCAATGGGAAGAATTATTGCTAAGCTCCTTATACAACGTAAAAATATTAATCTTGAGGGTGTTGTTGATATTAACCCTCAATTTATAGGAAAAAAGTTAAATGAAATTTTAGACATAGAAGAACAATCTAATCTTATAATTGAATCTGATTTGGATAATATTATTTCTAGTGAAAAGGTTGATGTAATCTTTATAGCGACATCTTCTTCCTTGGAAAAAGTAATTCCAATAATTAAAAGAGCAATTAAATCAGGAAGTAATGTTATTTCGATATGTGAAGAATTATCTTATCCATTTCAATTTTATCCTAAGCTTTCTGAAGACATAGATAAATTAGCAAAATCTAATAATGTTACAGTAGTTGGAACAGGAATTAATCCGGGATATCTTATGGATTTATTGCCTATTGTCATTACTGCACCATGTCAGAAGGTAAAGTCAATAAAAGTAACAAGAATGATGAATTCTGATAAAAGAAGAGAATCATTCCAACGAAAAATAGGTACTGGCTTAACTTCTGAAGAATTTCATCAAAAAATTAATAATAAAGAGATTACTGGTCATGTTGGGCTAAAAGAATCTATTCAAATGATTATTGCAGCACTTGGTATTCAATATGATGAACTCATCGAAATCCCTCCTGAAGAAATAATAACTGAGAAGGAATTCATAACGTCTTATGGAGTTATTGTTCCAGAAGGATATGTTTGTGGCTTACAGAGTAAAGCAATGGCGAAAAAGGAAGGTAAAGAAATTATCTTATTAGATTTTATAGCTTATGCTGGTGACCATGAAGAATATGATAGCATAGAGATAGAAGGAGTACCATCCATACATCAAAAAATTATTGGTGGCGTTCATGGTGATTTAGGTACTGCAGCAGTGGTTGCTAATTTGATTCCAAAAGTCATAGATGCGAAAGCAGGGCTATTAACAATGAAAGATCTTCCTGTGTCTTGTTATACTGGAAATATCTGGAAAAATAATACTTAATTTTAAAAAAATTAATAGAAAAAATTTTAAATTTTTTAGAAAACTGATAGGAAAGTAAAGTTCAATAGAAGGAATTGAGTTTGAGAAATAAAATTTTACATTTGCTAATATTTTTAAAATTTATAAATTTTAAATAGTAAAACAATTTAATAAACAATATTAGAAATTTTAATTTAGAAAATTATTTGCGTATTTATCATCTTTAAATGGCGAAAAAAATGAAAAATAAAAAAAATCTGAGTTTAATAATATTACTTTTATTATTTCTTCAATCTTTTATCGTATAATCTACTTTAATTTTAATAATAAAGAGGGAAATGAAGTAAAAAATATCGATCTGGGATTATCTGATATTATTATAGGAAATTATACCGTTCCAGGAGTCTCAGTATCGATTCCTTCACATCAATTAATTAAAATAGGCATGCTTGGTGATTTGGAGCATGTCACTGGAGATCATAATTGGAAAGGAGCATTACTGGCTGCAGAGGAAATTAACGAAGCAGGTGGAATTGATATTTATGGTAATGGTACAAATCATTATATAGGATTAGCTGCTGAGGATACAGATGAAGCTAATGAAACATTGGTTGTATCTAAGGGAGTAGCTGCTGCAAATAGAATGATATCGTATAATGATCCACATTTCATTATAGGTGGCTTTCGAAATGAATCTGTTTCAGCATATCTTGAGCCTGTTATGGACGCCCAAATCCCATTCTTAGGTACTGGTATTGCAGATAATGAATTTTGCCAAAAAGTTAATGATTCATATAATAGATATAAATATATCTTTCGTGTTATGCCAATGAATTCGACTTCACTCGGTGTAGCAATCCTTTATTATATTGGGCATCTTACTCAAGGTCTAAGTGTGCAATATGGTGGAACACTGAATAAAGTTGCTATTCTTCGAGAAGATTTACCTTGGACGGAAGGATTAAGTTTCATGCTTAATTATTATTTACCAGATTGGTTTCTAACGGTTGAAGAAGAAATTGCCTTTCCTATAGATGCAACTGAAGAAGATTTTAATATTTATTGGAACACTATCGACAGTGCAGGGGTCCAATTAACAATTCCAATTGTCTCAAGCCGTGCTGCGATAACAATGGTAAAATCTTATAGAGAAAATAAACCTAAATGCCTTTTAGCTGGTATAAATGTATTAGCCCAATTAGATTCTTATTGGGATGATACTGAAGGAGCGTGTCAATATGAAATCTTAATGCAAGCTATTCATCGAACCGATAAAACTCCTAAAACAATTCCATTTTGGGATAGTTTTGTAGAAAAATATAATATCGAACCATATTATATTGGGGTTGGATCCTATGATGCTGTTAGATTGTTGGCAAATGTTAGTGATAGTATTAACTCTTTTAATTCAGATGATATTGTTATTGCGTTGGAGGAATTTAATCAAACTAACTCTTTTATCGGTGTTAGTTGTAATATAGCTTTTACTAATGCTCATGATTTAGTAGAAGGATATCCTTACGCTTTTACTCTTTTTTGTCAATGGCAATTAGACGGGAGTAAAGTTGTGGTCCGTTCATATGTTCCTTCGCCAAATCCAGGTTATTACCCTACTTCTCTTGCAACGGGGCCTATTTCCGTTCCATATTGGGGTATTAATAATCTTGTAGCAGCACAGGATTTACCAGGAAATTTTTCATTAGATAGTACTGCTGAAAGTCCTGATCCCGATGGATCTTTCAATCTGACATGGTCAAATTCTGTAGGGGCAGATAATTATTCCGTATACCTCTATGATAAACCTATTACATATATAAATAAAAGCCTTACCTTACTCGCTAATCAAAATGCAACAACTCCATTTTCAATATCCGGTTTAGAAAGTGGTGATTATTTTTTTGTTGTAGTAGCTTACAATGAAACAGGTGAAACATTATCAAATAATGTTAACGTAACCGTAGAACTCCCTGGACCGGGTGCTTTTACACTAACTAGTGATGCTGACTCCCCAGATATCGATGGTGCTTTTAATTTAACATGGACAGCTTCAGATGGAGCAGATAATTATTCCGTATTTTCATATAATAGATTTATAACTTGGATTAATGATAGTACTACAATATATGCTAATCAATCTGCGATACCACCATTTCCAATTATAGAATTGGAATCTGGCGATTATTATTTTGTTGTAGTCGCTTACAACGAAGCAGGAGATACTCTGTCGAATAATCTCTATGTTAAAGTAGATCCTAGTGGTTATTGGATATTAAATCCATTAATTATTGATGATACGGGTACAGGAGATTATACCTGGTCGCAAGTTGCTACTCAACCATGGTGCAGTGGTTCTGGAACCTCAGTTAATCCATATATACTTGAAACTCTTAAAATTGATGGTAAAAATTCTGAGAATTGTATTATTATAAGGAATTCTAAAATTTATTTTACAATAAAGGATAGTGTCTTATATAATTCTGGTTCTAATTCCAACCATGGTGGTCTGAAACTAGTATCTGTTTCAAATGGAGAATTGATCTCTAATAACTGCTCTCGGAATAATGCCAATGGGATTATTTTAGATTCTTGTCATGATATTGATATGTCGGTAAACTCAGTGAGTCAAAATGAGTTGAGTGGGATACTACTTATTAATAGTACTAATATCAACATCAAGAATAATAATGAGACAATTAATCAAAACAAACTCTATGGAATTTATTTAGATAATAGTCATAATAATGATATTACGGGAAATACAATAAATTATAATCGAATTGGAATTTATTTTTATGAATCTAACTATAATACCATAGCAAATAATGATTTAAGATATAATGATAAACCTTATGAAGAAGTTGATTGTGTTGGAAATACCTTCGAAAATAACCTTGGTATAAGAAGGGAAACTCCATTTCCTTTTGACATCTTATTAATTATTCTTATAGTAGTGATTGCTATTGTTGGAGTGATAGCTGCTGCGTTAATAGTAAAGAAAAGAATATCAATGCCAGAGAAGAAGGAAAAAGAAATAAGTGAGTCCAAAAAACAAAAAATTAGAAGGAAGCTTGAAGAAAAATTAAATTTTGTTGATCATCTCATAAAGGAAAATAAGATAAAATTAGCTTATAAAAATTTAGGAAAAGTAAAAGATACAGCGGATCAATATGAATTCTTCGATATTTTTAATAAAGCGAATGAAAAAGTCGAAATTTGTAAGGAAGTAGAAGCAGGAATTTATAAAGAAGTGAAAAAAGAAGATATAGTTTTACCTAGAGTAGCTCAAGTGGAGGAAAAAGTAAAAGAAGAAAAAGAAATTATACCAGTAATAGAAAAAAGAAAAGAATTCAATATATTTCTCAGTTATTCTACATTAGACTCAATTCGTTTTCAAATAGACAAAATCGCTAAAAATTTAGAAAAATTTCCAGAAATAAAAAAAGTATATTATTATAGTAAAGATAGTGGTCAAAATATAGTGGAATATATGGAAGAGACATTAAGTGTGTGTAATATCTTTGTTTTATTTTGTACTAAGCACTCTAAGAAATCAAAAGCTGTTGAAGGGGAGTGGCAATCAGCTTACCAATTAGTTAAGAAAAACATAATGAAAATTATACCTGTTTATGAAGATGAAGAAGATGTACCCATCTTATTAATTCCTATGTTGAATGTCAGATATGATAAAGAGGATTTTAATGGATTTATAAACAAACTGTACCAAGAAATTTTAAGATAAAATATCTTTACTTTTTTTTTTCTCTAAAAATAGATGGTATAATTATTTTTTAATATATTCAAGAAATAATTAGAGTACAGCATTTATAGGAAAATATAATATGATAGCGAGAAGTGCAGACATAGGAAAGGTTAATAACCAAATTGCAACTATTTTCCAAATTCCTTTTTTCATTGGTGTATTACTCGCTTTTGATAATCCTACTAATGATGCCACAAGCAAATGAGAACCAGAAAGAGGAATTTTTTGAATGGTTCCAATAAGCATGACGGCTGCAGTTGGCACTTGTACTGCAAATGCCGTACTTGGGCGAAGTTCAGTCACTTTACCTAAGTTTTTAATAACAATTCTCCCTAAGACCACAATGCCAGCCGCTAAACCAAAACCCGTGATAATAAGTAACGCAGTTAGATTAATATCATCTCCAACTCCAACAACTATTCCAACTGCGTTAGAACAATCATTTCCCGCTCTAGAGAAGGCAGTAACACATATTACAATTAAAATTATATAGGTATATATATTCTCTGATCTTTCATAGTCCTGGAATCCCTTTAAATGCTTAATTTTATGCTTGTGAAGTATCTTAACAACGAGAAATGTTACTAAAAATCCAACTATCGGAGATAATAACCACCATATACTCATTCCTAGTATTGTATCCCAATTTACACCACCTATACTTCCCAACATCACTCCTAATCCCATAATTCCTCCTATTGTAGAATGAGTTGATGATATTGGAAGTCCTAAAGCACTGGATAATATTAACCAAATAGCAGTTGAGATCAATATAGTCAAAACAACAGCATTCTGGCTAATACCAGTAGTTTCATAATCTATTAAAAGGATCTTGTCACCTACTGATTTAGCAACTCCTTCTCCTAAAAATATAGCACCAGTGATAGCAAAAATCGCTGCTAAAATGAGAATTTGTTTCATATTAAGAATTCTTGATCCATATAGCGGAGCCATCGTTTCATCGTTAGCTCCGATGGCTATTGATATTACGATAGACATTATTAGAAATATCATTATAATTACAGCAAGATC
The DNA here is from genome assembly GCA_016840085.1 of Promethearchaeota archaeon. GTDB lineage: Archaea > Asgardarchaeota > Lokiarchaeia > Sigyniarchaeales > SOKP01 > Loki-b32. The sequence continues at coordinate 143,857 of JAEOTA010000054.1, forward strand.
CATTGTTATCTTTTCTCCCTTTGTTTTATTTTCTTGTTTTCTATTTGCTTGGATATTTTATAATTAAACTTCTAAGAAAATCACTAATTTCTTCAGCCCTTACGATCATATCAAATAATTTTATGCAAATTTTTGATGTTAGGTATACTTGAAGGGATTTTTCTTCTGATTTTTGATATATCACTTCTAAGATATTGAATTTGGATTCACGAGCACGTCGCTTAAGAGTCTCAATATCGAATGACATTTGGTAAGCTGTTTTAAAATCTGTCTCCATAAGTCTTATCATTTCGATAAGATTTTTTATAGTCTCTTCACATATGTCATTTAATAATTTCAGATCCTCCTTGATATCATCATAAAGGTCAAAAGGATACACTTTCAAACTACGAGCAAGCTCTTCTGAGTTATCCGAGATAATATCTATATACTTAATTAATCTATAACGATCTTCAACTAAAAAAGGAAGAGCGCGTTTATCCGAATAAAGACTATTAATGTAATTTTCTTTTGCAATGTCAGCATTATGTTCAGATTGTACTACTTCTTCTAATTTGTTTTTATTTAGCTTTCCATCTATTAGATCATTAATACAATCATGGAGCAAGTGTGAGCCTTTCAAAACTTCTGTGTAGAATTCCTTCGCAGTATTTAATAATTTATTTTTCTTATCTTGTTTTAATTTCATTTTATTCACATCAAGAATTAATTTTATAATATACGCCTAAAGGAATATAATAGTAATCATTAAGATTTAATTACATAAAAGTTTTTTAAAAATAACAATAATACATTTCTTCACTAAGTATCTCTCTGGTAGAACCATTTTTACTACAAAAATAGTATTCTGATTATTTTTAACAGACAGAAAAATTAGATCTAGTACCTTGCCCTATACTGAAATAAAATTTAGAGATATAATATTCGATCCAGAAGTTCAATCTTATTGTGTTAATTCCAATTTCAAGTGTCCTAATTATAATCATTCTTGGGCATGTCCTCCTGAAGCACCTTATCTTGAAAAGGAAGTTTCTACATTTAATAAATTCTTTCTTATTTATTATAAATGTGATTTAAATGAACATATAGAAAAAGAAAAATTGAAGCATCCTAACCAAAGTGAGAAAAGAATAAGAAACAAGCTTCTAATGACTAATTTTCTAAGAGATAAATTAGAACAGGAAATTTTTGAATTTCTTAACGAATTTCAAGACAATTATAAACAAAAATTTGTTTTATGGGATGGACATTGCCGAGTCTGTTATAATATACTAGATAAGGATTGCTCTTATGATAGTGGTGAACCATGTAGATATCTTGATAAAATAAGATATTCAATGGAAGCGGTAGGTATAGATGTTACTAAAACTGTAAGAAATGTGGATCTTGATATCGAATGGCCACCAATTAATTATATTTATCGATTTGGTTTAATATGTATTAAATAAAAAATAGCTAAACTAGACTTTTTATGTAGAAAAATAAAAACTGGACTACAGTTTTTTTTTATTTATTATTATATTTTTTTCATTTGAGGAAAAAAATTAGAATCATGGTTAACTGGACTCTTTTTCAAACTGGCTTTGATGTTTTTTGGGATGATCCAATTGGATGGTTTTTAAGCTTACCCTTATTTAGCCAAATATTAATTATTATTGGACTTATTGCACTTACTATAGCTGCTCTCGTTTTAGTCTATTATATCTTAAAAGGTCTTGCTTATTTATTATATTATATCTTTAAAGGGTTATATTATCTTTTTAAAGGAATTTTCCTTGGCTTCTATAAACTTTTTGAAGCATTTTATCATGCAATTTCAGGAAAACCCAAGAAAAATAGACAAGAAATATTACCTATTCCTGAAACCCCACAATTTTCTCGAGAATATTTTCCAAATAGAAATAAACAGAATAAATTTAAGATTCCTAATTATTGCACCGAATGTGGACAAAAAATAACAGAATCTATGAATTCCCTTCTAATTTCACGAGGTGTAGGTTATTGTTTTCATTGTGGTAAGGGGTTTAAGTTACAAATGACTTATAATTCTAATTTTTAATATTTCTTCTGGTTAGAAATTAAAGTAAAATTAAAAAAAAAAAGAATTACTCAAAAGATATTATTATCTAAGACTATCGTTTCCTTCCTATCCGGACCAATAGATATCATAGCTATATCTACTTGAAGCTCTTCTCTGATTGCTTGAAGGTATATTTTCATGGTGTCTGGTAAAGTGTCATATCCTTTTTCTGAAATTTCTAACCACTTATCTCTACTCCTTTCTTCCCATCCTTCAAATGATTTATAAATTGGTTGGCATTTTTCTATAATCTCATGCTGAATAGGCCAACTTTCGAGTGTTTCTCCATTTAGTTCATATGCAATACACATCTTAATGGTGGGTATTCCTTGCAGAGCATCCAATAAAGTTATGATAATCTTATCAATTCCATTTATCATTATCCCATATTTAATATTAAAGAGATCAATCCATCCGACTCTGCGTGGTCTTCCTGTTACCGTACCGTATTCATGACCTTGTTCTCTAATTTTTTCAGCAGTATCATTAAATAATTCAGTTGGGAATTTACCCTCTCCCACTCTAGAAGTGTATGCTTTAATTATACCAACTACTTTATTAATTTTTTTAGGAGGTATTCCTGTTCCAGCAGAAATTCCAAGGGCATTAGCATTTGAAGAGGTACCAAATGGGTAACAACCATGATCTATACATAAGAGATTGCCTTGAGCTCCCTCGAAAACAACTCTTTTACCGCTATCTATAGCCTTATTTAAGTAATATGCTGTATCGATTACATATGGTTTTAGTTGTTTACCATAAGACTTATATTCTTCATAAATAGATTCTAAATCAACGTTCCAGCTCGGATCGTAAACCTGTATTATATCTTTCTTAATTTTATATAATTTCTCTAATTTAGGTCTTAATACGTCAGGATTGATCAGATCATAAATTCTTAATCCCCAACGAGCCGCTTTATCCGAATATGTTGGTCCAATTCCTCGTTTTGTTGTACCAGCCCTATATTCTCCCTTTGATTTTTCTTCTAAGCTATCCAACGTGCGATGGAATGGGAAAATAACGTGGGCAGTAGAGCTTAATTTCAAATTAATTTTTTTATTGAGCTTTTTTAAATTTTCAATTTCTTCAAGAAGAACTTTTGGATCGACCACACATCCATTTGCAATAACACATTCCTTTTCAAGTGGAGCACCACTGGGAATTAACTTGAATTTGTATTTAATTCCATTTGCATTGATCGTATGGCCTGCATTATTTCCGCCATTGTATCTTACGACAACATCTGCTTTTTGGGCTAAGTAATCGACGAATTTACCTTTTCCTTCGTTTGGGGTTAGCATGCGATTTGCCTTGCTAAGCTCCCCAACTTAACCCCATAATTGCTATATTATTACTCATAAGTCATTTTCCATTTGACATTTTTTTAGAATTACATCATCTTATTTGATCCAAAAAAGATTATTACATACAATTTATAAAATTTTTGGTAGGTAAGAACGGACATAAAAATGATATGAAATGATTTTTATATTCGAATTTTCTTTAAAATTATATCCTTATTTTGATAAACCATTAATAACAATAAAACTCCTTTAAAAAAATTTCTTTTAAAATGCTGGAACTATGCCGCAGAAAACAATTTTATTTGATCTCGCTCATAATGAAATGCTAAATATAGAGGATGCTGAATTTTCCGACTTTCTAAGTCTTTTGAAAAGAATGGACATTAAGATAAAGAAAACTGAGAATGAGCATCTTAAAAAGAATATGTTAAGTAATGTTGATCTCTTAGTAATTGGCAATCCAATTGATGATTATTTTTCCAGTATTGAAGTTAAATATATTGTTGATTTTGTTCGAAGTGGAGGGGGATTGCTTCTTTTAAGTGAATATGGCGCGGACTACCTTCAAAAAACTAATTTAAATGATATTTCAGGAAAATTTGGGATTCTTTTTGAAAAGAATATAATTAAAGAAAGTACTAGGGAGAATCAAAATATTTCTAGCATATTACATATTAATAAATTTTCAAAACATCAAATCACTAAAAATCTAAGAGAAATTGTGGTAGGAGGGGCGTGCTCTCTCCTTTTAAGTAAAGATGCAAAACCAATATTTCAAATTAATAAACAATATGTGTGGTCAGAAGTTTTTAATAGCAGTACTGAACAATGGATTAAAGATGAGGAAGAGACACAACAAATTATAGCAGCATTTACAGAATTTGGGCAAGGAAAGGTATTAGCTATTGGAGATATTGATGTATTTACAACTGATTCTAATATTGGAATTAATTCCTTGGATAATCAAAAATTTTTGCAAAATGCCATAAATTGGTTAATAGAGCCAGTAAAAGAACAAATGGTGATAAGTTTTTTACTTAATCAATTAGGTGATCTTCAGTATGAAATCAGAGAAACCAATAAAATATTAAATAACATTATTGAAACGATCACAATATTAGAAAAAAGAATAAGTTATTTAGAGAAAAACTCGAGTTTTCACAAAAAAAGTTTAAAAAATGAAAAGAATAGCGAAAAGTAATCATGGGAGAAGTCACTTATAAAATTGTCGTTTTTGGAAATGGTGGAGTAGGGAAAACTACTCTACTTCATCGTTATATAACAGGGAAATTCTTTTTAGACACAAAAGTGACGATTGGTTTGGACATTGCGGTGAAATACCTGGAAATAGAAGGTATTAAGATTACGCTTCAGATATGGGATTTCGGAGGTGAAGATCGGTTTAGATTCCTTTTACCTAATTATACCCGTGGTGCATTTGGAGGAATTTTCATGTATGATACTACACGACCTCATAGTTTACGGAATATTGATGAGTGGTTAGAAATATTTAGAAGAGAACAAATTAAAAAATTTCATGCTCCATTAATATTAGTTGGAGGAAAGTCAGATCTTATAACAAGGAGATTAATTTCTGAAAAAGAAGCAAAAAAAGTAGCAAAATCCTATAAAATTTCTCATCACTTTGAATGTTCTGCTAAAACGGGTGAAAATGTAGAATTAATATTTGATACTTTAATAAGAACAATTATGAGAAAAGCAAGTCTCCTTAAATAGAGTTTTTTGAATATATTTCAGATATCTATTTTATTTCACTACTATATAGAAGATCTAAATGCTTAATTGCCATTTCTTGCGAAATATGATGATTCTTTAATTTTTCAGAAATAGTAGTTAGGAGATATCTAGGGGTAAATTTATTAATAGTTATATCAAATAAAAGAGCATAATGATTTTTGCCCCTTACTTCAATTTCATCCACACAATTTATCTATATATTTCTACTGTAAAAAAAACCTTTTTCGAGTCAATATGACTCAAGTATTTATCTTTAAAATGTTAGATCTTAATTTGTATTAAGACTATTTTTAATAATTATGAGAACTTTACTTTTTTATTAACTTAATTTGAAAAGATTTAGGTATTTAAAAAAATGCCATTAAAAACGCCGGAAGAATATTTAGAGAGTATTAAAAGACCTGTAAACTTATACATGTTTGGTGAAAAAGTAAAAGAGTTTTGGAATCACCCAATTATCAAACCTTCGATAAATACTGTTATGAAAATTTATGAATTAGCACAATTGGATGAATATAAGGACCTCATGACAGCAAAATCACATTTAACTGGTGAAACAATTAATCGATTCACTCACATTCATCAATCTATAGATGATTTAATTAAAAAAGTACAAATGCAAAGATTACTTGGACAAAAAACTGCGTGTTGTTTTCAGAGATGTGTTGGTTTTGATACCGCTAATGCGTTATACAGTGTAACTTCCGAAATGGATAAAAAATATGGAACAGATTATCATAACCGATTCAAAAATTATTGGATTGAAGTACAAAATCAAGATTTAATGGTTGATGGGGCCATGACAGATACAAAAGGAGATCGAAGTAAAAGACCTAACCAACAATCAGATCTAGATGCATATTTGCATATTGTGGAAGAGAATGATGAGGGTATTGTCGTTCGAGGCGCAAAAGTCCATCAGACTGGATTTTTAAACTCTCATAGAGCCATTATTATGCCTACTCTTACTATACGTCCTGGAGAAGAAGAATACGCTGTTAGTTTCGGAATAGATACTAATGCTAAAGGAATCACTTTAGTATATGGAAGGCAATCATGTGATACTAGAAAAATGGAAAAAGGAAAATTAGATATTGGTAACTTTAAGTATGGAGGTCAAGAGATATTTGTAATCTTTGATAATGTGTTTGTTCCAAAAGATCAAATCTTTATGAAGGGTGAAATTGAATTTTCAGGAGAATTAGTCAACAGATTTGCTGGTTTTCATAGACAATCATATGGCGGGTGTAAAGTGGGAGTTGGAGATGTGCTCATTGGGGCAGCAGCTTTAATTTCAGAATATAATGGGACAGAAAGAGCGTCTCACATTCGTGATAAACTTGTTGAGATGGTTCATTTAAACGAGACACTATATAGTTGTGGAATTGCATGTAGTTCTTTGGGTTTTCAAAGAGAAGCTGGAAATTATGAAATGGATATGCTACTTGCAAATGTTTGTAAGCAAAATGTTACTCGATTTCCCTATGAAATAGGGAGATTAGCTGAAGATCTCGCCGGGGGATTAATATGTACACTTCCTTCTGAAGCAGATTTCAAATCTGAGGAAATTGGTCACTTAATAAGCAAATATCTTTCCACATGTGAAGGAATAGGACCTGATGATCGTTATAAAGTTCTGCGCTTTATTGAAAATTTGACGATGGGCGTTGCTTCAGTAAGCTATCGGACGGAATCAATGCATGGAGCAGGAAGCCCTATGACGCAGAGAATTATGATTTCACGTCAAGCCAATCTGGAAGAAAAGAAGAAGCATGTAAAAAATATTCTTGATATTGATTAAATTGTAAATGTTATAAGAAAATTTTAAACGTACTATAATTTTAATCCAATTAAATAAATAATTCCATTTTCTAAATTGGTAAAACATGAGTGAGAAATCATTTGATGAGATATTTTCTGTTTTTGAAGAGGTTTGCAACAGCTATAAAAGGAGTAATCAATATTTTGACATTCTTTTTGATTCAGAATCATCTGCTCTTATTACAAAATCACGTACATCAGAAAATATTGTTGTGAATGCAAAGAAATCGGGAATAGTTGCTAGAACATTTACAGGCATATGGAAAGAAATAACTTTAACTGAATTTTCAGGCATAAAAAAAATCGAAGAAAAATTGCCTAGAGTTGCAAATATGGGTAAAAATCTTATGGAATTTGAAGGATGGAGTTTAAATGAAGAAATAAAGCCAAAAATTAATCCACTTGAAGTTCCAATTGATGAAAAAATCAAAAAAGTTAGAGATATTTATGACTATATGATGAAAACTGATGACCGAATAATTAATACGGAAGTTAAATACATGGAACAATTTACGGAACGAATTTTTTTTAATAATGAAGGATGTCAATTAAGGCAAGTCATCCCTAGATCAAAACTCTTTATTATTCCTGTAGCAAAAGAAGGAATTGTAGCAGACTATGATTATTACATTGATACTGGTGAAATTGGCTTTGAAATCTTTGATAAGATTGATAATGACACATTAGATAAAACTGCTGAAAAATCTTTGGAGCTGCTCCAAGCAGTATTAGCACCTTCTGGAAAATATCCTGTCATTTTAGACCCTGGTATGACTGGAATAGTCGCACATGAAAGTTTTGGACATGGTCTTGAAGCAGATCAAGTTATGCGGGATAGAAGTTATTTGAAAGCGAAACTTAATCAACAAGTTGCATCTGAAATTTGTACAATCTGTGATTCACCTACAATTGATAATGCTTTTGGGACTTACTTTTTTGATGATGAGGGGATCAAAGCAAGTAAAAATCTATTGGTTAAAGATGGGATATTAAAAGATTTCATATATGATAGAAGAACTGCTTCTGCGTTAAATGCCATCCCAAAAGGTAATGGGAGAAGGGAAAGTTTTGCTCATCCTGTTCACCCAAGAATGACAAATACTTATTTTGAACCTGGTGATTATTCCCTAGAAGAAATGATTAAAGGAATCAAGTATGGTGTGTTTTTGGTTCATGAATATTTCGGTATGGAAGATCCACTTGGAGGAGGGATGCAAAACACTTCTAAGAAAGGCTATTTAATTGAGAATGGAGAAAAAACCAAGATATTAAAGGCGGTAACACTAAGTGGTCATGTATTGGAGACATTACCCAAAATTGATGCAATTAGTAGGGGACCAATTGAAATAAATGGAGGGACATGTGGCAAAGGTGATGAAGATAATGTTCCTGTAGGGAGCGGAGGTACTTACGTTCGAATTAAAGAAGCATTAATTAGTCCAGGGTGATATTAAAGATGACAAATGAAAAATTTGATTTAATTGAAGAAACTCTTAAAGCGAAAAATATTGAGGAATATGAAATTTATTTCATTGAAAAAGAATTCTATGAAACAATGTTCTTAAAAAGTGAACCAGAAGTAGAAAGAGAAATAGAAGATTTTGAGTATTTTATCCGAATCCTTACTCAAAAAGGAGATCAAACGGGAGTAGGTGTTGTTAAAGGAAATTCTATGGATTCTAAAGAATTAGGAAAAAATATAGATACTTGCGTTTTGCTTTCTAAGAATAATATTACTTCAAAATATCGGTTTCCAGAAAAGAGACCAATTTCAAAAATTACTACAGCTGACAACGCTATATTGAAAGATCCGATTGGTATAAAAAATGATCTATGTGAAGAGCTAATAAGCCTAGTTAAAGAACAAAAAGGAGTAGTTCCAACTTTTGGTCGGTTAAGGTTACATATTAAAAATAGCTTGTTAAGAAATAGTAATGAAGTAAATCTTGATTCCACAAAAACATTCTTGTATGTAGAATATTCCTTAAAGGCACAAAGAAATGGGAAATTATCTGAATATTGGAACACAGAATATTTCAAAGAAAAAGAACATTTAAATTTTAAGAAAAGAGTGGTTGAATGGGCAAAAATTGCAAAAGATACTTTAATAGCAGAACCACCTAAACCTAATAAGGAAGCAATTGTTATATTTACACCTCATGTTTTAAAGGAAGCAATTATTCCCGTGATTGGATTTCATGCTTCAGGACAGTCTTTTAGCGAGGAGACTTCTGCTTACAATATAAATAATGAGGTGGCTTCTAAAGAAATCACAATTATAGATGATGGACTCCTTGAAGGCGGATTAAGCTCTAACCCATGGGATGGTGAAGGAAATCCTCATCAGAAAACAGTAGTGATCAAAAATGGTATCTTCCAAAAACGATTGTATGATCAAAAATATGCTAAAATAAACGGTGAAGATTCAACTGGAAACGGGATAAGAAGCAATTTTGGTGGAATTAATAATGGGATTAGCAATTTCCAAATTATTCCTGGAACCACATCTTTAGATGATATGATTTCAGATATAAAAGAAGGTTATTATATAGAGAAATTTTCATGGTTGAACCCTGAAGAATTATCAGGATATTTCGGCGCAGAAATAAGAAATGGCTATTATATTAAAAATGGTGAATTTCAGAATCCAATAAAACTTGGAAATGTGAGTGGTAATGTTTTAGAAATGATGAAAAATTGTCTACATATTTCAAAAGAAACAGAATTTTCAGAGAATTCTCTCTTTCCATATATGTGTTTCTCTAATTTAACCGTGTCATTTTAAAATTAATATTAATCTTTTTTATTTAAGACCTTAAAAAAAAGTAGAATAAGAATTAATTATCTTTTTCAATCTCAACTTTAATTAAGTTGTAATTTCTTGTTCCTAAGCCTATTTCTTCAGCTGCTTTTAATTGTGTTTCCCAGTGTTTTGATTCTTTTCCATCTTGATTAAAATTCATCTCTCTGGACTGAGGATCATAACGAGGGATGTGTGAAAACCATTCAAAAGGTCCTTGCATTGGTATATTTTTTACTTCCGAAAGAATTGAATGAGGGTTAATTGAAGATTTATGTATAAGATCTACGGTAGCTTGATCCAAGGCAACGGGATCTAAGGACGCTAAAACCCCAATATCTGGAACAAACGGGATGTCAGAACCTCCTGTACAATCACATTGATAGGTTATATCTATAGCAAAATTAATGTAAAAAATCTTATCTTTTCCGAAATAATCTACTACTCCCTTGGCGTTGTCAACCATCTGAGTAATAAATTCAACACGCGGAACGTGACCTATATTAATTACTTCATCTTTACATACAGAAGCACACATATAACAAAATTTACACAATTCTTCGTTAAAACTTAATTTATTGTCATCATCTTTGGTCAAAGCATGTGTAGGACATATATTAATACAATTCTTGCATTCAAGATTACAAGAATCAAAATTAAACTCGAAAGTTTTCCCTGTATGTGCTTCAACCTTACCTCCCTTAGAAACACATCCGATTCCAAGATTTTTTATTGAACCTCCGAAACCGGCACTTGCATGTCCTTTAAAATGAGTTGCCATAATCATATAATCAAATTTTCTTAAGCGTCCTGCTACTAACACTTCATTAAAACGTTTCCCATTAATCTTCTGAATTTCAATATCAGTTCCATCCTCCCCATCTAACATTAAAATTGGTGCTCCCATAGTTTCTTCTGTAAAACCATGAATTAAGGCAGTTTTTAAATATTCAGTTTCAGTTGCTCTACCCGAATATTCTGTATGAACCCCAGAGACACTTTCTGGTACACCCCATCCACATGATTCTGCTAAAGATGGAACAGCGCCTAAATCTTTAGTATAATCGCATAAAAATCGTAAATAACTTGGACGGAGATATCGAGTATTCTCTAATGCTCCAAAATGTGTCTTAATTACTATTTTATCGCCACTTTTAATCCTTTGCTCAATTCCAAGCTTCTTCAATGCTAATGGACCTTTAAATTTACTCATACTTTGCTCATGAGAGTGAGTTCGAGCTGTAAAATAAAATACATCTGATTTCATTTCTTTTCACTAATTAAAACTTCTCTATAATTCATGTAAATAATTAGGGTTTATAATTTAAGGCAAAAAATATTTTAACACTAATTAATTCTATTAATATAATAAATAAATACAATAATAACTCAGAAAAAAAAAGAAAAATAGGACGGTATTTTAATGGCCCGCTGTCCAGAAAGTTTTTTTGTATACACAAATTAACATGGATTGCGGAGGGTTTATGAAATACCATTCAGCTATAAAACAAGTCGTCTGCCAATCATGTGGACTTTCTTTAACGAGGCATGAATTAGATCGTTATTGGAAAAAGGTGAGGAATGAAAATATTTCGGAGGTAGATGATACGCAGCAAAAGAAAAATCGACGTAAAGAATGGCTTGAATGGTATTCTTCTTCCAAATCTGATAAAGAATATTAAAAGTAGAAATTATAAAGAAATTCTACATAAAAAGAGAATTCTATTTAGAATAAGAAAAATTGAGTTATAATCTATTAATTACCAAGCATTCTTTCAATAATATCTTCTAATAATTCTGCTAATTTTTTTGCGGGAATATCTAATAAAGTAATTTCTAGATGCCTTCCTCGAGTAGCATCTTCAATTCTCACCGTTTTTGAAGCAATAATTTTAAGTTGGTTAAGTTGGCGTATATATTTTCTGAAACTCATTTTTACATGCGGTTCTACTAAATAACTCTCACATATTACCTTATATTCTTCGTACGCATCATCAACAAGAGTAAAAGGTGTATCGGAGTTTATCAATGATCTCGTAATTCCATACAAAGCTAACAGCTCTTGATCTTTTAATTCGTCAATTATATCATTTCTAAATGTAGGATATACATCATCTGAAGCTTCTCTAATTATATCAGCTGTAATTAAGTTCAATTCTTCTTTATCGCAATATGACCCACTTTTTCTTAATATTTCAATTCCATGTCTCATGTTTTTATGGTCCACAACTATCTGAGAAACCATAGTTAATAGTTCTTCATCAATAACATATTCTTTAAGTGCTAATTCGCTGCGGTATTTTAAAATTTGCATTGCTTCATCAAATTCATAGGGTTCAAGTTTAATTCTCTCGTTCAATCTGCTTAAAATTCTTTCATTTTCAATCCGCATCCAATCTTTACTTCTACAAATTAATAGCAATGATAATTTTGCGTTTTGATGTCCAAAAGTTTCTGCAATGTCAAGAAATGCTAAAACATCATCAGGATTTAAAAGATGAATCTCATCTATTATCAATAACATATAACCTTGTTCCCGAATTAGTTGGGAGAGAATTAACTTTAAGGCTTCGTCGTCGCTAAAGCCTCTACCGCTTCCATGCTGATATTTAGCGAGAAGCTCTCTGATTATCTTACTTTTAGAACGAAAATTGATACAATTATAATATTCAATGAAGAGATTTACATCTTTTTCAGTTGCAATTGTTCTAAAATTTTTGCCGAAATATCTCGCAGTGCAAGTTTTTCCAACACCGCCTTTTCCCAAGATAAGACAATTTATAGAAGGCTGCTCTTCTTCTTCCAAAATTCTCCTATAATTAAAAATTAATGTTTTTAGAGCGTCATCTCGACAATATAACTTGTCCGGCACCCAACTTAAATCAAGAGTTCCAGACATTCGAAAAACTGATTTTTTCCCAAATTCCTTTCTAAAAGCATCCTCGTCCATAATAAATCGAGTAAGCAAAATATATTTATTAATAAATAAGTAATAATGGCACAGATTAGGTAAAAAGTTTATTATACTTATGAATTTATGTTTTTTAACTAATAAAATGATTATGTAATAAATAAAATATATACATTTACATTTAATCCATTTTATTTAAGGGATGCATCTGGGAGTATGCTTCTTTCAGCTTAGTTATATCATTTTTGGCGTAAATCCGTGTAGTATTTGGATTTGAATGGCCTAAAATATCTTGTAATTCGCTAATATCCATTCCTGAACGTCTAAGATGAGTTGCCCCCGTATGTCGGAATATGTGTGGGGTGACGATCTTAGAATCTGGAAACCCACATTTATCTTTTATGGATTTTATATCAGATTGAACAACGCGAGGATATAATTTCTGACTTCGAGTATTTACCAATAAATAATCTTCAGAATCGTAATAAATTCTGTCATTGAGAACATCCTTAATAAGTTCTAAAGTCCTGTGATCTACAGGCACTATCCTCTCTTTATTTCCTTTTCCGCGAAGTCTGATATATTCTTTCTCAAAATCAATATCTCGAATTTTAATGTTACATAACTCACTTACTCTTGCCATCGTCGAGTATAATAACCTTACAATTAAATAATAACGTTGGCTTTTACGAGAATTGAATAGCATTCTATCTTTTAATTTTTTAAAGATTAATTCTATATCAGACAAATCTAAAAATTTGGGTAAGCTTTCTTCAAGTTTAATCTTCGGTGTTTTAATCGTACTCATAGGATCTTTCGAAATGAATTCGTTAAGAACAAGAAATTTGAAAAATGAACGTAATGAAGCAATTTTTCGACTTATACCTTTTTTCGTGTAATTCATTTCATTTAACTTTTTCAAAAAAAATCGAATCTTTTGACGAATAAGCGGAGAATTTAATGAGAGATCTCCTATAATATTAATAAATTTCTGAAGATCATAACGATATGCTTTGATGGTTGAAGAAGAACAGCCCTCCTCGACTTCTTTGGCTATTAAGAAGTCTTCTATAAAATCAGAAATTTTAGAGGTTTCCATAATAAGAGATGTATTATCATGATAATACATAATACACTGTAATATTCACATAATATCAGTTTCATTCCTTTTTCAAAGGGTGGATATATTTCAGAGAGGTGTTTATTTTGTTTATTTTGTCTGTCCTTCTCCATACCATCCTTTTTTAATAAATAAGTATGCATTCATCGCTGCTGTCGTTGCTTCCCCAACTGCCGTTGCTACCTGTCGTATTCCACCTGTTACATCTCCTGCTGCATAAATACCGGGAATATTAGTTTCTTGTTTCTCATTGACCTTAATATAATTATATTCATCAGTATCAATACCTGCTTTTTTCGCTAATTCGCTCTGTGGCTCAACTCCTATTGCAACGAAGAGAGCTTTTATATTTATTTCAGTTATTTCGTCAGTTTCATGATTTTTAATTTTTAGCTTCCCTACTCTGTCTTCTTCTGCGATAATTTCTTCAATAGTGCTATTAAACATTTTTGTGACATTATTTAATGCCATAACCTCATCTGCAATTGCTTTTTCTGCACGCATACGGTGACGTCTATGAATAAGATACACTTCTCTTGCAACACCTGAAAGATAAATTGCTTCTAGACCCGCTGCATTCCCACCACCAACCGTAGCAACTACCTGATTTCTAAATAAAGGACCGTCACAAGTAGCACAGTAAGAAATTCCATTACCTATTAATTCTATCTCATTAGGTAATCCAAGTGTTTGATGTTTCGAACCAGTAGCAATTATGATGGCTTTTACTTTTATGTTACCTTTATATGTAGTTATGGTCATTTCTTTTGGATTGATTGCTGAGATTTTTTCATAAAAAAAAGTAGCTCCCCAATTTTCCGCTTGATCCTTCATTTTTTCAGTTAATTCAAGACCGTTGATACTCTCGAATCCGGGATAATTTTCGATTTTGGGAGCTGTCCCGGCTAGCCCTCCAAAACTTTCACACTCATAGAGAATAGTCCTTAAACCCATTCTTCCACCATAAATTGCAGCTGTTAATCCTGCAGGTCCACCCCCAATGATTGCTAGATCTATATCATTTTTATCAGACAATTTTAGTAACCCATACTTTGTAGCTTAATCCAACTTTAAACATAATAATCTTAATAATAGTATAAATTTTTTTCAAATTTATTTTGGATAAATAAATTCAATTTTTTTATTCTTTTTTTAATTGACGGAGATATTTGCAAGAGTTTATTCCCGCTCGTGCACCCTCTGCTGCAGCAAAAACTACTTGAAAAATTCCCCCCGTACAATCTCCAGCAGCATAAACTCCTTTAAGATTTGTTTTTTGTTCTTCATCAACTTTAATATTTCCCATATTATCTAATTCTACTCCCGCTTTTTTGAAAATTGAATTAGACGATATATGAGATAAAATAAATAAACAACTTAATTCAAATTCCTTTATTTCTTCAATATTTTCTGATTCAGGCTTAGTAGACTTACATATAATTTTTTGAATGCTGCCTTCCGAATCTGGAACTACTTCAATTACTTCCATATTTTCAAAAACTTCAATTCCAACTTCTTTAACGTCATATATCTTTTCAGGCAATTTTTCAATCCCAACTTTTGTGATTATTCGTACGATGCAACCCATTTGTTGTAATGCTAAAGCATCTTCTAACATTTCTTCGTCTGCACCATATAAATAAACAATTTTATCTTTATAGATCGGTCCATCATATAATGCACCATAAGACACTCCATAACCAAGTAAAGAACTCTCACCCTTTATGATATCTTTTCTTTGACCTCCCCCTGTAGCTATAACCACCACGTCAGAAGTTATGTTAGCAGTTCGTGTAGATATCATATTAACTCCCATCCCTAGCATTAGTGAAATTACATCACCCTTGATTATACTTACATTCTCAGAATAACTCTCAGCATGATCTTTAAATTTTGCTAACAGATGTTTTCCCTTAATATCTATTTCTCCTGGCCAATTCTGTATTTCTTTTGCTTTTGCTAAAGCAGATAGCTCTTTGCCATCAAGAATGATAACATCTCTATTTGCTCGGGCACAATACACCCCAGCAGTTAATCCCGCTGGACCAGCACCAATGATTAAGACTTCACACTTTAATTCGTTCATAAAACTAACCTCTTTGAAGTATTGATTATTTTAAATGAAACCTTTAAAAGTTACTAACTCTCCAGTTACTAATTATAACAATTATTATAATATAATTCTTAAATAAAATAGTAATACAATTAAAAAATCTCTTTCTACACAATCTTATAAAAATTTATTAAGTTCCTACATTCTTAGAAAAACATTTGAAAAAAAAATATTATCTTATGCTTTGAATAAAAAAGATTAAAAGAATTAAGAAATTCTAAGTTAATCTAAATAGAATTTCAATGAAATTTGAGAGTACTTAAAATTAACTGATAAAATAAAATATCAGAGAAAATAATCCTAAAAAAATCATAGTTGCTCCCATTCCTCGCCCCATTGCTTTTGCTGAAAGTTTTTGTACGAAGTTGGAAGTAATAATCCCCGTAAAAAAGGAACCTATACCAAGATAAAATACGAATTCCCAGTTAAAAAAAAATTGACCTTTAACTACGTATCCTAGTATTTGGTAAGTACTAAACGTAAAAATACACATAATAATACTTAAAATTAAAGCAGTTCCTACACTTTTCTTTAAAGGATAACCATATAATATAATTAAAACTAATGTTATGATGAAACCTGAATTCGCACCAAACATCCCTGAATTAAGCCCTATTATAATTCCTAAAACCAGTGTTAATAGAAAGAATAATTTTGAATAGGGCCTAATTACACTTTCTAATTGCTCCTCTTCAGTATTTAATCTATTATCTGGTGTTTTCTCAAAATTTTTTAAATTTACATTTTCTTTTTTATTATTCAAAAATCTCCTGGAAATTTTATGAACCATCTCTTTCAAGGTTTCAGACGTAGGAAATCCTTTAGAAAGAACAGTGGAACCTAAGAGAATAATAAAAACTGGTAAAAACCACCCGAAAATTATACTCAAAGGAGTTGACATTAAAAGTAGGACACCGAAAAAAGAAGCAACTAAAGAAACTACGATTAAAATAACAATATTCTTATTTAAATAATATTGCTTTTTTCTTACATAATTAATTGCTACAGAAGTAGCGGCAATAAAGTCATTTATAACATTCACAGCTATTGCCAATAAAACATCTCCTGTAATTAAAAGTATAAGAGGAACTACGACTCCTTGACCAGTCTGCCCTACAAAACTCATACTAATTCCTACAAGAGCACCTATGAAAATCAAAAAAATTATATGATAAATTTCTAAAGCCAAAAATAATCAAACCTTTTTTTTTTAAGTTACTTATTTGTTAACCACAATTGAAATAAATATACCATTAAAGTAGGTCTTGGCTGCTTTTACAATTTCTTTATTGTTTTGAAAAGACATCGCAGCTTTTTTGTAAAGCAACGCTGCCAAAATCCAATTGCAATTTCTCTCTTCAAGTTTTGCCTTTTCCAATAAAATCTCTTCACTTTCTTCTGAAAGCATTTAGTATCAATTTTTTCTTATATTTTGTTATATTTCGACCTTAACGCCTAAAATTACTACCTTCGAATGATTAATAAACATCTTGTTCAATTTAAAATGTTTTACTTTTTCTTAGAAGAATGATCTATCTCCAATTCAAAATGTTTTAATGATTTAGGAAATTTTGAGTGATATTATTATAAAGTTTATAAAAAATCTAAAAAAAAATAGAACTTAAGTGAAAAATTATGGCTGTACCAATAATTTTAATTGTTGCATTAATAGCAGGGATTATTTCAATAGCAATGGCTATGTACTTTAGATACTTAGTCTTAAAGGAGGATCCTGGAAATGAAAGAATGCAGGAGGTCGCAGGATACATTGAAGAAGGCGCAAAAACATACTTAAAAGTTCAATATAAGATTTTAGGAATTTTTGTGGCAGTCCTTGCAGTTGCTATGCTATTTTTACCTTCTCCATTCGAAGAAAGCTATACATATACTAGGCTAGTTGCTGGAGCATTAAATTGGGAACAGATGGTTGCTTACATTATAGGCGCTATCGGATCAATGTTTGCAGGCTGGCTTGGGATGTACGTTGGTGTTAAAGCAAATACAAGAGCAGCTCAAGGTTGTACTGTTAGTACAAAAAAAGGATTTGACATAGCGTTTTTTGGAGGAACTGTCATGGGTCTTGCTGTAGTAGGAGTTGCTTTAATTGGTGTTTCAACTTTATATTGGATTGTGCCCGATCCTATGATTGTATTAGGTTTTAGTTTCGGTGCAAGTAGTGTGGCTTTGTTTATGAAGTGCGGCGGAGGCATATACACTAAAACTGCGGATGTTGGTGCTGATTTAGTAGGGAAGGCTGAATATGATCTTCCTGAAGATGATCCACGAAATCCCGCAACGATTGCTGATAATGTTGGCGATAATGTTGGTGACATTGCCGGCATGGGAAGCGATCTTTTTGACTCATATGTAGCTTCCATCATAGCAGCAATGATTTTAGCCGCAACATTACCTAGTTTTGTAGATCTTGTCTTGGAGATGGATGAATATGCAAGGTTTGTATTTACAGTTTTTCCTGTTGTATTATGTGGCGTTGGTTTAATAGCATCACTTCTTGGAATCTATATAATAAAATGGAAGGGATCTGATGATCCTGGTAAAGCTTTAAACACTGGAACTTATTTATCAACAATACTTTTTGCAGGATTAGCTGCTCTATTTACCTTAATAATGGTTGTTGGATTAACGGGAGAGCAAGCAATAATGCTATGGAAATTATGTGGGTGTGCTGTTATTGGTCTTTTTGCAGGTATTGTACTTGGTTTTACGAGCGATTACTTTACTAGAGCTGATAGAAAGCCTACAAGAAAAATGGCAGAAGCCGCCCAAGAGGGTCATGCTGTTGTTATACTGAGTGGTTTTTCATATGGATTATTAAGTGTAGTTCCACCAGCCATTGGAATTATATTTGCTATGATATTTGCATATCTATTAGGTGGTGTTTTTGGGGTTGCAATTGCTGCCGTAGGAATGCTTGCGATAGTAGGAACTATCGTTTCTAATGATGCTTATGGTCCTATTGTAGATAATGCAAGAGCTATAGCAGAACAAGGAGATCTTGGAGATGATATAATACGCACAGCAGATCATTTAGATTCAGCGGGTAATACTGCTAAAGCTATTACTAAAGGATTCGCTATAGGAGCTGCAAATTTAACAGTGCTTGCTTTGATGTTTTCATTTGCAACAGAGGCTAATGATATTAATCCTGGGACTATTGATGTAATGGATCTTCTCACATTAAACGTATTAATTGGTGCTTTTATTGGGGTAGTTGTGCCCGCTTTATTCTCCGCATTATTAGTTATGGCAGTTCAAAGAAATGCTGCCAAAATGGTTGATGAAATCAGAAGACAATTCGAAGAGAATCCAAAAATATTAAAAGGAGAAGAAGCCGCCGATTTTAGCAGAACTATTGATATTGCAACTAAGGGATCATTACGAGAATTGATAATCCCAAGTATTATTTCAATTGTCATTCCGATTACAGTTGGAATACTATTTGGTGTTGCAGCACTAGGTGCATTCTTGGTAGGGGCTATTCTCTCAGGTTTTGTCTTCGCTATCTTTATGTCAAATAGCGGTGGGGCGTGGGACAACGCAAAGAAATGGATTGAAGATGGTAATCTCGGAGGAAAAGGCACTGATGTCCATAAAGCATCCATTACAGGCGATACAGTGGGCGATCCATTTAAAGATACCGCGGGACCAAGTATTAACACCTTATTAGTTGTGATGTCATTAACAGCATCTATCTTTCTAGGATTCTTAATGCTTTTTAGCGGTGGAGCAGGACTTCTTGTATTCTAATTCAACATTAAAAAACTAAAATAGCAATAAAAATCTCTTCATTTTTTTTATATTTATCTTATTCTTATTGTATAAGTCTTAAAAGGGATCAAATGATAAATAATATCTTAAAAGAAATATCTTCAAACTCTATTAATTCTTATATTGAGAAAGACTTAGATGATTTTTACGCTAAGTCATCTCAACATGCTAATTTTAATTCTCGTTTAGAAGACAAAATAAGTTGGGTTTTTGCTAAGAATGCAGATTGGCCAAATTGTATCTTTAGAGCCAATTTAGTAGATTTAAATATAGAAAATGAAATACTAGAAATAAAAAAGTTAATTCTGGAAGGTAAAGCACCTAATGGCTGGACAGTTGGACCCCTTACAAAACCCTCAAATTTGGGGCATTTATTAGAGAAAAATGGTTTTTCAAATGTATATCAACAAGTAGGGATGGCAGTTGATCTAAAGAATATTAAAAATGAAATGATATATAATAATGATTTAGAAGTTGAGCTTGTAGATAATGAAGAATCCTTGGAACAATGGGCTAAAACTGTTTCATTAGTCTTTAGTGTAAAGGTAGATTTTGAATTACTTAAATTTTTGCGTCTACAACCTGAAGTGAAATTTTACATTGGTAATTTTGAAGGAAAAGTTATTTCAACTTTAATGTTATATCTTTCATCAGGTGTAGCAGGACTTCATGCTGTATCCACTTTATCTGAATATCGAGGTAAAGGATTTGGGCTTATTATTAGTGGAAATGCATTATTAGATGCATATAAAATGGGATTTTATGTGGGAGTACTTCAAGCTTCAACATTAGGTGAAAGAGTTTATAAAAAATTAGGTTTTCAAAAATATTGTGATATAATTTCTTACGAATTAACTGAATAGATTCCAAATCTTTCTTATGTGTAGAAAAGAGATATTCCTCAATTTAAATTGAAATTTAATTATATTTTACTTTTCTGCACGCAAAAATGTAAATTCTTATAAATGTGTTAATAATAAAGTATTATAATAAAATCTAAAAAAAATTCTAAGGCGAAATTTAAAATGAAATATGTGAAAAAAAAAATGAAATACAAAATTGTACTGATAGTTTACATATTGATTTTAGTAGCTATTCCTTTAAATCTTATAAGTACATCTTTTGTTTTAAGTAGCTACGAATCGGTTGATAAGGAAAACCCATACCCCTCTGATGCATTCACAATTACTCTAAACGGAAAGAACTATGTAGCTGAATATATAACACGAGAAAAAGTCGAGGAAATGAAGAAACAATACGAGCTAAGAGATTCACACAAAGATTATAATCAAATTATCGATGGCCATGGAACTGGATATGCACCCCCCACACCAGAAG
This sequence comes from Promethearchaeota archaeon, assembly GCA_016840085.1. Taxonomy (GTDB): domain Archaea; phylum Asgardarchaeota; class Lokiarchaeia; order Sigyniarchaeales; family SOKP01; genus Loki-b32. The sequence goes on from JAEOTA010000054.1 coordinate 164,894, forward strand.
ACCTTGAAAAATTAATTGGTAAAGTATCTATATTAGGTATAATTCCTGAAGCTGGTTCTCCGAATTATGGGGCTTCTGCGGATATTTCAACAGAAATCTATTTCCCTGTAGTAGGGGATCAGGCTATGCAGGGTTCTTGTACAGCATGGGCGAATGCTTATTATGCATATGGATACATGGAAGCAAAAGACTATGGATGGGATGCAAGTTCCGGAAACACGGATTACTTATTAAGTCCAGCATGGGTTTATAATAAAGTCGCAGCTTATGATTATGGTTCTGCGCCTGTTGAAGTTGCTCAATTAATGCTGGATTGGGGAGTATCAACTTTAAGTACAATGCCATATAATGATATGGATGTTGACAGCTGGGGAGAAGAACCTGCATGGAGAGAAGCACCTTACCATAGACCTCTTATTTATAACCCAATTATCTTTACAGGACCTGAAACAATAGATATAATTAAGGCTCTTCTCGATAGTGAAATTCCTGTTACATTTGGTATTGATGCATATCAATTTGATCCTGGATTTGCAGATGGTAATTATATAATTTCTTCCGATGAATATTATTACGATCCTGGCGATCTAAACCATGCTCAATGCTTTGTTGGATATGATGATTCAATAACAGATGATGGCGATGTTGGGGCATTTAGAGTAGTGAATTCTTGGGGTCTTGGTTGGGGTGATAATGGGTATTATTGGCTGACTTATAATGCATTCATGGAATTTGGAGAAGATCCTTGGCAATCTATACTTTATTACGATGACAGAATAGATTATAACCCAAGTCTAATAGGCACATGGGAATTTAGTGCCGCACCTACTCGAATGGATGATATAATTACATTAGGAGTAGGTCCACATGATTCACCTTTAGATACGACTATTCCGCTCTATGATAATGATGTAGTAAATTTATTTCCTGAATTTATGGCTTTAGATATATCAGATTTTCAAACATATTATGATGTAGACCCTGATGTATTTTTCTTTTTAGATGTTGGGTCATCTACAACAACAGGCATAATTTCTTCTTTTCTAGTTGAAAGATATATAGGAGGGACTTTAGTAGAAATTTCACCAGAATCTCTAGATACTCCCGCAAATACTCCAGGACATGTGAATTGCACATTTAAAACTTTTGACCACGAGTTAAAAGTGTTGTTAGAACTTCCCACAAATCCTGAAATTGGTTATATTTACCCCGTTAAAGCAAGTGTTATCAACATAGGTCTTAATGCTGAAACTGATGTTGGTCTGTCTTTATCTATTGATGGTGTTCTTAAAGATTCAATCATTATTCCTACTCTCACTGTTGGCGCAAGTGTAACAATTACCTATATGTGGATAGTAAATGAAGTTAAAACATTTACTTTTAATGCATACTCTCCTCCTGTATCTGGTGAGACCTACATTTCAAATAATAATAAAACTATGCAGCTAAATATATTTCAGAATTATATAATGGTACCAGGTTATCCTTATAGTTGGATAGATGCGTCTGGTGGAACATTGTTACCTTTAGGTGATGACGACTATGCTGCAATAGCTTTACCCTTTAGTTTTACTTTTTACGATCAAACATTTTCAACAGTATATTTAAGCGAAAATGGATATCTTAGTTTCACTGATTCAACACCTGATGATTACTCTAACGATTTCATTCCTTCAGATGATATAGAGAATTATTACTTAATAGCTCCATTTTGGGATGATCTTTACATACCTGATGGAGGAGATATTTATGTACAATCATTTGGGACTTATTGGGTGGCAGAATGGCTAAATATATATCATTGGAATGATCCTTTAGTCGGATCTTTTGAAGTAATTTTATATAACACAGGTGAAATTGTGTTTAATTATGATTATCTTGACTACACTACTTCTGGTTATACATGCGGGTTAAATTTAGGTGTGGATACAGATTATTATAATTCATATCAAGGATTAGACGATTCTACAGATAATTTTGCGATCCAATTTTATCAAGAACCTTTAGATTTCACTAATGACCTATGTGTTACTATGGAAGTGCCTGAATCTCCTGAAATCGGTAATACTTACATTATTAATGCAACTGTTTTCAATACGGGAAATACTGTTGAGAATATTGTCGATTTGTTTCTGGAGCTTGATGAAGCAGTTGTGAATTCAACTACAATTCCAACTCTTTCTATTGGTGAAAGTGAAACCATTACTTATGAATGGACTCCAACTGGATATGGCTCCTATAATTTCACTGCTTGGGCTCCACCTGTATCTGGTGAAACCTTCTTAAGTAACAATATTGTAACTGAACTATTGCTCATTGTCGAAGTCCATTTATTTGATACCATGTATATAGACTATGATTATTCTAATTATTACGGGGAATTTCATGATTTTACATTCTCATATTCTTATTATTCAGGAGATCTATTTTCTAATATCTGGTTTATGGACGGTTCTCCAGCTACTTCATGGATAGTTGATAGCAAGACAAGAATTATGACGAATTCTATATTTGGAGATGGTACTCATACTTTTATATGGATCTTCACACATGTGAATCTCGGCGACGAAGTTTTGATAGTTACCGATATGCTTGGTGATCATGTTTACACTGTGGCAGATGAACAAACTTATGATCTTCCTAATTTTGGTACTATAGATGTGTGGGTACTAGAAGATATAACTATACCCGGTAGTTTTGCCTGGTACGAAAAAACTACAGGAATATTAGTAAAGGGTAAATTCTACGATGGTACTGGTTATTGGTGGTTTGCATTAGATTGTACTGATACGAATGTCGAATTCCAGTATCCTCCTGATACATTTATACTTTCCAGTACTGCTGACGATCCTGATGATGATGGTGATTTTGATTTAACTTGGTCTACATCAGATTGGGCTAATACTTATACAGTATATGAATCATCAAGTTATATTACCGAAATTGACGGAGCTGTAACTCCTTTAATAGAAGACACAACAGATCTTGAATTTTCTTGTTCAGGCTATGATAGCGGTACATATTTCTTCATTGTTCAAGCTATGAATGAGTATGGAGAAATACTTTCAAATTGTTATGAAATCACTGTATCAATTCCTGCAAACGGAGAGGAAGAGGAAGAAGAGGAAGAAGAGGAAGAGGAAGAAGAGGAAGAGGAAGAAGAGGAGGAAGAAGGAGATGGTGCAATTCCAGGATATAGCTTATATATTCTTATAGCATCTATAGCACTTACATCAATTCTCATTTGGAAAAAGCGATATAAACATACCAAAAATATGTAAAACAAATTTTAAATTATTTAAATTCTCTTTTTTTTCTTAATTGACAATCCCCACTCACTCGACAAAATTATTTAGACCTCCTGTAACTGTCTAATATTTTCTTCAAAACGTGCGATGTTTCCAGTATCTTTTTCTCTAATCTTCCATGTTCG